>JBGTJE010000043.1:0-120340 GCA_041745295.1 Pirellulaceae bacterium | reverse complement strand
TAGGGAGGGGGGGTCTTGGTGATCGAAGTACCGACAAACTTGCGCCACGAACTCGATTGCGCGATCGACGTTGCCCGCATTGCCGGCGAACTTGTTTTGGATCTGCGCAAAGAATTCACGCAGAAACTTAAACCCGATGGTTCGATCGTCACGAGCGCAGACCTAGCCTCTGCCGATTTGATCCGCGCGCGGTTACAAGCCGAATTTCCGCGGGATGCCATCCTCACCGAAGAAGACGTCGACGATGATTCCCGCCTTGGGTTCAATCGTTGTTGGATTGTCGACCCAATCGATGGAACGACGGCCTATGTTTCCGGCTCAGACGATTTCGATATCTACATCGCGCTGGTTGAACACGGCATTCCGGTTGTCGCGGTGACGCATCAACCGGTCTTCTGTCGAACGATCGCCACCGCGGCCAAAAGTGGCGTTTGGCTCGGACACGAGGCCGCCTGGCAAGCAATAGCGTTTCCGCTCGCGGCAACTCCGCCCGTCATCGTGACTCGCCATTGGTTAGGGGCACCCGCGAATTTGCAATGGATTACGGACCTTGCCCTGCGCATCGATGCTCGCGCGATGCGAGCCGGATCGGGAATAAGTCCGCGCACGTTTTTGGCGACGGGAGTCGACGCGATCATCGGCCGATCAGCCACCGATCAGCCGATCTCCGCCAAAGAGTGGGATATCGCGCCGCTGGACTTGATCGTCCGCGAAGCCGGCGGCTGGTCGAGCGATTTGCTTGGCCGACCCCTGGTCTTCAACAAGCCCAACCCGGTCTTTCCGTCCGGTATCTTGCTGGCCCGCACTCATAGCCTCGGTGAGAAAATCATCGGCGCGATCGCGCAGTAGGTCTCGCGAGCCGAGCGAGACCTTGCAGCATGATTGAGCCCACCAAACCAAACACCGTCACGGCACGGAAATGCCAAAGAAATATTTTCCCCAATCACCTGATTTGGGATTGATAATCGACGGCGCCTCCAAGTCTCGCTCGGCTCGCGAGACCTACTACTGCGAACACGCTGTCTTCGAGGCTCCGCCCCGCCTTCCCACAAATTTGTCCGCACCAGTCCAAGGGTGAGCACGATCGCAAGCGACTACAATGGAGCTCGCGTCAAACATTCCGTGCGCCCAATCGTAGCCTTTAGGAACGTACATGCGACGCATCTTCATCGCCTTGATCTTGTTAACTACTTTGGGCTGCGGCGCGGCGTCAAACGTCGTCGACCCGACATCCGATCAACCCGATTATCTCCGGGTTCCGACTAGGGTGTTCAAGGACGCTCCTTCCTACGAGCACGCTCTTGTGGTCTGGCAAAACGCCGAAGACGTGAATGCTTGGATTGGTGCTAATTTCGATTACGACCTGTCGCGAGCCATGCTCCTTTCGGAAACTCAGCGAAACAAGTCGGAGCGGTTGCCCATCTATGAGCCTCATGATTTTTTCACAGCGCCGTCAGGCGTCTGCATTGACTTGACTCGCTTCGCAGTGGAAACGCTCCGAGTCATTACCCCGCAAACGCAACCGAAGTACCTGATGATCGAGTTCGAACCGATATCCATGAATGGCAACACGTTTCGCATGCATTGGATGGCTTCGTTTCAGAAGGGCGGTGCCTATTACTTCTTTGCTGACTCCAAGCGTCCGGGGGAAATTATCGGTCCCTATGCAACCACACGTGAATTCATCAACGATTACTCGTCGTTCCGCGGGAGAAAAATCGTCAGCTTTCGCGAACTAGAATCCTACGAGCGCCAGCAAAGGACGCAGTCGGCAAAACAAAGTCGCGACGAACGACACTAACCATTCCAACAAGTCGACAGCGCCCAAGGATTACGTGCAATGCCAAGTAAAATCAGCACGATCGATTCGCTCCGCGAAAGAACGTACTTTCGCGGAGCGAATGGCAACTTTGCCAACTCGGAAACTAAACAACAACATTGAACTAGGCTTTGTCTCAAAACTCGAATCGCGAGTTTTCTTCTCAGCCGCAACGCGCTAGCATCCGGTCGTGGGATCCATGTTCTAGGCAGAAACCGGGGGCTAGCGCCCTGCGGCTGATGCTTTGAGACTCATCCTAATAAGGCTTAGACAAACCCGCGGCTTTCCATTCGGCAAATAGTTTGCTGGCTTCCTGGCGAAGTAATCCGGGTTCAACGCGAAGCGGACTGCCGCCGTGTTGAACCAAGTGTTTTGCGGGCACGTTCAACTCGCAAAACCCTGCGGCCTGAGCGTCCGCGATTTCCGCTCCGTGGAATACGGCGTCGATCTTGGCCCAATGAATCGCCGCCAGACACATTGGGCACGGCTCACAGGTCGTGTACATCACGGTGCCGCCAAGGTCAATCGTCTTCAATGCTTGAGCGGCATTGCGAATCGTCACGACTTCGGCGTGGGCGGTCGGATCACAAGAAAGCCAAACGCAATTGTGTCCGTCTGCCACGACCGATCCGTCGCGAACAATCACTGCTCCAAACGGCGTCTGGCCCGCCGCGATCCCGTTTTGGGCGACGCGGATCGCCATTCGCATAAAATCTTCGTTAGTCATAGGAGGTCTCACAAGTAGGTCTCGCGATCCGCGCGAGACCTGGACGTATTAACGATTTTCAATTTCGAGTCGCGTTACCGGCCCGCGGGCTATCGACGAGATTTTCGACGGTTAACAGTATTTGAAGTGTTTGCATCGTCGGCGCATCAAGGTCTCGCTCGGCTCGCGAGACCTATCTTGCGGAACCTACGGGTCGGGCCGTTGATAGAACTTAGTCAAGTCGATTCCTTTTTCGCGCTGTTCCTCTTCCAAGAGCTTGATCCGAACTTCTAAGCGTTCGACGACCCGCTGCAACTTGTTCATGATGTCGAGCGCGTCGTCGCGGAGCTTGCGCCGCGGAACGGCAGGGTATTGCAACTGCCGCTGGAGTGCGGAAAAGAAAAATAGCGGTTCGGTCTTACGATTGGCCAACGCAATTCGGCCTTCCTGTTCGCCGAACAAAACTACCGACTGAATATCGGCTGGATCGGGATGTTGGGAGGCTTGGCGATCGACGTAATGTTGGCTGTGCACGTAGACCAAGTCCGCGATATCGACGATTCCCAGTTGGTGGCGAATATCGAGTATCCAACGACTCCATTGGCGGTCGTAGATCGGATCTTGGGCCATCGCGACCAGTCCGTGGTCGTAGGTTAATCGATTGCGGCAAAGAACTTCGAATTGAAAGAAGAACATTCCTTGCGGAGTGGGTTCGGCGGCCCGATAAGCGACTTCGTGATACAAGATGGAAAACGCCATCTGCGAATCGAATCGTCCGCGTTCGTCTTCCGACTGCTCGATCAGAAAGGCTTGGAAGGCGGCGAAATAATGGGTTAGCCGCCGCATTGCGGTGGAAATTCGACCGGTGTGATTCAACTCGTCGAGAATGAAATTAATTGCTTTAGGCAGATTCGTCGTCGCCAGAATCTCGGCGGAGATGCTCTTCAGCAGGACTTGGATCGGCTCGTTCTGCTCGATTCGCTCGCAGAGTGAGCGAAATAAATGGGCTTGCTCAATGTACTCGTCTTTGGGCAGCCTGTTGTTGGGTTGAGTGTTCATTCTTACCGAAAGCCTAACCGAAATTGCCGGTGCCCCCTCACCCCGCCCTCTCCCCCGTGGCGGGGGCGATGGAACTCGATGGTCGCCATGCGAGGGGCCGGCAATTACCGAACAAAACCGCCTCGAGCCCACACCCGCGGGGGTCCTATTTCCAGGGCGAAAACCCCCTTTGAAATTTTCTGGATTTTTCCAAAGACGGCCAAGAAGCAGGCGAATTACTCCCTGGGTTCGTCGAATTGTGATCGAAACGACCGCAAGTATAACGTTTTCTGGAGGTATCTCGATGATCAAGAAACTCGCCATTTTTATCGGCGGAGGCGCGCTGGTGCTGTCGTTGTTGTTCGGCAGCCGCCTCATCCCGTACGCCAAGACCTCGTTCCACAAGGTCCGCCAAGCAGCCCAAGAAGCAGTTCCCATCGCGATGCAGATCG
The DNA here is from genome assembly GCA_041745295.1 of Pirellulaceae bacterium. Taxonomy (GTDB): domain Bacteria; phylum Planctomycetota; class Planctomycetia; order Pirellulales; family Pirellulaceae; genus JANMEB01. The sequence goes on along the minus strand of JBGTJE010000043.1, from coordinate 116,325 downwards.
ATACGGCTCGCGACCAGCTGAAGAACGTGGACAGTGAAGTCCGCGACATGATGATGAACGTCGCGAAAGAGGAAGTCGACGTCCGCGTCGTCAAGGAAAAACTGGCCAGCGGCCAAACCGAATTGGACCGGCAACAAGCGCAAATCATGCGTCTGAAGAATCACTTGGACTCGGGAGACGAAGTCTACACGTCGACCAAGGGCAAGTCCTATTCGAACGATCGCGTGAAAGACGACCTAAAGTCTCGATTCCGCGTGTTTCAAACCAGCGAACGAACGCTGGTCGACCTGAGAAAGACGCTGGATTTGCGTGAACAAGGTCTCGAAGCTGCCAAGAGCCGCTTGGAGCAGACCATTTCTCAACGCCACGAACTGGAAATCGAAATCGAAAATCTCGTCGCCCGCAAACAAATGGTCGACGTCGCGAAAACCGCCAACAAGCTGAACTTTGATGGCAGCGAATTGGCCGAAACCCGCGAGATGATCCAAGGCATTTCGACCCAGATCGAAGTCGAAGCGCAGATGTTGCAATTGACCCCGCAATTCGTCGGAGCCATCCCGGCCGAAGATGAATCAGAGGAAAGCGATGTCGACATCAGCCAACAAGTTGATGAATACTTCAGCCGCGATAAGTCTACCGACGTGGCCACGAAGTAACTAATCCCAAACCTTAATGGGCCCCGCGCTATAATGGCCGGGGCCCTTTTTTTGGATTGCTACTCTTTATAGGGTCACGCTCAGAAGATTCATCGTTTCGCCAAGCCGAAGGCGACGGCATCGTGTTTTCTTCGCCGTGGCGATAGACAAAGAAGCCGGCGCCTTCGGCTTGGCGTTAAACGAACGGAGGCGCAGGCGCCCCCGGCTTACCGCTAAACAAAGTGAAAGACTTTTTGTAGATCCGCGACCATGTTGTTCTGGCGATTAAAATTCCGCAAAGTGACCGAGCAAGCTGACGCTGGAAAGCTCAGCGAGGCAACCGCGCTGTTCGTGCAAACGCAACTGCACGAGTTTCGCGGCGGCCCCGAGCTGGCCGGACAACTTGCCCAAAAGCTGATGGCCCGGGCTCAAGCCAGTGCGTCGCGCGCAGATTTCATATTGGCTTGGCAGGATCTCGCCCACGCCGATCGGCTTTACGATTTGGTCAGCGGCGGTTGCCCCCCACAACTCTTGCGGCAACGCCAAGAATTAGTGGAACTGGCAGTCGAGACGGCCGAGGCCCATTTGATCGCCGGACGGCCGAGGCAAGCCCTCCGTGTCGTGGGCGATTTGAAGCGACGGCGGATCCTCGATTCCCGCGCCGATCGGATCGAAGCATTATCGAACCGAATTCAACAAGCGGAGCAGCTGGCGGCCCAAGGGGCTTGGTCCGACGCCCAACAAGCCTTGGAAAAAGTCCTCGCCTCGCGTCCCGATTTGACGTGGGTGCAATCGCGGCGTCAAGCGCTGTCGCAGCAAACGGCCACGGCCGGTGGACTCACCAATCGCTTGCAATCGGCCTTGCAAGAATCTCGCTGGTCGACCGCCCGCCAAGTCTCCTCGCAGTTGTTGGATATCGCGCCGCATTTGCAGTTCGCAGCCGACGCGCTGCGTCGGAGCATGAAGCGTCAACAGCCGGCCTTGATCGCGGACCATCTTCCACCTCGCGAGCCAGCACTACACGATACGTCGGCTGGGAAGTTAACCGACACCGATACCAATCTCAGCAAGGCTGCAGGTCGAGCGAAAATGAATCGTTCCATGTTGTGGGTCGACGGAGTTGGAGGATTCTTGTTGTGCTCGGATCCCCAAGTCACGATCGGTCGAGCCCTTCCGGACGCCGGAATCGAGATTCCCATTTTAGGCGACTTGCACCGCAAACACTTGCGCATCGCGCGATCTGGCAGCGACTTCTTGGCGACCGCCTTGTCCGAAGTGAGCATCGGCCGCCAAGCCATCGCAACGCCCCATTTGCTTCTGAATAATCAACGACTGACTTTGGGCAAGACCGTGGCGATCGAGTTCCGATTGCCGCATCCGCTGAGCGCGTCCGCGCGACTGAATATCGTCAGTCGTCACCGGACACAGCCGTGGGCCGACGCGATCCTCTTGGTCGCTGACACGATTATCATGGGACCGCAAGCAAGCAGTCATATCGTCTGTCCGGAAATGGAAGGCGAATTGGTGCTTTGTGTTGGGCGAAACGGCTGGACTTGCCGGTATGCCGGAAACTTCGAAGTCGACGGGAAGGTATTTTCCAAACAGGTAAAATTATCCGACGCATGTCGGATTTCGGGTGACGGGTTTTCCATGACATTAGAGACGGTTTGAGACTGGCCCCATGGGGCTGGTTTGGCGTTTGGATTGTGGGTTGACAACCGAATTTTTGATCCGAAGCAAGCAGATGCGCGATACAATGGGTACGTTGGAATCCGAGCTCGCCCCGCGACAGGCCCCTGACATGAACGAAGCCGTCGAGACGATTCGAGGCAAGAAGGTCCGCTTTGCGTACCCGAGTGGTGCGCGCCCCTTGAACGGTTACACGATCAAGCGCGGGATCGGCGTCGGCGGATTCGGCGAAGTGTACTTCGCGATCAGCGATTCCGGCAAAGAAGTCGCCCTCAAACACATCAAACGCAATCTCGATATCGAATTGCGCGGCGTCCGCCAGTGTTTGAATCTCAAACACGTCAACCTGATCTCGCTGTGGGATATCTGCACGACCGATTCCGGCGAAAGTTGGGTCGTGATGGAATACGTCCCGGGCGATAGTTTGCGCGATGCGGTCGAGCGCCATCCCGGCGGCATGCCGCTCAACGAAGTTCAGCGCTGGTTCCGCAGCGCTTGCGCGGGCGTCAATTACTTACACAATAACGGCATCGTGCACCGCGACCTGAAGCCGGGCAACATCTTCTATGACGCCGACGAAGACGTCGTGAAAATTGGCGATTACGGCTTATCCAAATTCATTTCGTGCAGCCGGCGCAGTGGACAGACCGAGAGCGTCGGAACGTTCCACTACATGGCTCCCGAAATCGGCAAAGGGGTCTACGGCAAAGAAATCGATATCTATGCGCTGGGAGTCATTTTGTACGAGATGCTCTGCGGGCGGCTCCCCTTTGATGGCGAGACGAGCCAAGAAATCATCATGAAGCATCTGACCGCTGACGTGAATCTCGATCCGGTTCCGGCCGCATTTCGCTCGGTTCTCTTCCGGGCGTTGGCCAAAGACCCGGACGAACGATATCACTCGATCGACGAAATGATGGTCGACTGCCCCGCGGGAAGCGATGGACAATCCTATGTTGGTTCGCAGCCAGGATCGCTGGGTGGTGGGAATCCGCGACCCAAGCCGCGATCGATTCCCGTCGCGGTGAAATCGCCCGTCGCGACAAATCCGGCGGTCGAAAAAGAGACTATGTATATCGGCGACGATTCGGAAATCGTCTTCGGACGAATGGAATCGGTGATCGATGCCGAAATTGTCGAGCACGATCCCGGCTTCAAAGTCCTGGGGGTTCCTTTGGCGGCCGCCAAGAACGAACCGATCGCGCGGGCTTTGACGTCGACCTATCACACGCTGATCGACCAATGGAATCGCTCGCAGTTGGGGACGACGGCGAAAACCTGCCTGCTGGTGGTTGCGGCGCTCGTCTTGGTGACCAATTCGACCTGGCTGTTGCCGTTGGGACTGGTTTTTGCCTGTGTGTATTTGCCCTATCTGGTCGCACGGGCTTGGTTCATCTCTCCGAAGAAGGAAATCGTCAAACCAATCAAGATTTCGCGGCGAGATTTGGAATATCACATGCGACAATCGCTTCTCTCGCGCTCAACGCGCGAGCGATTGAGCGACTTGACGGGTTCACTGCTCACGTCGGCAATCGTGGCGATGGTGTTTGGACTTTTGACGGGAACGTTTTATTCGCAAAACTCTGCGGTTGGCGGCTGGACGTTCGGAGTTTGGGTTACCTTGACGGCCATTGCCGCAAGCTGGTCGATCCTCATCTGCGGGAAACTCTGGGAAGACTCGTCCGGCGAAAACTTGGTGCGCCGCTTTTGGATGCTGGCGATTGGGTTGTTGATTGCTCTGTTTTCCTACGGCGTCGGCCAAGGTTTGGAGCTGAATTTCGACCGGCTGAGCTTAGCCTCGACCACAGACTTGTTGGATCCCGAAATACTAAAGACCTTGGTGGACCCGCAAGGGCAACCGTTGCTTCCCTTATTCCTAATTTTCTTTGGCGGCGTTTTTGCGGCCCTGCGCTGGTGGCGACAAGCCGATCCGACGCGCAAAACCCGGCTTAGTATTTGGTCGGTAAGTCTGTGCTGGCTGGCCGCCATTTTGCTTGCCGAAGCCTTTCAGTTCCCGCAAATTGCCGGTTGCCTTGTGGTGGTTGCCGCGGCGGTCGCAACGCAACTGGCCGCACCTTGGATCAATCAAACGCAACGCCGACAGATCCGCTTGGCGGCGATGGGTCGGGCGTAAGTCAATTGTTGAATGGGAAGTAGCGATCGTATGTCGAATCGGTGTTACTTTAACGGTAGGCAATCGGGGCAGGGCGCAAGCTATGTTTGCGGACTTTGTTCGGCGTTCCTTGGGCTGGCCGTTTTGGCGTGGGGGGATGATACCAAGCAGAATGCGGAAAAGGACTTTGGACCGGTCGCGGCGCAAGCCGAATGGCTGAAGACGCCACCGTTGCCCGCTTGGACCGAGATGGACCGGTTCGAGGAGAACGACGTCGAGTATTTCGTTGCCGCGACCGATGCAGTCATGTCCGCGGCGGACGCGGAAGCGGACCTGGATCGAGAAATGCAGCGCGTGGTCAGCGATTGGATTCGCGAGCGATTTTCTGCCGAAGTCGCCACGCACGTCGAGATCCCTCCGGCTACAATTCGCGCCGAGTGGATGGTCAATCACTTGCGAGTCCCCTGCGTGTTCGAGCTGCCTTCGAGCGCGCCGAACGGTGCGTATTCGATGTACCGCAGCTTTGCACAACTCGCCATGTCCGACAAAGTCGTCAAACATGTGACCGACTTATGGGCGAAAAAGAAAGTCGAACTCGTCGAGCTTCGTCAGCGAGATCGACTGACGCAATGGTCGGTAATCGGGGGCGGACTGCTCCTGCTGTTGGCGAGCATTCACTCCTATTTGCGGATGGATTTTCTGACGCGCGGATATCACACCCGCAAGTTGCAACTGTTTCTCGGCGCCGCGATCGCCAGCATCGTTGGAATGTCCGTCTGGCTGCTCAACGTGCTGATATAGCGCCAGGCTGGTCCAAGTTCTTAGCCACGAAGTGGCGGCCTGCCGCCGCTCCGCGGCTATCGAACCTGAAGTTGGATCGCGCTGCGACTGGTGTATTTTCCGCACCGAGAGTTGTGCCTGCGGTAATTGGTGGGACTAGAAGACTCGTCCCACCCTACAATAGTTGCGCACGTAACTCTCTCATTCCTTAGCGTCATTGCGGCCTTGCGTTGATCGAATTGTCGGGGTCGGGCAATAGCTATCTGCCGGTCGAGCGCCACTTCTTATAAAATGCGCCGGTATCGCTGATTCGTTTGCATTCGTGGCAACTCATGCTCGACCTCATTGCCCAAGGCCCCCGGCCCGAAAATCGATGGCGCCGGCCGCTCGTTTCCGGTCAGACAATCGAATTGGGCCGCTCGTCGGAAAGCTGCGGCGTCCCTTGGGATGACCAAGTTTCGGGACGCCACGTTTCGATCGCCTTGGACGCACAGCGGTTGCTCGTAAAAAAATTACCCGCGGCCCGCAATCCGGTTTTCTATCGCGGCAAACCGCTCGACGAATTCTGGGTGCAAACGGGCGAACATTTTGTAATTGGCAAGACGACGTTTACGCTCAGCGGCGAAAGTGCCCGCGCCACGCTCGACGTTCCCCAACCCATCCGCGAGCAGTTTTTCTCCAGCGAACTCTTGCGGCAAACGCGTTATCGAGACGCGGAAAAGCGGATCGCCGTGTTGGGCCAGTTGCCGGAAATTATTTCCAGCGCAACCAACGATTTGGATTTGTTCACGCGACTGAGTAACGTCTTATTGGCTGGAATCGATTCGGCTACTAGCGTCGCCATCGTTCAGTTGGATGAAGGGCAGGACCAAGCGGTCAAGATCTTGCACTGGGATCGCCGTACGATCATCGACCGCTCTTTTCAACCAAGCGAACGCTTGATCCGTCAAGCCATCGCCGAGCAGCAATCGATCTTGCACGTCTGGAGTGGCGAGACGCGGATGGACCCGGCGTACACCGTCGATCAACAGCATTTGTGGGCGTTCGCCACACCGGTGAGTAGCCCGGCGACGCGCGGCTGGGCATTGTACTTGGCCGGGGCAACCTCGCCGATGTCGGAGGATTCCGATGCAATGGGCCCGAGCCAAGTCGACTTGCGCGGTGACGTGAAATTCGCGGAACTCGTCGGCTCAATGCTCTCGAACTTGCGCCAAGTCCAGCGACTTGAGCGCAACCAAGCGAGCTTGCGTTCGTTTTTCTCACCGATCGTCTTGCAGGCCTTGGCGGAGCGCGATCCCGAAGAGGTGCTCGTACCGCGCGAGTGCCACGTCAGCGTGATCTTTTGTGACTTGCGCGGCTTTTCCAAGACTTCGGAATTGCTGGCGGACAATCTGTTGGATTTGCTCAATCGCGTCAGCCAGGCCCTCGGAGTCACCACCAAGCACATTCTGGCCAACGGCGGCGTGGTCGGCGATTTCCACGGCGACGCGGCGATGGGGTTTTGGGGCTGGCCCCTTCCGCAACCCGACGCCGAGATCCGAGCCTGCCAAATGGCGTTGGCGATCCAATCGGAAATTCGGGTTTTGGCCGATAGCGATGAATCGATGCGCGACTTCAATATGGGAATCGGCATCGCCACCGGAAACGCCGTCGCCGGGCGAATAGGGACGAGCGATCAAGCCAAAGTGACCGTGTTCGGTCCGGTCGTGAATCTCGCCGCGCGGCTGGAGTCGATGACCCGATTCTTGCACGTGCCAATTCTGATGGACGAGACCACTGCGACCGCGGTCAATGCGCAGCTCGCCGACGCCGCTAACCAAACCGAGATCCCCCTTCGAGCCCGCAAACTCGCCGTCTTTCGGCCGTACGGCATGACGTCCTCGATTCAAGTCAGTCAACTGCTGCCACCCGAAGGACCGGACTGCGCCATTCGGGCCTCCGACTTGGCGAATTACGACCAAGCCCTAACGCAGTTTGTCGCGGGGCAATGGAATGCGGCCTACCACAGTCTTCAGCGGTACACGGCCGACGACGAAGCCAAGGATTTCTTGACCGGCTATATCGCTCAGCACAACCGCCAGCCCCCCTCCGATTGGGACGGAGTTATCAAACTGGCCCAAAAATGAGAGGACCGCTCTTTAGTAGCCCTCTCGCTCCGCGAGAGGATAGCTGCGCCATCTAATCGTTAATGCGTTTGTCACGACCGGTTCCATCTCGCGGAGCGAGATGCCTACGAGGAAGCGATCGCATCGCCCCAAAATCGCCGCTAGGGCCCGGTTTCGCAGGCGGCCATTTCCCCATACAGTTATTCCACGGTTTGGACGAGATTTGTTTTGCGCCGAATCAAGTTTGAAGGACTGACAGAGGGTCTTATGGATCGGAACTGGGCGTTGTTTCAGAACTTAGTGAACCTGGCGGCGTCCGATTGCCGCTTTACCGATGAAGAATTGGAATTCTTGGCCGAGCGGGCTGAGCGCTGGGGGATTGGATTCACCGAATTCGAAATGTCGATTTCAGACGTATCGACCGGCGCAATCCACATCGATCTCCCGGAATCGAAACCCGCGCGGATCCAGTTGATGCAAGAGATGATCCGCATGATGGCGGCCGATGGCGAACTCGCCGAGATTGAAAAACGTCTTTGTGCCACCGCCTCCGCCAAAATGGACTTTTCCAACACCGAGTTCAGCCAGATTCTCGACTCGGTCCTCAAAAAGTAGCGCCGCTGCTGCGCGGAAGAAAAGAAATTCAAACGCAATGACGCCAAGGCGCAGGGTCGCAAAAAAGGCGACGAATCAAGAATGAAAAAAGTGAGCGGTCCTTCGCGACGAACTGCTGAATGACCTTCTTGTTCGGTTTATCGGATGGGCGCAGGCTTTATCATCCACGATTGAGATCACGACCGAACAAAGCAAACACTAGCACGCTTTGCGACCTTGCGTTGACTAAATTGATGTTCCGGTGCACCAGCAATCAGAATCGCGTTTATTATTTCTCGGACTTCTCGTTGTTTGCTGGCTGACTCTCGCCATGCTTGGATTCGGATTCTTCCGCCGGAAGGCCCAACGGAAACAGCCACGTACTTGGATTGCCAGTCGCCCATATCTGTTCGACCAATTCGGGCTCAGGCAAACTTAGGTCCCACCCAGATTCAGCCGCGCAAAGAAATGGCGGCAGTTTACCATCAATGCCGAGCAATTCATTTTTGTAATAGATGTGACCTGTAACCGGCCGTCGGTCCTTGATGAGCAAGAATGGCATTCCCGTGGATAGGTCATTAGGAATGCTATCGAGATATTCTCCTTTAAGTTCGTCCAGCGAACCAGGAAGTTGGCCTACATGATCCAATTGCCAGCTCATCAGCGCGAGCTGCAGAATTGTGCCCCGAAGGGAACGCGTTTGTTGCTCGAATCGGCTGACAATTTCTTGGAACAGTACGCAATTGTCTCCGGATAGTCCGTCGATGCGGTCACCAGCCAAGGCCAGCTGAACGCGAGGGGACATGGATTTTAGCTCGTTGAGTGACACTCCTTTGCGGATTTGACCCATAACAAATTTGGTCAAGCGATGAATCCGAACCGCCTCGACTCGAACCTGTCGAATCCAGCGCGCCGCATCGACAAGGCGAACAATGCTGGGATCTCCCCGTGAATGAAACCGATAATTATAAAAAACTTCGATAGATTGAAGTATGGTTTCATCATCAAATGAGGATTGAATTCTTCGGGCGAGTTCTCGAATTTGAACGGAATCATTTTTCGGAAGCTGACACCAGCGGACAACGTTCAGCCCTTGCCAAGGCGACATAAAGGGATGTTTGGCGATGATCCTTTCGCCAAGTTCGACATCGGAGTGGCGAACGCTGCTCTCAAAAGCGGAATACATATACGTATAAATGAAAATTGCACGCAGAAAATCCTTTTGTTGGATCGAACCTAGCGAGCTTGGCAGGGCGTTTTTTGTGAAGTCTTCGCCAAGAATTTCATCCACCTCGCGTCGATGGTCATTCACCCATTCAGCTCGATTTGCTTGATTCTTCTCAAGCTCGTCACCGATGCTCCTGAAACGTCTTAATTGATTCGGACTAAGTCGAGGAACATCGGCGAGGGCTTCGGCCAATTGCTCGTTGGTGACGAGCGGAATCTCGCACGCTCGGAACACAATGAGCCCTATTGAAAGCGCCGCATAAAGCCCCAATCGAATTGCCCACCAATGGTGAGCGCGTCGTGTTTCATCTGAATTCCATCGCCGCGAGCGAATGATCGATTCAATCAACGGATAAAGAAAAATCGGCGTGAGGAAGAGCAGATGAGGAGCCTTTCCCTCAACCACCACGACGGCCCACAGCAGCGCGGGAATCGATAGAATCGTCGACAATCCGATCGATCCAAACATAGTTCGACTTGCGAGCGATGCTAATTGTCCCCATGTGAAAGAAGCGATCGTGGCGGCAACGGAGATCAACATACTCCGTTGAACGAAATCCGCTTGACTCTGTTCTCGCCAATAGGGGTGAGTGAATGTCAACGTGATGGAGACAATTACGCAGCAGAACGCCGGAATAGCCAATTGGGAAAACCAGACGGTCATAGAGCTTGCGGCGAACGCGCGCAAGGCGTTTTGATGGCTTTTTGCGGCACGAAAGGTAAACGCTCCCAACAACATCGAGGCGCAAACCGCACGATAAGTTACTTGGTGGAGGACGGAATCTAGGATCGAAATCGCGACGCCAATTATTGTGATTGTCGCGAATGGCCAAATTGACACCCGCGTTTGCAGCCAAAGCAAGCGTCGCCACTGGCCGCGCAACACCGACTCGATTTGAAAAAGTGAGGTCGGTGTTTGCCAAAGCTTCGACCGCATCATTGGCGAAAGAAGTTGAATCGGCGTGTCCGCATACCACTTTGTGGCGTAACGAAAGGCCATGAAACCGCCAACGGCGATGGCAATGCCCCGAAACGCAATTGAGGTCCAAGGATTACTCGGTACATAGAACAAGCCGGGATACACAACCAAGTCCAGAAGGAATCCAAACCATCGAACGCTAATGACTAGTGCGACCGTCTTGGCAAGTGCGACGAGCGGCCGACGATCGACTAACGACATCAACGTCCCAAACACTAAAAATTCGAAGATTGTCAAAAGACCTTCGCCGAACTCGTCCATGCGACTCGCGTCTGCGGGCCAACTTCGTCCCGTAACCACCAAGGTCAATTGTCCGGAGAGCCATAACACTAAGAAAATGCCGATTGCGCCGACGATGGCGACACAGATCTTCGCTAGGGCGACGTCGCGGAGTGTGGTCGGCAAAGCGCGCTGAAACCAAAACGTCCCGTTCTCATGCTCGTTCGAAAAAATCGTCGCCGCGGCTGCTGCGGCGAATAATACCGCCATGACTCGGGCTGTCGCAAAAGGCGAGAACAGCGGAAACAACACGAGCGCCAAACCAGCCCCCAGCAACAGCCAACCGAAGGCTCGCACTTGGCGGTATTCTTTCCAGAGAAGGCGGGCGAATTGAGTGCGCGGAGTCATGCGGTGGACTCCGCGGGGAGATCGGGATTGGCGGGGGGCGGGCTGCCGAGATAGGCGACGTAGATTTCTTCGAGAGAGGGCATCCGCGATTCAAAGTGATCGACGTAGTCGTGTGATTGAAGAGAGCGGACGAGATCATCTGAAAAATCGCGGACCAGCGCCTGCCATTGGCGGCCTTTGCGGAAACTGGCGACGACATGGCCGTTCAAATCGGGAAGCGGGACCATCGTCTCACGCACAGTGATTTGGACTTGAACGAGTTGCTGTTTCAGTTCGTCCAAGCGGCCGGCGACGGCGATTTTGCCGTCGCGGAGCAAGGCGACGTAATCGGCGACTCGTTCGACTTCCGCGATCTGATGACTGGCCAGGAAAACCGTTTTGCCGGTGGCCGCTCGGTCCACCATGCTTTGCAAAAACTCGCGGCGGACAAGCGGATCTAAGCCCGAAGTCGGCTCGTCCAGAATCAGGAGCTGCGGATCGTGGGACATGGCGAGCGCCAAAGCGACTTTGGCCCGCATTCCCTTGGACAATTGTTCGATTTTTTGTTCGCGCGGAACGTGGAACGAGTCGATCTGCCGGACGAATTCTTTAAAGTATCCGTCGGGATAAAATCCGGCGGCGAACCAGCCGACTTCGTCGACCGTCATCCAGGGATAGAGCTGCGGCTGTTCGGCAACAAATCCAACGCTGCGGCGGATTTCCAGATCTTGCCGGCGGCAATCGAGGCCCAATACGCGGGCCGATCCCGAATCGGCCAGGACCAAACCCAACATGGTCTTGATCGACGTCGTTTTTCCGGCGCCGTTTTCACCGAGCAATGCGTACACGACACCGGGCGGGACATCGAACGAAACGTGATCCAGAACTTTCTTGCGGCGGAACGATTTGCACACGGAGTCGAATTGGATCACGGATGTCATGCCGAGGCCTCCTCTTTTTCCAACCGTTTGAGTTCTTTATCCAGCAGTGCGCGAATGTCGCTGGTCGAAATGCCGCTCTTTTTGGCTTCCATCAAAGCGCTGCTCAGGCGTTCCTGGATCAGCTCAGCGCGTTCCTTGCGGCAGCGTGCGGCGGCAGTTTTCTTGACCACCATTCCGGTTCCGCGAGCTGTTTCCAAAATCTCGTCGAACTGCAACTGCTGATAAGCACGGGCGACGGTGTTGGGGTTGATCGTCAGCTCGCGGGCCAGCTCGCGGATTCCGGGGGCCAGTTCCCCTTCGCGGAGCGCCCCGCCGGCGATCGCGAACTTAATCTGCCGGGCGATCTGGTCGTAGATCGCCAGTCCATTGCTCGGCTCGATGTGCAAGTGCATTTTGTCCTCTGTACTATGTACCTAGTTCAGCATACACACCGGCCGAGCAGCGTCAAGGGAGGCTGCAATAAAACGAGGCGGGTCTGGATCCCGGAAGAAAAGAAATTTGAAGCACAAAGACGCAAAGCGCACAAAGAAGAAGGGGAAATAGGGAGAATCCACATTGGGAAGTTGGACGTAGGGCAACTCCTCCATCCAAGGAAGATGGATTCCGGGACTCAGCCCGGAAAGACGCCTGGTTAGGTTACGCGTTCGAAGAATTTGTCGATCGAATCCCTCCTTCCTTGCGATCTTCCCTTCGTTATGGCTATCGATGCGATGACGCCGGACTCGTTTTCAATTTGCTTGGGCAGTGTCGGCTTTTGCTCCGCAAAAGCACGTTCTTTCGCGGAACGAAAGGCGACAATGCCATCCCACGAGGCCAGCGACTATTCCTCGATCGAGAGTTCGACGGGATCGGCAATTTCGGCCGAGTCTCGCGACCGACGGGGGGTGATGGGTCGCCGGCCTTGCTTTTGCAGCCCGTCGCGAAAATCGGCCCAGCGGCGAGCGAGGCGAGAACCTGCGACCCGTGAAGAATCGGCCGCGGAAGTCTCGCCGTCGTTTTGGGCTAGGGTATCGGGCAGCGTATCTGGAATGTGATCCTCAAGCCGGCTGATCCGCGAGCGGATCTTTTGCGAAAAATCCGGGGCGTCGTAATTCGCTTCTGCCAAGTCATTAATATGCGCCAATTCTTTGAGCTCTTCGAATGGAATTCGCTGGTCGAGCAGACCCAAGTCGTAGGCGTAGCGGTCCGAGTGCCCCGAGAGCAGGATCTGCCAGGCGCTGGGGATCTTGTTGGGCATCACGCGATTGACATGACGGACCAAGTTATTGGTGCAATTGTTGGTGATCGTGTCGTAGAACTCCGGCCTCTCGGCCAACTGGTTGGCGCGCTGCATCACGTCGACAAACAAGTCTTGGGCTTGTTGCGGAGTGGCCCGACACGGATAGAGATAGACCTCGGCGTCGCGGTGCCGGGTCCGCAAACGAATCAAGTCCCGTTCGTCGGCCACGACGTACGCAAGTTCAAATTCGTGGCTCAGGCCGAGCGCCGTGGTGTACGACTCGCCCTTTTCCGTACGGACTTCGACTGAGACCGCCAGGTAGGTACCGTCGGTCAAGCCGAAACTCAGCATCGTGTGGGCGATCGATTCCATGCCTTGGAAGGGAACGATGATGAAGTCGACGGTCTGAACATCGTGCAGCGAAAACAACTTGTCGTAATGCTGGACAACGAAGTCCTTTTCACCCAGATAGATGTTGTTCCGAATGTTGTAGACGGTGATTTGGTCGCCGGCGATGACGGCTTTGGGGAGCACGCGAAATTGCGGGGACCAATCCCGTTCGTTGGACGCGATCAGCCGATCGGTGAATCGATTGACGTCGAGCGTTCCGCAACCGAGCAGCGAAATGCCAAGGCCCAAGGCCAGCGCGCAGTGAAAGCGAGCCGCCGGGTTTATCCGGGCGGTCTTTGAAATCGATTCTTGGCCTAACACCGTCGCAGCGATTGAAGAACTCCCAGGAATGACAGGCTGCGGGGGCAATCTTGTAGATGCTTGCGTCGATCGGCACAAGTCCAAACTAAATCCATGGCCACCGCACCTAGCATGCCAGCTCGATTTTTTGCCGGAAAATCTTGCCTAACGAAATCCACGCTAAGTGGCCACTATTTTGTTGGCACAATTTCGGCGATCCGGCCAAAAAAAACTTGAACTGAATCCAAGTTGCCGCATAATCAGATGAGTACAGATGCACGACCAAATTCGTTTGATGAGGGAGGGCTGCTTATGCCAGAACCACCAGATCACTCGCCGGGAAAGCGCCCCGTGGCTTTCCCAAAACCGTGAGCGTCACCTGTTCTATTTCTGACCCTTGATTCGCCCTCGATCTTCGATTGAGGGCGTTCTTTTTTCTTGTCGCAAAAAAACAACGGCGCCAAACTAGTGGCGCCGTTGCTCGCGCGGTGTGTACCGATCGATTGTGATCGCTCACAATCGGTTACTCGAAGGCTTTTCGCACGAATCCTTTATCAATAAAGATCCCGCAGAACAAGTCCCACGGATTGACTTCGCAGCGATTGTCGGCGTAGCCGGTAATCTCAACGTCGCTTCCTGGTGGTACCCCAAAACCTGGATTGATGTAGCCGTCACCGTTATCATCCACAACGGCTCGAACGCTACCGTCGCAAAACACAATATTGAGTTTGCGATTGTGATAGGCTCGCCAGTCGCGTGTATCCTGCAGGACGAGCGGAATCGAAGCGCTGCCGGTGAAGATGCTGTCATCGGAGACGATCTGGCCCTTGGTTGGCAAATCGGAGTCTAGCCAATCCTGAGGCGTGCCGGTGGGAACGATGATGACTTTTCCGGTCCCCGTGTCGTAGTACGACGGACCGTCGTTGAAGGACTCGCACAACACGATGCCTTTTACCAATTTGAAGTCCGTCGAAATCGTTTCAGACAACGTGGCTTCCGCCGTGTCACCCTTGTCGGCACAACCCAACAATGGAATCGCCGAACTTGGAACCGCAGCCGAATCGATGCGTGTGAGAGTCAATGGACCGGCTGTGTTGAGGAAGTTCTTCAAATTGCCCTGAGTCGCCGGAACGCCCGGGGCGGCAGGGGTAATAATCCCTGGCGCCGAGCGGACCATGTGCCAACTCGATGCATAGTTCGTGTTGTAACCCTTCTCCACAAGATTGTTGCGAACATAATCAATCCGGACTTGGCTGTAGGGCACCATCGCGTTGAGGATCGGGCCGCTGCCCGCGCCGAAACGATCGGGCGGCGTTACAGCTGCGTTGGAGGTGTCCTTTCCAATCAGGTCATTGAGCTTTTCGGAACCCAGGCACGGGCTGGCTGGGCACAGCAAAACGTTGGGCAACGTTTTCTCACCGACGCAGTCGGCGACCCACGAGAATAGTTCCACGGAACCATCGCGCCGCGAATCAAATGCACCGCTACATAGATAAGCGGCAGGGTCATTCGAGGCCTTGGACAGCATCGCCAAGCCAAATTGCCGCAGATTATTCGCACACTGGGTTGATCGAGCTGCGTTGCGCACCGCGATAACCGCCGGCAACAATAGCGAAATGAGGATCGCGATAATCGCGATCACTACCAACAGTTCAATCAGTGTAAAACCCTTTCGTCGCACCATGTCCAACCTCCAAAAAAAGTACAGAAGAGAACCTTGTTGGAGGAAAAAGATATCGAGCAATTCTTAAGAATCCGGGAACAATGCAAGGGGAACACGTTAAGGTTTGATGAGGGGATCTTCACAAACGACGACGCGAATTACTGTGGGGTTGCTTTGGATAAACGATTGTCTAGTTAGGCAATTTGGGCCAGAGATTTTGCGGTCAGGTTCGTTTCAAAACCTAAATCGTGAGCTCCATCAACTAGCCGTAACGCGCTGCCTGAATGGATGGGTTACAATGCAAAATTAACTCGTGCGGAGAAATAATAATGTGCCCATGATGAAACCCATAGTCTTGTTCGTTTGCACCGGCAATTCTGCCCGTAGTCAAATGGCGGAGGCCTTGATGAAACACGTTGCCGGCGACGCCGTTGAAGTCCACAGCGCGGGAACCGAACCCAAGGAGATCAATCCGTTGACCACGCGCGCCATGAATGAAATCGGCGTCAGCATGGACGGTCAGTATCCGAAACCAGTGAAAGAGTTTTTGGGGCGACATTCAAACCGAGTCATGGTCGCTAGACGATCCAGCGGCGGCGACCGGTTCAGAGGCCGCTCGAATTGCAGCATTTCGAGAGATCCGCGACGAGATTCGCGGCCGTGTGCAAGGATGGATTGAAACGCATAAAGACGCGCTTCACGTTTAGGACCCATCCCGCGGTAGCGCGAATCCAATTTCGGCTCAGCGCGTACCGAAATTCCCCCATCCATGGAAAATGGATTCCGGGACTCAGCCCGGAATGACATTCTTCGTTTTGGGTTCCAAAAAAGCCGCATTCAGCTTGTCTGGCTGGTTCATCGGTTTGAAAACTAAGTGCGAGACTGCCGCATGACCTCTGCCGCTTGTTTTACAGCTCGCAAGCGAGCATAGTCGCCTTTCGCTCCGCGAAAGAACGTTCTTTCGCGGAGAGGCTGTGAATTTATTCGTAGGACGGCCTTTCTAGGCCGTCGAACGACCGGAAAACGCGGCCCAGAAGGGCCGCGCTACATCCAAAATGAATAATTGCACAGCCTAGGAGCGAAAGGCGACTATGCAAGTATCATGAGGTGCAAGGCCGCTGGACGGGGTCGCAGCGCAAGGAAGCCGGGCGGTTAAACGAAGAACGGAATTGGAAACGGAATGCTCTACGCAATCAGCGCTTCGAAACGGCCGAAAATCATTCGGCCGGCGCTGGTTTGCAGCGTGCTGGTGACGGTCGCGTTGATGGTCTTGCCGATGTAATTGCGGCCCTCTTCGATGACGATCATGGTCCCGTCTTCCAGATAGCCGATTCCCTGGTTCGCCTCTTCGCCCGCCTTCACGATGCGTACAGTCAAGTTCTCGCCCGGCAAATATACCGGTTTGAGAGAATTGGCGATGTCATTCAGGTTGATCACCGCGATATTTTGTAGCCGGGCGACCTTATTCAAGTTGAAGTCCCCGGTAACGATCTTGCCTTGCAAACTTCGCGCCAACAACATCAATTTACTATCGACGGGTTGGCCATCCATTTCAGCCGTTTCTCGATCATAGATCGTCAATTCAACTTTGGGATTGGCCCGCATTCGATTGAGCACATCCAATCCGCGCCGCCCGCGCGAGCGCCGCATCTTGTCGCTGCTGTCCGCAATTGATTGAAGCTCCGCGAGCACGAAGCGGGGCATGATCAATTGATTGTCGATGATTCCCGTATCGACGATGTCAGCGATCCGCCCATCGATCACAACGCTGGTATCGAGAATATAGGGCTTGCCGCCACGGACTTCGCGGTGAAACTCGACGTACGGAATAACAAAGCGGAAGTCATCGCGGGTCTGCCACAGCAAGCTGATACAGAGATAACAGCTCGCCGCACCGATCAAGGGAAGGGCGATCGCACGAGTATTTCCCAAAGGTGTATCGGTTTCCGAACCCCAAAACGGAGCCAACGCCAAGCTAACGACAAACGTCAAAAAAATTCCGATAACAATGCCAAAGTAAATACTCGATATCATTTCGATTCGTTTGCGCGGTGTAATCCAGTCGACTAGTATCAAGACTAGCGCGCCAACGGCCGCGAGCGGCACCACCCACCAGCTCAAACCGGAATTGAGCATAAGTGATACGCTCAAGCCGACCGTCACAAACAAGAAAACACTCCGGAGGATGATTAATTCCACGACATACCTCGACTGAATAATGATGATAGGGTGAGGGCGGTTAGGGCAAGTTGCCCCCAAGATAATGAAACCCCGCTGCACCCCAACCTTAATGGTAGAAACCACCGCGGTGAGGCAAAAGACCGCGCCAGCGTGTAATTTGGGAAAAGTTGGCGTGCGCCAAGTTGTTTCAAGTACTCATTGGAGCGCTCAACCAAAGTATTCGAGGGGAGTGGGGGGGCAAAACCACGCCCTTCGATCCGCCGCGGCGGACAGAAAGTGCCACCCAGAGGAAGAATACAAACTGACGCAAATAGCCCAAACAGGCCACGCGCGATGAAACCGCATCACAAGCACTCAATTTGGGCCGTAGGTAGGTCTCGCGAGCCGAGCGAGGCATCGCAATATCAATAAACTCACAGGGCCAAATCATGTAGCATGTCGATCGCCGTCCAAACAGAATTCGGCAGGCGCTACGGACACGGAACACCATTTGGAATAGTATAACCGGGATGGTGCAAGGTCTCGCTCGGCTCGCGAGACCTACGAAGCGGCAAAATGAGTTGCAAACATCTGTTCGCAATAATCGTCGGTCATCCCGGCGATATATGCCGCAACCGTCCGCTCAAGACCCACTTCGGCGATCCGGTATTGGTATTTGGCCGGGATGAGTTCGGGGCGCCGCACAAAACCCTCGAACATCAGCCGCAGGCGCTGCTGCGCCCGTTGGCGGACCGAAATCAATTGGGGATGGCGATACACGCGCTGGTAGAGGAATTTCTCAAGCTCCTTTTTCTGCGCGGTCAGCCCTGAACTCGGCTCGATGACGAAATCGCTGCGGCTCGCCGCCAGGGAATCTTGGAACGAATGGCGTTGCAGTTCGCGTCCGCAATGGTCGATCAGATCGGTAACTTGGGATTCGATCAACCGGTGCACGATTGCTTTGCGAAGCATATCCGGGTCGAGCGCCGCATAGTTGGCTTGCACATGGCGGAGGCTATCGCGAATCAATCCCAGATGCTCCATATCGTCGAGCGTGACCAAGCCCAGTTTGATCGCGTCGTCGGTATCGTGCGCGTCGTAGGTCGTGCTGTCGGCCGCGTCCACCAATTGAACTTCCAAACTGGGCTTGGCGTGGCGATTGGACTTGTCGATCCGCGCGGTTTGTCCGCTGAGGACTTCACGCGTCAAATTGAGTCCCGGATACGCCGTGAACCGCTTTTCCAGCTCGCGCACGATCGTGAGGCCAAACTGGTTATGCGAGAATCCTCCGTCGTTGGCCAAACACTCGTTTAACACGTCTTCTCCGGCGTGGCCGTACGGCGGATGGCCCAAGTCGTGAACCAGGGCAAGGGCCTCGATCAGATCTTCGTTCAAGCGAATGACACGGCCAATCGTTCTTGCGATCGTGGCGACTTCTTGAGTATGCGTCAAACGGGTTCGGTGGTAGTCCCCCATTTCCCCGGTGAAGACTTGCATTTTGCCGCTCAGGCGTCGATAGGCCGAACTATGTAATACGCGATCGCGATCGCGTTGGAACGGACCGCGATACGGATGTTCCTGTTCCGGATATTCACGTCCGGCGGAGTCCGAACTGAACGTGGCATACGGCGCGAGCAACAGGGATTCGCGCTCGTCAACAGTCATCAGCGCTGACGCGTTGATCGGGATTTTCGCGTTGGCGCTCATGGATGATTTGGATCCGTTTGGATTAGCCGTGCTGAGGGACGGCACGGGCAAAGCCCGTGGCACACAAGACAAATTCGATGTTCCGTGTGCCACTGGCTCTGCCAGTGTTCGATCGTCATGACTTGCCTAAGTGCCCGCGTATGCACGTCGTGATCCTACCGTCGGGCCGGTTCGCAAATTTACAATCGACTCCGTAGGCGAGCCGCTTGCCCCGCTTGGCCAAAGGCGATCATTCGGTCGCGACAGACTTCCTTCATGGCGGTCCGTGCCGGCTTCAAATAATCGCGCGGATCAAATTTTTCGGGAGTTTCCACAAAGACCTTGCGAATCGCCGCCGTGATGGCGATTCGATTGTCGGTGTCGACGTTGATTTTGCGGACCCCGTGCTTGATGCCTCGCTGAATTTCCTCGACCGGGACGCCCCAAGTCTGCCGCATTTTGCCGCCGTATTTGTTGAGCATATCTTGCAGCGCCTGCGGCACGCTGCTGCTGCCGTGCATCACGAGGTGGCAATTGGGCAAGCGGCGGTGGATTTCCACGATGCGGCCCATCGCCAAGATTTCGCCATCGGGTTTGCGGGTGAATTTGTAAGCCCCGTGACTTGTCCCGATTGCGACGGCGAGGGCGTCGACGCCAGTATCGGCGACAAATCGTTCGGCCTCGTCCGGATCGGTCAGCAACTGTTCTGGCGACAAAGCCCCTTCGGCTCCGTGTCCGTCTTCCTTTTCGCCCTGGCCCGTTTCCAACGATCCCAAGCACCCCAGTTCGCCTTCCACCGAAATGCCTTTGGCGTGCGCCAGCCGAACGACCTCGCGGGTGACATGCACGTTGTAGGGGTAATCGGCAGGCGTCTTGCCGTCTTCCTTCAGCGAACCGTCCATCATCACTGACGTAAAGCCGTTTTCGATCGCGCTCATGCACGTAGCGACGCTGTTGCCGTGGTCTTGATGCATGACGACCGGCAAATGCGGATACAGCTCCGATGCAGCCAACATCAAGTGTTTGAGATAGAGGTCTTGGGAATAGGCTCGGGCCCCGCGCGACGCCTGGACAATCACCGGCGAATCGGTCTCGTGAGCCGCTTCCATGATCGACTGGATTTGTTCCATGTTGTTGACGTTCAAGGCCGCGACGCCGTAGTGATTCTCGGCGGCGTGATCCAAGACGATCCGCATCGGGACCAATGGCATGAAACAACTCCTCATCGATTTAGCGAACGGCGGGGCCGATTCGCATTATCGATGATTCGCCTGATTTGACAACGACTAGGAGGCCGAGCGAAGAACAGACATACCTGCGAAGGCGGGAATCCTGTCTTGGAATTCATGTCACCACGCAATTCGTCCCATCCATGGAAGATGAATTCCGGGTCTCAGCCCGGAATGACACCCGTTGTGTTAGGGGCACTTGATTCAGGGATTTCGCGGCGACGTCGCCAGGGGCGAGTGGAGTTTTTTCGGCGAAAACAGATCGTCCATTTGCGTTCGCGCCAATCGCACTAAGACCAGCCGTACCACTTCCGATCCTTCGGACTCGCCAACCAAGAAGATCTTCCCTAGTCCGCTCGATGGTTTCGTGGGGCCAACGATCAGCGTGTCACCGGGCTTGAGGCGGCATCCAAAGGCGACTTCGGCCAGCGTCACTTCATCCAAGAGCGGCCGCAAGGTGAACGCGTTGTTTTCGCTCGAGAGCTTGGGACGCGGAACACCGTGGCGGATCTTGGGACAAAGTTCGATCTCCGCAGTGCCGTTGCCCATCGGATATGTCCGCAGCTCGAAGTAACATGTCGCGTTGTCACACGTGCCGGTGCGAGTTTGATGGTCCACCGCAAAAACCGACCAATTCAGCCGAGGAACGATAGCGGAGACTTCGATCGGGTGAGCTTCGCCAAATCCGTTTTGAATCAACTGGTGGGCGACCAGTGTCTGCTCATCATCCGCGGGATCCGAGTCGACCAGCTCGCGAAAAACGGCCGGCATTTGTGCGGTGGCAATTCCACAGCGGATTCCGTTGGCATCGAGGATCCGCCTTCGCTCGATCACGATTCCCTGTTCGTCGATCGCGTCCCACAGCGTAGTCAATTGATCGGCCTTGGCGGAATCGACGTAAGCGACGGCGATTTCCAAAGCAATGCTGTCGGGCTTCATGCGCATCGCGGGCAAGCGCGGCAACTTCTCCTCCGCAGGTTGCCAATTGCGGCAGCCCAGCACTCCAAGCAAACAGAGTCCCAATAAAATCGAGCGCTCGCCAATCAATCTGCGCCTTTCCGGAAAGAGCGAACCAAGTTAGCGGCGGATCGTGAAATCAGTCAATACTTTGACTCTGCAATCGCTAGCTCCATGTAAACACCGGGCCGCGAGGAAAGGCGCTCTAAAAAATGTCGCGTCGGCACTGGCAAAGCCAGTGGCACACAAGAAATCTGATTTCGAGGTGCAAACCCAGAGTTGGTGAAGCTGCTCCTTCGCTAGCGCGTCAGGCTTCAATTTCCAACAAATCTGGGTGTTGCCGGGGAATATCGCAGCTTCAATAGACATTGGCGAGGACTAGCAGCGGGTGACGTCGCAGCTGAGACCGCCGGCGGAGGGGACGTAACAGTGGGTCGTGTAGTCCATGACCATCCGGTCGGAACTAAACCGCCAGCCCAGTGTCGCGATCGAATTCATCATCCGTTTGACCCACTCGCGCGGCAGACCATCGTTGTCGCGGTGATAGAACATCGGGATAACTTCGGATTCGAGAACGTCGTACAGGCTCAGGGCGTCGCGCTGATCGGTAATTTCGTCAGAGACATGGCGGGTGCCGTTGCCGATTGCAAATCCGTTGCTGCCGTCGTAAGCTTCGGCCCACCAACCATCCAAGATCGAAAGGTTGAGCCCGCCGTTGAGCACCGTTTTCTGTCCGCTCGTTCCCGATGCCTCCAACGGTCGACGAGGATTGTTCAGCCAGATGTCGACTCCTTGGACCATGTGGCGACAGACGTTGATATCGTAATCCTCGACGAACACGACGCGATTGGCAAACCGCGGATCGTGGCGCATATTGGCAATCGCGCGAATATACTTTTTACCGGGTTCGTCCTTGGGATGGGCCTTTCCCTAGAAAATGAATTGGACGGGCCGCTGGATATTGGCCAAGAGATTGGTGAGTCGATCCAAGTCGGTGAAGATCAAATTTGCCCGTTTGTAGGTTGCGAAGCGCCGAGCAAAGCCGATCGTCAAGACGTTGGGATCCAACGTATTGCGAGCCGCCTCCACCAGGTCATCGCTTTCCATCCGTCGAGCGCTTTGGCGGGCGACGCGCCGCCGCACGACGGCGATCAGTTGCGATTTGAGCGTGTTGTGGACTTCCCACAACTCACCGGGATCGACTTTGTGGACTTCGCTCCAGACCTGTGGTTCGCCGACTTGCTCCATCCAGCCGACGGGGAAATAGCGGTCGTACACTTGCTTCATTTGGGGCGCGAGCCAGGACGGCGTATGCACTCCGTTGGTGATGTGTCCGATGGGAGTTTCTTCCTCGGCCCGCCACGGCCAGAGATGCGACCACATGCGGCGTGTGACTTGCCCGTGCAATTGGCTCACCGCGTTCGCGGTGCGCGAAAGCTTGAGCCCGGCGATGGTCATGCAAAATTGTTCGCCCGCATTCTGCGGGTCGACTCGTCCCAGGCTCATTAGTTGTTCGTGCGTCAAACCGAGCTTTTCGCGCAAAGGTCCCAAATGCTCTTCGATCAAGCCGCTTTCGAATCGATCGTGACCGGCGGGCACGGGTGTGTGCGTCGTGAACACCGTCTGTTCGGCGACTTCGCGGAGCGCTTCATCGAACGGAAAGCCCTCTCCCTCCATACGGTTGGCGATCGCCTCCAACGGTCCAAAGGCGCTGTGCCCTTCGTTCAAATGATAAACACCGGGGCGATAGCCCATCGCCCACAAGGCTTTGACGCCGCCGATTCCCAAGACTAATTCTTGGCGAATTCGCGTTCGCTCGTTGCCGCCGTACAAGCGGCTGTTGAGCATCCGGTCGTCGGCCGTATTTCCCTCGACGTTGCAATCGAGCAAAAACAGGCGGACCCGGCCGACTTGCATCTGCCAAACTCTTGCCAGAATGTTACCGTGCCGCGTGGGTACGGCGATGGTCAAGGGACTTCCGTCGCTCGACGCCGCGGGCTTGATCGGCAAATCTTCGACTTTGGTATCGATGTACTCTTCGCACTGGTAGCCGTCGGCGTCCAGGAGTTGTCGAAAATAGCCTTGGCTATAAAACAGTCCAACTGCGATCAAGGGAATTCCCAAATTGCTGGAACTCTTGATATGGTCGCCGGACAACACGCCCAAACCGCCCGAGTAAATCGGCAGCGATTCATGGATCCCAAACTCGGCCGAGAAGTACGCCACCGGCCGCGAGCCCAAGACCCCGGCGTGGTTCACCGCCCAACTGGGGCGGCGCTGCATGTAATCCTTAAGCTGGCGGTAGGCGTTGTTGATTCGGCTGTACAAGACCAACTCCGAAGCGCGTTGATCCAAGCGCTCGGGCGAGAACTCGCGCAACAAGGCGACCGGGTTGTGGTCTAACTGCCTCCAGCGAACCGGTTCGAGATCTCGGAATATTTGCTGCACGTCGGGGGTCCACGACCACCACAAATTGCTGGCCAAGGCGAGACATTTATCATAAAGCTCTTCCATCGGCGTACGGTGGTTCGGCTCGGTGGATGAAAGAACGTCCAATTGAGAAATATTTGGTCGCACCAACGCGAGCCTCCGCAAGACAAGCCGTGAAACAGGTGAGTTATGACTTCAGGGCGCGCAGTTTAAACCATTTTTGCCGACAACGAAATCGCAGATTGCGTAGTGGGTCAGTTTGCCCATTGATGTAGCCCTCTCGCTCCGCGAGAGGAAAGCGATTTCAGATTACACTCGAAACCACTCGGCGGGGCCGCGTTCACCACGCGGGGCGCGATGGCGACAAGGTAACTGGCCGGCCACCATAATTCGATTAATGGGGTTTGCTTTTTCCAAGTGCCTCGGGGCTAGCCAGCGTCCGAAACCAAAATTCGTAAGCCTTTTCCAAGGCAATATTCAGGAGCGTGCCGGGCAAATGCGTTCCTTGGTCCCGATTGCCCGCGGGAAATCCGGTGAGAAGTTCGAGCGCATCATAGACATCGTCGATGGCGTAGATATGAAACCTCTCGTGTTGAGCGGCGTCGACGAGATCTTCGCGGAGCATCAAGTCACCAACGTTGGACCGCGGCACCACGACCCCTTGGTCGCCGGTCAAACCAAAATGCCGACACACGTCAAAAAATCCTTCGATCTTTTCGTTCACGCCGCCGATGGCTTGCACGTTGCCGTGTTGATCAATGGCGCCGGTGATTGCGAGATTCTGTTTAATGGGGATGTTCGTCAGCGCGCTGAGCAGGCAACAGATTTCCGCACAGGAGGCGGAGTCGCCGTCGATTCCGCCGTAACTTTGCTCGAACGCGAGCGAGGCGCTAAACGCCAGCGGATGGTCGGTCCGCAGCAGTCGTCGCAGCAACCCTCCGAGGATGTAAAAACCTTTGGTGTGAATGGTCCCCGACAGCCGTGCGGAACCCTCGATATCAATGAGTCCGGACCGGCCGGCGCCGATCGAGGCGGTGATTCGCGCCGGAAAACCGTAGGTTAGCGGCCCCGCTTGCATCACCGCCAAGCCATTGATCTGTCCCACGATTGCCCCGCTGGTCTTCACGAGAATGGTTCCGTTTTCCATGAACTCTTGAAACCTTCGCGACGGCAAGCTCGCTCGGCGTTTGGTCCGTTGAATGGCTTGTCGAACATGGAGGCCGGTCACGACGTCGCTTGAACCCTGGACCGCGAGGAACGCGGCTTCCCGCGCGATATCGGCGATTCGCCCAAAGCGAGCCGTTAACTTTTCTGCTCGGGCGACGATTCGAGCGCCGTGCTCGACCAATCCCCCGACGGCTTCGCGGTCAAAATGCGGTAAGCTTTCGTCGCGGGAGAGCCGCGATAAGACCGCCGCATATTGGTGGACTCCCGAGCTGCTCCGCTCGATTTGGCTTTCAAAGTCCGCCAGGACTTTGAACAGGTCGCGAAAATCTGCATCGACCTGGTCCAACCAATAAAATGTATCGGCATCGCCAATCAAAATGACGCGAACGTTGATCGGAATCGGTTCGGGTTGAACCACAACAAACGGACGCATCCAGCCGAATTCGGGAGGAACAATCTCCAGCGAGCCCGTCCGCAACGTTCGCGTCAACGCTCGCCAAGCACCCCCTTCGGCCATCAAGTCGTCGACATTGAGAATGAGAAATCCTTGATCGGCATTGAGCAATGCTCCGCCGCGAATACCCCGATAGTCCGAGTAAGCGACCCCTTCGGGTCCGGATCGTGGCTCGACCGTGCCCAACAGGTTCATCAAGTTGGGAGTCATTTCTTGGACGACCGGTCGCTTAGTCGGATCTTCGTTCTGAAGCACAATGTTCACGCCGTAGATTTCCGTAGACTCGGGCGAATCGCCGTCCTCATCGGACGATTCGAGATGATTTTCGAGCGCGTCTTCAACGACGTCGTTGATAAAATCGAGGACGCCAGTGCCGGGAAAATCGGCTCGGATTTTGGCGGTCAAATCGGCTAACATCTCGCGGGCGGATTGCTGATTGAATCGGAGGACTTGAGCGGCCGCTTCGCGATACAACTCATTGACTTGCCGACCGATGGCGTGCATTTGCCGTCGAAAGTCGGCGTATCGCGCTTCAAATTGTTCAACCCTCTCTTTAGAAATTTCGCCTTGCTTGGCCATCTCCCGCAATTGTTCGGGACCGATCGGCTTTCCCTCCACGACGGGAAGGATCGCGGGTACCGTCAGATCGCCTTGTTGCACGGTCGTCAGGGTCATCTCGGACTTGGCCAAATCTTCTTCCAGTGGATCGGAAAGCGATTGGGCCATTTGTTGGTAGCTCTCCTTGATGGCGTTCCGCTGCGACGCGAATGGCTCGGATTCCAACGACTTGATCATGCCCTCGCCGATAAACTCGGCCAGCTCTAATACGCGGCGGCGAAAGTCCGCCGCGGTTCCCGGCGCCAACGTAATGAGCCGCGGCCGATCGGGCCGCTTGAAGTTGTGGACGTAGCAACGATCCCGTTTCTGCTCGGTACGGAGGTTGAGCTCTCGGAGCAACGTCCGCACGAGCAACAACCGACCGGTCCCGCGCGTCCCACGCACATAGATGTTCTGACCCGGCGCATTACATAACATGCCAAACCGCAACGCTTCCTCCGCCGTCGATTGTCCGAAGACTTCGCTCGCGGGGTCGACGCCGGCCGTCGTTTCGAATTTCAATTGCGAGACGTCAAATCGCCAGCGCAATTGATCCGCTGAAACGTGAGTTCGTTGCACTACCTGCATGGGCGCCTCGGGGGAGTATTCACAAAACAAAATCCGAGATTCGAAGCACGAAATCCGAAACAAATTCGAATGTAGAAATTTCAAACGTGTTACGCTGAAAAAAACTCTAAATTCACCGACTTCGTCTCTTTGTTTTTTCTTGTTTGGGATTTGGAATTTGGGATTTCGAACTTGTTTCGAATTTCGGTTTTCGAATCTCGTGCTTGTATGAGGACTTCGTGCTTTCGAGTTGGTCGTGACCTCCATTGTGCTAGCTCCGCATCCTCACTTTGTCCAATCCCCATCGACTCTAACGATTGGGGAGACTCTGCGCCGGGGTGGGGATTCGGCAGGACTTTTATGCACGAAGTCTGGGTTGAAACGGGGATGCCTGATATGTCGACGGGTTAATTTTTTCCTTTTGTATGGTCGATGTACATGCCAATGGGCGGTTACCCCGTGTTATGTCGCTCATTATCGATCGCGTTTCCCCGCGTTCTATTTGACGCCGCTTTCGACCCGGTCTTCGGCTCCATTCATGGCAATGGAATAAGGTCCGGCCCAGTCCTGATACAAGGAACTTAAACATGAGATCGTTAGGCCTTTTAGTCGTTTCGCTAATTGCGGCCGGCGCCCTGTCCGGTTGCTGTTGTACGCAACCGTGCGGCGTTGGCGGCTGTGGCACGAGTTCGGTTGGCTCGACGTGCCAAACCGACTGTGGCAGTTGCGATAGTGGAAATTGTGGCGCAGAATGCGGTCCTCGTGGACTCTTCGGTGGTCGACAAATCGGAAGGGGATCGTGCAACACATGCGGCGATCAATCCGGAAGTTGTGGCTGCTCGGGCCGTGGTAACGGCTGCGGTCGAGGTGGCTTGCTCAGCGGCCGCGGAGGCTGTGCGAGCGATGGCTGCTCTTGCGGACAATCATCCGGAGATTGCGGCTGCCAAACCGGGGCTCCTTGCTCGTGCGTCAAAGGGCAAACCGGGTTGCTAGATCGCTTGGGCTCGCGCTCATCCGGTTGCGGCTGCGATCAATGCGGAAACTCGGGCGGCCCCTTTAAGTTCAGAAGCCGGGCCAACGCCTGCAATGACTGCGGAAGCCAATCGGGTGATTGCGGTTGCTCCCCAATGAACGGCGGCGGTTCATCATACGGAGATTCTTCCGGCAGGTTCGGTTCGGGCGGAGTATTCGGTGGTGGCGTCGCCCAGTCGAGTTGTAATGATTGCGACAACGGCTGGGGAGCGTCCCGCGCCGGCGGCGCGATGGGCGATCATTTCGCTGGCTGCGGCCGAAATGGTTGCGGTATGGGCGGGCACCTTTGTTCACAATGCCGGGCGGGAATCGGCGGACAATTTGCCGGCTGCGGTCGCAATGGCTGTGGCATCGGCGGTCACCTTTGCTCAAGCTGCCTCGCCAGAGCAATGGCTGGACATCGCGGCCGTGCCGCTGGCCGTCATCCCTATGGAGGCATGATCCCGCACACTCCTAGCGCACAACTGGGGGGTCAAGGCCCGATGACGCCTACGTATGTGTATCCGTACTACACGACGCGCGGCCCACGCGACTTTTTAATGCCGAATCCTCCGAGCATCGGGTACTAAGCTTGCGATAACAACAATCGTTCGATCGCTTCGGCGACGGGCAACGAAAAAAAGCCACGGCAGTTTCGCTGTGGCTTTTCGCATTTCTTGACCGAAGGTTGAACAAGTTTTTTTATCATACCGGGAACGGACGGGGCTTGCCCGCCGTCCAACCGTTGTCTCGTCATCCGGACAAATCGATTGTAAGGACGAACTGTTTTGGCTTTACAGCGTAACAATTCGGCCGCAAACGAGTCCCCCATGTAGCGAATGCTATCTTAACGTGACGCGGATGGGTGGCGTTGGTGGATGATCCGCATCGCGAGTCGCAATTCTCGACTCGCGTTATTGCATTCACGTCCAACGGGAGAAGTCTCATGTTCGCCAAGAGTTTGTTCAGTCGACTGCTGGTTTCTCTCGCGCTCGGCATGGTCGCCGCAACCACGCGGGCTCAAGAGATCGGCTTTGTCGAAGACTTTGCGTTGGCCGCCGATCGCGAAAAAGCCTTGGCGACGCTGGTGCCAGGAACCGAGGACTATTTCTACTTTCATAGCCTGCATTATCTAAACACGGAACAATTCGATCGCGTCAATGAACTCTTGAAACCATGGATCGATCGATTCGGCGAATCGGCACGGGTGGTCGAAATTCGAAATCGCCAAGCCCTGCTGACGTATCCACGCGATTCAAAAAGCACGTTGGACTATTTGCGCAATCGCCTGGGGCTGTCGTTCCATCATCAGCGTGAACTGCCCGACGCGCAGCGTGACCTGCCCTCAAAGCTGGATCCGGCGATCATCGCCTACCAAACTCTGCTCCAACGAGCGCTTTCCGAACACGTCAACACCGACGGGATCGAGGACAACGGCTTGGAGCGATTTTCCGCGGCCGAACTCGACCCCGTCCGCCTACGACACCTGCTGCAGCGATTGATCACGCCCGATCTGGCCAACTTGCCAACGCTCGTTGCCCGCGAATTGAAACTCCCCGACGCGCAAGCGTTTGGATCGATGACTATTCATCGCGCGATGACGCGCGCCCAACTCGACGAACTGCGAGAGCAAATTCCCAGCTTGTTTAACGATCCGAATTACGTTTCGATCTATTTGACCAAGCTGCGACCGAGCGACGACGTCGACTTGACCTACGACACCGCCGCACAGATCCAACATTTGGAGGAACTCTGGAAGTTCGCCGAACCCCTGAACCCCGTCCACAATTCGTTGAAGGCTTCGATCCTGTACCGCCGGCTCGACACCGATCTTCGCTTGGGAACGTACGACAAAGCCCGGTTCTTGAAGTACCTCCAATTGCCCCGCTCGGTGTTTTACATCAACCAGAAGTATTTGGAGCGCGTCTCACAAGCAAATCACTACGTCGATCTGAACGCGGATTTTTCGCAAGTCGCTCGCTTGCCGATCGTCGGCAATGATGAGCCGCTAATCCGCGAGTACCTGCAGCATTTTTTGCTCGATGCCACCGATACCAAAGAATTTGAAACGTGGGTCGACAAGGGCTATCTGCGGCGCCAATTCGCCGAAGTCAAAATCGTCAATGGTTTGGGCGATAAGCAGAATTGGGACGGCTGGCTCTCTCCGGACGAATACCGGGCCCTCGTGCAACGAGTCGATTTGGACTTCCCGCCCGCCACACCGCACCAGTTCACGGTGGATCAACCGGTCGAACTCAAACTGTTTGTCAAAAACGTCGAAAACCTAATCGTCAAAGTGTTTGAACTCAACACCGACAACTATTATCGCACGCGGACCGCGCGGTTAGATTCGGATATCAACTTGGACGGCTTGGTGCCGCACCATGAAGAAACGTTTCAGTACAAAGAAGCACCCGCGCTGCGCGTCGAGCGATCGTTCAAGTTCGATCAGCTCAAACGCCCCGGCGTGTACGTCATCGATTTCATCGGCAACGGAAAGAGCAGCCGGGCGCTGATCCGCAAAGGCCACCTGCATCACTTGGTCGAAACGACGATCGCGGGACAGCGATTTACGATCCTCGACGAAAATCGCCTGCCGGTTAAGGACGCAAAGGTCTGGATGTCCGGCCGTGAATATACGCCCGACGAAGTTGGCCAGATCACCGTTCCGTTTTCCACGCAACCCGGAATCGAACAAGTCATTCTCAGCCGCGGCGGACTTTCCGTCCCTGGAAACTTCAATCACGAGAACGAGGTCTATCAACTATCCGCCGGCCTATTCGTCGATCGCGAGTCGCTGCTCCGCGGCAACAAAGCCCAACTCGTCATCCGACCCGGTTTGCGTCTCAACGGCATGCCCGTCCCGCTCAAACTGTTGAAAGAACAGCGGCTGAAGATCGCAGCCGTCGATTTGGATGGAATCGTGTCGGTCATGGAATTTCCCAAAATCGAGCTGACCGAGGCCCAAGAAACAATTCAGGAGTTTCAGACTCCCTCCCGTTTGCGACAGATTACTTTTGAGATTTCGGCCACGGTCGACAGCATCAGCCAGTCCAAGCCAATTCCGTTGTCGGTGCAACAATCGTTTTCGATCAATGAGATCGAAGCGACTGATGCAATCCGCGATGTGCATTTGGTTAGAGGGTCCAATTCGTACGCTTTGGAAGTGCGCGGCAAAACCGGCGAGCCGCGCGCCCGTCAAGCCGTTTCGCTGTCGCTCAAGCACCGCGAGTTTCGCCGACCGGCAGATGCGACTCTGCAAACGGACGACCAAGGCCGGATCGAACTCGGAGCGCTGTTGGAAATTGACTCGCTCCAAGCCACCGTGGCCGGCACGCCGACTCGCGGCTGGGCACTTCCAGTTGCAAAGCAAACGATGGTCTCGTCGATCCACGTTCCTCAGGGCCAATCGATCGAAATCCCATTAGCCCGTTCCAATGGCGACGTTGGCGAAAGCCAATACTCGCTGCTCGAAATTCGCGGTGACACGTTTGTTGCCGATTACTCCAGGCAGATTAGCCCCAAAACCGGGTCGCTCGAAATCAAGGAATTACCGGCGGGCGACTTTCAATTGCGGATCAAGTCTTCCGGCGATGTCTATCGGATCCGAGTCACCGCTGGAAAAGTCGTCGACCGATTCGCACTCGGCCGCGACCGGTTCTTGGAGATGCGCTCGGTCGAAGCTCCCTTCATCCAAGCACACAAAGTTAGCGATGAAACGATCCAACTTCAGTTGGCTGGCGACCTCAGCAGTGCTCGCGTGCACGTGTTCGCCGCGCGGCAGATTCCGCGATTCGAGGCCCTGCCGTTGTTTGGTCAAGTCCGCGATGCCGAACCGCAATGGGTTAAGCCGAGTGCGAATGAATCGGTCTATGTGGCCGGCCGCGATATCGGCGACGAGTACCGCTACATCCTCGATCGCAAATTCGCGTCACGCTACGCGGGCAACATGCTCGATCGACCGTCGTTCCTGCTGAACCCTTGGACGATCCGCGAGACGGCGGATTCCGTGCAAGTTGCCGCGGAAGGGGGCGATTTTGGCGCGACCGGGAGCGGTTCGGAAGGAGTCGCCTCCAGAACCGCCGGCGGGGGAGGTGGCTCCGGTGGCCTCGGCGATCCCGCATCGCTCGATTTTCTCAAGCAGTCCGCGATCCTCTTGGCCAACCTTCGCCCCGACGATAACGGAGTCGTCACGATCGATCGCGCCAAGCTCGGCGCCAAAACGATGCTGCAGATCGTATTGGTCGACGAGCTGACCTCGCAGTCGCTCCCAGTCGCATTGCCCGAGGTGGAGCCCGAATTGCGAGATCTTCGCCTGGCCAACGCCCTTGATCCAGAAAAGCACTTCGCCCAAACCAAACAGGTCTCGATCTTGTCCGCCGACAAGACGATGACAATCGAAGACATCGGCAGCTCGAAACTTCAAACGTTCGACGATCTGGGCGACGTCTATCGCGTATTCGCGGCGATCACGTCCGATGCGAAGTTGAATGAATTTAGTTTCATCCTCCAGTGGCCCAACAAGACCGATGCCGAAAAGAGCGAGCTGTATTCCAAGTTCGCCTGCCACGAGTTGAATTTCTTCCTCTCCAAGAAAGACCCAAAGTTCTTTGCCGATGTGGTCCGTCCGTTCCTGGCCAACAAACGCTATAAGACTTTCGTCGATCAATGGTTGCTCGAGCAACCGCTCGAACCGTTCTTCGACTCGTGGCAATTCGAACGCCTCAATGTGGCCGAACGAATCATGCTATCGCAAGTCAGCCAAGCCCGCCGACCGATGCTCGCGCGAAATATTCGTGAACTTTACGAGCTATCTCCCACCCCGCGACGACAGTTCGATCACCTGTACGATTTGTCGCTCAAGAGCAATTCGCTGGATGCAGGTTTCGTTTTGAATTCATTGGGTGCTGAGCTTGGCGAAAAACTCGGCAAGTCACTAAACGCTCCAGGTGCTCCCGAATCCGAAACGGCCGGCGTTTCTGGCGGCATGGGCGGAGGCCGAGACGCACGACAATTTGTGGGCGACCTCGCGGCCGTTAAGCCGGCAGCTGCGATGGACGCGTTGAGCGTGGAAAAGAGCGAAGTTGATGCTGCAGGTGAAACGGCGGATAAAAAGGTAAACGAACTCAATGAAGAACTCGCCAAAGATGGTGCGGACGACGCCGAAGGTCGTAGAGCGGGCAGGCTCTTGGGCACCAAGGCCGATCGCGACGAAGCAAAATTCAAGAGCTTGGAACGCGAACAGAGGCAGCGCAAACAAGTCGAGCAGCTTTATCGCCGCATCGAACAGACTTCCGAATGGGTGGAGAATAACTACTACAAACTTCCCACCGAACAGCAGACGCCGGACCTCGTCCGCGTCAATCGATTCTGGCGCGATTACGTCGAACACCCAGCCGGCGAAAAGTTCTTCTCGGCCTACTTCCCCGAAGCTGCCGGCAGCTTTAGCCAAATGATGTTCGCCCTGGCCGTGATCGACCTCCCCTTGGTCGCCGACGAACATCGCCTGGATTTTGCCGACAACTCGCTAAAAATCACTCCGACGAGCACGATCATCGTTTTGCACCAGCAGGTCCAACCGGCAGTCCTCGATCCGCGCGATGCCAACTTGCTGATCGGCGAAAATTATTTCCGGGCCGATGATCGCTATCGCCAAGTCGGCGAACAGCGTTATGACAAGTTCATCATCGAAGAATTCGTCACGCATGTCTTGTACGGTGCGCAAGTCGTCATTACCAATCCGACCTCGACGCCGCAGCCGATTGATTTGCTGATGCAGATCCCACAAGGCTCGTTGCCAGCGAACAACGCTCAAGTCACTCGCTCGATTCAAATGGATTTGGGGCCGTTTAGCACGCAAACCGTCGAATACTATTTCTACTTTCCTCGCTCCGGGCAGTTCAAGCATTACCCGGCTCACGTCGCCTTAGATCAGCGATCGGTCGCGGTCGCCAATCCGCTGGCGTTCAACGTCGTCGATCAACCTTCGATCATCGACCGCTCGTCGTGGGCGTACGTCTCGCAAAACGGCACGGAAGACGAAGTCATCGAATTCCTCAAGCGCGAGAACGTCCTTAACATCGACTTGTCGAAGATCGCCTTTCGCGTGAAGGACGCAAAATTCTTCGAAGCGGCTTTAAATGTGTTGCGCGATCGACTTACGTACAATCATGTGCTCTGGTCGTACAGCGTTCAGCACAACGACCCGGTCGCGATTCGCGAGTTCTTGACCCACAGCGAAGATTTCGCCCGGCAAACTGGTTTGGCAATCGATAGCCAATTGCTGAAGATCGACCCGGTCGACCGCCGCTGGTACGAACACCGCGAGTACTGGCCATTGGCGAACGCACGGACGTATCGCTTGGGTCCGCAAAGAAAGATTACCAACGGCACAATCCTCGCTCAGTATCATCAGCTCTTGGGCTACTTGTGCTGCAAGCGCGAGTTTTCGGCCGACGATCAGATGGCCCTGGTGTACTATCTCCTGCTACAAGATCGAATCGAAGACGCGTTTGAATTCTTCAGCCGCATCAATTCCGAGTCTTTGCAAACGAAGCTGCAATACGATTACCTCGCCGCCTTCATGGCGATGAGCGCCGAGGAACTCGACAAAGCCGAACAGATCGCCAAAGCACGACAGCAATTCCCGGTCGATCGCTGGCGCAAATTGTTCCAAAACGTATTGGCTCACGTGAACGAGGCCCGCGGTGGAACGGCGGACCCAGCGGATCCGCTCAACCGCGAACAACTGCAGACCGCATTGGCGGCGAAGTCACCCAATTTTGAATTCACGGTTGAATCGCGAAAAGTTGCGATCCGACACCAAAACCTGAAACAGGCGACCGTGAACTATTACACGATGGACCTCGAACTGTTGTTCAGTCGCAATCCGTTCGTGCAGCAAGGTTCGCAAGGGTTTTCGCTGATCCGCCCGAATACGAGCCAGACGGTCGAATTGGAGGCCGACAAGGCTCAAACCACGTTTGATCTGCCGGCCGAGTTCCACAACTCGAACGTCTTGGTCGAGATTGTCGCAGGCGGACAAACCAAGTCCGCTGCGTATTACGCCAATTCGCTCGCCGTCCAAGTCAGCGAAAATTATGGCCAAATCAAGGTCGCAAACCAGGACGACGGCAAACCGCTGAGCAAAGTCTACGTGAAAGTCTACGCCCGCAAGGTCGATGGCTCGACTGGCTTTTACAAAGACGGTTACACCGACACGCGCGGCCGTTTTGATTTCGCTTCGCTGAGCAACCAATCCGTCGGCGACGTCGATCGGTTTGCCTTGTTGATCCTCAGCGACCAACACGGCGCCACCGTTCGCGAAGCGGTTGCTCCGAAGGAATAAAGCGAAGCGGAAATTGCAAATTACGAATTGCAAAATGCAAGTTGCAAGATGGGAACAGCCTTTAGACTTCGCACGGCCTCGTCTTATTCCCTCCCCCGCCGCGGGGAGGGCTAGGGAGGGGGGTTTATTAGCGATGGCCTACCCTTTCGCCAATCCGTCGCCGTCTAATTTCTTTGCGGCAACTTCCATTTCTTGAAGTGCATTCGCGATCATCTCGACGATCGTGTCGGTTTCTTCCAACACTTCGTGATTCCAAAATCGCATAACGCGAACCCCTGCGCATTCAACCAGCGAGTTCGCGCGTTGTCGCATGATCTTCGCTCGCCGTGTTGACCGCCGTCCAATTCAATCACCAATTTTCGCTCGAGTGCCACGAAATCGACGATGAATGATCCGATCGGCATTTGTCGGCGGAATTTGACGCCGCGACGTTGGCGGCCGCGCAAACAATACCACAACCGATACTCGGCATCGCTTGGCGCGTTTCGCATACCGCGCGAATGGTCGCGGAGTTTTTTCGAGTCATTTCGTTTGATTAGGTTGACCCGGTTCGAGGGATGGAATCACCCACAATTCCAAACCCGCTCCCTAGCCCTCCCCACAAGGGGGAGGGAATAAGAGTTGCGCCTTGTCGCGTTACGTATTCGCCCTCGTTGCGTAACGAACGCAGCGGGATTTCAAGTGCTCGCGCCCTCGCTAGCAACCATTCGATTGCTCTGGCAGCGGGCAACTGACTTCGCTAACCTTCGCCCGAATTTCGAGGGATCGAATCGCGCGAAGATTCTGCATCGACGCAAGGAGGCGTTGCGATGGCCAAACGTACTCGACCCACCGGCCTAAACGCCGGTCTGGGTTTCTTCCGTAATTACCCAGCCGGAGTAAGCCTGCTGGTGGTCATCACCACGGTCCTGGGATGGCTTGGCTGCGACAGCCTTTCGCAAGTCGCCGATCGAACTGCCGATCTGTTGAACAACGTCCCCGCAGGCAATGGGACGGCCACTGCGCCCCTCGGGCTGCCGTGGGGCACGACTGCGCATTCGCAATCTTCGACGCAGATTTCCGGATCGCAATCCGCGTATCCTGCTACGCCTGCCTCGTATCCTTCGAACGCCGGCGGTATCCAAGCGACACCGATCTCACAGCCTGAACCGTTCGTTTCGATCGGCTCGTTCAACATCCAAGTCTTCGGCACGAGCAAGATGAACGATGCGAACCTGATGGGTTATCTCGTTGACATCGCGCGAAAGTTCGACGTGCTGGCCATTCAAGAGCTGCGCTCGACTGACGACACGATCGTTCCGCGATTCGTGCAGATGATCAACCAAGGCGGCTTTCAATACGGCTACGTGGTCGGACCGCGCGAAGGCCGAACCGACAGCAAGGAACAATACATTTACATCTTTAACGAACAAAAAATTGAGCGGATCGACAAGGGTATCGTTCTGCGGCATCCCCAACGGCTACTTCACCGCGACCCGCTGGCCGTTACATTTCGCTGCCGAACGCCCGACCCGCGGAATGGTTTTACGTTTACGCTGATCAATATCCACACCGATCCTGACTTGGTCCCTACCGAAATGGGCGCATTGGCCGATATTCTTCGGATGGCCCGGCAGGCCTTTCCCTACGAAGACGATTTAATTTTGTTGGGCGATCTCAACGCGTCGCCCCTCCAGTTTGGGCCACTGGCGCAAATTCCCAATCTGTTCGCGATAATTCCCCCCGAAATGAACACCAATACGATGCGCAGCAAGTGCTATGACAATATCGTATTTGATCGCTACGCGACCAACGAATTTCAAAACAAATTCGGCGTGTTCGATCTCGCACAATTCTACGGCTTAAAGCTCGAACAAGCGCAGTTGATTTCGGATCACTTGCCGATCTGGGGATTGTTCTCGGCTTACGAAAAGCCGCAGGCCGGTTTGGCCTCGCAGCCGACGGGTTTTCGGTAGGAGTCTCGCCCGTAGGTCGCGCGAGCCGAGCGAGACCTTGCACCATCCGTCGGTTATTAACCCAGGCGTCGTTGCGCCAATCAGCCGTGTCTACTCAAGAGAAATTTTGCGTCGATTTTGCCGCGTCAAGGCTCGCTCGGCTCGCGAGACCTACGGGCAGACCTACTAACGAGACCTACTTCTGTCGCTTACGATGAATGCATGGCATCGAATTGTTCGTATAGGCTGTTTCGACCCATTGGCGAAGTTGTCGCCGTGGTTGTTGGCACCGCCGTGGTTGTTGGCATCGCGGCATACGCACCGAGCGCAATTTGCGCCCAACAGCCTGTGGATTTTTCCCACCAAGTCGTGCCGCTGATTCGCAAACATTGCGCGACGTGCCACACCAGCGGCCGCCACGAAGGATCACTTTCGTTTGACACTCGCGATGATCTCATGCGCAGCGGCGTGGTCGATCTCAACGAACCCAACGAAAGCGAATTGTTGGCCCGAATCAATAGCGACGACCCTGAAACTCGGATGCCGCTGAACAAGGGTCCGCTTTCCGCTGAGGAAATCGACTTGTTCCGCCGCTGGATCGGCGAAGGCCTAGCTTGGGACGACGGCTTTTCGTTTGCGAATAAATCGGTCGCGCGACCGTTGGCGTTGCGACCGGTCGTGGCGAAACCGAATTCTGCCGACCTATCCATTGACAACTTGGTGGAACGATCCGCCGAGGAAAACGTCCCACTCGTCGACGATCGGAGCTTTATCCGCCGCGCATCGCTGGACTTGATCGGATTACTGCCAACCGCGGACGTCGTGGAGTCATTTGCCGCGGACACGGCCCCCGATAAGCGAACTCGCTTGGTCGACGAACTCTTGAACGACAACCGCGGTTACGCTGAACACTGGCTGACGTTTTGGAATGATTTGCTTCGCAACGATTACAGCGGGACCGGATACATCGACGGGGGCCGCGCGCCGATTACCGATTGGCTGTACCATACTCTGCTGCACAACAAGCCGTACGATGCAATGGTTCGCGAGTTGATCGTGCCTTCGCCCGGATCCGAAGGTTTTTCGCGCGGTATTCGTTGGCGCGGCAGGATCAACGCCAGCCAAGTCGTGGAGTTGCAGTTCGCGCAAAACGTCGGGCAAGTTTTTTTGGGACTCAATCTAAAGTGCGCCTCGTGCCACGATAGTTTTATCGACTCGTGGAAGCTCACCGACGCTTACGGTCTAGCCGCAGTGATCGCGGAGTCACCCTTGGAGATCCATCGCTGCGACGTCGCTCAAGGCAGCTTTGCTACCGCCGCATTTTTGTTTCCGGAACTCGGGGCAATCGATCCTACTGGATCGCGCGAACAACGTTTGGAACAGCTTGCGGCGCTTTTGACGAAACCTGAGAACGGCAGATTCTCGCGTACGATCGTCAATCGGCTTTGGCAGCGAATGATGGGTCGGGGATTGGTCGAGCCGATGGACTCAATGGACTCCCCGTCTTGGAACGAGGAATTGCTCGATTGGCTGGCCGCGGACTTGGTGCAGCACAAATACGATCTCAAACACACGCTTCGCACGATTGCTACTTCGCAAACCTACCAGCATGTCTGCGTTCCGCCGCCGCAACCGGGAGAACCGTTCGAGTTTCACGGGCCGCTGGCCCGACGCTTGACGGCCGAGCAGTGGCTCGACGCCATTTGGCAGATTACGGACAACTGGCCCAATCAGCCGGCGGTCGATTTCGGCTATCGCGACAACCGCCCGGTGCGGGCGTCGTTGGTCAACGCCGACCGCCTGATGAGCGTTTTGGGTCGGCCCAACCGCGAGCAAGTCGTCACGTCGCGCCCGGCCAGCCTCACGACGCTCGAAGCGATGGACCTGATCAACGGCACCCAGCTCATGACAACGCTCGAACAAGGTTCCGACTCCATCCTGGCCCGATTCAAAGATGCACCGGCGGACAAAATCGTAAGATGGCTGTACCGATCTAGCCTTTCGCGTGATCCGACCGCCCCTGAACTGGAAACGGCCGCACAAATGTTGGGCTCCCCGGTGCAAAAGGACTCGCTGGCCGATCTGCTTTGGATCATCGTCTCACTGCCGGAGTTTTGTTTCGTGCGTTGAATGGCCAATAGAAGTTCTTCTTCCGGGTGACACCCCCTGAGTCTTCGACGGACGTGGTGGAATTAACGGGCAACGCTGCCACGCCCTTCGAAGACTCAGGGCGTGCCACCCAATTTTTTTCCGCGAACTTGATTACAATTGCTTTGGCTCAAAGGATGCGCCGATGACTCGAACTAGTGAACCAACTCGGCAAATTGGCATTGCTCGTCGCGATTTCGTTCGCCAATTGGGTGCGGCGTCCGCGGCGGCGTTGCTGTGGGATGGGCCAAGGCTTTTGGCAAAAGAACGCCAGGAGAGTGTGGGGCCAAAAGCTACAGCCGATGCGTGCATCTTGTTATGGATGGCGGGAGGCATGGCCGGACCGGAGACGTTCGATCCGAAAAGGTACAGTCCCTATGAAGTTGGCTTGGAAGCAAAATCCATCCTCTCCACGTTTCCAGCGATCGACACCGTTCTGAACGGCGTCAAAATCTGCGAAGGCTTGGAGAATATCGCCCAAGTCCTGGATCGAGGGACGCTTATCCGCTCACACGTCCTGCCGGATTTGGGAAACATCTTGCACTCGCGGCATCAATACCACTGGCATACGGGGTATGTTCCGCCGCAAACTGTCGCCGCACCGCATATCGGAGCGTGGATCTCGAAACTGCTCGGACCGCGGCAGGAAGCGATTCCCGCCTTTATCGACATCGGCCAGCGGCTCGAAGGGATCGGCGAACAAGAAGAACTCAAGGCCTTTCACACTGCCGGCTTCTTGGGCGGCGAGCACGGCCCGTTTTTGATTCCGTTCCCCGACCAAGCTCTCGATGCCCTGCAGCCGCCGAGCGGCATGACGACAAAACGCTTCGAAAACCGCCAGCAGTTGTATCGCCAATTTCTCGAGCGCGACCCACAGCTTCGCGGCGCATCCGATTATCACCAAGCGTCGGTCGCGGCGGCGTTGGAAGGGGCGTATGGTCTGCTCCATTCGCCCGCCAAGTCCGCGTTTGATTTGTCGCTCGAACCGCGCGAAAGTTTTGATCGCTACAACACCGGTCGATTTGGCTTGGGCTGCCTATTGGCCAGACGTCTGGTCGAGGAGGGGGCTCGATTCATCGAAGTCACCACCGAATACGTTCCCTTTGAAAGTTGGGACACCCATGAGAACGGACATACAACCGCTGCGAAAATGAAACAGCAGATTGACGCTCCGGTTGCCCAACTGATCCTCGATTTGGAAACCCGCGGCCTGCTCGACCGGACGCTGGTCGTGTTGGCCAGCGAGTTCAGCCGCGACATGATCGTCGAGGGAGTTCCCGGAAGCACCGCCCCGGACCAATCGCGGGCTCCCGCCGACAAAATGCAAGAGATGAAGCAGTATGGCTTGCATCGACATTTTACTGGCGCCAATTGTCTGCTGATGTTTGGTGGCGGAATCAAACGCGGACTGGTCTATGGAAAAACGGCCGACGAGCGTCCGCTGCTAACGATCGAGAATCCGATTTCGGTCTCAGACGTTCACGCGACCATTTACGCCGCTTTGGGAATTCCCCCCGACGCGTCGTTTGAGGTCGAGCGCCGGCCGTTCTACATAACGTCCGATGGCAAAGGAAAGCCCGTGCGCGAGCTGTTTGGTTAGGCAGGGATCGAGCGCGATTGCTTTATTCCCTCCATCATCGGGAGCGCGATCTTCTTGTTCCCTCCCCCTCGTGGGGAGGGCTAGGGAGGGGAGCGGACAAGTTTTCAGTGTTCAGATTGAACTCGAAGAATTGGTATCTGAGAACTTCCAAGGGCCCAGGCCCGGGGCGCGCCCAACACTCGGCATGAGTTTGGACTATTCTGGAAGTCATTCCTCTGAACAACATATTGCACGTCTTAGTCCCAGATCATGCGATTGACTTTGCGAACATTGCTAGCCTACTTGAACCAGTCCAACCTCAATCTACGGGCGGTTGAACGAATCGAGGCCAAAGTTCGCGAGAGCCCAACCGCGACCAAGTTGATCGCCGAGCTGCGCAGAATCACCGCCGATCCCGATGTCGCCGCGTTGGCCCCCGATTGCGCGGAAGGGCTCAAGGACCCCAATTGGGTTGCCGAGTACTTGGACAACACGCTCGCCGAATCCACCGTCGAATCGTTTGAGAAGCAGGCATTCGAGTCGACGCTGTTGCTGAGCGAGATTTCCGGCTGTCATGAAATCTTGTCGGCAATCTGCCGCAACGAGACCACGCTCGCGCCGGCCGCCTTGCGGCAGCGGGCATACGAGATTGGCCGCGTGACGTTGGATCAATCTTCGCGGGCCGAGATTTCGGAGATCCAATATCTCGGCTCGGCCATCAAGACCACCGCGCCCAAGAGCACGGTCGGGCACCAGTTTGTGGAAGATTCACAGCGGGCCGAAGTCGAGTTTCGCTTGGGGCCGCCCCCCGAGGAAAGCCAGCGGCACGACGAATGGGCCGACGCGATCTCCAGTGAGGAGTTTACGGCGTTGCACCGCAAGCGATTGTGGCGCGTCCCAATCGTCCTCTTTTGCGGCGCTCTTGTTCTATTGGCGCTGACAATCTGGCTGATCATTCGCGATGGAAATTAATTGTGTCGCCGCTACGCGGCTGGGAAATGTGGGTAAATAATTCCCTGGACTTGCGTCCACGGCTAGGCGGCCGCCGCCGCTCCGCGACTAAAGAATAATTGGACCAACCATCATGAAAATCGTTGAAAAACCGTTATTCATGCGGTCGCGCGAATCAAACGTCGTCACTAACTGCAGCAATCGCCTCGAATAAACGCGTTGCATCGTGAAATCACGCCGGCTTGTCCATGACGATGTCGGTTTGGAGGTGGGAGGCAGCGGCGCGGATGGGGGCTTGAGGGAGACCGAGTTCGGCCCGGACGAGATTGCAGCCTTGAGCAATCGACGTCGTTTTGAAGAACGCGATCTCGCGGTTGCAGCCTTGACGGCCGAATCCACAGTCGGATGAAATGATCAATCGCTCGGCCGGCACGTACTTGAGCGCCAAGCGAATCGTGTCGGCGACTTCTTGCGGCTGCTCGACTTGCAACCGGCGATGGCTCACCGCTCCGACGCAAACTTTCTTGCCCGCGTTGCGCATAAAAGGTGCGAGTAATTCGATCTCGCGCATGTCGCGATCTTTGGTCTCGATTGTCCAGACGTCGCCGCGGGCTTCGCTCATGTACATATCGAGCGACGCCGCGTAGCTGTCGTTATCGATTACGCGCTGCATATTGGGGTTTCCCCAACATGTGTGAATCCAGATTTCGACATCGTCCAGGCCTTGGACTTCGCGGTTATAGCAATCGAGATAAAACCGGACGTCGCTGTGATCCTTGCCCAACGTATTGGCCAGGAAATGCAGGCAGGGTTCCTCGATTTGCAGGCATCGGCAGCCGGCGTCGCGGAGGGCCAGCAACTCACGATTCATTGCTTCCGCCATATCCCACAGAACTTGCCGTTTGTCTTTGTAATGCGGGGTGTGAATGTCGAGGAACAATCCCATGACTTGAGTGCAACAGGTCCCAAATTTGATCGGCTTGACCGTTTTTGACTGGGCGATCCGCCAGAGTTTCGGATAGTCCAGCGGTTGATAGACGATCGGCCCGACGACCCGCGGCCACCGCCAGCCGGTGTAGATTTCATTCAGCATCGTGCCGGCCGGATATTTAAGCCAAGGCGAGCGGGTCGACCACGATTGAAGGTGGTCGCCTTCGAATCCGCCCCAGCGCTGCAGCGGATAATGATGCCAACTTCGCCCGGCGTAGTCTTCGTCGCAGTGCAAGTCGCCGTGCGTTAGGATGTCGATGCCGGCCCGTTCTTGATCGCTGACGATGACGGCCATTGCGTCTTGGAATTTCTCGCGAAAGCGAACGTCCATCATGCAGGTGTCGAGCGGACGCCCCCACATGCTCTCATCCATCCAGCGTGGCCGCGGCCAGGAACCGGTGATCGTGCAGGGGATGATTTGGTCTTTGGTGATGGTGAACATGCTAAGATTCCAATCCCACGACTTCAAATCCCTTTCGATATTTCTTGGAAATGAAGTGTTGAGCAGCGGCGTTGTCGTGTGCTGTTAGATGCTCGGCGCGCCAATCGATGCGGCTTCCGCTACGAAACGCGACGATTCCCAACAGCACGGTTTCGGTGAGCATTCCGGCGTATTCAAAATTGCAGCTCGTCGGACCTCCCGTTTTGCACGCTTCGGTCCACTCCTTCCAGTGCCCGACTGAGGGCGCGATCGTGGGTTCGGGCTCGTGGAAATCTTTAAACTTGTCCGCCGGAAGCAGGATTCGGCGCCCGTAGTCGGCGGCCAGCATTCCGTCCTTGCCGACAAACAGTATCCCCAAGCCCCAATCCGACAGCGGTTTCCCTTCGGCATCTTTGGTCTGTTTAACAAAGTCAAAATTTTCGCCTCCGTCCGCCCAATGGAATTTCAACGTCGAGTTGTTTTCGCGCGGGAATTCATACGTTGCGCGGCACCAAGCTGGTGCGCCAACCGGATGAACTTCGGGGCCCTCGCACTGAACACTGGTTGGGGATTTGAGATCGAGAGCCCAGAAAGGCAAGTCCATCACATGGCAAGCCATATCCCCAAAAGTCCCCGAGCCGAAATCCCAAAACCGGCGCCAATTGGCCGGATGCAAGTTATCGCTGTACGGTCGCTCGGCGGCCGGACCCAACCACAAATCCCAATTCAAATGTGCCGGAGCCGGGCCGCTGTTCGGATTGAAGCGTCCGTCCGACCAGCCCTTGTTGCACCAGTTGTAAACTTCGACGACTTCGCCAATTGCGCCCGAGCGAACTAAATCGACGACCCGCCGATAATTCTCCTCGGCGTGGATCTGTATTCCCATTTGCGTAGCGACCTTTTGCTTCTGGGAAAGTTGCGCAATAGTTCGGGCTTCGGCGACGGTGTGCGTCAACGGCTTTTCGCAATAGACGTGTTTGCCCAATTGCAATGCGACGCTGGTGGCCGGGGCGTGTGTGTGGTCGGCCGTGGAAACGACGACCGCATCAATCTGGTTCGCTTCCTTGTCAAACAGCTCGCGGTAATCGCGGTACTTGCGAACGTTCGGAAGCAAGGTGCCGACTTCGTTGAGATAGTTTTCGTCGACGTCGCAAATCGCCACGAAGTTATGCTCGAGCAACTGGTCGATATTGTGGCGGCCTTTGTTGGCAACGCCAATCGCCGCGATATTGAGTTTTTCATTGGGAGAAGTGGACGCCAGGACCGGGCTGCCGCCGAGATAGATTGCAGCCGCCAGCCCCCCGGAGATTTGCAACGAACCGCCGATAAACCGCCGCCGACTGATGTTCTTGGACATATGGCACCTTGGGGACTCGTTGCTCTAGTCTGGGGGTTGAAACCGATACCTTGGAGTTCCATCTTCAAAACGGTAGTACCGGAAAAGACTCGTGTCTACCTGCCGCGCGAAAGGGGCTTTGGCTTGCGGCGGTTCGGCCAATTTGAGAGCGGTTCTGAGGTCGTCTGCGTGCCGCGCGGTTCCGTTGAACGGGACAAAAATAGTCGACGGGCAAAAAACGCGACCCCCAATCGCGATTAACGGCGGGTTTTTCGCTTGTCGCCGATTCCCTCGATTCCGCCAGACGGATTTGTCGAAAAAACACAATCCCATTAGAATATGGGTTCGCATTATGCATCGATTCAATCCAGCCGCTC
Source organism: Pirellulaceae bacterium (assembly GCA_041745295.1). Taxonomy (GTDB): domain Bacteria; phylum Planctomycetota; class Planctomycetia; order Pirellulales; family Pirellulaceae; genus JANMEB01. The sequence continues at coordinate 71,742 of JBGTJE010000043.1, read as the reverse complement.
CGTCGGCTTGGTTTTTTGGGGGGCGGTCTCAGGGTGGAAATATCGATTTCAACCAAGCACGGTCACTTGAGTGACACCATTCAACAAACTATCCGCGACAAGGTCCAACGCCTACCGCGATTCTTTGATCGAACGACCGCGATTCGCGTGATCGTCGATTTGGAGCACAGCGAATCTCCCTTGGTTGAACTCCGCGTAACCGCCGAAGAGACGAACGATTTCTTTGCCGCCGATAGCGGAGTCAACGTCCTGACCGCCTTGGATCGAGTAATTCAAAAGCTCGAACAGCAAATGCGTAAACACAAAGAAAAACTGACAGAACATCGCGGTAAATCAAACAAACATTTTGAGTCCACGTCGGAAGAGTAGCCGATCGGTCTCGCCGCCCGACGGACCGTCGGTCGGATCTCGAAGAAAGGTCACATTCATGAAGTTCTCAGACTTTGTAAAGAGCGAAACCATCATTCCGGATTTGACCGCGAGTGACAAACGAGGCGTCATCCGCGAGTTGGTCATGAGCTTGGTGGAACACGGTCGGATTCGCGCGGAGGAGACAGAGGGCATCTTCGCCGCGATTATGAATCGAGAAGAACTCGGCAGCACGGGGATTGGGCGCGGAGTCGCGGTCCCGCATACGAAACACCCCAGCGTCGATCAATTGATCGGCACCGTGGGGATTAGTTCGAACGGAATCGATTTTCAGAGCTTGGACCGCGAAAAGGTCCAATTGGTCTTTTTGTTGATTTCGCCACCCGATCGACCGGGGGATCACTTGCGGGCGTTGGAGAATATCTCGAGACAATTGCACGACGAGACGTTTTGCAAGTTTCTCAAACAGGCCAAGACGGCCGCGGACATCCGACAAATTTTGGAGGAAGCCGACAACAACCAATACGTGTCATGATTGCCGAGGCGCAAACGGCGATATGTCCGAGACTACTTACTCCCGCACTGTTACGATCGTCAATTCGCCGGGCTTGCACTTGCGCCCTGCTAAATTGTTCGTTGAAATGGCTTCTCAGTACCAAAGCCGAATCGAACTAATCAAGGATGACATGCGAATTGACGGCAAAAGCATCTTGTCGATTTTGACGTTAGGCGCCGCGCAAGGAACCCGAGTCTCCCTGGAGGGAACTGGGCTCGATTCCCACGCGGCCATCAACGCCCTCGCGGCGCTGATCGAATCCGGGTTTCCCGAAGAACACGAAAGTGGTTCGTCCACATAGGAAAAGTGCCGCTGGAGTCGACTCCAACGGGTAAAACAATGACTCACACCCGCACGACACCCAATCGGTTCGCATCTCCGGCACGGCCCGGCGACGGATTGGGGGTTCGCGCACTCCGGGACAAATCACCTCTCGCGCGGTTCGCCGCAACTTCTTTTTACGCCGCCTTTTCGCCGCATTCGCCCCGGTTCGACCGTGGGTTCGTCGCGGAATCCGTCGGCACTTCAACGGCTCGTCCGTTGCAAAGCCAATTGGAATTTCGATCGGCGGTTCCCGTTCGGGCGCTCGCCGATCTCGTCCCGGATCATCCGCTCGGCATGCATTCGCCAGCGCGAGTCTTGGTCCGGCGAAACTGGAACCATAAACATTATTTGGCCCGTTGCCAGGTCGCACGGGCACACCCCATTGAGAGAACACTGCGTCATGAAAAAAGAAATGTTGATCAACATGTCGCAATCCGAAGAATGTCGGATTGCGATCGTCGAGGACGGTCGCTTAGAGGAACTCTATGTTGAACGCGCCAGCCAGGACAACTACGCCGGCAACATCTACAAAGGCCGAATCGTCAACATGGAGCCCAGTATCCAAGCGGCGTTCGTCGACTTTGGAGTAGGCCGCAACGGATTCCTGCACATCAGCGACGTCGAACCGCAATACTATCGCCAGGGCGGATTTGATCCGGAACGATACGGCGAAGAGGATGATCGCGATGAGGACGGGGGCCGCGCACGACGCCGCCCCAAAAGCTATCGGCCGCGCAACAAGCCTCCGATCCAAGAGATCTTTCAGCGCGGCGACGAGGTTCTGGTCCAAGTCATCAAGGAAGGCATCGGCCACAAGGGCCCGACGCTGTCGACCTATATCAGCATCCCCGGACGGTACCTCGTGTTGATGCCCTCGTTAGGGCGGGTCGGCGTTTCGCGCAAGATCGACGACGAGGATGAACGGCGGCGACTGCGCGACATCTTGCTGGAACTCCAACCACCGCGCGGACTGGGCTTCATCGTCCGGACCGCCGGCCAAGGCCGGATGCGCAAGGATCTCTCGCGGGACTTGGCCTATTTGCTCCGCTTGTGGAAAGCCATTTCGCGGCGAATTAAGAAGCACGAAGGGCCCGTCGACATCTACGAAGAGAGCGACATGCTCATCCGCACGATTCGGGATATCTTGACCTCGGATGTGACGACTATCTTGGTCGACAACCAAACGGGCTTCGAACGGGCGCGCGAGTTTCTCAAGATGGTCATGCCCCGCCACGTCGCTAACTTGCAGTTGTACGAAGGCAAGGACCCGCTGTTTCATAAGTACAAACTTGAAGAGGAAATCGCACTGATCAACCATCGCGAAGTCCCGCTCCGGGAAGGGGGCTCAATCGTTATCGATCAAACCGAAGCGCTCGTGGCGATCGATGTCAACAGCGGCAGCTTCCGAATCGATGACTCGGCAGAAGAAACCGCCTACCGACTGAACTTGGCGGCAGCCCAGGAGATTTCGCGCCAATTGCGGCTGCGCGATTTGGGCGGCGTGATCGTCAATGACTTTATCGATATGCGCCGCGAGCGGCATCGCCGCGGCCTCGAACACGCATTCCGCGACGCGATGAAACGCGATCGAGCCCGGACCAAAATCCTGCGGACCAGCCCGTTTGGACTTATCGAAATGACCCGGCAACGGATTCGGCCAGGCCTCAAGCGCAGCACGTATAGCGAGTGCCCTTGCTGCTCTGGCCGCGGAGTCGTCAAAACCGAAGAGACGATGGGCTTGGACGTGATCCGCATGTTGATGCTAGCCGCTCAACAGCCCAATGCCACGCGAGTCACGGTTCGCGTCAATGACAAAGTCGCTTCGATTCTCAATAACAAAAAGCGCAAAGAGCTGAGCATGCTGGAATCGGAAGGCAGTCTTTCGATTCAGATCCTCGGCAGCGAAGCCCTGTTTCCCGAGCATTTGGAATTGGATTGCCGCGACAAAAACGGCAACGAGATCAAAATGCCCAAATAGAAGAACGCAGCGCGCGCGTAGGTCCGTCTCTCTTCAGACGGACACGAATTTGGCAATCCAGCGAGCCTAGGACGGACTCGATTACGAATTTCGAATCCGCATGAGTGCCGACGAGACATTTCCACGAATCCATCGAATTCGCGCCCAAGCGGATTTTGACCGAACGTACGCCGCCGGCGTCAAGGCAGTGGACGCACGACTCGTGATCCACGCGGGGCGGAACGAGCTCGGCTATCCGCGACTTGGAGTCTCGCTTTCGCGGAAAGTTGGGAACTCGCCCACCCGCAACCGCTGGAAACGCGTCATCCGCGAAGCGTTTCGCCGTTCCAAGCACCTTTTGCCCCGCGACATCGACTTGGTCGTCCGTCCACGCAAAGGCGCGGTTTGCGACTTCCACGAGATTCTGAAATCGCTCGCCAAACTTTCTGCACGCCTGGTCAAAGACTTGGAGCGACGACCGTGAACATTGTGCTCAAGTGGATTTGGCAACTGCCCGCGATGGTGTTGATTCTCATCGTGCGGTTGTACCAACTTACGCTCAGCCCAATCGTGGGGCGCAGTTGTCGATTCACGCCAACCTGCAGCAACTACTTTATTCAGGCGGTTCAAAAATATGGCGCAACGCGCGGCAGCTTCAACGGAATCCTCCGAATTTGCCGCTGCCATCCCTGGCATCCCGGCGGCTACGATCCGCCGTAAGGCTTGTCGATGACATGGCCGAGTAGGTCTCGCGAGCCGAGCGAGACATTGTGTAATCACGGTTGTCCCAACTCAATTGGCGTTCGCCGTCAACAAAGACGGCCGAATTTTCCTGAGCGGCGATCAATACGATACGCGATTGGGATTGGCGAATTAGTTGGCAGGTCAAAGTCTCGCTCGGCTCGCGAGACCTACGGCAAGAATTGAACGATAGTGATGCGGCTTTTTGCTCGAGCGTCAGGCTTCCATTGCCACGGAATACGCGTGTTGCCACCCCAAAGGCCGGTTCATCCGCGTATAATGGGATGCACTCAATTTTGCGAACCGCATCGCTTTGGTTCCGGAACGCAACATGAACATTCTCCATCGTCGCATCCAACAGGCCGGACGCCGGTTGTTTCTGGCGACTTTGCTCCAGTGTTTTCTTGGCCTCGCGATCGGGACACTGCTCATTGCGGTTGCGGCGATTGCTTTTCCCAAGATTTGGGCGATCGAGTTCTTGCAACGTCCTGACGCGACTCAGGTTTGGTTTTGGAGCTGGATCGGCGGTTCGATTGGCTTTTCTTTAGCCGGGGCCGCGGCGTATGCCCTTTGGCGAAGGCAATCGACGCTGCATCTGGCCATGGAAGTCGACAGCCGATTCCGGTTGCGCGAGCGGCTCTCCAGTGCCCTCGCGATCGATGGGCCGTTGCAACAAAGCCCCGCCGGCTTGGCCTTGCTCCATGATGCCAATAAACGCGCCGACGCTTTGGACCTCTCGGAAAAATTTCCGATTCGGGTCGGCAAGTGGGCTTACTCCGTATTGATTCCGGCGCTGGCCATCGTCGCCGCGTCACTGATCGGCAATCGGGCCCTGGCTCCGCAAACCCACGAAGAAAAACTCACCGCCGACGCGAAGCATCAAATCATCCAAGCGGCGCGCGAATCGAAAATGAAGCTCGAACGCCAACCTAAATTGGCTGAAAACGAGGACCCGCTCGCCCAGATCGAGCAATTCATTGCCCAGAAGCTCGATGACTTGGCAAACCAAGACCTCAACAACAAAAAAGAAGTCCTGTTTCGCCTGAGCGACATGCAGGCAGAGATCGACCAGCAACGCGCAAAGCTTGGCGACGTCGACTCGCTCAAACGCGAACTGAGTCGACTCGATGCCCGTGATGCCTTCGCCAAATCGTTGGCCGATGCGCTCCGCGAGGGAAAAATGGACGAGGCACAAGATGCGATGCGAGATCTGATCGACAAACTGAAGTCCGGACGAATGGACCAGGAATCGTTGGAGAAAATCAGCAAGGACTTAGCCGAAATGGCCAAGTCGCTGGAAAAGGCGAAAGCCGATTTTGAGCAAAAGCAAATAGACCTCACGCATGACCTCGAAAAGGCGCTAGCCGATGGCAACTCTGATCGCGCTGAACAATTGAAGCGACAGTTGGAGAATTTGCAGGAGAGCCGTCGCCAGATGGAGCAATTGGAAAAGCTCGCTAGCGGAATGCGCAAAGCGGCGAACCAACTCTCCAAGAACTCGGCACATTCGAAAGGAAATGGACCGCCCGATCCGTTCAAACCCGCCGACCCCAACCAACAATCCGCCCAAGGGCAAAAATCCGCCGAAGCCGGATTGCAAGACGCACCTCAAGGTGACGCATCGCCCTCTCAGAATGATCTCGACGCCCTGGAGGCAATGGCGGAACAGATCGCCGACCTAGAAGCCGAAATGGGTCAGTGCAATCGCTTGGACGAAATGGCTGAACAAGTTCAAGGCCTCAAGGGAAAATGTCAAGGTGAAGGTAAATCGAAAAAGCCGGGCGATGGAATGGGAGAAGGGCAGGGGATCGGCGAGCGACCGCTCGATGAGGACGCCGCGAATGTCTATCGCTCTCAAGTCCGTTCCAACGTTCGGCCCGGCGAGACGGTAAAGTACGATACGGCCGAAGGCCCCAACGCCCCCGGCGTCTCGCGGGAATCGATCAAACAACAGATTCAAGCGTCGAATCCCGACGACGTCGATCCCCAGCAGGATCAAAAACTGACCAAAGCCGAGCGCGAACATCTGCGCGAATACTATCAAAAACTGCGCGGCGACAAACAATAAACGAAGCTCGCGATGCGATTCCCTCCCCCGACGCTTCGGTGCCTGCAGGGGCTAGCGAGGGGGCGAACTCATCCGCAGTGCACCCCTCCCTCACCCTCCCCACTCGCCGAAGCCGCGGGGGGAGGGAATAAGAATAAGAAATGCCATGGCGCTCCAATGTGAAAGTCTAAACCTCGCCGTTCGGCTTCGCCAAGGTCGATTCCACGTTGGCCATCGCCTGGTTGCTCATCCGTTCGGCAAACTGTCACAGCTCGGCCGATTGGGAATCGTCGCTGGTTTGGAAGCTGGATTTTTCCGCGACCAATAGCTGCAACAAGAATCCGAGCGATCCACTGCCGGCCGACGAATTTTCGCCACTGGTCGAACCCGTGACAAAAACGCGTTCTGGGACCAGCGGCTGCTGGCTGTTTGCCAACCGACTGGCAACCTCTTGGATTGCGTACAACCGCGGATCGCCGTACGAGTTCACTTTGCGCATCAGCACGGCTGCCTCGGATAGGCCGACGAGGTTAGCTGACGGGCAAGGACATGGAACAAGTCCCGGCAAAACGATCTGCCTGAGCCCCGTGGGCGAACAACGCTTCACGTCGTCTGCCACATTTTGGTTGCCCCGTTCGCGTTGCAATCGAACGCGATTAGGCGGCGCACGGTATCCATTTTAGTCGAGTTCTCGTCCGTTTTTTGTGGGCACGTCACATGCCAAGTCGCAAGTGGCTGATTGCACAAGACTTGCGACAACGAAATTCTTGCGGGATCTAGTGACGTACTTTTTTCGAGCCACTACTTGTTCTGCCCATGCCGCGATCCGCTGCGTGCGGATCTCCCAACCTCGCCAACGCCCCGCTGTGCGCGGGTCTCCCGACACCGCCGACCGAAGGTCTTTCATCCTTGCAGGTGGACAACCGATTGGGCGAGAATTCGAACGATGCACGCACTTTGTACACGCAAGGCCTTGAGCTTGGCACCGTTCATCGGCATAGTGCCCTGCATTTGCGGGGCGCGTTACAAATGCGCCTACCATTTCCCAAGCCTGGTTCGAGCGGCTATTGTATTGCATCGATCGAAGGCCTTAACGGCTGCTTTCAATACTTGGGCGAAGCGAGCGGAATCTAATGGCGACTTCGAAACTGACGACGACGCAGTGGCTGATTTGCATCATCGCGGCGATCGGTTTTGCGTTCGATATCTACGAGTTGTTGATGCTGCCGCTTATTCTCAAGTCAGCGATTGCCGCGCTGAGCGGCCCGCTGGTCGACCAATTGGTGGCGGGGGGAATGCCCAAGCCCGAGGCGATGGCTTCGTTCGCTCCCGGTGGAGAAAATTACACCAATTGGGCTCGCGCTCTATTCTTTTTACCAGCGATTGCCGGCGGAATCTTCGGATTGTTGGGGGGCTACCTAACCGATCGGCTCGGACGACGACGCATTCTGACGTGGAGCATTCTGTTATACGCCTTTTCGGCGATGGCAGCGGGCTTCAGTACCAATTTGTACATGTTGTTGTTCTTCCGCTGCTTGGTGTTCATCGGCGTTTGCGTCGAGTTTGTGGCTGCGGTTGCCTGGCTGGCCGAGCTTTTTCCCGAACACGAACGTCGCGAGAAGATCTTGGGATTCACGCAAGCGTTTTCCTCACTCGGCGGCTTGCTCGTTGGGTTCGCCAATGTCGCGGCGGCTCATTGGGCAAGTGCATTACCTGCGATTTACGGTGGCCACGAAGCTTGGCGATACACGTTGATTTCGGGAGTCATCCCGGCTTTGCCATTGATCCTGGTTCGACCATTTTTGCCTGAATCACCAGCCTGGCTGAGCAAGCGACAAGCGGGAACGTTGAGCCGTCCTAGCATCGGTCAGTTGTTTAGTCCCGCGCTAGTCCGTACGACGATCGTTTCGACGCTGATGTTTGCTGCGAGCTACGGCATCGCGTTCGGTGCGATTCAGCAATTGCCGCAAATCCTCAACGGGCATGTAGAAATAAAAGCGGTCGGCGACGCCGCATCTCAGAAATTGGCAGAATCGTCCACCGAAAAAGTTCGCGAACCAAGACTCAAACAAGCCGCTGGCAACGCGCGCGATAAAGCCATTGCGGAAGTTACGATTTGGCAAGAAGTCGGCGGGCTCATTGGCCGCCTCGTGTTCGCGCTGGTCGCGATTGGTATCGTCAGTTGTCGAACGCAGCTACGCATATTTCAACTTCCCGCGCTGATTCTGGTGCCGTTGCTGTTTGTCTGGATCAGCCGTTCGCTTAACTCCGCGGATTCTCTGCTGTGGATCAAGTTGGGAATTTTCGCGGCGGGCTTTTTCACCGTGGCCCAATTCAGCTTTTGGGGAAACTACATTCCGCGCGTTTTTCCGCTGCACTTGCGCGGTACCGGCGAAAGCTTTGCGGCCAATATTGGCGGCCGAGTTTTAGGAACTGCTGCCGCGTGGCTGACCCTGAGTTTCTCCGCGGCGAAGCCGCCGGACCCTGCCAAGATCGCTTACGTCGCCGCGATTGTCGCCGGTACGTATTGCTTCGTCGGCGTGATATTGACGTTTTGGTTGCGCGAGCCGGGTCGCGAAACTCTGGATCAACAGAAATAACTGACGCCCGCGAATTTTTGATGGTTGGTCAGCTTCAAAGTAGCCATCACGCTCCGCGTGATGACTGCGGCCCCGACGTGCGGACTGACGTTACTGTTGAAACCGCTCTCCTCTCGCGGAGCGAGAGGGCTACGGCCAACGGCGAAACGACCCACTTGCGAAATTTTCTTCCTCACCCAGCAACGAACTCGCGCAGCAGTTTGGAAAGCAATTCCAGCGGCAAGCCGACCACATTGCTCGGACTTCCGCTGACGATTTGAACCCAATCGTTTCCGTCCTGGAATCCAAAGGCGCCCGCTTTGCCGCGCCAGCGATCGCTATCTAAGTAAGCCTCGATTTCCGCATCGCCCAGCGGCGACATCTGCAAAATCGTCACGTCGACCTCGGTTCGCTGGGGACCTCGGGGATATTGCCAAAGGCACACTCCGGTCAGGACTCGATGCGTTTCACCCCGCAACCGCTGCAGCATTTGCCGCGCATGATCGCGGTCGAGCGGTTTTCCCAGGATTTCGCCCGTGCATTCGGCAACCGTGTCGGCCGCGACGATGAAGCGATTTGACTCATGCGCGCTCGGTCCCTTTTCGAAAGCGACTTTACTGGCCCGGTTCAACTCGTCGGCGACATGCGCTGCTTTTTCGGTCGCGAGACGAGCAACATGCTGTTCGGCGGATTCGTCCGGCAACGGACCGCTTTCGCGATTGGGATCGGGCGCGATCACCTCAAACGAGTAGCCCGCCTCCCTTAATAGCGCAGCCCGGCGAGGGGAGTTACTGGCTAGAATGAAATCGGGCTCGCGATGGGTGGGCATGGTAGTGAGATTGAATTGGCTCGCCGCTCTGGTCGATCAGCCGCAACGCGCTAGCGTCCGGTTTTGGAAACGTTGGTTAGGAAAAGCCAGGCGCTGCCGCCCGGCGACTGATATTCAACGGCACACGTGGCAGGTCAAGTGGAAGGGTGTGTGGAACATTGGACGCAACGATGAAGTATGAGCTTTCGGTGTTATACGAAGATAATCACCTGTTGGTCGTGGAAAAGCCGACAGGGCTGGCAACCGTAGGTGTCGGCCCTCAGGAAAATAGCTTGGTCAAGATCGCTAAGGAATATCTTAAACAAAAGTATGACAAGCCTGGCAACGTATTTTTGGGAGTCGTTAGCCGATTGGATGCGCTGGTTTCCGGCGTGATTGTTCTGGCCCGCACTTCGAAGGCGGCCGCACGATTATCGGAGCAATTTCGTTCGGGAATGGTCCGCAAGCGATACTGGGCAGTCGTTTCCGGACGCGTCGAACCCGTTCAAGGAACCTTGGTGCATTGGCTCTCCAAGGACGATACCGCTAAACGTATGCGCGCCTCGCGCGAAGAATCGCCGGACGATCGCCGATGCCGGCTGCAGCGCGCTGAACTGCGCTACCGAGTCTTGGCTCGATTGCCGTCCCTTTCGCTACTTGAAATCGAGTTACTGACGGGTCGCAAGCACCAAATCCGGGTGCAATTGGCCGCGAATGGATGGCATATTATGGGAGATAAAAAGTATGGCAGCCGGCAATCGTTCGCGGCGGGGATAGCCTTGCACTCCGTGGCATTGCAACTCGTCCACCCTAGCAAAAACGTCGCTTTGACTTTTCGCAGCCCACCTCCCGTCAGCTGGAGGATCGCCCAATTCCAAGTCGATTTTGAAAGTCATATGCGAAACTGAAAAAGTATCGGTGTCATTCGTCGCAAAAAAAGTGCTTATTGTGTAAATTGGTACAGGTTCCTCGTTTTCAGATCTGTTGAATTCCGGACGTCTCTTGTCTTCAAAAAAATCGACATTTCGTGAGCTGGCATTGCTCAGTGGTTTGGTTACCGAAGACCAACTGGACGAGGCCGCGGCGCGCCTCAAGCAAAAAAATGGCGCCGCGAAAAGCGCGGCCACCGAAGTCTCCGATCGTGACCTTGCGGCCATGATGGTCGCACAGGAATCGTTGACCGCCTACCAAGCCGATCAACTCTTGTCCGGACGGACGAAGCTAACGCTGGGACCGTACATCATCACCGACTGGATCGGGCAGGGTGGGATGGGCCAAGTCTTCAAAGCCGTTCATGAGATGATGGGACGCGAATCGGCGATCAAGGTCTTGCCTCTGCATAAAAAGACCTCGGAGTCGATCGAGAATTTTCGCCGCGAGATTCGCACGCAAGCCAAGTTGGACCATCCAAACTTGGTCCGCGCCTACGACGCTGGCGAAGACGGCAACGTCCATTACTTGGTGGTGGAATACGTGGAAGGAACGGATCTGCGTCGCTTGGTGCGAACCAAAGGCATGGTCACCGTGCAGCAAGCGGCCAGCATCATCAAGCAAGCCGCCGAGGGTTTGGAACACGCGCACCAACGCGGGCTCATTCATCGCGACATCAAGCCGGGAAATATTTTGGTGACCGCGTCGGGCGTCGCCAAGGTTTCCGACCTGGGACTCGCCGGGCACCTCACCGACAACGAAGGACGAAGCGGAAAAATTGTCGGCACCGCCGACTATTTGGCACCCGAACAGATCCGCAGCCCGTTGGATGTCTCGAAAGTCGCCGACATCTACGCCTTGGGCTGCACATTGTATTACGCCATCACGGGCAAGGTCCCGTTCCCCGGCGGAAACGCCAAAAGCAAGGCCCGCCGACACCTCGAGGAAACCCCTTGGCATCCGCGACGTTTCAACCCGGAAGTCAGCGATGAATTTGTCGACCTCATCGGCGATATGATGGAAAAAGATCCCCGGGAACGCATTCAATCGGCCTTGGAAGTCGCCGAGCGATTGACCCCTTGGGCAACCGACCAAAATCTGTTTCCAGAGGTCCAAGAGGCTCGGGCCCGTTGGTCGACCACCAACCGGTCCGCCGAAGGCGAACAGGACACCGACCCGGGCGCCAGTCACCAATCCGACGTCGCCGATAGCACGGGCAGTGAATCGGGAAGCCTCCGCTCGAGTTCGAGGGCTGTCAGTGATTCCGCAGAAGAAAAAGGCCGCCCACCGGCGATTGTCACACGTCCGCTAACTCCACCTCCCCCCGTCTCCATCGTCGAGCAGTTTAACGCGGCTCGAATCGAAAACGATGAGATGCAATTTACTTTGACTTGGGTGGTCATCATCGGCATGGCGTGCGTCGGGGTTGGCACGCTCCTCGGCTTGGTCATTGCAATGCGCGTGTTGTAAAGCGGCGCACGATCACACGTGTCCAATGCGTTACTGTCGAACGACGTTCGAACTTCGCGATCAATATTCGGCCAGGACGGGCGTCACGGCGGTTTGAACTCCGCCCGTCACGTGGACTTGTTGTTCGCGGCCAATGAAGACATTGATTTCACTGCGCACACCAAATTCCTTGAGATAGATGCCGGGCTCGATCGAGAAACACGTTTCCGGCAACACGAGTCGCCCTTCTTTGGTTTCCAAATTGTCCATGTGAGTGCCATTGCCATGCGTCTCTTGGCCAATGTTGTGTCCGGTGCGATGGCAAAAATACGTGCCGTAGCCCGCCTTTTCAATCACGTCGCGTGTTGCCTGGTCGACTTGCCATCCGTAGAGTGGCTGACGTCGCCCAAACGAAGTCTTAACGAGTTCGATACCGGCATCGCGCGCTGCGGCGACGATATCAAAGATTTTCTTAAACTGGACCGGGACTTCTGAGCCGACGAAGCCGACTTTGGTGAGATCGGAATAGACCCCGCCGGGTTCGTCCATTTTGGCCCACATGTCCAACAGCACAAAGTCGCCTTGCTTGATCTCCAGATCCGATCCGCGCTGCGGTGCATAATGCGGGTCGCCACTGTTCGGCCCGACGCCGACAATCGGCGGATGATACGTGGTCATGTGGTTTTTTTGATAATAGTCCATGACCATATCTTGAACATCGGTTTCACGGACCGTTTTTTTGGCCCGAACCCGTTCGGCAATCATCTTCCAGGCCAGATCGAACGCTTGTTGATTCAGCCGGTCCGCGCGCTGATGTTGCTCCCACTGTGGTGCGGACCAGCGGGATTCGAAATACGAAATGAGATCACCCGAGGATACCACGTCCACACCGAGAGACCGCACCAACTCAATCGTCCCCGCATCGACTTTCGAGACGTAGGGATTTCCATTGCGCGGGGAGTATTCCATGGCGACCTGGGAGACACCGGCGAGCAGTTGTCGAACGCCGTCTTCAAGCTCTTGCCAGGTCAAATAGACGATTTTGTCGCCGGGCAAGTGATCGAGGGCCCCGGACTCGATGCGGTGAACAAGCTTCTTGGCCGCCCCTTCGGCACTGATGTAATAAAAAAAACGCCGGGACTTGACTTGGGATTCCGGAATCCCCAAAACGCGCAGAGCCAGCAGATTGGAGCCGCGAAAATCGTACAGCAGCCACCCCTTTAATCCGAACTGGACCAAGACTTTTTGGACGGCCTGAAGATCAAACATGGTGTGCCTTTTGCCGATTGTCACGAATTTGCAACATCACAAAGCTTTCCAAAGCTCTGGAAACTTCTTGCGTGTCTGGCGACTCAAAACGTAGTCGTGGGTGCGTTCCCCGAGGGATTGATTATGATACTAAAAGGGCAGCATCGTCGCGACAACCGTTGGTGGATTGCGTTCACCCGCCGTTGGTTTCAAACGACGTTCTCCAGCCCTTTCTCGAAAATGAAACTCGAACAGATTTCTCTCACCGAAACTGGACTCGGCATGATACGGCACGTGTTCATCGCGTCCGCGTTGACTATTTGTTGCTCTGCGGCTGCGGCCATTCTTCCACCGGAGCCGATCCGTCGCGGCGAACGAGCCGCGGGCTCACGGGGGACACCCCCGGCAATCGCGGCCGTTGGGCAGCAGGACGAGTCGCAACAATCGTTCCCCGTCCCGCATGAAATCCGTGCCGCCGTTCCGACGGTCGAGGTGCAAGACGACAAACCCGTGGATCCCGTGGATGAAACCGATGAAAAGCCGGTTGTGGAAACGGTGGAAAATACTCGGCCGATTAACCCGCGGGAAATCCGCCTGCACCTCTGGGACGGAAATGTGATCACCGGCGAATTGGGTATTGAACAAGTCTTGGTGCAAACTGAATTTGGCCAACTCCAAGTACCAATCGAAAAAATCACCAGCTTTCGACCCGGCCTCGATAGTTTCCCTCAAAAGCGCGAGCAGATCGACAAGCTCATTGAAGACTTGGGCGCCGAGGACTACAAGTTGCGAGAGACCGCCCACAAGGGGCTCATTGCAATGGGAATGCAGCTGCGCCGAGAAATCTACCGTTTTCAAGACGGCGGCAACGCCGAACGCAAACGGCACCTAGACGAGATTCGCAAAGAAATCGAGTCCATGATCGAGGACTTGGAAGAGGACGCCGATCTCGCCGATGACGACGCCGAACTAATTCACGGCGATGCGATTTCGACGCGAGACTTTGTCATCGTCGGCAAAATCGTCCAAGACGAATTTGAAATCTCGAGCAAGTACGGCCCGCTCACCGTCAAACTCATGGACGTCAAATTCGCCGACCGACAGGATGGCGGAAGCGTCGAGCGCCGCGCGACAGTATCCATCAGCGGCAAAAATTATGCCCATGCCAACCCCAAGTCCACTGGAATTCGTTTGAATCGTGGAGATCGAGTCACGATCCGCGCGGAGGGACAACTCACGATGAGCCCGTGGGGAGTGCAGGCCACCGTGACTCCCGAAGGAAGCACGCAATACGGCAACTTCAACGGTCACGGCGGCGGAACTTTGCTGGCCCAAATTGGCGACGACGACAAGTTCATCAAGATCGGCAATAAGGCAACTTTTACGGCCAGCAAATCCGGGTTGTTGAAATTGGGGATTGCCCTTCAAGCGGAGTACGCTAACGACAGTTACCAATTCCCCGGATCCTACAAGGCAAAAATTGTCGTCGAATCGGCGGAGTTGCGCGAAGAATAGCGTCGTTTCTCGCGGCAACTGCCAATGTGCCGCGGACCACAACCTTGCTGATTTTGAATCCCTTCGCCGTTTCTAATGGTAAGAACTGCATTGCTCGCGAACGAACAAAGGCTGTGTTCGGAGAATATTTGCACCGAATATTTCGAAGGGGCGACGGCCCAATTATGCCGAAATCATTGATTTTGGAATTGGTTCGACGGCCGGCTTAACCTCCGTTTGAGGCCCAGCCAAGTGCGATTAATCGCATCTTGAAACGCATTACAATAGGGCCGGCTACCTTTGACTGCCGACGTTTGATATTGGGGTTCGAGTTGGCGAACGGTTTGCAGCGGTCTCGACGGGTTTGACGATTTGCTTAGCTTTCGGCACTTTCTCGATAATTTTCGCAGGAATTACCGGCCTGCGCCCACGAATATAATGGGGGGATTAAAGGGGACTGACTATGCAAAAGACAGCTTCGTCAACCGACGCAATTTTTCGACAGGCCGCTAGCTTCAGCGACGAACGAGCGCGACGCCAATTCCTGGATGGATCTTGCAAGGACAATGCGGAGCTCCGGGCCGAATTGGAGCAACGACTTATTGCATTCTTCAGCGAGGGAAAGACCCTCGAGGAAACTACCGACGGACATGTCAAGCGTTCCAAGCCAATCGGCGTTCCAAAAATCGGGAGCCGGATCGGCCCCTATCAGCTTTTGGAAGAAATCGGCGAAGGCGGAATGGGGATCGTGTTTCTCGCCCAGCAGATCGAACCGATGCGCCGAAAGGTCGCGCTCAAAGTCATCAAGGTCGGAATGGACACGCGCCGCGTCGTGGCTCGTTTTGAATCCGAACAACAAACGATGGCCCTTCTCGACCATCCCTGCATCACCAAAGTCCTCGACGCTGGCGCGACTGACGCGGGCCGACCCTATTTTGTGATGGAGTTGGTGCAAGGTCGCGCGATCACCAAGTATTGCGACGAGCATCGATACTCGCTCCGCCGACGACTGGAAGTCTTTGGACAAGTCTGCTATGCACTGGAGCACGCTCATCAAAAAGGCATCATTCATCGCGATATCAAGCCATCCAATATCCTAGTGACCGACCAGGACGGGTCTCCGCTTCCGAAGATCATCGATTTTGGGATCGCCAAAGCCACCGCCGCCGCAGATCGCGAACCCGACCAATCGGCCGTCACCCGACTCGGTGAAATGGTTGGCACGCCGCTGTACATGAGCCCGGAACAAGCCGACGCCAACGAAGCATGTATCGACACGCGATCGGACATCTATTCGTTGGGCGTCTTGCTATACGAATTGGTCACGGGAAGCACCCCCTTTTGTGATCTGAAAAAGAGCAGCATCAACGACATTCGCGAAGCGATCCGAACGCAAGATCCCCCCACGGCCTCCAGCCGCGTCAATAGTCTTCGCGATACGGTGATCGAAATCTCCAATAATCGCAGCACCGATGCGCGGTCGCTGTACAAATCGATTCGCGGGGAACTGGATTGGATTCTCACCAAGTGCTTGGCCCGCGATCGCGATCAGCGGTACCAGTCCGCGGGCGAGCTGGCTCGCGAAATTCAGCGATTCATGCACGGCGAGGCCCTCGATGCGGCCGCTCCAACCCTTTGGTATCGAACGAAAAAGTTCGTCAAACGAAACCGTTTGGCGGTCGGCGTGACGGTTCTGGCCGCGTCGTTGTTGGCCTTCGTGAGCATCTTTTCATCCTGGATGGCCGTGCAAGCCAATGCCCTCGCCGAGCGGGCGACGAATGCAGAAAAATTGGCCAACTCGCGACTGTCGGATGTCATCGCGCAGCGAGACCGGGCCATTGCCGCCGAAAAACGCATCGCCCAACTCGAACGACAACAACGCAATCGAGTCGCCATTCACCAAGCCACCGCCGCCTATAACGCCGACATGATGAAAAAGTACATGGTCAGGACCCCCGTCGGCGGCGAAGACCCGAACCAACCCGGCGTGCAGTTCGTGCCGCTTGCCTCGCTGCTCGAGGTCCCGCAACCGACACCCCCCCAACCAGGAGTTCCGGCCGATCCATCCTCCGTGCGTCGACACCCGGCTGTAACGGTGTCGCCGCCGAGGATGTCCTCCAACTCGATCTCCATGCTGGGCTCAGCGCGGGATTCCGACGACCTCCAAGTCGTTGTGTGCGACGACGAAGGCGACTGCCAAGCGTCCATGCTCAAGTCCATTCTCAAGCAACAAAAAGCTGCCTTTGGAAATGAAGACGAGATGGTCGCCTTGACCTTGAATCAACTGGGTGAACTCATGTCCAAGCAAGAGAATTGGAACGAGTCGGCCGAGTATTTTAGCGAAGCCATGGAAATCCTCAAAGACACCGCGCAAGAACATCCCGAGTTAATGCGAATCAAAACCAACTTGGCCAAGGTCATCCACAACCGGGGCAATGTCAAAGAGGCCGTCTCTGAACTCCAAGCCGCCAAGCAAGCGATCGACGATATGGACTTGCAAAAGGACTTGCAGCAGATCTGGGAAAAATTTAAAACCGGCCTCGAGAAAAAACTCCCCGAGAAAGTCCAACCCAAATAGCCTTCCGGTTCCCTCGCCCCGCTTCGGGGAGAGGGCTAGTGTGAGGGGTTTTTGGCCGTTCGCCCAGATTGGCCGTTTTAAACTCCTCTAAAGCGGGAACATTAATCTTCACGGAGCGCGGCTAATCCAGATTAGCGTTGATCAGCGTCAATTAGCGGTCCGTCTCCTGCTGGAGTTGATCCGCTGGCATGAATTGCTGGGGCGGCGTGGCGAAGACTTGCACCCAAAAACGGTCGCCGCTGGCGGCGGTCGCAACGCCAACTCCGAACTCGACGTAATTGGGATGGAGCATGTTCTCGCGGTGGCCGGGAGAGTCTATCCACATCGCAACCACGCGTTCCGGCGTGCGTGCCCCTTGCGCGATATTTTCGGCGGACTCGCCTTGGGAATAACCCTCGTCCAGAATCCGCTGCCAAAAATCCTTTCCGTCGAGAGGATGACTGAGCTCGTTTATGGAGGCCATGTTGGCGGCATGCTTGCGAGCTGCCCGCATTAGCTTTCCGCTGAACACAAGTTGTTTCAGTTCCCGTTTGGCGCGTTCTTGATTCACCAAATCCAAGACCGCACGTTCCTCAGTCGAGACGTCCGAGTCATGCAAGTCAACGTCGAACACTTGGCCGGCGCGGACGGCAAGCTCGCGCTCCGTCATGCGCGTTTGCCCGTCGACTGTCCACGTGGCGCGAAAGGTATACTTGAAGTCTTTGTCGACCTCGACCGGTGCTGTTCGAAACTTGCGGACCGCTCCGCTCCCAAGCATTTTTTTGCCCATCAACTCCAGCTCGGCATCCGCCGGCAACCGAACCACGATTTCGATTGGCAATTTGGCCGCGGATGGCGTCGGTGCGACGTCTTGGCCCAAACTGTTTCTCGCGAGGATTACTGTCGCGGTGATTAACAGAAGAGATCGAGTACCCATTGTTGAATCC
The DNA here is from genome assembly GCA_041745295.1 of Pirellulaceae bacterium. GTDB lineage: Bacteria > Planctomycetota > Planctomycetia > Pirellulales > Pirellulaceae > JANMEB01. Next base: position 53,736 of record JBGTJE010000043.1, on the reverse strand, counting down.
GTTGACGAAAGTTTTATTGAAATCGGGAGGACGAGGCTCCTACTGAGCCGAAGGTCCCGTGAAAGTCGCGGCCATCCGGCTCGGCAGGAACCTCGCCCTCCCAAAAGACGCGAACGTCTTGCGGCTGACGAATGGCAATCACGATTTGATAACGATTCAGCACATTCTATTTAATTCGCTCCAAGCCGTCCAAGTTTTGTTGCAAGCTGTCGCGGGCGTCTAGCTCTTCGCGGTGACCCAGAATTCCAAATGAACCGGAATACCCCGCCCGCTTCAAAATTTCTATCATCGAAATCTCCTGGTCCCCAGACCCAATCGGCATTACCTTTGGACCTTCGCGGCGCATTCCATTCACGTTGACGCACAATAAATAATCCTTCATTCGCTCAACGCTTGTCGCGAAATCATCGATCAATTCGTGGGCGTGATGAAAGTTGAACACGATCCCCACATTAGCAAACCCACAATTCCGTAGGCCGCCTGCGATCTTTGCAAGATTTTCCGGTTGCCCGAACCAGCCGCCGTGGTTGTAAAGCCCGATCTGGCACCCTCGCTTGGCCGCTTCCTGAGCCAATGGTTGCAAAATGGAAACCGCTCGCACGACCCGGGCGTCAGAATCCAAGTCAGCGAAAAGTTGCTCGTCGAGCATGACCCAAAGCTGCATTTTCAACTTGTTCCGATCGATCAATTCCCAAATCAGCGGCCAGTGTTTTTCCAAGAGGGGCCGATCGGTCGCGACCGGCGCCCAGAACGCTGTAAGCTCGATTTGATGCTCGCGCAATGCACTCACCTCAGAATCCCAACTGGCGATATGTTCGTCGCGCCAATCGTAGGCCAAGCGCTTGATGCCTAACTGACTCAGCATTTCAGCGCGCTGTTCGGGCGTGCGCCGCTTGGCGTCAAACGGCACAATGCACCAGGCAATCAAGTTCTCGCGGGCTAAGGGATCGGATTGCTCCGATGCCATACTGATCGGAAAGGCGGCCGGCAGCGCGTTGATCGTGCCCAGAATATCGTGCTCAGCGAGTTGGCCGTTCGACAAGCGCACTTTTGCCGAGACCTGAATTTGGTCAACCGGCCGCAATCCAGGGACTTCCAAGAAAACCGTCCGCGGGTCCAGCCGAATCACCCGACTCACCGGCAACCGATCGTGCCCGATCGCGTCCGGCTGCGACGGCCGATAGTGAAAAGAACCATACGTTTCCGACCACAAATAGTTCCAATGCTCGATCTCAAAATCTCGCGGCTCGGGATCGCGAGCGGAATCAAGCTCTGTCGCGTAGCCGAGGCTAATGCCGTTGGCGAACACGTCGAACTCGGCTGGCATCGCGACGGGGTGTCCGCTGTACCGCACTCGCTGAAAACAGCCGTCTTGAACCGCGCCGGTTTGCCAACCGTCCAACCCGACCACATACAGCTGGCCATCGAGCGGACTAAATTTCGCGGTCCCGCTTCCCGAACGAAATACGATGTCGGGAAACTTGACCGTCGCCGCCTGCCACATCGAATCAACCTGCTGCCGCAAGACAGCGTGCAGAGTGCAGCGGCCCCAAGACAAATGCAACATTTGTCCCACGTGGTATCCGCCCCAACGATCACTCGTCACCCATGGCTGTCCGCCGCAGGAGTTATCGACGAACTTGGGAATAAAACAAAGCGGCCGCAAGGGTTGCCGATCTTTAGCGTCAGAATTGCCATGCTCAAAGTATCCATAAAATCCGCCGGGCTGAATCAAGTCGATCTTAGATGACGGAATCCAGTTCCCTTCGTTGTCGGCAACCGTGACCTCGTCATTCGGCCCGATCCCTAGGCCATACGGATGTCGAAACCCCGTGGCGACCACTTCCAGTCGCTCGCTCCCCTTCGTGAGTCTGAGCAATGAGCAGCCGTGCGGCGGTCCCTCGCTGGACTTAAGGAAATATAAATTGCCGTGCGAATCCGATTCGAGCCGCATTGCGTATGCGTGATCCTGGCCTTGCGTACTCAAATCGTGGCAAAACGCACCGTAGACATCCGCTTCGCCGTCATCGTTGAGATCTTCCAGCCGCGTCAACTGATCGCGCCCCAACACGATCACTTGGCCGTCGACGATCTTGATCCCAAGCGGTTGATACAAACCCGTTGCAAACCGTTGCCAGCGAATGTTCTCCAACGAGTCGTCGATTCCCGTGACAATCCAAACGTCGCCGTGCGCCGTGCAAAGCGCCGCGTCGCCGTTGGGAAAAAAATCCAGCCCCGAAATAAAGAACAATGCGTGAAACGGGTTATCAAACGGGAGCGACAATTCGTCCAACAGATAGGCCGAATGCCCGTCGTCCTCCGCCAGCTTGCCACGCGTCGTCAGCGGTTGGCCCCACCGCAAATTGCCGGGTTTCTGCAAATCATCCCAATTCGGCAAGTCCTTAGGCAACGTTCGATCAAACGAGCGCGCGCCAGAATCATCTGCGATCCACGGCACTAGCAGTAATTCGCACTCCGTCGGTCGCTCGGAAGGATTTAGGACCAGCCCTATGTCCGATTCGCGAATCGTCAGCGTGGCATTCGGCGATGAGTTGCCGCTGAGAATCCAAAAATAGCCCGCGCCCGGTTCACCTACTGAAATTTTATGATCGGAAACTAGTTGCGGAGCGGACTTGGATTCGGAAAGCGTCATTAACATCGGATGTGAAACTGCATTCAGTTTCAACTTGCGAACGACGACGCATTGATCGCCAACGGTGGCGCACGTGTTGAACTCCTGAACGCCGCAACCTCCGACAGAGTATTCGAGCGTCACGTTTGATCCGCTGAGGGTCAGACCGCGGTAATCGAGTTCGTCGTTGGCAAACGGTTGCCATTGTGCATTGCTGCCGGCCCACATCCAGCCCTTTCGCGGAGGAACATGGCTGATGATGTCCCCCTTCAAAGTCGGTTTCTGCAGTAACCCAAATCGCGACGGGTTTATTCGGACCTCGGATTTGGCAACCAACGCGGTCACCGCGCAAGCCCGGCTGTCGAAAACCGCGGCGATCTGGTTCGGCAAAAAGATCGCCGTCAGCTTGGCCCCCATCTCGTGCCCCGGCACCAGAAACGAATGCGAAAGAAACGGGCCCAAGTCAGTTTGCTGCCAGCGCCCGTCGACCCAATCTTCTTCGCCTTCGTATTCAAATTCGGCGATCCGCTGCGGGTAAGGGAGGTTGCGTTGATTGGTTTCGCCCCCTGGAGTCCACCGCGCGAGATACTCTTCGGCGGAGGCTTCGAAATTCCACAACTGCATCGTTGCGTCGTCTTGGGTTAACGGTAACTCGGGGGCTGCGACAATGTCCCGGGCACCATTAGAGATTCGCACGTCGTCCAACAGCAATTTTGTCAATCGTTTTTCGTCAGCCCGCATCCCAAGCGACAATTCCCCCGGATGCACCGGCCGATCGATCGCTCTTGTTTCCACGTTCGCTGCAAGATCGTCGTCAACAAATATCTTGATACGGTTCGCGCTCCAGCTCATAGCCACATAATGCCAGTGGCCATCGGTCAAACAACATTGCGTTTCAATGCTGGCCGGCTGGATTCCTTGAAAGTGCGCAAACAATCGACCGCTATCGCGCCGAGTCGCCAGTTCCCAGTGATCCCCCGACATTTGCAAACCGTTGGAGACGATCACGTGTTCTTGGCCGGCATCATCTGCCTTAACCCAAGCTTCGACGGTCAGAGGCGGGCTGGCCCAACGCTTTTCTGTGGCGTGATAGATACCGCCGTCTTTCGCGTTCCAGCCCGTTCCAAAACGCCCGGCAACTGGGCTCGGTTTGGATTCTTGTGCCCGGCCCATCGCGGCATGGGCGAACTCCATGCCGACTAAGTGCGAGATCATCACACAGATCAGTAACGCCGAACGCCACGTCTTGGTCATGAGAATCCTTCGGGGGCGTTCATTGCTCGACTTTGCAATTCGGCAGCGCGCTGCGCAGTTTGCTCACGCCATCCGCCGTCACGTTGTTGGCGTTAACCAATCTCACCACTTTCAGGTTTTTCAATCCGTGCAGAAGTTCCAGTCCAGCATCGGTAATCGATGTTCCAGTCAGACTGAGCGTCTCTAGTTTTTTCAGTCCGCTGATGTGTTGAAGCGTGTTCTCGAGATTACCAGAGCCATCCAGCGTTAAAGTCCGCAGGTTCGTCAGTTTTCCGACTTCCTCGAGGATTTTTATGTCGACGAGGAATCCCATTGGACCAAGATCTTCCAACGTCTGCATCTCGGCCAGGCCGGCGTTGATGAGACCAGTGCGGGTGATTTTTGCCGAACCATGAATATACAAGTTCTTGATTGCCGAGAGTCCCTTGAGATTGATAATGCCGGCGTCGTCAGCATTGGAGTTGAGATACAAGTTGACGGTCAGAACACGAAACTCTTCGGTCGGAAGCGGTCGGTCGGCGCCAATTCTGCGGACCGAGGCTTGCCCTACTATCTGGATGTCGACAAAACCTTTGACACTCTGCACCCATTCCGCCGCGCGTCGATCGACGTCCGTTGTCTTTCGCAACGTCATCCAGAGGTCGTACGCACTCTCGCCCCGGATTCCTCCCTGACGATTGGATTGAAAGACCAGAATCTGGCCATCGGCCGTGACGCTCGGGCCTTGATCTATGGCGGGGCCATTCACATCGCTTCCGAGCGGAGTCTCGGAACCAAACACGCCGTCGACCGAATCTCGGATTGACAAGCAGAGATCGATTGGCACCTCGCCCTGCGCGTGCGGTCTCTCGAGTTTAAGTGACGTAAAGCGCGCCAGGCCGTCACCAGTGGTCGTATGGTCACGGACATTCGGCGAACTCCCAGCGGTGACTTGTCGCGGTTTGGGAAATGGATCTTTGAGTGAAGGCCGTTCCGAATACCACAATTGATCGCCGATCGAGTAGGCCAATTTGAGACGGTCGGATGACAACCTTGGTTGCGTCTCGTCTTTGCCCGTGTTCACGGATTGCAGGTTGACTGCCGCAACGAACGGTTCATTCCGCGACGTGCGTTCACTCATCCATAAGTCCGCACTACCTTTTCCTCCGTTTCTCCACGACACGAATACCAACGTCAATCCATCCGCCGAAATGGCCGGTTGGGAATCAGCAAATCCGCTGTTGACTTCGGGACCAAGATTGGTGGGAGCCGACCAAGTCGATTTTGACGTGATCCGATTATTTGGTTCATGAGGCGGAGTGGTGGAATTCGTCGTGCCGTCGGAGTTAGATTTCGAAGGGGCCGATTTGTCGGTGCCTGATGAGTCAGCGTTTGTGGGTGCAGGTTGAATTTCCCGTATGCGAATGTTTCGGAACTCGGCGCCGGTTGCGGCACGTCGTTGCAAGCCGATGCGGCCCGTTGGCAGTTTCATATTCGGTTTCAGCGCTGCATCAGGTTCGTCCGCGAGATTTCCCTCCGTCACTTTGGTGTCATTTACCACGACGGTGATTCGCGGCCCCACGGCTCGAATCGTTAACTTGTTCCATTTGCCGGTTGGGGCATCGGCGCGAGGTTTCCCGCCGAACAACCCCCAGACTGCGCCCGTGCGTTTGAAATCGGGTTCGTTTTGAAATGGTGCGGCCTTGTCGTCGATGGCCTGAACCTCCAGCAATCCGGCACCGCTGGGATCGCCGCTGGGCGGCGCTCGCAGGAAGACTCCCGTATTGCCGTTGGGCGGGATCTTATACTCGAGTTCCAGCTCAAAGTCGCCGTAATCGCGGTCGGAGGCCAACCAACCATCGCCGGGTGAAGACGCGAGGATGCCGTTTTCCGCGCTCCATCCGCCGGCGCTTGCGACCGGTGTCCAGCCAGTCAGGTCGCTGCCGTTGAAAAGCTCGGTCGACGCTGTCTTGGATGCTGGGTCCATAGCTCTGAACGTATTGACGATCGAGCCACCGCCGTCGCCGGCGCTCGCGAACTTCGTCGGGCGTGGGGTGCGGGACCCTTTGCCTCGCCAGGTGTAGACAATCCGAAATGTGTCGGGATCTAATTCGTACATTCCTAATAACTCAAGCGCGTTACCGTCGAAGTCAGTTCCTGACCAGTTGAACTGCTTCGGTGAGGTATCCGGCAATAGTTGTATGATTCCATTTAGTTTTTTCCGATTGCCATCCGGGAATGACCGTTCAATTACCAAGCTATTGTCCTTAACCGTAAGGGTCTTGTTCATGGCGAGGGATTCCGCTGGGGAGATCGCTGCGCCTTGATATTCTTCCGTAACGGCGTGCCACACACCTTGCATCGCCGCCAAGTCGGACGCCGGGGTTTCTTCCTTCGCCGACAAGGGAGGGTCGCCTTTTGCTACGACTGCACCCGTGTTTTCGGAGGACGGCAACTGGCTTTTCGCGTACCACAGTTCCCCCTCTCCTCCGCGCGGGGAGCCGAAATAGAGCGTGCGACCATCGCTGGAAAGCGATGGCTTATATTCATTCGCCGCCGTGTTGATCTTCGGTCCGAGATTTACTGCAGGTCCGAATGCTGCATCGCGTGAGACCCGAATCGACATCCACAAGTCGTCGCCGCCGACGCCACCGGACCGATCCGAGACAAAGACCAACGCACGTCCATCGCTAGAAATTGCCGGATCATAATCCCTGCCCGGGGTGTTGATGTTTGGGCCGAGCATGACTGGGTCGGAGAACGTGGCATCCATTCTCGGGCGCGTACTCATCCAGATCGAAAAGGGCGGGTTTCCTCCTGGGCGACTGGAATGGAAGACGAGATCCAATCCGTCGCCGGTGAGTGTGGGAACACCTTCGCTCGCGGCGGTGTTGACAGGCTTGCCAAGGTTTTCAGGCGCATCAAATGGCGCATTGACGGAAGCACGCCGGGCGCTCCACACGTCCCATACTCCCTCTCCACCCGGACGTTGGGAGTCAAAAAATAGCGTCAACCCGTCGGCGGTTATCGCTGGCGCCCCTTCATTACTGGCGTTGGTGTTGATGTTCCGCAGCTTTATTGCCGCTCCGAATGGCGCGTCCCTCGTGAGCCTGCTTGCGGTCCAGATGTCGGCGGCTCGTCCCGGTTCCTGGCGCGTGAAAAAAATCGTAAGCTCGTCCGAAGAGAGAGCAGCGGTTGCTTCAACGGCGTCAGCCGTGTCAATGGTAGGGCCAATCCAGATGGGATCTGACCATGTCCAAACCCCGTCTACCAATTGGACTGTCGAAGGCACTGACGTCGGCTTGATATCGGGAGTCATCTCGTTAGTCGACTTAGCCGCTGCCACTGTTGGTTGATTTGGCGTCGTAACTGCGCGCACTTTCGCCGCGACCGGCCACTGACCGATCTCCAATTTCCCGATTTTTGCCGTCAACGTCCTATCGCCCAATTCCACGACGACGGCCGCGTTTTCACCGGCTTTCAACTTGAACGCATCCGTCACAAACTCCAAAGACCCATACGATATTTTGAACGTGTACTCTCCTGGCTTGAGTTCCAAATCTTGGGCAACACTTTGGTTATTTAGCGTCTGTCCTTGGAATACGACCTGCACGTCAGGGTCTTTGATTTGCACCCGAACAACGGCAGTGCCAGACTTGAAGAGACTCATTCCGGTCCACAGCATCAAGCCGATTGCGATAATGCCGATCGCGATCCAGCGTAGGTGCAGTGGGACATGCGACCACCAAGATCCCCGCCGAGCTTCACGCCTGAGGAGATAATTCGGTCCGAGCGGCGACGGGTCGTTCACCGTGGGAGACGCAGGCCACATTGGACCGGAGGATAGAGGTTCCAGCGAAAACGGATCCGGTGCGGGAGCTGTCCATTCGCTGACTTGGATCGCCTTGGGAATCGATTCGGACCCGCTCCGACCCGGCCCCGCTGCGGACGAACCATCGTCGGATAGCAACCGTGTCACTTTGCGGGCCAATTCCTCCAAATGATTTTCGAGCGGCGGCGTCAGCGCGTCCAACCAGTGCTGCGAGCTAATAAAATACTCCATCGCCCGCGAGAGTTTGACGTCCTCGATTCGCAAAGGAATGACCGGAATTCCTTTGCTGACTGCCCGTTCCACTTCGCGCTTGACTTGCGGCGATTCGTTGGAGTGGGCCGAGAAGACTAGCGCCATCACCCGACTCTGTTCGATCCCTCCGATAATCGCTTCGCCCCAGTTCATTCCAGGCAAGATATCGCGCGGTGCGATCCAGCAACGCATTCCCTTGCGTTCAAACGTAGCGACGAGTGCATCGCACGTCGTCTTGTCCTTGCTTGAATAGCTGACGAACACGTCGTAGGCCGAGACATGCGGCCCGGCGATGTCAAGCGGTTGGCCGCACTTGGGACACGGCTTTTGTTTGCCCACGTGCTTTTCATCCGCGCGAAATTTCTTACCGCATTTGCACGTTACCAATATTGGCATCGAATGGTGCTCCGCCAAATGGTGCACTGATGGCTTTTAGGAGTCTTCCCCCTCCAGATGTTAATTCATGCGCCAGCGGAGCACTACCAGCGCGTCAGTTCGAGACTGGCCGCCGTACAGAACCAAAGACATGCGACACCCCCACCTAAGACTTTGCTCTTGCGATGGATCTGGCGGGAAATAGATGGCGTTTCTTTAATGTTGTCCGCAACTGTGATAGGCTGGCGGGAGCGATTCAAGACGTTGAATCGTCGGCAATTCAATTTCACCGCCCGCGCCGCGGAGCAAGTGTTCCATGAATCAGCAGACCGGTCACGTCGGAATTGTCGACGTCGCGGGAGACGTGACGATCGATTGGAATTTGGCTCATATTCAACGAACCCCGGGGAGCGGCAAGACATGGTCCCCAGACGCTGCCAGCCGCGCCTGCCGACAACGCGGTGGAATGGCGCTCTTGGCCGATCTCGTTGGATCCGTCACCAACGAATTGCGAAACTCTGGGCGGGCCGACTTTTCGCTGCGAGTCTCGTCGATCCCCGACGAAGGGATCGCTCCAAGTGATGCGCGATTCAATCATTCCTACGCGTTATGGGAGCCTCATCTATCGGGCGAAAGATTATCGAACGGCAAGCCCAAGCTCGTCTGGCGAATCTCGCAATTCTTGGGTCTCGATCGATGCGCGTCGCCAATGACCGCCAAGCCCGGTACGCCAGCAAAACAGGAGTCGACCAAATCCGATGTCGTAGTCTTGGATGATGCCGCACTTGGCATTCGCGAACAGACATCGCTCTGGCCGCCATCGATTATGAATCCGCAATCGCAAGTTTGGGTCGTGCTCAAAATCGCCAAGCCTGTTGTTCAGGGGCCATTGTGGGAGCACCTGCTTCAGCACTTCGCCGAACGACTGATTGTGGTGATGACCGTCGAGGACCTGCGCGACAGCGAAGTCCAGATCAGCCACCAACTATCTTGGGAGCGGACGGCACAGGATTTGTTCTGGGAATTGACGTATAATCCACGAGTCAACGGAACGTCCCGCTGCGCACACACGGTGGTTTCCTTTGGCACGACGGGGGCCTTTCTGCTTTCGCGCCAACACTCTGATAATGGCAGTTCGCAATCCATAACGCCGCGCGTAACGGGACGATTGTTTTTCGACCCGGAAGTTGGGGAAGAAGGTTGGGAAGGGGATCGTCCGGGAAAAATGATCGGCAATACGACAACGCTGACTGCGGGAATCGTACGACAGCTACTGATCGATCGCGAAACTCCCGATCTAGCCCGAGGAATTCAAAGCGGAATTGCCGGGATGCGGCGGCTCTTTCGAGAGGGCTTTGGTACGTATGCGTCTCCCTCTGACTCGGTTCAGCTTGCGTTTCCACTCGAAGTCGTCGCCGCCGAACTGGCCACCGACCGCAAAATTCTTGCCGAAGCTCCAATTCAGGATCCTGTGCACAAGCTGCGCCGGCCGCTGGAGGCGCCGCCGACCCGCGGATCCGAGGGATATTGGACGATCCTCGAAGACTGCCAGCGACAATCGCTGGACGTTTTGGCGGAACAAATTGTTGTCGGGGGACTGACGAGAGCCTTGAACGGAGTACCCATCGGCAGATTCGGCGCTTTGCAAACGGTCGACCGGCGCGAAATCGAAGCCCTCAACAGCATTCAAAATTTGATCGGCGAGTATTGCGGTCAGCCGCAGACCCGCCCGCTTTCGATTGCGGTATTTGGACCGCCGGGTTCGGGAAAATCATTCGGCGTGGAACAAGTTGCGCGCTCCGTGCGACCGGGTCAGATCGAAGTCCGAACGTTCAATTTGTCTCAATTTACCGGGCCCGATGACCTGTTGGGTGCGTTGCATCAAGTGCGAGACATTTCGCTCAAAGGGAAATTGCCGTTGGTATTTTGGGACGAGTTCGACACGGCGTTGGATAAAACTCCCTTGGGTTGGTTGCGCCTTTTCCTTTCGCCGATGCAGGACGGCAGTTTTCAGGAAGGGCAGGTCACCCACCCGATCGGTTCTTGCATCTTTGTTTTTGCCGGGGGAACCAGCCATCAACTGGCTAGTTTCGGAGCGGCGTTCGGCGACGAAGGCTTCAAAGCGGTCAAGGGTCCGGACTTCATCAGCCGCCTCAAGGGCTTTCTCAACGTGCTCGGCCCCAATCGACATATCACAGACCAAAGTACCGATCCTTACTTCATTATTCGGCGCGCCATTTTGTTGCGTTCGATTTTCGAGCGCAACGCGAAATGGTTGATAAACGATGAGCGCGGCGCGCGTCGGCTGGCGATCGATCCAGGTGTGCTGCGTGCGTTTTTGCGGATTAGCCAATATCATCACGGCGCCCGCTCGATCGAATCGATCATCGCCATGAGCGCGCTGGCTGGGCGTTCTAGTTTTGAGCGATCCTGCCTTCCGTCAGAAGCCCAGCTCGACCTGCACGTCAACGGCTTAGAGTTTCTTTCGATTGTTCAAGAAATTGAACTGAGGGGTGAATTGCTCGAGCGGCTCGCCGAAGCAGCTCACGATGTGTTTTGCCAAGGCAAGTTGCGGGATGGCTGGAAACTTGGAACGGCAAAAAACGAGCAAGAAAAAACTCATCCCTTGCTCCGTCCGTATACTGAAATTTCCGAAGAGCACAAAGAGGCGAACCGGGTTACCGTCCGCAACATCCCGAAAAAACTGCAAAAGGCGAGTTACGTGATGGTCCCCTCGCGCAGCAACGAGTCCGCCCTGGAGTTCCCCGGCGACGATTTAGAAATGCTGGCGATGTTCGAACACGACCTTTGGATGGAAGGACAATTGTTGGCGGGCGTTCGACCGGGATTACCCTCGCCAGAGGATCCGTTGCGTAGCGAGCATCTCGTGGCCTGGGATCAATTGCCCGAGGCGATCAAGCAGATCGACCGCGACATGATCCGCGGGATCCCAAAAATTCTGGCGCAAACCGGTTTTGCCGTGATGCGCGTCCATTACTGAGCGAAAGCTTTTGTTTCGATTCTAGATGACGGGGGCTTCCGAACCGTTTCGCGTTCCGAACAAGTGAGTTTCCAAACCCCGATGGTTCGCTATCTTGATCCACTCGCTTGAGCGTCGTGTTTGTATTCGGGGGGTGCCAACCCCTTTTAATCCTTTTTGGGTTTGTCGCCGCCTCGCTTGGACTCCGATCCGCGCGAGGGTGCCGATGAGGCCCGATTGGATTTCGATTCTTGATTCGAGGGTCGAAAGGATTGTTGACGCACTTCCGGCGTACGCCGTTCAACCTTGGGTTGCGACTGAACTTGGTGTCGTTCGATCTTGGGTTGCGGTTGAGCTTGCCGCGGGGGCGATTGTGACATAACCGTGTTTTGCTTATCCCTCGCGCGTTGCTGGGTGTGATTTTGCCCACCCTGCTTGAGAACTGACGGAGCCCGTTCGAAGCGCGTTGCTGCGGGCGCCGGAGCGTTCCGCGGTGCACTCCGCTCGACCTGTTTTTGGGATTTAATCTGCGGTGGGTTGGCCTGATTTTGGTTTCGGTCTTGGTTCAACCCGCGCGATCGCTCGATTTGTTTCGGGGCCGCTTGGTTGCGGTTACCCGAATCGAGCTTGATCTTGGGCTGATCGCTCGGTGGCGAGAGCTTTAGTTCTTCTCGGGGAACGCCGGCGGGCGGCGATCCCGACGGTGCCACGGAGTCTCTGATTCGATTGCGCTCCGCCGGCTTCGACTGAGGCAATTTTTCCGCAGAGCTTGAATCGCGTACGCGTGTTGGCCGTTCGGCTTGCGTCGCCTTGGGAGGTTTGATATCCGCGCCACCGATTTTGCGATCAGCCGAAGAGTTCGGCGACGCTTGAGGCGTCGCATCATTTACAGACGTTGCGCCGGACTGTCGCCGTGGGTTCACTTTGTCAGATTTTTCTGAGCCCTTAGCCTCGTTCAATCGATTGGCGTTTTCTCCATCGGCTCGACGAGCCGAGCGAGCATCGGACGAAGGCCCTCGGTTCAAAGTGGGCGTTCGCGAGTCGTTCGGTTTATCCGAGGCGACCCGTTTCTCAACGGCGAATTCGCTACCGATTTTGTCCGGTCGAGACCTAGCATGGTTCACGCCACCTTCGATTTCCTTGGATTTGGGAAGCGCCAGTTTGATCTCTGGCCTCGCAGCCCTAACGCGGCCATTGGACACGTCAACCTTGGATTGCTGGTTCAATGAAGCGGTGTTCACCCGTCGACTCGTTTCGATTTTGTGCCGCGCGGCTTGCAAGTCACGAATCGGAACGGCCGTTTCGCGAGCAATTCTTTGATCGGCGTCATCAACGCGATGGAACCGAGCGCTGGCGGTGCGCCCCTCGCCGCTCGTTGCGCTTGCGACCCTTCGCACGTGGCGGTCCAAATCTTCAACCAAAGGCGCCTCACGGTCGGACGACACTTGCCGCCGGTCGTGTTCGCGGTCGCCGTCGTGCTGGTGGTCGTCATCGCGGTAGTTTTCCGCGCGATAGGTATGTCTCGGTCGATAATCGGCGTGATCCTCGTAATGCCGATGTTGAGTCTCCGCCCAATGGATGAAGGTCGTGTTGCGGTACGGGGTGTGCCCGTAGTGGTAATAATTGTAAAGCGAATCGTAGCCCCGGTAGCGGCTTGGGTAATTGACCCACGAGCAGTAGCCTCGCCGCCCATAATGATCGCCGTACCAGTCGCCAAAGTAATAGTGACCGTAGCTTGGCCGAACAAACAAGTGCACAAAAATACTGGCGTTGGTGACGATGCGGCAAACCGGCCGATAATAGAACTGCGGCCGATAATAAACGGGCTGTATGAATCGAACGGGCGCGAAACAGACGCCGCGATCCTGGAACAACCGGTCCCAGTACCCCGCGCAGTAAACGTACCCGCCTGGAGTCCACATGTATCGCGCCGGAATCCAAACCCAGTTTTCAACGCTTGGCTGCCAGTATCCTGGCTGCCATTGGTAGGATTCGCTTTGGTAGACCCAGTTTCCCGGCGAGTAAAAATAGTTATCACTCGGTGCGCCTGACGACGGACCTTGTTCAAGACTTTCTGGAGGTGCCGGCAAGTAGGAAAGTTCCTCGGTCGCAGCGGCGGTCCAGAATCCGGAGACCCAGCGAAAACCCGGGTTGGCTTCTTCCCAATATCCCGGAATCCAGCGCTGTCCCGGAGGGACTTCGCGCCAAAGGCCGCTCACCCAGATGAACTGCGACGTCTCGTCATCCCATGACCAATATCCGGTTATCCACTTGATGTTTTCACCATCGGGTTTGTACTCCGGCAGTAGTTCCTCAATGGGTTCGGGCGGCCGTTGCTCCATCACCGGACCCGCCACTGGATTTGTTTGGTGCACATTGGCAAAGGCTTCGTGCAGAGGTCCGCGCATCAAGACTTCAACATCCTCGCGCGGTTCTTGAGCCGAGTACGTCGACGGCGTCGGAGCTTCGACACGCTCCGCTGCAGGAGCCTGCACGGCCGGAGGCGGCAAGATATTCTCTTGAGCCTGTGCCTGCAGTAAGACCGAGACGGCAGCTTCTTGAGCCGTCAAGACTCTTGCGCTCCATAATAATCCGCACACGGAGGCGGCCAACGTCAAACAAACACATATCGAAACTGTTGCGCATTCGCGACAACGTGTCGTCAATTTGGTCATACTCTCAATCCCTTGCTTATTGCCCATCCACTGGACTTTCGCTGAATTCGGCGAGGAAAGGGCCCGTTTAGGGTTTTGCCCGAAAAACGAACCCCTCGCCATGACCTAAATAGTGCATCCACCGTGCCAAAGCGACATCAATCCTAAAAAGCATAGTCCGCCGATTCCAATCCCAACCCGAAGCGTAGGCGTGGGACCAAATAAATCATCTCTAGAACAACTCATGCACGCATGCTCGAGCATAACGACGAGAACCTACGAGTCTTCGCAAGTTGGGCGTTCGAAAATGCACAAGAAAAAATGGCTGCAACCTAAAAACAAAATGCACCCGCCTGCCTGGCGGGGTTGTTTTATAATGGAACCTCCGCACGGGCGGCGAATGATTTTAGGTCCGAAATGGTAGAAAACAGAATGAATCCAGAAGGGTTTGTTCTCATTGGCGTCTTGGTTTACTTCGCCACGATCGCGTCAAACCGGTACTTCAGCGAGCGAAACTACGCCAGTCTTTCGTCGGACGAAAAGCTGAAGCTGGTGGACGCATTTTCAAAGCAACGATCGCTGGCGACCTATCTTCCCATTGGAATCATGCTGCTTGTGTTGGCGCTGGGCTATTCAAGTCCGCGATTATTCTTTGTGGCCTTTCCGATTGGCGTCGTGTTATGCCTGGCCATTTCAGCGATCCTTCGGATTGCGGTTTTTCGCCGCCTCAGGCAGCTTTCCCTTCCGAACGACTACGTCGCGCGAGCCAAGCTTCAGTCCACGCTCGTTCAGTGGGGGACGATCATCGCCCTGTCGCTGTTTACGTACGGGATCGTCGCCAGCCAGCGATGAACGTATTTATTCAACTGGTTCCCATGCTTCTGCGTGGGAAGTCAATGGACCGTCGGCTCCCTCCGACCGAGGCGGAGCCTCGAAGACAGCGCGTTCCCACGCGGGAGCATGGGAACGAGGGAAAAAGTTTCTTCGCTTGCTCGTCAGGCTTCCATTGCCAACGAAGCGCAATCGACGTGAATCAAGGTATAATTTGTGCATTAACCCAAAGGCCAGCACAGGAATTTTAGATGAAGAACGAAATTGCGAACGATCGCAAAGATTTTGACGCGGTGGTCATCGGCGGTGGTCCGGCCGGTGCCACGACATCGACCTTGCTCGCCCAAGGGGGTCTACGCGTCGCCTTGTATGAGCGCGACCGGTTCCCACGATTCCATATCGGCGAGTCGCTGATCCCGGAAACGTACTGGGTGCTAAAACGGCTGGGGATGCTCCCCAAGATGCAACAGAGCCACTTTGTCAAAAAATACAGTGTGCAATTCGTTAACGCCAACGGCAAATTGTCGGCCCCGTTTTACTTTTGGGATAACAAGCCGCACGAGTGCTCACAGACTTGGCAGGTCGTGCGCAGCGAATTCGACGCAATGATGATCGCCAATGCTCGCGAGAACGGTGTTGAGGTCCATCAAGGGGCACGGGTACGCGACGTAATCTTTGAAGGCGACCGCGCCGTCGGAGTAAAAGTCATTTTGGAAGACGGCACGAACCGGGAGATCCGCGCGAAAGTCGTGGTGGACGCCAGCGGCCAAAGCGGTCTTCTGCAGAATCGTTGCAAGCTGCGGGTGTGGGATCCCGTGCTGAATAAAGGGGCGATCTGGACGTATTGGGAGGGAGCATACCGCGACACGGGCAAAGATGAAGGAGCGACCATCGTCCTGCAAACTGCGAACCGACAAGGCTGGTTTTGGTATATCCCGCTCCACAACAACATCGTGAGTGTCGGAGTCGTGGCACCGTTCGATTATTTGTTTAAGGATCGAGGGAGCCACGAACAGACGTACACCGAAGAGGTTGAGCGTTGCCCGGCGGTGCGCGATCGGGTCGCGAGTGCGCGACGCACCACGGGGTATTTTGCAACCAAGGACTATTCATATCGCGCGAAAAAAGTCGCCGGCGACGGCTGGGTCTTGGTCGGCGATGCCCTGGGATTCTTGGACCCGCTGTATTCGTCGGGGGTCTTGTTGGCCTTGAAGTCCGGCGAAATGGCTGCCGATGCGATCATCGAGGGCATCGGTCGCGATGATGTCTCGGTCGAGCAACTCGGCAAATGGGGAGACGGCTTCAACCAAGGGGTCGATCGGATGCGTCGCTTGGTGTGCGAGTATTATGACGGATTCAGCTTCGGCCACTTCGTCCGTCAGTTTCCCCATCTCAAAGGAAAACTAACCGACCTATTGATTGGCGATTTATTCACCGACAAAGTCGACGAAGTCTGGGAGCCAATGGAGTCGTTGTATCCCCCCGGCAAGTCCGCCATCCCGCCTTGGAACGGCGCCGCGGCCGATGCGGTCGTCCCGAACAAGGTCAACGAGTTATTCCTCCCCGAAGGCCGGCGACCGTGAGCAGGGATGAGGCGTGAGGCTTGAGGAATCAGAATGGAGTCCGTCCCCGTTCTTCCCTCACGCCTGTCGCCTCAAGCCTCACACTAGTCCGTTGAGGACAACTATGCGGTGTTTCAATGCATCAGCCGCAGGGCGATAGCCCACGGTTTTTCTTGAACAACAGCTTAAGTACCGGACGCTAGCGCGTTGCGGCTGATGACACTACGGCGCATGGCATGTTTTGAGACACAGCCTAATACTCACTTAAAGACGACGACAATGAACACGATTATCGCAATTCACCCGTACAAGCACGAAGGCATGTGGGTCTTCGACGACGACCGAGTCGGCCTTGTCCAAGAGCCATTCGTGTCGGGCGCCGACACGATCATTGACAAGATGGTCGGCGACATTCCCAACGCCGAAGCCGGATTCACCATGATTTTTTCTGCTGGACCATTTCCGGGCTACGGTGCGGTATTCGAATGGCGGCGCGAAGAGCACGGCGGCA
Organism: Pirellulaceae bacterium; assembly: GCA_041745295.1. GTDB lineage: Bacteria > Planctomycetota > Planctomycetia > Pirellulales > Pirellulaceae > JANMEB01. Next base: position 36,874 of record JBGTJE010000043.1, on the reverse strand, counting down.
ATTGGTATTACAGCCCGGCGTTGGACCTCGACGGCTGGTTGTGTCCGGCATTATTCAAGTATTTTGAAAACGCGCCGACAACGCTCTATGTACAATTCAAATCAAAGAGCGCGTAAGTCCAGCTTCGAGTTTAATGCGGCTGTGCCGCGGGCGCGCTGTGCTTGAAAGATCCAAGAGGGGATGGTCACGGCATTGTCAAAATCAAGACCCCCTCCCTATCCCTCACCACGAAGCGGGGAAGGGAAAGAGTCGCGACGCGCGAAACAGCATACGGCGATCCTTACGCTGCGCGGGGGAGGGAAAGAATCGCAACAATGATTCGCGTCGGGCCACGAACTTACTGCTTCTTCAGCGTTTGCATGTACTCGATCACGTCGACGAGTTGCTCCTCGGTGAGTTGCTTTTGCAAGTCGTCGGGCATCAATGACTTTTGCTGCTGAGTTAGCTCGTCAACGTCCGCGGCCGGGATTTTCAGCAACACGGCCTCTTTGTCCTTGAGGATGATTTCACTGGCCGTCTTGCTGATCAAAACTCCAGATAGCGTCCGGCCGTCGGTCAATAACAGTCGGTACATTTCATAGTTGTGGCTGATCCCGGCACTAGGATTCAAAATCGATTCGTACATCGCTTCGACGGATAGTTTGCTGCCAACTTCCGAAAGGTCCGGGCCGACCTCCGTCCCAGCGCCCTTGACGATGTGGCACTTTGCACAGGTCCCGGCATTCACAAAGACGTCCTGTCCGCGCTGTGAATCGCCATGCCGTTCAATCAACTGGGCCAAAGGCGGCAGGGGAGTATTCTGTGCCGAGGCCGGCAGCACCAAATGCTTTGCGGCTTCATCTCGAATCGCTGTGTCACCGGACGTGAGCAGAATATTGGCGGCCGGATATCGCAGCTCCTCGGAAAGTTTTCCGTCTTTCACCTGTTGCAACAAAAAGAGTTGACCCTCGGGCCATTGCCCCAAGGCTTTGACGATTTCGCTCCGCACCAAGGCGCTCAAGTTTGAATCTTCAAAAAGTGACTCCAACAAAAAGCGCGCCTCCGCGGCGTTGGACCAGCGCAAACCTTGCACCACAGCAACCTGTTGTGGTTCCTTGGAAACGCTGATGAATTTAAGCAACCGTGGGCCGCCTTTCATCGCGAGAATTGACCCTGTCGCCGAACCCATTTCGTTGCGATCCGTCGATGTGAGTACGGTCTGCAACAGACGATCCTCAAGCTCCGGAAAACGAAATCGCGAAGCCAACTCGACAAACTCGTTCGTGGGTGCGGAATCGGTTAAGTACTCAACCAGCGTCGCACGAATGTTCGGGAAATCGGTTCCCAAGAAATTCGGTGTTCGAGAGGCTATTTCAATCAACGATGCGACCGGTAGTCGTTTCTCGGTCGTGGCAAGCTGTTCAGCCTTTCGAATCAATCTGAGCATCGACTCATCGCGTTGTTTTGGATCCTGAAAATCCAGCGCGCGAAATAAACGCATTGCAGTTGATGAGTCGATGGAGTTTTCCTCCAATAACTGCGCAATCAACTCGGGCGTCTGATCCGCTCGACTTCGCCATATCAGGTCGATTCCATTCGGACTCTTCCAGTCATTCCCCACGCGTGCCATCCAAGCCGCCAAAAACTCGTTCCAACGATCGTCCGCCGCAATCCCTAGTGCCTCCAAAAACCAGCGGTCGCCCGCATCGTATTCGACGGCCAATTGCGCCCACAGCGTCGCCGCGTCGGCGCTGCGATATTCATGCAGGGCGATCGCCAGCTCACGGCGAACTGACGGCGTGGGATCATCGATCCAGCGCGATAGCCACTTTCCCAAGTTTGATTTCTGCCTTCGTGCCATACGAACCGCTTGGCAACGAATGTCTTCATCGCGGTCCTGCGCAGCATGAGCCAGCGTGTCCTCGACTTGGCCATCCATTTCCAATAGAAGCCACAAAGCGCGGGCTCGAAACCGAGGATTTGGATCGCTCGCCATTTTCCACAGTGCTGATTCGGCCTTTGCCCCAAATTGCTTCAAAGCGGTCCACGCCAGAAAACGGACCGAGTTGCAAGGATTTTTGAGCGCCTCGACCGCAGACTCAGGCCGATCAAAGTCAAAGTCTCGAATTTCGTATTTTGTGCCCGGCGGGGCGATTCGAAACAACCGCCCACGCTCCATGTCCCCCATGGCATGTCCGCCCACTCCCGGGTCGTACCAATCCGTCACAAATAGCGAGCCATCCGGAGCGACGCAGACATCGGCCGGCCGAAACCAATTGTCCCGCGCCCCGTGCAGCACATCGAGAACTTGGTCGACTTGATAACCGGCCCCTTGCCGAACGACGGGATACGACCGAACCACGTTCGGACCCGCATCGCAGTGAATCATTTGGTTCCAAAACGGTTTCGGCAACAAGAAACCTTCGTAAACGGTGATCCCGGTGGGCGAACCGGCCCCGGTCACTAGTAGGTTTGGAACTACGCCTGGATCGTCTTGGTGCCAATGGCGCCGCGGAATTTCGCTTTCCATTCCCGTTCGTTTATTTTGCCAGCCGGCTCCTGTTTTCTCGTCGAGATAGCCAAAATTGCCGTACTCCATGACGAAGTTGATCCGCACGCCGCGATTGCCATCGTCGTCATTATCCGATTGCCAAAGCGTGCCAAATGAGTCGACCGCGACCTCGTAATTGTTTCGAAAGTTATGCGCCAAGACCTCTAGGTGGGAACCATCCAAGTTGCAGCGAAAGACCATGCCGCCCCAATACGGCTGACCGCGATCGACGACCAGTCGGCCATGCGAGTCCGACACCGGGTTTCCGGCCGCGTCGTGAATTGAATGGCCTTCGTTTCCAAAATTCCAATAGAGTTTGCCGTCCGGACCGAATTGAAATGAGTGGGCGGCATGATCGTGTTGACTGCTCCCCGTCTTGCTGAACAACAGCTCTTTGCGGTCGGGAAGATCGTCGCCGTCGTCGTCGCTAAAAACCAAGATGTTCGGCGAACACGAGACGATGACCTTATTCCCCAAGACGCAAATGCCCATCGCCGAATCGACGTCGCGACCTTGATAGTAAACTTTCGTCTGGTCGCAGATTCCGTCTCCATTGGTGTCGCTGCAAATCAGGATCCGATCTCCTGCGGGGCGCTCTCCGTTGTGGCCGCGGTAATTCACCACTTCGCAAACCCAAACTCGGCCACGGTGATCGACGTCCAAATTGGTGAGACTGAGCAGTTCCGGCTCTGAAGCAAACAGGGTCGCCTCCAGCCCCTTGGCCACATCGAGTTTTTCGACGGCGGCCTTCGGATCTCGATCGTCGCCGACCGCACCTGTTGTCTGTGCCACGAGCCGCGCTGTCGCCAAAAACAGTTGAACGCCAACCCACGCCAAAACCAATCTTGATCGCATCTTGTGTTTCCCCTAGTCAACGATTGGACGTCGCCTGAATCGCTTTTCGTTCGACAACGGATTTCCTGAAGGCTTGCGCACCGCCTATTGTAGTTCCCGCTCCCCCGCCGCGGGGCGTTCGTCGTTAGGCACATCTTTTGAGCCGCGAAGCGGCGGCAGGGGATAGCCTGGGGCGCCAGCCCCAGGTGGTCGGCACAAGGAGGGTGACTGAGCCGCGGAGCGGCGGCATGCGTTAGGAAATCATGCCACCGCTTCACGGTTCCGAGCCAATTTCCCACCAACGTACCTGGGACTTGCGTCCCAGGCTAGCGCATAACACCGCTCCGCGGTTCAAGTCAAAAACTTGTATCTAAAGCGAGCCGCAAGGGAGAGGGCAGAATGATGGGCGCACTTCTTATTCCCTTCCCCGCCGCGGGGAGGGCTAGGGAGGGGGCGCAGGAGATTCCGGATAGGTCTCGGTCAGTTTGAATTCTTTGGCGGTGCATTCTCGCTACCTCGAGTTTCCGGCTTCGATTGATTTTCGTCCATCGCCTCGCCGGCCATCTGATGCAGTTTGACCTCGAGTTTTATCACCGCGCGATCGATCCCGTGGATTCGGCTGCGGACATGGGCGATCTCCGCCTTGATTCGCTGGATGAGCGTGCCGTTCATTCCGTGTTTGTTTCGCTCGCGATTCTGTACTTCTCGCTCCCACGATTGCACGCGCTGGCGAAACATCGCCGCAATTCGCGACACATCTTGAATGACCATGACAAGATTGCCGGAATGTTGAAAGCTTCGGCGAGCACTTTCCATTTTTGAACCGAGATCGCTCGTCGAAACAACGACTTGATTGTCCAATGTCAAGCGAAGCGTGTTCAGGATCACTTGAGTCTGGGTAAAGAACGCGAAAAAAGGTTCGGAACCGCTGTAGAAATTCTCGGTCCCTTCGCGAACGGAAAATCGCTTGGGGCTCCGGTGGTTGGACGATGCCGCCGCTTCTTCCGGGTTCACTGGCATCTCATCTACCATACGTCCGAATCTCAATCTGTTGTTAATCTTTGTCCATCATTCATGCGATTCTTATTCCCTCCTCCACCGCGCCGAGGGCTAGGCAGCGGGCGCACTTCTTGTTCCCTCCCCCGCCGCGGGGAGGGCTAGGGAGGGGGGACCTTCTGAAACGTGCAGCGTCCGTCATAGTTTAATTCGCCAGAATGCAGGCCGTTCCGACGCGCCGGGATGGCGAGTTCCGCTACAAAAATGTAGCCGAAGTCGCCAAACTTTGGGTAAGTCGCACTCAATTGCACCGGAACTCTGTCGAGTTCCGCTACAAGCTCGCAAAGCTGCCCTTCGCCAATTTCATTATAACTCCACTGGCTTAGGCGTTTCCGAGAAAGCCGTCCATCCGAATTGCCAACATCGACACATCGCGAATTCCTTTGCCGCCGGAGGATTTCCGGCTGTCGAGATTTCGATCCGGTGGAAGTTTTCGACGCGAACGTTGACTCGCTCGTCTTCGAACTGACTCAATTCACCATCTCGCCAATACCCCGCGACATGCAAGTTCCACTCGTACCAATCCGTGACTCCGCAGATATAGATGAACGGTGAATGGTGCTCCTTGAGGGTGGCCCGCGTGATGTCCTTGATTTCGCCGTACTTAAGGGCCTTGCTGTTTTCGCCGACCAAGCATTTGGCGCAGTGTTGGCTCGGATCGAATCCCCGGACGTACTTAATCCAGACAAATCGGAACGCTTCTGGCTTCTGGAACGTAACCGTCAAGATGGGATGGCTCATCGGATAGAAACCTCGTCGTCAAGAATGATGGTGCCCTCGCGGCTGACCAATCAATTGCTGCCCATCTGCCGAAACCCTAAGCGCAAACTTATCCGGATCCGCTTCCCGTCGATAGTCCCCAAATGGAATCGACTAAAGGATATTCCTGAGACGGGTCTCACGGCGCCGCCGAATCGTCCGAAGTCACGCGGATCGTCTCAAAGCCCATGATTTCATAGACCCCTTTGCTGACCCGATTAACGTGTCGGCCGTCGTCGGTCCGCAAATCATGCGCATTGGGTGACGAATGCGATCCGCTCGATCCGCGGCCATGCGTGACCTTCATGTACTCGTGAATCGTGTACGAATTTCCACCGTTATCGACGGCGGCAAAGGAACCGATGTAACGAAGATCGGACATCACTGGTCTCGATAATTCAAGAATCAGAATCAATTCTCGTCGAGCGTGATTCGCACTTTCGCCAATCGAAGGCACAAGGTTGCCATGACGAAGTCGGTCGCGCTTGCCCCTTGCCCTGTTCGTCGTGGCTAGTACTAACATTCTAATCCCCCCTGCCTAAACCAAAAACTCCATTTTGAGGCTGTCCTGTAATTTGTCGAGGTTCATAATCCCACGGCTGCTTCCGGTTTTTCCGCAGTTCGCACGCCCCGCCGGCACGCTCGTTCCCAGGCTCCCGCCTGGGAACGCACTGTCTTCGAGGCTCCGCCTCGCAACAATTTGTCATCGAATTCGATAAACTCTTTCAGCGCAATACGCCGTTTCGTATCGAAAGGCGAACCCAAATGCCCGCGTTTCGCGTCGATCAAATTGACCACGTCGAGCTTTTCGTCCCCGATCGGCGAACCGCCGCCGAGTGGTACGCGCGGACGCTTGGGCTTTACATCGCGACAGAATTCGAACATTGGGCCGACGATCCCCGAGGACCGCTCATGCTGACCACAGGCGAAGCCGGTACCAAGCTCGCTCTATTTACCGGAGATCCTCCGATGCACCGTCCACCCGCCGGCTTCCATCGGGTCTCGTTTCTCGTCACGCGGCTCGGATTCGAAGCATTTCTCCAGCACGTCAAGGAGAACCCCGTATTCGACCGGGCGGGCGTGGAGGTCCGCGAACTGGCCGTTAGCGACCACGGCCTAGCCCACTCGGTCTATTTTCAAGACCCGTACGGTCACCACCTTGAAGTCACGACCTACGATCTCGGCGCAACGAAAGAACGTACGGATCGGGAGAATTAACCCCCAATAAATACAACCTCCTCGACCGATTTAGCTTGGCGCCGAGAAAATCAATGCCCCCACTTGGACTCGAACCAAGAACCTACTGATTAAGAGTCAGTTGCTCTACCAATTGAGCTATAGGGGCGATGGGACGAATGACACGGGTGCCGGAAACGGTGTTCGCGCGAGGGAACCGCCGTCGAATCGCCGGAGTGCAATTGTAGCGGAACAGAGTCCGAAGATTAATGGGGACAGGCTAAAGAGGCAGAAACTCGGAAGTCAGCAAACGTTTGGCGATGGCGACGCTGCATCGCAAAATGGAATTCATTCCAATTCGAAAGTCCAAAAATCGGAATGTATTCCGTTCTATACCTATTGATTGCTGTAGTTGCGGAACGAGACCGCGCCATCGTGCAGGATAGGTTGGCCCCCAAAGGCAACTGCAGCCCCCTCCCCGCGTCGACGCGCCGAGGGAGGGAATAAGAATTACGAGTCCGCTGGCCGCGCGGGGGAGGGAAAGAAATCGTGCGGGGTCAGGAGACCTGCGCACAGCGCCGCTCTCAACTCTCAACAATTATCTCGGGAATCGGTTCGGCGCCTTCGACGCCGACCAAGCGTTGATCGAGTCCACCGTAGAAATAGGCAAGGCGATTGGGTTCCAGGCCAAGCTGATGTAACACCGTGGCGTGGATTCGCTTGACGTGCATCCGATTCTCGACCGCCACCGAACCCAGTTCGTCCGTCTGACCGAAGCTCGTCCCTCCTTTGATCCCGCCGCCCGCAAGCCACATCGTAAAGCCATAGGCGTTGTGATCGCGCCCTGTTCCCTTTTCGTATTCGGCGGTCGGCTGCCGCCCGAACTCGCCACCCCAAATCACAAGCGTCTCGCCGAGCAACCCGCGCTGTTTGAGGTCCTTGAGCAGCGCCGCAATCGGCTTGTCAGTTTCGCCGGCGTGTAAATTGTGGTTCATCTCCAAGTCGCCGTGCGCGTCCCAATTGTCATCGTTATGGGCGCCACCCGAATAGACTTGCACAAAACGAACCCCGCGTTCGACGAGTCGGCGGGCCATCAACAGTTGTCGGCCGAAGTATCGTGTTTTGGGATCGTTGACTCCGTAAAGCTCTTGGGTCGCTGCGGTTTCGCGCGAAATATCGACTGCCTCGGGAGCGACGCTTTGCATCCGATAGGCGAGCTCGTAACTCGCAATCCGCGCGGCAAGATCCGAATTGCCAGCCCGTTGGGCTTGATGGTCGTCGTTGTATTGTCGCAGCGAATCGAGAATTCGCCGTTGCACGGGGTCGCTCATCGCGGCAGGTCGCGTCAGGTCGAGGATCGGGGTCCCTTCGCTGCGCACCACACAGCCTTGATAGGTCGCCGGCATATAACCGCTGTTCCAGTTTTTGGCTCCGCTGATCGGGCCGCCCTTGTCGTCGAGCATCACGACAAACCCGGGCAGGTTTTCGTTCACCGTTCCCAGACCGTAGTTGACCCAAGAACCCAAACAGGGACTGCCGCTCAAGATTTTTCCCGTGTTCATCTGCAACATGGCCGAGCCGTGAATCGGCGAGTCGGCGGTCATCGAGTGAATGAACGTGATGTCGTCGACGCATTGACCGACGTGCGGAAAAAGATCAGAAACCCATTTTCCGCACTGGCCGTATTGCTTGAATTTCCAGCGTGGTTCGATGATCCGGCCTTCGTTCTTATGGCCACCGCGGCCGAACGTTTTGACTTTGATGGTTTTGTTATCCATCCCGTACATCGTCGGTTTGTAGTCAAACGTATCGATGTGACTGGGGCCGCCGTACATGTACAAATAGATGACGGCTTTGGCTTTCGCGGGAAAATGCGGTTCCTTGGGGGCCAGCGGGTTTTTCCAATCGCTGATCCCGTCGGCGCAAACTTTTTGGGCATTAAAAAAGCCGCCGTCGAGCAAACCAGCCAACGCCAAACCGGTGAAGCCGCCGCCGGCTTGCCAGAAGAACTCGCGCCGCGTACGGCGACAGAAGTCTCCGTGCGCGGATGCTGGCTTGGGAATTTCGAGTTGATCAAGTTCGGTCATGGCGGGACTCGGAGGGGGTAAGGCGTGAGGCTTGAGGCTTGAGAGGTGAGGAGAAGGAAGAAAAAGAAGAAAGAAAAAAGCCCCCCCTCCCTAGCCCTCCCCACGTGGAAGCGCCGGGGGAGGGAATAAGAATTCTTCCTCGGCAGCATTTCGCAGGTTGGCTCGGGGAAGGGAATACGAAAAGGGAATTAAGTTGTCGATGTCAAGCCTATCCGAAAACCCAAATGCCCCTCACCCTACCCTCTCCCCGGAAGCCGGGGCGAGGGAACGATTCTGGCTTTTGGATAGTTTTTTAATCGAGGTACATGAATTCATTCAAATTGAGTGCGAGCAAACAGAAATATTTCAAGGCTTCGTCGGCCGGGAGTTTTTCGTCGCGGGTCAGTTTTTCGATCAAGTCCAATCCATGGCGGACTTCATTCTCATCCGGATCGCGCTGCAAGACCCGTTGCAACACCAACTGGACTTGTTGCGATCGATCGTCGGGTGCTAGCCGGAGCACCTCCTGGGCAAAAACGGCGGCTTGACGATCGGAGAATTGGCTATTGAGTAGTCCGAGGGCTTGGGTGGGCTGCGTGGTTGTGAAGCGAACTGGACACGTAAAATCCGTATCGGCCGCGTCGAAATTAGCAAGCAGCGGATCTTTCAGCGATCGTTTGACGTGGATGTAGATGCTGCGGCGACTGCGGTCGGATTCGCTCGAATTGCCCCATCCATCGCCAGGTTTAGATTGTCCGGCAAGCACGTCGGGGGCGAGCTCGCTGAAAAAGCTGGGGCCGAACATCGCTCGAAGGTTGAGGGTGTCGTTGACGGCAAGAATCGAGTCACGGATTTCTTCGGCGCTCAGGCGGCGCATGTCGAACCGCCACAGCCAATCGTTGGCCGGGTCGTTGGCGTAGGCCTCGGCGTTGAAGTCGGTCGACATCTGATAGGCGGCCGACATCATAATGAGTTTGTGCATCGATTTGAGCCGCCATTGGTTATCAACCAATTCCGCGGCGAGCCAGTCCAATAATTCGGGGTGCGTTGGGGGGAGACCCTGAAAGCCAAAATCGCTGGCCGTTCGGACGATCCCGCGTCCGAAGTGATACTGCCATAGGCGATTGGCCATGACGCGCGATGTGAGCGGATGATCGGGCCTGGTCACCCATTCGGCGAAAGCCAAACGGCCGCCCCAGGTTTCGCCCGATTTCGGGGCGCTGATTTCCGGCTCGGGGGGCGAAAGCACCGTCAGAAATCCGGGTTTTACCTTCTCACCGAGCACATGCGGATTGCCGCGCACAAGTACGTGCGTCGCAGGTGGCTCTCTCCCCGATTCCTTAACGCAGAGAATTTGTGTTTCGCCGGCCGGGGGATTGTTTTTGAGATCCATCCATTCCCGCGTTTGGGTCCGATAGGATTGGAATTCTTCGACGTTGATAAGCTTTCCGACTCGAGCCTGGAGCAAGGCCGCTCGATTGCGCGGATATTGGAACTCTTGGTGTTCCACGGGAGAAAAGTTGGGTATGACCCTTGCTTCAAGAGCTTGCAATGCCGCCTCTAACTCGGCCAGCCGGGCCTCGTACGCGGACTGCTCGGCCGGACTTGTCGCCGTGCCCATAGTGCGGACCGAGGCATCGGTGACGGTCGCTTCATCGCGAATTCCGTAGCGGCGAATGTTGTTGAACATCGACAACATCCGATAGTAGTCGCTTTGTGGAATCGGATCGATCTTGTGGTTGTGGCACCTCGCGCAGTTGACCGTCAGGCCAATCATCGTCTGACAGGTGGTTGCCAGGATATCGTCCAAGTCGTCGTATTTAGCCGCCAGCGGATCGGCGGGTTCATCGTCCCAAGCCCCCAGGCGATAGTAGCCTGTGGCAATGATCGTTTCGGGAGTGGCTTCGGGCAATTCATCGCCAGCCAGTTGTTCGCGGAGGAACTGATCGTACGGTTTGTCTTGATTGAGGGATCGGATGACATAGTCGCGATAGCGCCAGACGAACGGTTTGGTGCCATCGCGTTCAAAGCTATTTGATTCGGCATAGCGGACGAGGTCGAGCCAATGGCGGCCCCATTTTTCGCCGTAGTGCGGCGAGGCGAGGAGTCGATCGACAAGTTTCTCAAAGGCTTTTGGATCGGCGTCCTGTGTAAACTGTCTCACTTCCGCGGGCGTTGGCGGCAATCCGATCAGATCATAGTAGGCCCGGCGAATGAGCGTCTGGCGCGAGGCGGGCGTGGCAGGAGTAAAACCTTCAGCTTCCAGTTTGGCGAGGACAAATCGATCGATGTCGTTTTTTATCCAGTCGTTATTCGCGACGGCGGGCGGCTTGGGCCGAACCACTTTTTGAAACGACCACCATTTCATGGTTTCTTCGTTGACCTCAGGTACTGGCTTTTTTTCTTTGGCTGGCCCGGCATCATTCCCCGCGATTGAGATCTCAGTTCCCCAAGGGATTCCGAGCTTGACCCAGGTGGTTAGCAGATCGATGTCGGCTTGCGGGAGTTTTCCATCGGGGGGCATTTCCAAGGCTTCATAGTTAATCGCCTCGAGGAAGAGGCTCTGCAGCGGTGATTGGAGGTCGACGATGGGTCCGGATTCGCCTCCTTTAAGCATTGATTCGTGGCTGGTGAGGGCCAGTTCGCCGCTGAGCTCGGACGGTTTGTTGCCATGGCATTCGAAGCAGCGTTCGCTGAGAATCGGTCGAATTCTTTCATCAAAGAACGCGACCGCTTCGGCCTCGGTCATCGTAGGAAGCGAGCCGGCGATTTCCTCGAGCGAAACATCGTCGAACCAAGCGGTCCCGGTGGCATTCCCCCAGCCTCCAAAGAGCAGATTGAGCAGCAATGCGTCGTGTGCTCCGCTATTGATTTCGCTAGTAATTTCGGTCCAGTCATTCGTCCCGGAAATCGGTGTTGACTTACCTTCCATTTGAAGTTCATGGAAGTTGACTTGAACACCCAAGCCCCCGTTGAGTTGGAGGTCGTCGGTCTTGGCCCAAATCGTCACGCGATAATCGGTGTGCGGCTTGACGGGGACGCGATAGCTCCAACTGGCGTCGGCGCCATCTACGGACGAGATTTTCACGCAGGGAGATTCGCGGTGACCGTTCGATCGATCGATCTCGAACTGGGCGGATCCGCCCCAGGTTGATGTCTTCCAACCCATCGGCATTTCGTCGTTGATGGCGTTGAAATCGCCATTGCGGATCAAGTTTTTCGCCCCAACCGGCGCGGGCTCATCCTGGGCGCCCGCCCAGCTCAAGCTCAGCAGGACACCGATCCAGGTCCCTGAAATGATCGACGCAATTCTCATCATCGCACATGCCGCTCGATGCCACCAACGGATTCAACCCACCGATATGGACTTCATGATAGCGAGAGCCCGGCCGGATTGCCAGTAATTTGCCGATTCAATCGACGCCATCGGGGCTTACGAGTCAGGTTTTCGCCGCTCGCGCATTTGTTTGCTATATCGCTCGAGCGTCTTGCGTTCTCCGCGCGTCAAGCTGGACCCGCCGGAACGGTGAATTTTTTCGAGCACTCGATCGGCTTCGTCCTGCAACCGATCTTCCTTGGGTTTGTGCACTCGCAATCGCGGGCGGCCAAACGGAACCCATTTCTTGACCTGTTCAAGGCGACTGAAATTCCAATGCAGAAAAAAGTAGAGTGCGGCAAACGCGGCACCGCCCAAGTGAACGACGTAGGCAACTCTCGTGTCGGATCCAAAGCTGCCAATAAAATCGTAGACGACATACATCGTGGCCAAAATCCACATTTGAATCGGGATGATGCCCAACAAAAGCATTTCTCGATAGGGAAAATTGAGCGCCATCAGCACGACCACCGCCGCGACCGCCCCCGAAGCGCCAATGACCGATCCTTGCCCACCCGAAATCGACTGGGCCACGACCCAGACGAAGCCTGCGAAAACGACGGCAAGCAAATAAAAGCGAATAAACTCGGCTTTGCCATACTTCTGTTCGACAGGCACGCCGAAAATGAACAACCCAAACATGTTGAAGAACAGATGCCAGATGCCCGCGGACTGATTAATCGCCGCGTGCCCGAGCCCATATGTTAGAAGCTGCCAAAAATTCCACGGATGCTGGAAGAGCTGCGCATCGAGTTCGAGTTTTCCCATTAGCCAGCCGCCCCCGCCGGGGGTGAACGCGTCGATCACGAAAATCGCCACGTTCACGATGATTAACGTCGCGACGGCGGATCGCGCAGATCCGCCCCAGTCGTAGCGCATTCGCTCGCCATCGCGGTAGTAGTGCCGGTCGTGAAGTCCCATGCGGCCTATCGAAGGAAATCGGATTTCAACTTGCCCCACACGCCGTCATCATCTTATCGCTTTTTCGGTATTCGGTCAGGTTGGTCGGAGTCGATGTTCAGTCCGGCCGCTTGGGATTATGATGCTGAGAATTCCAAGGAGCCATCATGGAGCCCCGTCCGACGACCGATTCGCCCACCGGCAGTGCCGCGGCGCGAACGACCATCCAGTTGATCAGTTATGGGCCGTCTGATTTTCAAGAACGCGAAATCGATGATATCACTCAACTTCCTTCGTACTTGAAGCAACCCGACCTCGTTCACTGGTTGAACGTGGACCGGGTGGACGATGTCGCAATGATCCAGCGCATCGGTGCGTTGTTTGGGCTTCACCCCTTGGCGCTGGAAGACGTCCACCACGTCTATCAGCGATCCAAAGTCGAAGAATACGACGGCTATTTGTTCCTGGTCGTGCGGATGGCAGCGACCGAGGAGGATTCGCTGGTCACGGAGCAACTGTCGATGTTTCTGCGCCAGAATTGTGTGATCACATTTCAAGAAGGGCGGCCTGGGGACTGTTTGGGCGCGGTGCGGGATCGGATTCGACGGGCCAATCCGCAGACGCGACGATCCGGCGCGGACTTTCTGATGTACCTCCTCTTGGATGCCTCGATCGACAGCTATTACTCGCCGCTGGAGCAATTGGGGGAGCGACTCGATGTTCTTGAAGAAATCGCCGAAGCTCCTCGGGCGCGCGGCATGATTGGGGAACTCCACGCAATTCGCCGGAACTTACTCACCCTGCGGCGGGCGATCTGGCCGCTACGCGATGCGATCACTGGCTTACTGCGATCCGACCATGCCATCCTCCAAGCTGAGACTCGATTCCATTTGCGCGACTGCCAGGATCACACGGTTCAACTGATCGACTTGTCCGAAACATTTCGCGAACTCTGTTCGGACTTGCGAGAGCTCCAGTACGCCAACATCAATCAACGGACCAACGACGTGATGCGGGTGTTGACGATTATCTCGACGATTTTCATGCCACTCAGCTTTATTGCGAGTGTGTACGGAATGAATTTCAACACCGATGCCTCTCCCTGGAGTATGCCGGAATTGGGTTGGCCGTACGGATATATAACCGTGCTTGGGCTGATGGCGACCATCTCCGTCGTGATGATGATTACGTTCTGGCGCTGGGGATGGATCGGACGGCAGTCCGACTTGAAATGACAAATATTTGGGTGCCTATCCCAACAACAGCACTGGCAGAGCCAGTGGCACACAAGACCGAAGCGAGTTTCCGTGTGCCACTGGCTCTGCCAGTGTTTGGATATCAGCACGATGAAACCGTGGTCGACGAGTTTTTCGTTGCCAACCCGCGGGAACATCGTTTAAAACAGCAACGGCCGTCCCAATTCGCGGCGGACAATGACCCATTGGCCGGCGTGCATTAGCCAATGTGCGGGGATCAAGGCCAACAGCGCTCCGACGGTCGGCGCATAATCGACTCCGGTTGGACGGTCGAGGTCGGTTTCGCTGATTTGGCCCAAGGCCGCCAACGTACCGGCCCGCTGTTCCTGCTGCGCCTGAAACAACTCGTCTTTGGTGCAAAAATCGTTGCGTCGATCTAAGCCTTGCGTTTCTTTGGTGTAGCGACGGGCAAAGCCATCGGGCAGGGTCGGCATCGAGGCGACTCGCTGCATCATTTCGTGCTCGGATTGAATCAAATGTCCGATCTGCCAGTTCAAATGATTGCATCCTACGTGCGGTCGCAGCATCAAATCATCGTCCGACAAATCCTGTAGATAACCAAGGCAAATCAAGTCGGATGTCTCGAGCGAGACAACCAAGAGCTGTTGGACGTTCATGAGAATTACGAATTACGAATTGGCAATTTCGAATTCTGAATCGGCATTCGTAATTGGTAATTCGTAATTGCTTAGCGCGATGTGTTGAGAAGTTGCGTCGACCGTCGCTTGATCTCTTCGTATTGCAGCCCGATGACTTTGTGCAGGCGATTGATTTGCTCTTTCAGATCGATGATTTCACGCACCCGCTCCGCGCGCAGCGCGTCGATAGTTTGCACGTCGTTTTGCACGTTCGCGATATCTTGCGTGAACTGGTCGATCAGTTGGGCGCGCTGTCGTTCTTGGGCTTGCGTGTCGGCGTCGGTAATTTTGAGCTTCTCGATTTCATCAACCAATCGCAGCAGGACGTCAAACAATCGTTCTCGTTCCAGATTGTAATTCGACGTCAGCGCGGGAAAATCGTTCAATCGTCGGACGTAGATTTCGCCCAGATCTTCGACCTGTTCTGCTTCCTTCAACCGAACGGCTGATTCGGGATCGACGATGACGACGGCGTCTTTGTCCAAGCGAATCTTCCCGGTCCCGTCAGGCGTCGCCCAAAGGATGTTCAAGACCGCGCGGCCTCGGTTGTCGAACGCTCCGCTATCGCGCACGTTTCCCGTGTTCGAGTCGACTTCGTATTCCTGAGATCGCTCGTTGAACTTGAGCCTGACGAACCGTTCATCGGTGGGCGGATCGAATGAGGTGTTCGCGCGCTCGTCTTTGTGATCGGCGATCCATTTATTGATGTCGACGAGACGCATTAGATCGAATGCGTAGCGATCGATGATGGCTTCGTATCTGGCGGCTTGCTCCGGTTGGTCGAGGCTCAGCCCAAAACTCTCGGCAGGCATGAACTGCGTGAGTTCCTTGCGATAGCGCTCCTGATACTGGTCGATATCTGTCGTATCGGCCAACGGATCGATGTCTCGGATATTGCGCTTGAGTCGCTTGAATGCATCGCGGAGATCCACGGGCACTTTCTCAAACAGCGTCCAAGTCCCGGAGGGCGCTTCAAACTCGTGGGTGATCTCCGGAAAGATGGGGGCGCTCTCGATGACCGGCTTGCCGTTCTGAATGACGATTTGACCTTGGGCGTCACGTTGCAGTTTGCGCTCGGGCGTATTGAGGGTGTTGTTGGGCTTCAACGTCACCTTGCTTCCCTCGACACTCACCACTTGCAAGATTCCCAAATACATCGCCGGTCCGGTCGCCGCGGGTGTCGGCGCGGTCAGATCTTTAAGGTCTTCTGCGTCTGGGTCGACGTACACCGAGTCCGGAATGATTCCGTCGCGGAACGCATAAACCAACATCCGCGGCTGGAGTTGCGTGGCAGGTTGATCGTTGGTAAAGAGCTGATCGACGTCCGCGGTGGTGGTCGGCAACGTCAAGACAATATTCTCGCCTTGGACTTCCGGGGTACCGTTCGACCAAAGCCGACCTTGGCCAAAAGTCTCCAACATCAACGCGCTGGTTGTGCCACGCACCGAAGATAGGTCCGAAGTGGTACTGAGCGGCGAACCGTCGCGCACCTGTTCGTACTTTGCTTTCTGATCTTCGTAGGCGTCTTTATTTTTCTTATATTGCAGTTGCCAGGCGGCCCGCGTTTTATAGGAACGCGACAAGATAATCGCGCCGGCGACGGTGGTCGAAAAGGTCAAAAAGACCAGGACTAAATGCAACCAATGGACGGACGAACGCGACTTGACCAGCGCAATTATAAAGACGATCGCAATTACCGCTAAAACGGCAATCGTGATTATGGGAATGTCCATGAACGTCTCGGCCAAGCTCTAAGGTTCGATTCTATCTAACTTCGTCAATTGAAATGCTGGAAAACGGGAAAACCGGAAGCAGTCATCGATCATAAATTGGGCAAACTAGGCTGTCAATTAACTATTTCCCCGAATGGTCGCCCTAAGTTGCGCCACCCGAACAACTTCGGCTGTTAAGCGCGGTGATTGGTGAGGGAAGGGCTATCTTTTCTCAAGAGCGGCCGCGGATAACCCCGAAATCACTGACAACCGACACTTTCGGCGTGCACGGAATTCCCCGCAAAGTTTCCGTGACCGATGGCGTCTCATCGTCAATCCGGTTTTCGTCGCAACTCGTCGATCCAGGAGTTGTTCCCGTGCCGCTCATTCGTTGCACCTTCGCCCTACTACTACTAAGCATCGCGCTTTTCGGCGCGGGTTGCCATCGCGGTTACTATCGCCGCCAGGCCGATGCCGAAGTCTATGCCCTCGTTCGCCAGAAAGCCAATGATCCGCGGTGGGATTTGCCCGACCCGACGATTCATGTCAAACCAGAATCGCGGATGCATGATCCCTTTTCGGCAGACCACCCGCCGCTGCCGCCGGACGATCCGACGTCGGCCAAGTTCATGCAATTGGTCGACGACAAGCCGGGCTATTCGCGTTGGCACGCCAACGGCGACACCGACTACGTGGAAAGTCCTGATTGGATGGCGTACTTGCCCGTGGATGAACGGGGCAATGTCATCATCGATAGCACGCGCGCGGTGAATCTAGCGCTAACGCATTCGACGACGTATCAACGGCAGCGCGAGGAGTTGTATCTTTCCGCGCTGGATGTTTCCTTGGAGCGATTTGGTTTTGATACGCAAATGTTCGCCGGGTTCAACGCATTCTGGACGCATTCCGGTCGATTCCGCGGCGGCAGCCCCGGCAGTTCCAGTACCACCGCGGAATTTTCGACCGGACGCACCGAATTGACCCGGTTGGGGGCAACCGGTTCGGAGTTGGTGATCGGTTTGGCGAATTCCGTTCTCTGGCAATTTGCCGGGCCGAACACGCAATCCGCCAGCACGCTGATTAATTTTTCGTTCGTGCAACCTCTGTTGCGGGGCGCCGGGCGCGACGTCATTTTGGAATCACTGACGCAGGCGGAACGGACCTTGTTGGCCAACGTGCGGCAGATGGAACGTTTTCGCCAAGGGTTCTTTTTGTTGATCACGACCGGCCGCAACGCCGGTACCGGACCGCAACGCGGGGGCAACTTCCTCAATCCACCATCCCAAGGATCGGGAAGCGCGGGAGGCGTCCTTGGCTTACTGCGCACGCAGCAAACAATTCGGATCCAAGAGTTCAACGTCTCCTCGTTGCGCAATGTCTTGGATCAATTCATCGAATTCCACAAGGCGGAGCGGCACGAGTCCCTGCAACTGAGCCAAACCGAAGGCACGTTGTACCAATCCGAGAGCCGGTTGCTTTCCTTGCGAGTCGACTATGAAACGCAACTGGATCAGTTCAAGCGTGAATTAGGATTGCCGCCGGACCTACCAATTGAAATCCGAGATCCATTTTTGCGGCAGTTCGAACTTATCGATAACGAGAACAACCAACGACAGTACCGAATCGCCGAGCTCAAAGTGGACGTCGGCAATGTCTTGTTGGATGCGTCCGCGCATATCGAATCGAATCGCTTCTTAATCGAACCTCCGCCCGCCGCGGCCGTCGACCCAGCCAATCCAGAAGCAGCTCCCGCGATTCAACCGCAAGACTTGAACGAAGAGTACGGCATTCGTTGGTCCGAAGAACTCAAACAGAAGATCGCTGCGATCACACCATTGCTGGGAAAAATCAGCCCGTCGATCCAAGAGATTTCGGTGAGCGATATGGGTCGCATTCGGGCCGACATCGAATACTTGCGGCAAGTCCGCCCACGGCGCGTCCGGGCCCTGACGACCTTGCGGGAATTGGTCAAATCCGAAGGGGCAATGCAATACGACATCGAAACTGGAATCCTCGAAGACGCCTCGCTGGAGGATCCGGATCTACTCTTGACCGAACTCGAAGATCTCGTCGCCAAGCTGGCTCAGACCCAGTCCTCGATCGAACAACTCCAGGCCACGGTGGAAGATACGATCGCGCGCGGCGAATCACTGCCGCCCACAGACTTGTACATTCGATTGGATGAAGGGCTCTTGTCGGAGATCCCCAAACAGTTGACGGATTTGGCCTCGATTTCGCTTGAGATCTCGCTTATCCAGGCCCGCGCCCGAACCGATTCCATCGAACTGGCCAACATCCATTTGTCCGCCACAGAAGCCCTGCAAATCGCCCGTTGCTGCCGCCTCGACTGGATGAATGCTCGTGCCAGCTTGGTCGATAGCTGGCGCGGAATCGAAGTCGTCGCGGACGAGCTCGAAAGCCAATTCGATTTGGTATTCGAAGGCGATCTCGGCAACGTCGGCGACAATCCCTTTCGCATCCGGTACGAGGCAGGCCAATTTCGCGGCGGATTCCGCTTCGATTCGCCGATCACGCGATTGGCGGAGCGCAATCAATATCGCCAACAGTTAATCCAATACCAGCGCGATCGCCGCGACTATTACGAGTTTGAGGATCAAGTCAATCAAGGGCTCCGCGAGACGCTACGCAATATCGAGCTCAACAAGATCCTCTTTGAATTGAATCGTCGCAGTATTAAAGTCAGCGTGCAACAAGTGGAACAATCCCGCTTGCGATTGGAAGAGCCGCCCCAGGGCATTGGAGGTGCTGCCGGAGGAAGTCAACTCGGTTCCACCACTGCGCGCGACCTAACCGATGCCTTGAACCGCTTGCAAAACGACCAAAATTCGTTTCTCGGCGTTTGGGTCACCTACGAAGCCTTGCGGCGCGATCTCAATTTTGACTTGGGGACGATGCAGTTGACGGATGACGGCTTTTGGATCGATCCCGGAACGATCGACGCCTCGATTGGCGTCGCCTGTGGCGCCGTCCAACAAAATCCAGAGAATTTCCCTGATATCCCGAATCTGCAAAACGCCGTTCCGATCGAGATTCAACTAGAGCCGACGCCCAACCTGGCGCCGGCCGCGCCCGAACAGCCCTCGTCGTCAATCCGGACCAGATTCAGCCAACCAAGGATCTCTGCCGCTCCCGTGGGCAACGCAGCCGGTTCGGTCCAACGGCCAGAACCGATGATTGCTCAAGCAAGTATGCCAGCGGCGGCCGAAGCGCCGACCGCGGATCCTGCCCGGAATACAGAAGCAACTGCGGAGACCAATCTCGCTGACACACCGTTCGCCGCTTCGCTGTCTAGCTCCGACGACCTTTTTCTGCGTCCGTCGCGCTTGATTCCAACCGAAGAACCACATGAGACGATTGCAACCGCTCCTGTATCGACGATGTCCCCGTCAAGCTCCGGACTCTTTTCGATAAATCAAAACGTTGGACCTTCGTATCGGAGCGTCCTCAACAGTCATTTTTTGTTGGACGCAAAACGATTGTCTCAGCAGAAATCGATCGTCGTCCCGGCCTCTCTGAATGCAGAATCAGAAATGACCGCGCCGGAGGTTTTCCCCACGTCGTCACGATTCTCAAGTTCCAGCGAGTCGTCAGCGACTTGGCAAACCCAAGGCACGGATCGGCGATAATCTTCTGTAGGATGGGACGAGTTTTCGAGTCCCACGATGGCTCGGAGCGCGTTTCGCTTAACTGTTGCGACACAGGTGTGAAGGGGATTCTGGTTCGACCTTGCCTGCTTGGCAATGAACGTGTCATTCACGAAGATTGCGTGGCACGGTCCTCGTGCGTTGCGCAAGGTGCCTGACTGTGCTAAGCCGATCGGGCCAGGAGTTTTTCCATGAACGAACACCGCCAAAGTGCACTGCCGCGATTGAACGAACCGGCTCCCGACTTCAAGGCGTGGACAACGTTGGGAGAGCGCAAGCTGATCGACTACCGCGGCAAGTGGTTGGTGTTGTTCTCGCACCCGTCGGGATTCACACCGGTGTGCACGTCCGAATTCATCGCGTTTGCAAAAGCCTTTCCGCGATTCCAGGCCTTGAATTGCGACTTGTTGGGGCTGTCGATCGATAGCAACTTTGCCCATTTAGCTTGGATTCGCAACATCAAAGAAAAATTCGGCGTCGAGATCCCGTTTCCGGTCATTGAAGACGTGACGATGCGCGTCGCATCGACCTACGGAATGATCATGCCGGGGGCCAGCGACACGTCGACCGTTCGGACGACGTTTTTTATCGATCCCGACGGGATCTTGCGGGCGATCCTCTGTTATCCGCCCGCCAACGGACGGTCGATCGAAGAGTTGTTGCGATTGCTCAAGGGCATGCAAGTCTCGGACGCGCACAAAGTCGTCACACCCGAAGGCTGGCAGCCGGGCGATCAAGTCATTCTTCCGCCGCCCCATACCGCCGACGCAGTCGACGCCCGTTCGAAGGAAGGACTCGAGTGCATCGACTGGTACTACTGCAAACGCGATTTGCCCAAAGATAGCTAGAGCGCGTTTCGTGAAATGGTAGCGGAACTCGCCAGAGTTCTAGTAAATTGTGGGCAATCAACTTGTGACGTATGCACTAAACTCTCGGATCGGTGCGGTTCGGCGGGCCCCCCATCCGTGGAAATGGATTCCGGGGCTCAGCCCGGAATGACGCCGAGATAGGTCTGGCGATATATACACGCGAAACAATACTACGCCTTCACGGGTGATTGGTGGGCTCCGATCCGCATGGCGTAGAAGGAACGCCAAACGAAAATCACCGACACGACGAAAAATCCGGCCGCGAGTTGATATTTGAGCGTGGGATTGCTCGCCTCCAAACTGACGGCCAATTCGACCGCCAGTAAGCCGAACAACGTTGTGAACTTGATGATCGGATTCATGGCGACCGACGAGGTGTCTTTGAACGGATCGCCGACCGTATCACCGACAACGGTAGCCGCGTGCAAATCGGTTCCCTTGGCCTTGAGGTCGACTTCGACGACCTTTTTGGCGTTGTCCCACGAGCCGCCGGCGTTGGCCATGAAGATGGCTTGGTAGAGGCCAAACACGGCGATCGAGACCAGATAGCCAATGAAGAAAAACGGTTCCACGAAGGCAAACGCCAAGGTGGAGAAGAACACAGCGAGAAAGATATTGAACATCCCTTTTTGGGCGTATTTGGTACAAATCTCGACGACCTTCTTGCTGTCCTCGACCGATGCCTTTTCGGAGCCGCTCAACTTGATGTTGGCCTTGATGAACTCGACTGCGCGATACGCGCCCGTGGTCACCGCTTGGATCGATGCGCCGGTGAACCAATAAATAATCGCGCCACCGGTGATCAAGCCCAAAAAGAATGGGGCATGCAGCAGTGAAAGTTTTTCTTGATTCTCGGTCAAGCTGTTTGTGAGGACCATGATGATCGAAAAGATCATCGTCGTCGCGCCGACGACGGCCGTGCCGATGAGCACCGGTTTCGCGGTGGCCTTGAACGTATTCCCCGCACCGTCGTTTTCCTCGAGCAAGTGCTTGGCGCGATCGAATCTCACGTCGATGTCGAATTCCCTTTTGATCTCCTGCCGGACGTTGGGAACCTGTTCGATGAGCGAAAGTTCATAGACCGATTGTGCGTTGTCGGTGACTGGACCGTAGGAATCGACCGCGATCGTGACCGGGCCCATGCCCAAGAAACCGAACGCCACCAAGCCGAAGGCAAAGACAGCGGGGGCCAACATAAAGCCCCCCAAGCCTTGTTCGCTAAAGTAGAACGAGATGCTCATCAAACCAACGATGCCCAACCCCAGCCAGTAGCAGGAGAAATTACCCGCCACCAAGCCCGACAAAATGTTGAGGGAAGGACCCCCTTCTTTGGACGATGTCACGATTTCATGAACGTGCTTCGACCCGGTCGAAGTAAAGACTTTGACTAATTCGGGGATGATCGCCCCGGCCAGCGTTCCGCAGGAAATGATTGCCGACAATTTCCACCAGAGACTCGGGTCGCCTTCCAAATTGGGGACCAACAAGTACGACGTCAAAAAAGTCAGTCCGACCGAGACGATTGAGGTGATCCAAACCAATTTCGTGAGCGGCGCTTCAAAGTCCATTTCGTCGGCGTTCTCGTAGGTTGCCTTGGTCCAAGCCTCGTTGAGGAAATACGAGCCGGCGGATGCCACGACCATCATGATTCGCATCACGAAAATCCAAACCAGCAATTGGGCTTGCGTCGTTAAATAATCGGCTCCCGCCGTTTTTTCCGTGATCGCCAACAAGATGAAAGTGATCAGCGCGACGCCGGTCACGCCATAAGTCTCAAATCCGTCGGCGCTGGGGCCGACCGAGTCGCCCGCATTGTCCCCCGTGCAGTCGGCGATCACACCCGGATTACGGGCGTCGTCCTCTTTGATTTTGAACACGATCTTCATCAAGTCCGAACCGATGTCGGCGATCTTGGTGAAAATGCCACCGGCGATCCGCAACGCGGCGGCGCCCAAACTCTCGCCGATCGCGAACCCAATAAAGCACGCGCCGGCCAGTTTGCTCGGAACAAATAGCAGGATGATTAACATGATCAGCAGCTCGACGCTGATCAACATCATCCCGATACTCATTCCGGCCTTGAGTGGAATTGCATAAATCGGATACGGTTTGCCGCGCAAGCTGGCAAACGCTGTCCGCGAATTCGCGAATGTGTTTACGCGAATTCCAAACCAAGCCACACCGTAGCTGCCGAGAATGCCGACGACGCTGAAAAACAAAATGATCAAGACGCGGTTGGTTTCAAACGTCGCGGTCGAACCGGGCGGCTTGGCGAAGTAACCGAAATACAGCGCGATGATTGCGCCAATGAATAACCAGAGAATGAAAATGAAAAAACCTTGCGTGATCAGATAGGTCTTGCAGGTCTCATAGATCAAGCTGCTGATTTCGCGCATCGATTGGTGAACAGGCATGTTCTTGAGTTGGCTATAAATCATCAGCCCAAACAACAGGCCCATAAAACTGATGAAGAGACCACCGATAAGCAATGTGCGACCACCGATCGCATCCCCGAAAAACTTGGCCAGGTTTAAGTCGGGAAGCACGAGATTGGCCTCGCCCCCGGGTTGATGCGCTGGCGCCTGGTGCGTCGCTTTCATTGCAGTGTCAGCCAGGTCCTGCCCGCCGAAGGCCACGATGGGAAAACTACCCAATCCAACCAGCGCAATTAAAAGGCCCAAAACCCAGCGAGGAAACTTCGTCTTTAATTTGGCAATCATGGTCTGCAACTGTGGAGTTAAAGGATGTGGAATCAATCGTCGCGCCGATGTCAGAACCCAGGGCCGGTCACCGCGGATTGGCTATGTCTACCGGACAGATCGGCCGACGAGAGACGGCCGGCCCTCAATCGCCGCGCGAAACCGCGCCGCGAAACGACCCGAAAAAGAGCTTGAAAAGCCCATAGTGTGACCAGATTAACCGATAAATCAAGGCCACACCCAACTTGACTCTTGACGACGCGCCAAAAACATGTAACCATATGGTTACATATGAAACCGGACTCGATGGACCTCGTTTTTCACGCATTGGCTAGCCGGCCGCGCCGCAAGATCCTCGACGTGATCAGGGCCAGCCCGGGCTGCTGCGTGGGAGACGTCTGTAGGTACTTTGAGATTAGTCGCATTGCCGTGATCAAGCACTTGCGCGTGTTGGAGCAAGCCCAGTTAATCCTGTTGCAAAAAAACGGCCGCCGCCGCGACTTGTACTTCAATGCGGTTCCAATCCAGTTGATCTACGACCGCTGGACGACCGAATACAGCGCGTTTTGGGCCAGTAAAGCCACCGATCTCAAATTCCTCGTCGAAGCCGAAATTCACAAGTCACCCGCCCCTTCAGCCCCGCGAAAGCGAACCACATGAATACGACATCGCCCTCCACCACCAAGCAAGTTTTTCGCGTCATCATCCAAGCCCCAGTCGAAAAGGTCTGGGCGACGCTCACGCAAAAAGACGTCGTGCTGCCATTCTTTTTTAACTCGGTCATGAAGACAACGACCTTGGCCGCCGGCGCTCCAATTCAGATGCGAACACCCAACGGCAAGTATGTTGCGGTGGTCGGCGATGTGCTCGAGTTTGATCCGCCGCGCCGATTTTCGCACACGTTCAAGTTCACCAACCTCGATGACCCGGCTTGCGTCGTCACCTACGAGTTAAAACCGATCGAGGGCGGCACCGAATTCACGCTGACGAGCGAACGAGTCCCCGTGGGCACCAAGACGGAAAAGTACATGGCCGGTGGCGGAAAGTTCATCGCCAACGTGCTCAAGGCCTATGTCGAAACGGGACGTCCGTCGCTGATGGCGCGTTTCGTCGCCTTGATGAACGTTTTAACCGGGCCGTTTACACCGGCGAAATGCCGAACGGAACATTGGCCGCTCGAAAAGAAAGTTCGTTGATCCCAACAAGTTCATTTGACCCTTATCGGAGAATAGTCATGAAAGTGCATCTGATTTGTTTCGCGCTCCTGATCGCCTGCCTTGTCCCCGCGGCTGCCGACGAACCAACCGAGTTGCAAGAGCATCTGAAGGTCTTTCAACCGCTCGTCGGCAAAACTTTCAAGGGAGAGTTTGCCGATTCCACCCCCGAAAAACCGATGTTCGATGTCTCACGCTGGGAGCGCGCGATGAACGGCCAAGCCATTCGCATCTTGCATTCGGTCAACGACGGCCACTATGGCGGCGAAACCATTTTGATGTGGGATTCCAAGCAGAAAAAGGTCGCGTTTTGGTACTTTACCACTGCTGGCTTTTATACTCAGGGAACCATGGATGTGGCGGATAAGAAATGGAGCAGCGTCGAAAAGGTCACCGGCGAGGAGCAAGGAATAACCGAAGTCAAATCGACGTCGGAAGTCAGCGCCGACGGCAAGTTGATCGTCAAATCGCAGTACTTGCGCAATGGCAAATGGGAGCAGGGGCACGAGATCAACTACGTCGAAGCCCCGGACGCGAAAGTAGTGTTCAAGTAATCGCGAGTTGCTTCATCAGCCGCGACGCGCTAGGCTGGGTTTTTTAGATTGGTTAAAGTCGAAATATCTACGTCATTCCGGGCTGGGACCCGGAATGACGGATGCGCGGCTTGTGGCACAGGGGCATCGCAAACCAATGCGCAGTCTGAAAAGGCAATATTGAATTCTAGGACTCCCTCAGGCAGGAGCCTGGGAACGAGCCGTTGGATTAGAGTTGGCCGCGAGTGACGGAGTTCGGCGTTTACGCTGCTGCCGCGCTCTAAAGCGTGAACTCCAAAAAAAAACGCCGCCAGAGTTTGGCGACGTTTTTTGTTTTAGGTTGGCGATTTCTCGACTAGCGATCCGTGCCCGGCTGCGCGGTTTGCGACTCACGCAATGCGGCCGCTTCGCGATAGAGCTTAAACTCGTGCCCTTTGGGAAAATATTGGGTATCGTCCGTCAAATAATATGCGCTGGGCAATGTTTGACCGGCAATGCTGACTTGGCAACCGGAGAACAATGGCGCGGAAAGCAAGGCAACCGCACAGAGTAATCCGCTGAAGAGTCGTCGTTGGTTCGTCGGCTTCATGGTCTCGACCTTTGTCGATTGGCTCGGTTCGGACGAGCAA
The DNA here is from genome assembly GCA_041745295.1 of Pirellulaceae bacterium. Lineage (GTDB taxonomy): Bacteria > Planctomycetota > Planctomycetia > Pirellulales > Pirellulaceae > JANMEB01. The sequence goes on along the minus strand of JBGTJE010000043.1, from coordinate 10,962 downwards.
AAACTGCTACAAACGATAAAGTCCGTATTATCGCTACAAGGGTTATCGGTCGATCCAGCAACGGACTTTGAGTCAACGCTGAAAATCTGGTCTAAATGTGGCAATTTGCAATAATTACGGGCAGTTTCACGACGCGACAAAGAGCGAGCCCGGCAAAACGGCTATTCTGTGAAAAGCGGGAAAGCGGTACTGGATTCTCATCCGAAGGAAGCAATCGCTGCGAAGCTGTCAAGATCGGCGCCAGCATTCGCGATCCACGGATTGTTGGAGTTCAGCGTTTGCGCGGGGAAAATCACGATAACGCCTGATCTTCAATTGTGCCGGCATCCTCGAACTTAAACTGTGAAAAAGCACTAAGCTGCCAATAAATTCATTCCGACCATGGGCATTGTGGGAGAAGGTTATGTCGCCTCGTCGTTCGTCCATCGCCCGATCGGTCGGCATCCTGGTGTTGGCCCTGAGTGGGCCCATCTTGGGCTGGAGCCAGATCACGGGCAGCCTGCCCAGAATTGACTTACCCGACAAGGATTTCTATCTGGCGTTCGGCGATTACTATAAAGGGGATTTTTCGCGGGCTGGAAGATCGTTTCGGCAGATGTCGGCGACCTCATTCAAAGACGCCAATGGCTTATTCCTCGATTCGATCTGTTATTGGACGATGCAAGCGGAATGCCATTACCAGTTGGGCGAATATCCGCAAGCCGTTGAATTGCACGAGCAGACGCTCAAGCTCTATTTGGATTTTTTGGGGTGGCGTGACCGCACGCAATTCCCGCCGCAAATTCAAGCGGCCAACAACGCTTGGCAACAGGCTGGCGTCACGTGGGGAACCCCCACGCGCTCGGCACAATTCGCCAACATCCCGAACACTTTTTCATTCCTATTCGGACGGCCCGACAACGATCGCGTGATCCGCGAGGGGGGCGTCGTCGAACTGCCGAATATGCGCGCGGTCGATCTGGCCTATGTGTTGCGGTGCACTGCGACTTCGATGTATCGCCGCCGCCAACTTAAAGGGCTCCTCTGTTCTCGCGATCCCCTGACCAATAAGCTCATCGCGTCGCTGTCGACCGTCACCGGCGGCGGCGAAGACTTGTATTCGGTTTGGAACGCCGTGTTGCTAGGGATAGCCCAAAACTCCGCGGGGAAACCCGAACAAGCGCTCGCCACACTGGACAACGCACTGCAGTTCAACGGCGGGATGGACCACACGCTCACGTCGTTTGCTCTGCTCGAAATGGGTCACGCCGCAAGCGCCCTGGGAAATTACGGCGATGCCACCAAACTCTATTTGGAAGCATCGTATGTGGCGGCCGTCTATGAGCAATACGACTTGATCGGGGAGGCACTCGTGGGTGCCAACCAATGTCATCTTCGTTCGCGACCTACAGAAGTATTTCCACCGCTGGTGAACGCAATACGGTGGGCCGACCGCGAAGGAGCCGATGGCTTGCAGGCCACTTTGCTAGTGGAATTACTCAAGAATCAATCTGAGCTCGGACTGACGGACGAAGCCAACACAACGTTGGGATTGATTCGGCGGGCTGTGGCGAGTAGCGACCTCGACAAGACGGCACTCCGCGTCCCGATCGACTTTTCGTCCGCGGTTTTTCAATTCCAATCGGGCGACGTGAAATCGGGAAATTCCGACCTCGCGAATGCCCTACAAGGCTGGCGACAGTTTTCCACGCGGCTCTATCAGATTCAATTCGTCGACCAAGCCCTCAGCGCGAGGCGCGTCGCTCCGCGCGAAGCCGACCTGATGTACACCGAGCTGTTGCGCGACCCAACCGAAGCCGATTGGCTGCGCGACCCTTGTGACGCCATTTGCCTCCTGATGACCGATTACACCGCGTCGTTGCAAATGTGGTACGACGTGCTCGTGTTGGAACGCCGGTTGGAAGCGGCGTTTGGCGCTGCCGATCAAATTCGGCGACACCGCTTCTATTCGGGCTTGCCCTTGGGCGGCCGATTGTTGACTCTGCGTTGGATGATGGAAGCCCCGCAGGATCTGTTGGCGGAAAAATCGCTGCAACAACGGAACGATTGGATCCAGCGATTTCCCGCTTACGCCCAAGTCTCCCGCGACGCCGCCGCGACGCTCGCCCAGTTGCGCGAATTGCCCCTCGTGTGCGAACCCGAAACCGACCAGGCCAAACAACAGCGCGAATTCTTCGAAAAGTTGGCTAAACTAGCGACCACGCAAGAACAAGTCCTCACCGGTATCGCCTTGCGCCGCGAACCCGCCGAACTGGCCTTCGCGCAACCGCTCGCGATCAGTTCTAGCGAACCGTTGCTGCCCCCCAAAACCATGCTCTTGTCGTTTATGGAAACCGAGCAAGGCGTTTCCGTCATTTCAGTCGCCGAACGCGTCATTGCACTTGAAGCCACGGTCAACAAGCGCGATTTGACCAAGGCAGTCGGCGACTTGCTGCGCGCAATCGGCAACGGGCACGAGCGGAATGCGGTCGAACTCTCCGAGCTCAAAGACGACGCTTGGCAAACCGCTGCGACCAGCTTGCACAAACTGCTGCTTCCGAATCGCCAAACACCATATTGGACTCAATTCGACGAGATCATCATCGTCCCCGACGGTGTGCTCTGGTACGCTCCCATGGAACTAGTCCTGGCAGAACCCACTCCGACCAAGCCGCTCAGGATCCGCTATTGCCCCATGGTGGCCATGGCGATACCCAATCTCTTGCCTCCCGTACAGTTTCCAAAGACGCTGTTGGTCGGCCGACGTTCGACGGACAAGAAACTGCAAACGCGGTTCGACGAGCAGTTGGCTTTGCTCAAGGCCGCGCTTCCCAACGTCGAATCGATGACCAGCGTGGGAAGGACGCCGACGAGCCTCCTTAGCGCAGTCACCGACCGCTGGATCGCTTGGACGGATGATTGGAAATCTGCGGCGGAAAACATCGGGAGTTTCTCCTGGATACCCGACACGAACGCCAAACCGGGCCATCTCCTCGTCGATTGGCAATTGCTCCCTTGGGCTGGCCCGCGACAATTAATCGTGCCACAGTTCTCAACCGACGCCGGCAACGGATTGAGAACAAACGACGCGAACGGAAAAGATTTGTTTTTGCTTTCCAGCCACGCGATCGCCGGCGGCGCGCAGACCTTTTTGATTAGTCGCTGGAACGTCGGCAACTCGAGCAGCTACCAAGCGTCCACCGAATTCGCGGTTGCGTCCGGGGAAGGCTCCGCAATCGACGCGTGGCAACATACCGTGGAGAAAATCAAGCAGCTCCCGGTCGACGTGGGCGAACCCTCGCGAATCATCGCACCCAAAGCCGGCCTTGGCGATCGCAAAAGCAACCATCCATTCTTCTGGGCCGGCTACATGTTGGTCGATACGGGCTGGAAACCTCCCGCCGTCGAAGCTACCGCGGCCGATCAGTAGGAACAGCATCACAAATGTTCAATTTGGGCCGTAGGTCTCGCGAGCCGAGCGAGACATCTCCCTACCAATTAATTCGCAAGTCCAAATTACGAAACTCGCCGATCGCCGTTACAAAAGAATTCCGTCGACGTTACTGACATCGAACGCCCATTGAGTTGGTATAACCGTGATGGTACAAGGTCTCGCTCGGCTCGCGAGACCTACTGCGCAACGTCTGGGAAGGAGTTACTATGGTCACCGCAAAAAGTTCCAGCAATGACATCATTGCCGACCTCAAGAAACAAGGAAGCGAAAGTTACAAGAAGACGATGCTCATTCACGGCGCCCAAGAACCCATTTATGGCGTCAAGATCGAATACCTCAAGAAGTACCAGAAGAAAATCAAGCAGGATTACCAACTGGCCAAGGATCTCTTCGCGTCCGGAGTTTACGACGCCATGTACCTGGCTGGATTGATTGCCGATGACAAGAAAATGACCAAGGCCGATTTGCAGAATTGGGTCAAAAAAGCCAAGAGCAAGGGAATCGGCGAATTTACAGTTCCTTGGGTCGCCGCGGAAAGCAATTTTGGCTGGGAACTCGGCCTTCAATGGATCGACGCCAAGCAGGAATCAATTGCCAGCAGCGGTTGGTCGACTCTTTCAAGTTTCGTGGCCATCACACCCGACGAAGAACTCGATTTGGGACGCCTTAAGAAACTTCTGCAACGCGTGGAGAAGACAATTCACAAGGAATCGGATCGCGTTCGTTACTGGATGAATAATTTCGTTATCTCGGCCGGTAGCCGCGTGGTCCCGATGACTGAATTTGCACTGAAGGCCGCCGAAAACATCGGTCCCGTTTCGGTCGACATGTATGGAACGTCGTGCAAGGTCCCGAATGCAACCGAGTACATTTGGTCGGTGAAAAAACGCGGCGAACTCGGAAAGAAGCGCAAGTCGACTAAATGCTAGGTTACAAACGGGTCGCGCACTCGCCCCTAGTCGCGCTGTTTTTGCAACCAGACTCGCAAAAAAATTCACTCCTCCTCATGGGGAGGGGGAAGGAAAAAACTGAGAAGCCGGCCACGAAGGAACGAGTGACATCGCGAATCGTGCTCGTATTCAGCGCAGCGGTACTCGTAGTCGTACTCGAAGAATGCAGGGAGGAGTTCCGAGAAAGAGAAAGAAAACTTCGTTCCGCGCCTGAATTCTTGCGAATTCAGCTACGAAATCGTCGCTACGCCAGCGAAATTCCCATTGCCTTCATCAGCATTTGCATGTCCTCCCAAACGTAGCGCTTGGCATTGGGTTCGCGAAGAAGATAGGCGGGGTGATAGGTCACGATCACTTGGCTCGCTCCATAGTGGAAAAATCGTTGCCGCAATTTTCCAATCGACTCTTTCCGCTTGAGCAACGATCGCACAGCGACACCACCCAAGCAGCAGATGAACTCGGGCTGCAAGATCTCTAATTGCCGCCGCGCAAATTCCCAACAGTTCTCGATTTCCGATTCGGCAGGTGTCCGATTGCCTTCCGGACGGCATTTGATCGCATTGAGGATGTAGACATCCTCGCGTTTCATATTGCAAACCGCGATGATCTTATTGAGCAACTGACCTGCGCGGCCAACAAACGGCTCGCCTTGCGCGTCTTCATCCGCCCCCGGGGCTTCGCCGAAAAAACACAGCCGCGGCTGCACGTTGCCGACGCCAAACACCGTTTGCGTCCGCGATTGGACGAGTTCACTGCATCGAGTGCACTGGGCAACTTCACGCTGCAAAACTTGGAGAGCGGCAACGCGTGCGTCGCTCGAACGGGAGGGCACGGCCGTGCCGTCGTCGCTTGCCCAAAGTTGTGCGTTCGATGGGGCGGCTCGCTCCGTCGAAACGGAGATTGCCGTGATTAATTCGGCTTGCGTGTCGGCTGGCCGTGCCGAGATCAGTGTGAAGCTCGGCTCGCCTTCGGGGTGAATCTCAGGAGGGGAAGTCGCAGCATCCCACAGCGACGTTGCGGATTGCGGATTGGCCTTGGGCAAGTCAAGGACGCCGTTGCGTGACAACGACTGAAGCTGTTGCACAATTGCTGACTTCAAGTCAATCGATTCGGTCATGGGCTTGGTTCGGTTTAGAGGGAGCGTTTGAGGCAAGAGCGAGTTGCGTTTCGCCGGTGCAAAACACACAGCGTTATTCGATACACGCAGCGATAAAGGCATCGACCAACGGAGCCGAATGTCCTTTGAGTGCGGCGCGTTCAGGCTGGAATAGACTGGCAACGAAAAACGGATGATCCTCCAGTTCGACGGCACGTACGTCGCCGCTTTCATCGGCGGCTGCGATTTGCAGCGGCCCGGCGACAATTGCCGCCTGGAATTCGGGATTCAAGCCAAAGCGGCAATGATAACCTTCGGTCGTCTCGCGGGCGCCGTAGGCCGCGGCGATGCGCGTGCCAGGAATTAGCCGAATCAGACCAGATTTTTCAACGAAGGAGCACGCAAGCGGCGAGATAACCGCGCGGGCCGCGGCGGGTGCCGTTTCGGCGTGTTCTGCATCGGCCCAGCCAAGAACATTTCGAGCGAATTCAACGACAGCATGTTGAAACCCGGCGCAGGTTCCGAGGAACGGCACCGCACCCTCGCGGGCGTGGCGAATTGCAAGCAATGCACCGTCCATGCTTCGATAGGGACTGGCCGGCACGCACCATAAGCCATCGAAATGATCAATCCGTGACACATCGGTAATCTCGTCAGTGGGAATCCACTCGAAATTGACGTCGATGCTCAATCCGACCGCCGCCCGCTTCAAAGCAATCGGAATTGCCTGATGTGCCGTGACCGAGCTGTCATAATCGCCGACTAGTCCGAGAAAGACCTTATTTCGCATCGGAAGTTTAAGCTAAGTGTCTATCCAAAAACCAGAAGCGTTCCCTCGCCCCAATATCCTTTCCAAAATCTTTTCATTTCTTATCCGTGTCATCCGTGAAATCCGTGGTTCAGCTATCTTCTCCAAAAGTCTTAAGAAAAAAGAAATTCACCACGGATAACACGGATGGGGAAAAATCGAAGGTCGGGTCGAAATTTAGGATCGCCGACGACGATTTGTTTCTAGGCGGGAGGAGCGGGGGAATCACATTTGTTCACCCGCGTTGTTTGAGGATCGGCCGCGTCAAGTCGGCGAGGCAAGTTCGTTGGCGACCGTGTTCATCAAAATTGCTTGGGTCGAGCCAACCGAGGAAGGCCTCGCGCAGCGCCGGCCACTCGGAATCGATCGCCGCATACCAAGCCGTATCGCGGTTGCGGTTTTTGTAAACTGACGCCTGCCGAAAGATCCCTTCAAACGAGAGCCCAAGTCGCTGCGCCGCGGCGCGCGAAGCTGCGTTTAGCGAATCGCATTTCCATTCGTAGCGCCGGTAGCCGAGTTCGAACGCGCGCTTCATCAGCAAGTACATCGCTTCGGTTGCGGCCGGGCGACGCTGCAGACGCGGCGAGTAAAGGATATGCCCGACCTCGATCGATCCATACACGGGAGTGATCCGCAGGTAACTCGCGACGCCGGACGGCTTCGCATCGCTCCGGTCGACGATCGCGAAATAAAGCGGATCGTCGCCCAGGCAATGCGTGGCTATCCAAGTGCGGTAGCTTGGCAAAGTCGGAAACGGGCCGTAGCCCATATACGTCCAATTTCGCCCTTGCCCATCCGCCGCGTTCGCCGCGAACAATTCGGTCGCGTGACGCTCGGGGTCGAGCGGTTCCAAACGACAAAACCGCCCCTCGATTGGCTCGCGCGGTGGCATCGGAGGGGGCTTCCAATTCGGCAACGGGAAACCGGTCGGCTGTCCAAGTTCGTTGTATACAGAATTCATGCCGTAAGCACTATTCCTCGATCGCGCCGCCCATCGCGCGCAAATGTTGGCGAAGAGTATAGTTTGGTTCCCGGGCGCGTCGCGCCAAAAAATCATCGAAGCGAACTTGTTCCCGCAACGGGGTACCAATGCGGATCGCTTGCGCTTGGCGTCGCTCCTTTTCCCAAATGTCGTTGGCCATTTCGAGAATCGGTTCGACTTGCTCATCTGCGGCGAATAGCACGCCGTCGGCATCGGCGAACGCAACGTCTTCGTGGGTCACGGTGAAAATTCCCAAGCTGGCCGTTGTCAACGCATCGCTCTCACGCGGGTCCATGCGCTGTGGTCCGGAGGGGCAGGTGCCGTAGCTGAACACGGGAAATTCTATCTGCACGAGCTCCGCGGTGTCTCGATGACAACCCCAAACGACGATCCCCGCCAAGCCACTCAGTCGAGCTTCCAAGACCGTCAAATCGCCGATGCACGCTTCATCGGCTCGCCCGCCGTTATCGATGACGAGTATGTCTCCTTCACGGGCGTTTCCTATTGCCTCCAGGAAAATGTCCACGCTGCCGTGGTGCTTTGTGGGCAATACTCGTCCGGCAATATGGTTGTCCCCGTTGAGGGGACGAATGCCCGGCGGGGCAGTTCGCAATGCTAATCCCAACCGCAGACAAGCATCGGCAACAAGCGGAGTCGATAGCCGTGAGAATCGGTTATTCAGGATTTGGTTGTTCATGACTTTCACCGTTGTAGTTGCGTGGAGCGATTCGTTAGAAATTGTTATTTCTGGCTCGATTCATTGTCTACGCAGATGGTGCAAGTTTGGCAATCTCCCGCAAGTCTGCTTGTCGGTCGTGAGATGGATATGGAAAACCATACAAAAATCCGTGTCGCATTTTCGGCAATAACTCTTCCAATTGTCTCGACAGATCGAACATTACGGACAACTCTATCGATAGTTTGTCTGTCTCCGAAAAATCTGAGCAAATCGGATTGTCGCTTCCTACTGCATCGAGTGGTAGGTCTGCTGAATGAAGGATGCATTTCGACGAAGGATTCGGATCGAAGTGCTTGCAATAATAACAGCTAATGGTGCCCTTGCCGTTTGCCATAAGCACTCGTCCTGACTTGACTCACTACAGTTACTCACACGACCAGCTATTGTCGCAGCCCTGGGATAGTCTCAGTTTCGAGTTGAAAATTCGGGACCGTACGTGATCAAACCGCCTTGAGCGGGAAGTGCGCCGGATCGAAGCTCCACGACTGTGAACGCCTCGACCCAGAATCAACATTCGTTACACACCTCGTAGTGGCGAACCGTTGAATCGTATTCGAGCATCATCTCGCGCACTTTTTGTGGGACAACCGCGATTTCGGCATGTTCGCCGGCAAACGAGCGAATTGCGTCGAGCGATTTCCACTGAGTGATGGAAAACCTATCGCGACGTCGGGCATCGGGCCCTGACGTGAATATTCTAAGTCAATTGCATCCGTCTGTCGGCTTTGGCATTGTTCAAGATCTTGATTTTCGCTTTATCTCGTACTCGTTCTCAGCGAAACGGTACTCGTACTCGATTACATGCGGAAATCTTGAGCGGAAAAGCGACGGAGCGGCTTAAAGACAATCCAGTCGTTCATCGTGTCGAATTCGAGTACGAGTACGAGCAGGACTTCGAAACTGAATTACGGATAATCGTAATCCGGATTCTCGGGATCGAAGTCGCGGTCGGTGAAACCGACGTTGAGTTGCAAGTCGGTATAGAAATAGCGTTCGTTGAGCACGGGTTCGGTGCTCCCTTTTTCAGGCCAAAGATAGCCTTCGTAGCCGACGGGCAAATTCAACTCATCGTCGATGATGATTCGAGCGATGTGAAATTCGAAATCATCCGACGGCTGGGGATGAATGATTCGAATTTCCGTTCCGCTGTGACCGTTGATTCTGATACTGCGGTCGACCTCGACTTGGCAATCGCCGAATTGGCGGTCGCGAGTTCCTTTCTCGATCAACCGCAAGATCAGCTTTTCGATGCCGAATTCGGTGATCGGGTGTTTGTTTCCTCGCATCGCCAGTCGGCTGGTCGGCAATAGATTGGCTCGAACGACATTGAGCAATCCCCCTTCGTGGGCGACCAAGCGGCCATCGTTTTGGCCGTCGATGTAAATGACTTCGCGACCCGACGCACTCTTGGGTTCCAGAAATCGCATGTAGACGCTTTGGGGGATCTTTTCATCACCGTTTGCGCGGTCATTTCGAAACTTCACCTGCGAGCGCACTTCGTCGCCCATGCGGCCGCCAATTCGCTCTTGCCTAATGAAGATCGCTTGGTAGTCATGCACGTTGCTGCGATAGAAGTCCAGCCCGGCTTGCGCGACGCGCATCGCGGGATCCAAGGGATGCTCGCCGGAAACCGCGGGTTCATTGAATAGATCGGAAATACTGTTCTTGACGAGTGATTCCTCGTCGCCGCTGGTAATATTGACGCCGGTGCTTGCCGGAACGTCGGGCCGCAGCCAACGATCGACGAGCCACAAGCCGTAAATCAGCAGTGGAATTGCAGCCAATACCATGAGCCAGCGACGCTTCGGCCGCGACCGGGCAGTTTCCGCCCTTGATCTAAATTCTGTGACCGGTTCGGTGAGTTCAATGTTGTCCATAGCGTCGGAATCATAGAGGGTACGGAAACATTGTCAAAGTTGAATTTTTTGGCGCTCGCCCCGCACGAACGTTGCGAATGATTGGCGAGCCGTCCTCCTGGCAAGTCGCACTGGGAGAGCCAGTGGCACACAAGAATTTAGACTTGACAACTGGAAAGTTAGTCAATGACTAAATAGTGGGGCAGGCTTTTTAGATTCGCGTTTGAACAGGAGCAAACAGAGGAAACGGAGGAATCCCAATTCATCCCCGTCGACTCGGTTATCTCTGTTTCCTCCTGTAACGTCTTCATGAATTGCCCGCGAGGCTGTCTGGCGCCGCCGAATAGTGAAACATCAAGACTTGCACTCCGGGGCATCATTTGCCGGGTCGGGAGATGGGAGGACATCATTAATGCGCCGCGTAGAGTTCGGCGTATTCGAGCAGCCAGGTATCGACCATTAGCTCTAGTTTTTCGACGTTGGTGGACTCAAGTTCGTCGTAGTAATTGCGTGAGAAGAGTTCGCGATTGCGAATCGTGCCCTTGGCGATGACATCGACAATTCCCAACGAGGAGAGCGGTCGAACGAATAGCTCCAGGCGGCTGAAAACGGATCGACCGGGTCCGGTGTGATCATCGCGGGTGATCGCGGCGCCCCAGCCTTTTTCGCCGTAGAGAATTTCGGTTTGAAACCCGGGAAAATGATCGGCGATTTTTCGAATCGCGCGTTCGATATGATCGGACACTCGGAGCCGAATCTGGTTATGGCGGTTGCGGATTTCGCTTTCGGACAGCTTTTGGCGACGCTGAGCGTCGGCGCTGGCTTCGCCGCGCCGGTGGCCTCGTTCAATGGCCTGTTTGAGCTTTTCTTCAAAGTCCATCGGAGAATTCAACTGTCCTTCGGCGGTTCCGTGCGTTGTGTGAAGAACTGCGCCAAGTCGGAGAATGACCGCATCGGGGCCTTGCCTTCGGCCATTTCTTTCGTGATTGGCGTAACGGGGCGCGGTGGCTTATTGACGCGCTTGGTGGCTTCAAACCGGCGGGGTTTTTGCGCGAACTGTTTTCGTTCGCGCGGAGACCCGCTCGATTTTTCGGCCGG
>JBGTJE010000042.1:0-44818 GCA_041745295.1 Pirellulaceae bacterium | reverse complement strand
GTTACGAAGCACCAAGGAACGAACGGTCGAAACGTTGTGGTCAACCTGTGGAAGACTCTTGGCGAAATTCAGTGAAGTCGAGTGCCGCAATTACATCCGACACGCCGGATACCGCTACACTTAAATCAAACGCGCTCTAAGCGAATGGTTAACGGTCAAAGCTTCCGACGAAACTAATCCACCTCTGGGAGTTGCCAGGGGTCGCGGCGGTGGTAGTCGAGAAGGGCGTTGTCGGCGGGATCGACGAAATTCCATTGGTCCGGATCCCAGTGCAGCTTCTTGTGATGCCAATACGCCAGGTTCCCCAAGTGGATGACGGTCACGGTGCGGGCTCCCTTTTCGACGTCAGCCACTGGCAGCTCGCGGCTCTTGATACAGTCCAACCAATTGCGGTGGTGGCCGGGGCTGGCCGGTAAATGGACTTCCTTTTCGCCGAGCGGCGTTTTGGCGATTTCTTCGGGATCGCTGGTCAAGACTCCGCGGTCGATGTGCAGAGTTCCGCGCTCACCGTGGAACACGCAACCGCTAGGGCCACCGTGTTCAATTTCAAAGCCTTCGGCGTACTTGTAGCGCACGCCGGTCACTGCTTTTGGATCCTCGGGCGGAATGATCTCGACCGGTCCCGACTTGTCCAAATCGAGTGCCCAATTGGCGATATCGTAGTGGTGGGCTCCCATGTCGGTGTGTCCGCCACCCGAGTACTCGCGGTAGCCGCGCCAAGCTGGAAAATGATTGTGCACGCCGCGCGGGCTGAGGATCGAGTTGTAGGGCCGCGTCGGCGCTGCCCCCAGCCACAGATTCCATTCAAGTCCTTTTTCCATTTCTTCTTCCGGCAAGTCACAAAACTTGCTCGGCTCGCCGACGCCGACCGTCACTTTGCGAATCTTGCCCAAGCGTCCGCTGCGGATGATCTCAACTGCTTCGCGAAAGGGCCCGAAAACGTTGGAGCGCTGTTGGCTTCCTGTCTGCACGATCCGTTTGTGTTTGCGCGCTGCTTCAACGCAGCGATGGGCTTCGGCGATCGAAAGCGTCAGCGGCTTTTCGCAATACACGTCCATGCCCGCTTTGCACGCTTCAATCAGCGGCGTGGCGTGCCAATGGTCCGGCGTGGCGATGCAGACCGCGTCGATATCCTCGCGGGCAAGGACTTCGCGGAAGTCGACGTAAACATCACAGCCGCGGAATTCCTTTTTCTCGTTCGAGTATTTATCGTTCACTCGTTTTTGGGCGTGGGCGCGGCGGTTTTCGTCCACTTCGCAAACCGCAACGACCTGCACGTCGGGCTGGGCCAACAGTTCGGGGATGTGATAGTCGTTTGCCATTTTGCCACAGCCAATGATCGCGACGGTGATGCGATCATTGGGCCTTGCGCGGCCCAAGAACTGGTTGGCAAAAGCACTCTGCGGCTCTCCGAATCCAGTTCCCAAAGCCGCGGCGCCGGCCAAGCCTCCCAGCGTTTCAACGAATTTGCGACGAGAAAGTTTTGAGAGGGTCATGGTTGGATCGGCTCCTCAAATGAATTCGCTTTCCGACTGTCGGTTTTTCGGGGAACAGAATACCATAGCGGGCAAGCGAGCGTTGGGCTCGGCGCAGGTCTCCTGACCTCGCCGTCGGCCGACCGCAGGTCTCCCCGGATTTGAACTGTTGGCGTAATCGGAGACCTTCGGTCGAATTGAGTGCGGGGTCGGGAGACCCGCGCACAGCGCGTTTTGGTCGCGGCCCATTGTCGCGGGAGATTTTTGCGGAGTCGCCCCCTCCCTAGCCCTCCCCACGAAGGGGGAGGGAACAAGAAGTCGCGCACAGCGCGACAGTAAGGTGAATCCTGACTTTGACTTTCTCTCAACTCTCAACTTTCAACTCTAATCCTCGCAGAGGAATCTTGGATGGAAGAAACGAAACTCGATGTGATTGCCGTCGGGGCACACCCGGATGATGCCGAGATCGCTTGCGGCGGGACGTTGGCGGCGCTTGCGGCTCAAGGCTATCGTGTGGGGATCATCGATTTGACCAACGGCGAACCGACGCCGCGCTGTCCCAACGTGGAAACACGCTTGGCCGAGGCAGCCGCGGCCGCCAGAGTGCTGAAAATTGCTCAGCGCGTTACCCTCGATCAGCCCAACCGCCGGCTGTTCGATTCGTTTGAAGCACGAGTCGCGTTGGCCAAAGAATTTCGGCGCTATCGTCCGTCGGTCGTGATCGGCTTTGGCGAAAAGACTCCTTTGGCGTCCCCGGATCATTGGCAAGCGGTACAAATTACCGACGCAGCCGTGTTCTATAGCCGGCTGACCAAATGGGACGAGCATTTTGACTCGCTGCCAGTGCATACGATCGAGCATCAGCTTTATTTTCGGTTCGCGTTTGAGTCGCCCGCCGCTGGAGTGACCCAGCATCAACTGACCGTCGACATTAGCGAGACATTGGATGCGAAGCTTGAGTCGATCCGCTGTTACCAAACGCAGTTTCCGGACGAAAAGGCCCATGTGTTTACCCGCGTCGAGTCGGTCGCCCGGGTCACCGGGCTTGCCGCAGGGTTTGCCGCGGGCGAGGCCTTTTCGTTGGTTCGGCCGCTGGGAACGCGCGATCTACTAAAGACCTTGTCTCAGCTCAACTGATCCTTCCGACTCCGCTTGTCTGTCGAGTTCGGCGAAGGCGATTGCCAGCGGCCGCAAAAAACAGGAAAAAATTGCCTTGAACATGCAGCGAGGTTATCCGCCCCCACAATCGGTCCTGGCGGAGACTATGGACTAATTAGCCTGCAAAAGTCGTATCTCGTACGACGATGGCAGTCAGTTTGAGCTTGACCGGGAACGGATTTGTGGAAAAATTCGTCGTCTTTTCACCAGAAAGCGCAATTCACAAACGATAATTACTCGTGCGCAAATAAGGACGCCCGCCGGGCGGATCCGATTCTGGCCGCAGATTTTTTTCTTTTGTTGGGAGTGATATCAATGGGAATTGCTAACGTTACGTGGGAGGATGAGGAAAATAATCGTCAAATTGAGTTCTCGATCGCCTATGCGGTCGAAAACCAAGAACTGAAGATACGCGAAATCACTCCCAAGGCCGTCGCGTTTTTGTGCAGTCAACGAGTCCATTCCGTACGCTCGATCGGTGTTCACACGTCCGCGGGTAGACAAATGCTCGCCCACCAATTCCGGCAGTCCGGGCAATTCGCCGCACTGGCCCAGCAAATCTCGGATCAATCTTGCGCGTTGACGGCGTGAGCCGTCGAGCATTCAGGCATCGAATACAGGCCGCGAACCGATTCGCGGCCTTTTTCGTTGAGCGCGCATTTGAATTAGGACCTATTCCCAAGACCCAAATTCCCCCTCACTCTGCCCTCTCCCCCGAAGCGAGGGCGAGGGAACGATCGGTAGGCTCTAAGCGGCACCGCATTCGATCGCGACAGAATAACACCAGCGCCACGTGGCCGGCGGGTCGAGGGCCTCGGGACAAATGCTGAGTGCCAAGGGATTTGACGGCGACACGTGAAAACTGCCTCCTTGATTTGTCAACGCAACAATCACAGCGTTGTCGCGGCACAATTCCAGCCGGCCGCGAGGTTCTAACGCGGGTGTCGGCGCGTTGCTTGCCAGGTAGGTTGATCCAATGAACTCGGGAGGCTTGGCGGAACGACAAGCTACGTCGACGACTAGTCGGATGGGATCGTTGAAAAGTTCAAAACTGGCCGACCAATGTGCCGATCCCGCGCGGCCCAGGAGCATCGCAACCCGGCGGGCGAACGCCGCTTGCGGCGCAATTCCGTTACCCGCTGGGTCGGAGAGCCGCTCGATTACCAATTCCTGCAGTGGTGGGCTGGAAGGCCAGCGATCGGACGCGGTTCCCTCGACGGAAGCGAGGAGCAATCGATTGTAGAGACCGACGCCCAGACAATGAATGCGATGCGTCCAACGATCCTGACGAAACTCGAAATCGATACGCAGGCCGAATCCCGCAGGATTGCGCAATTCGATCGATTCGTTACGGAGAGAAGCCAAGCGCGAATTAGCCTCCGCCTTTGACGTGCCACCGCAAATACGAGTCCAGAAATCCTTGGATGTCGCCGTCGAGAACTTGGTGAAAATTCCCCATACTGTACCCCGTGCGGGTATCTTTCACGCGCTGATCGGGGTGCAGGAAGTAGTTGCGAATTTGAGATCCGAACCCAACGCGGGCTTTGTTTTGGTACTTACTGGCCTCTTCGGCCTCGCGTTTCTCTTCCTCGGCGCGAGCCATTTGCGCGCGGAGCATTTTCCAAGCTGTGGCGCGGTTTTTTTGCTGGCTTCGTTCATTTTGACATTGGACGACGATGCCGGTCGGCAGGTGCGTCAATCGGACCGCGCTGTCCGTCTTGTTCACGTGCTGGCCCCCGGCCCCGCTGGCCCGGTAGGTATCGATGCGAACATCCTCCTCATCGATTTTGATTTCAATACTATCGGGTATTTCTGGTGTGACATCGATTGCCGCAAAGCTGGTTTGTCGTTTGCCTTCCGAATTGAAAGGGCTGATTCGGACGAGGCGGTGCATGCCCGTCTCGCCTTTGAGGAAACCGTAGGCCATCGGGCCGCGAACTGCGATCGAGGCGCTTTGAATGCCGGCCGAGGGATTATCGTTGCGATCGAGTAGTTCGATTTGAAAACCCGATTTTTGCGCCCACTGAGTATACATGCGGAGGATCATCTCAGCCCAATCGTTGGCATCGGTGCCGCCATCGCGGGCGTAAATGCTGACGATGGCGCCGGCTTCGTCGTGCCGACCACTGAGCAGAGATTTGAGTTCTAGCTCATCGAGGATGCGTTCGAGTCGTGCGATTTCGTTGCCGACGTCCGAGGCGAGGGACGGGTCGGCTTCACCCATTTCCAACAGCCCCTGGAGGTCGGCACCGGAGCTGATTAATTCGGCGAGCGGTGAAACCACGGACTTGAGCGATTTCAGACGGCCGACGGTTTCCTGGGCGGCTGCCGGTTTATCCCAAAAGCCGGGCTGCGACATTTGCCCTTCGATCGATTTGATTTCGGTCGTTTTATGACCGTAGTCAAAGACTATCCCGCATTTGGACGATTCGCTGCTGAATACCATCGGCCCGTTGGTAGAAATCGCTATCCACGTTGAAGTGCTCCGAACGATTGAAAACTGGGCCAGGACGCTAAGCCAATTCGGGCTCGGCAAACCTCTCGCCGTTGGCGAGAGGCGAATTGTAGCCTGATTTCCCGCGGAGTTCAATTCGCGGTTGGGCGGTCATCCGTGGGCGGTTCCGATTAGTTGACCCCGCTGTATACAATGGAATTGCGATCGCGCTTTGCGACCCAGGGAAACGAGGAGTTGAACATGAACGAGTCGAAATCCAAAGCGAACGTCGACGAAATCGTTCTGGAAGATGAAGAGATCGCCCCCAACGGCGACCCGGCTCTCGCCAATGAATTAGCGGAGCGCTTTCTGAAAAAGCGCGACGAGCGAGAAGTCGATCGCTATTTCCGGGCCCTGGTCAAACTCGAGGGAAGCGACCTGCACATGAAAGTCGGTCGGGCACCGACCGTGCGGATTCACGGTATTCTCAAGCCGCTCAATCGCGGTCCGATTGACTTGGAGGAAATGTGCCGCCTGCTTTTTCCGATGATGAACGAGCGCTTGCGCAAGATCTTTGATGCGACGGGAGGCGCTGACTTCGCCTATGTGATCGACGTCGACGGAATCGAATGGCGGTTTCGCGTGAACATGCTGCAACAGCTAGGCAAGATCGGATTGGTGGCCCGCCGCGTGAACAATTTCATTCCGAGTTTTGAAGGCCTGCATCTCCCGCCGTCGATCGAAAAATTGTGCCATTTGGATCAAGGCATGGTGTTGCTCGCGGGCGTTACCGGATCGGGCAAGAGCACGACAATCGCTTCGATGCTGAACTATATCAATGGTTTCGACAACTGCCATATTCTCACGCTGGAGGATCCGATTGAATTCGTGTTCAAGGAAGATAAATGCTTGATCAATCAGCGCGAGGTGGGCATCGACGTGGTCGATTTTTCGGTTGGTATGAAGCACGCGGTGCGCGAGGATCCGGACATTATTTTGGTCGGCGAGATGCGCGATGAAGAGACGTTTATGACGGCGATCCATGCTGCTGAAACCGGTCACCTGGTGTTTGGCACGATCCACGCCTCGACGTCCCCCTCGACGATCGGGCGAATCTTGGACTTGTTCCCCGACGAAATGCACTCGGCGATCCGCAGCGCCATCGCGATGAATATGAAGGCCATAATCGCCCAGAAGCTTTTGCCCTCGATCAAGCCGGGGGTCGGGCGAGTGCCGACGTGCGAAATCATGACATTCAATCCGACCGTTCGAAAACTGGTGTTGGAGGCAGAAGATCACAAGCTGTCCGACGCGATTCGCATTGGCGAGCACGAAGGGATGCAGGATTTTACGATGAGCCTAAAGGAGCTAGTGGACAACGAACTCATTGACCGACCAACAGCGTTTCAAGTCGCCCCCAACAAAGAAGCGCTCAAGATGGCCCTCAAGGGCATCAACGTCTCGCAGCCTGGAATCCTTTGATGACCATTCGCTTGTTGGCCATACTCTTGCTGTGGGCTGTCTTCACGCAATTCAACGATGTCGCTGCGGCGCAATCCTGGCCCGAAGTTCCGTTGGCGGATCCCGAGAACCCTCACTTTTTTATCCGCGGACCGGGCGGATATTTGGCTTGGTGGAAATTGCTCGTGGTGGCAATCGCGTTCTTGGCCTGGGTCAAAATGGCCGACTGGATGAATGTCGACTCGCAGCGAAATTCCGCCCGGACCCGAATCTCGGCTGTCTGGTGGAATCCGATCGTCGTCGGGTCGTTTTTGTTGAGTTTTGTCGCGCTGCTATTCTTGCCAATTTTCTGGATTGGGCTGCCGGTGTACTTGGTCGGAGCCATGGGCCCGTTTGTTTTTTATGTTGTCCTGCGCAACAGTCGCATGCCCGCGCATCAATCAGTCATGACGGGCGGACACTTGTCCCGCTCACTCAAAAGAGAACGGCAACTGGTCGAACAGGACAGCGATCAGGACGAAGGTCCGCCGGTTCAGTTCGAAGCGAGCGGAACCCCTCAGCAATCCCAGGTCAATCAGATCCGCGCGCGGCAGGCGGCCAATTTCCAGATCCTGCGATCGATGTTCTACGACGCCATTGCGTCGCGCGCCGACACGCTGATCGCACTGCGATCGGGTCTCGGCGTCCAATGGCGCAAGCGGATCGACGGCGTGTGGCATCCTCTACCGGCGATGGATCGCGAGATTGGCGAATCCACCGTCGCCGGTCTGAAGTACCTCTCGAACATCGACCCATTCGATCGGACGGCAAACCCAGCAGGACATTTCATGATCCGCAGCGACAACCGCCCGTTGCGATGCGAAACGTCGGTCACACTGCAAAACAATGGTGAGAACCTCTGGATTCGGCTGATCGAATCCAAGAAGCAGAGCCTGACTCTGGCCGAATTAGGGATGTTTCCCGAATCGGTTGAACGGTTTAAAGCGAGCCTCAACGCGCAGGGCTTGATCCTTATCACCGCAAATCAGGGAGCCGGATTGAGCACGAGCTGGCATTCGATTCTGCAAGCGACGGATCGCGTTACCCGCGATTGGGTTGCCATCGTGGATCACGATGAATTGGAAACTCGCGTGGAGAACATCGAAGTCAACCGTTATGACTCGCGCCGCGAACAGTCGGCACTCGATGTGCTGCGCAGCATTTTGCTCAAACAACCCGAGGCGTTAGTACTGCCCAAAATCCAGGACGCTGCCACGATGGACGCGATGACGCACCAGGTAGTCAAGGAACACCGCACCGTGCTGACGCGCGCGACCGCTCGCTCCGCCGCCGAAGCTTTGCTCGAAATGTTGCAGGTTTCCGGTCGGCGCGCCGATTTCATCGCGTCGGTCACTGCCGTCACCGGGCAGCGGTTGGCCCGACGCCTCTGCGATCAATGCAAGCAACCGATGCCGGTCGGTCCCGAGTTGATCAAGCAGCTTGGGGGTGATCCAGCCAACCCTCCGGTAATCTATAAACAATATACGAAGCCCGATCCGCCTCCGGTGGACAAAAAAGGGCGGCCGATCGAGCTTGAACCTTGCAAACGATGCGCTGGAGTGGGTTATTATGGTCGTGTTGGCTTGATCGAATTGATCATGGTGGATGGTCCGATTCGGCAAGCGTTGGCGAAGCAGGCCGATCTGGCGACGATCACCAATCTTGCGCTGAACAAACGGCATCAATCTGCTGTGCAACAGGGATACCGGCACATCCTTGCCGGAACGACTTCTCCCGGCGAAATCCAACGAGTTTTCAAGGAATCCGACTGACCCATTTTGCGGTCGACCATTCCCATGTCGAATCAACCTTCCACGACCCCCGTCATGCTTCCTCCGATCCGCTTCACCGCGGACGGTCCGTCGGACGAAATTCGCGCGGCCAACCTCGAAGCGGTCTTGCCGTCCCCCGGTTTTCCGACGATGGCGTTGGTCATGGCAGACGCCATTGTCAAACGGACCGACGTTCTGGTTTGGGACTTCAATGCTCAAAATGTCGAAGTGCGATTTCAGATCGACGGAATGTGGCACAATATGCCCACGCTCGATCGTCAAACCGGCGATTTTATGTTGGCCTCGATGAAGCGCTTGGCGAATCTCGACGTTCAAGAACGGCGGTTGCGACAACAAGGATTTTTCGTCGCCGAATTCGTGCGTACGAAATTCAAATGTCGGATCGTCGCGCAAGGAACCAAAACCGGGGAGCGCGTAGTCGTCTACCTCGAGCGGAAGAAACCGTCGACGGAGAATCTGGAAGACTGTGGAATGCGTCCGGCCATCGCCGAACAATCCCGCGTGCTATTGGGTAAGGCCCACGGGATGCTGATGGTGAGTTGTTTGCCGGGCGACGGCATGACGACTTCTTGGCGAGCCACCCTACAATCCAGCGACCGCTTTGTGCGCGATTTCTTTGTCATCGAGGAGACCGCGCACGTCGAACCAGACGTGATTAACGTCAACCGCGTTACCTACGACCGCAAACTCAATGAGGACCCGACCTCGATCATTCCACGACTCTTGCTCCGCCAGCCCGATGTCATCGCAGTCGCCGATATGACCAACGCAATGGTCTTGGATGCGTTTTGCGATATAGCGAATCGCGAGAAAAAACTAATTATCTCCCGGACCCATGCCCGCAGCGCCGTCGACGCGGTGATGCGGATGGTGGCGCTCAAGGGGAACCTGGACAAGTTGTCGTCGGCATTGTTGGGTGTGATTTGCCATCGCGTTTTGCGAAAACTTTGCGATAAATGCAAGCGGGGATTTCAACCTGGCAATGCCCTTTTGGAACAGTTGGGTCTGCCGCCCGGCCGCGTCGCCATCATGTATCAACGGTATGAGCCCCGTCCCGAGGAATTGGTCGACAAGAATGGCAAGCCGATTCCCTATCAACCGTGCGCCGTGTGTGGCGGAACGGGATACGTCGAGCGCACGGCGGTGTTTGAATTGTTGATCCTGAACGATCCACTACGTGAAGCCTTGAAATCGAATCCGAACCCGGAAAAGCTGGCCACGATCGCGCGGCAGCACGGCCACATTACGATGCGCGACGAAGCCATCGTTTTGGTCGCCCGCGGGATTACCTCGCTCGAAGAAGTACAGCGCGTTTTTAATAAGTGATCAATGTCGATGCAAAATGTTCTACTCATTTTTTTGATCGTGATGGGATTGGGCATGGTCGCGGCCGCCACTTGGTTGGTCGGGCTGTGGAATAATGTCATCACCTGGGTCAACTTGATGATCGCGGCCATGGTCGCGAGCAGTTTCTTTGAGCCGCTGGCGACGATCTTGAACAACAACGCCCCGGAGAGCAGCTACTTGGTCGATTTTGCGGCGATGTGGGGTCTGTTTATCGGATCGTTTGTCATGCTCCGCGTGGCCACCGAAGTATTATCGCGCTACCGCCTGACGTTCGATATTTGGACCGAAATGGTGGGACGTTCCATCCTGGCGATCTTGATAGCCACCACGTTGTTTGCATTCACCTGCTTCACGTTGCACACGGCGCCTTTGCCCATTGCTGGGTCTTGGGGCGAACGATTTCAGCCGACGCCGGATGCTCAGTCGTTCGGCATCGGCGCCGATCGAGCCTGGATGAGTTTCATTCAATCGGCATCCCGCGGTTCATTAGCGGAGTTTCGTGACAGCCGCCTTTTGCCACCGTACGAATTGCCGACCCATTCACAATCGCGGGAATTCGATCCGGCCAACGAGTTCATCATTCGTTATCACGATCGGCGTCGACTTTTGTCCGAACAAGAAAACCTACAGATTGCTAACCCCAATGATTAGTACAATGTCGCACGCCGAACGAGATGTGATCGAGGAATTGCCGGAGTATCGGCCCCTGAGTTTCGCGGCGATCGCCGCATTGTTACTGATGCTTCCCGGCTGTTTGGGCGTGTTTCATTCGGGTTTTTTGATTTTTCCCTTGGTGGCGATTGCCCTGGCACTGTTCGCATTGAGAAAAGTCGCTTTGTCACGTTCTGGAAAATCAGAAGGGCGAGTGGCCTTTGCCGCGTTGTTTTTATCCATTCTCGTAATCTGCTTAACGATTTCGTTACACTCGCTCAACGCACGCCGCGAATACCGATATGCCGCCCACTGCGTGGAGCATTGGTTGCGGCTCTTACGAGGCGAAAACCCGCGCGAGGCCCATTTGTTGTCGTTGGCCTTCCACGAGCGTCCCGCGACTGCCGACGAGGAGGTGCGATCCGAGATCCGTGGCCACGCCCCGCTGGTCTTTGAATCGCAGGTGGATTTTCTTAAACGATCGGAAATTGCCGCCTTGGCGGACCCCGGAAACCAAATCAAGCTGACTGGCTTGGCAAGTCGAGAAGTCAATGGCAAGCGGGCCGTGTATGGATTCGCTTTTGACTTGCATGCACCGAAACTTACGCCCCCCGATTATATTGCGATCGTCGAAGCCATTCGAATTCCGGGAGTCGACGGCGGCAGTTATTGGCAGATTGGATACTGCAGACTCATTGCCAAAAATCGGGGTTTGCCGATCCGATGAGAATCATCGATCCCGCGTGCGATGGGACCTGGACGGAGGCTGATTAACCCCCTTCAAACATCCCGCCCGGTCGCTGGTCAGTTTGCTTGGGGGCCCGGCCACTCGGGGCTTCGGCGGCTGGATCTCCGGTTCCATCGGAATTGGCAATATCGCCGAGATTGATAAATGGCTTGGATGCGGATGGTTCCGTTAAGGAAACGTCGGATATCAGCGTCGAGCCGCGGAACTTTCGAAAGACGACGAACAAGTCATGAGAATTCGGCGAGAGTCCTCGCCAACTGAATTTGACGATTTTCTTTTGTCTCGACTCGAAGATTGTTTCGTAAGGTCGGTCGACGATGGCGAAAATTTCCTCTTCGGAATAAGTGTGGGAGGTGTCGTTGACAAAATCCATCAGTGCGGCTTGAATCCGAATGGGTCGGCGCCTGACCACGAATTGATCGTAGGCAAAGGCGCTCGCTACCAACATAAGCAGCAAGATCAAGACGCTTTTTCGCAGCCTGGGCGACATATTCGAACCCTACTCAGAGACATGGGACGAGAGCTCTGACAGTCTAATCTACGCGGGTGCCGTTTGCGCCGGTGGGCGCAATCTGCCGTCATTTCCCGCTGCGGACAACCGTTCGAACAGCCTCCCGGGCGAGCCCATGATGTTGTATCCGCCATCGATATGCAGGACTTCTCCGGTAATTCCGTCGGAAAAATCCGACAATAAGAATGCTCCGGTTCGCCCGACCTCCTCATGCGTGATGTTACGGCCCAGAGGCGCCACATATTCGTACATTTTCAGCATGTCTCCCACTCCGGCCGCAGTTCCCGCCAACGTTTTCAAGGGACCCGCGCTCAGCGTGTTGACCCGCACACCTTGCGGACCGAAATCGTAAGCGAGGTAGCGGGTCGTCGCTTCCAGCGCCGCTTTGCAAATGCCCATGATGTTGTAACCCGGTACACATTTCTCGCCGCCGAAATACGTCATGCTGGCGACCGCGGCGCGGGGCGAGAAAGCCTTTCGCGCGGCGTTACACACGGCGATCAAGCTGTACACGCTGATGTCCATCGCCAGCTTGAATCCATCGCGGCTCGTTTCCACGGTGTCGCGCTGCAAGTCTTCGCGGTCGGCGAATGCAATCGAATGCAATAGGAAGTCAATTTGTTCAAATTCGTCGATCGCGCGCTGGATGACTTCGGTGATTTGCCGATCGTTCTGCACATCCAACGGCACCAGAAATTTGGCGTTCGCCGATCCCTCGAGGCACTTCTCGACTCGACGTCGGTTCTTTTTTTTGTCGTCGTCGGCCCGATCGGGCAAATGCGTAAAGCCGCACCAGCCTCCTTCATTCATGATTACCTGGGCAATCGCCCAAGCAATCGAGCGATCGTTGGCGACTCCCAAAATCAATCCCCGCTTGCCGTCAAACATTCCCACGTGTGCTCTCCCATACTACAATCCAACATCCACCGCTTGGGGTCGCCACCTCGGCGCAAATGGAATGCTTGCCAGGGCAGAGTTTCGTCGATCCGCAGGCGATTTGACTCTCCGAAATTCATAGCAGTTTTGACGTCGACCAGCAACGACCAGCGATAAATGAACGGTGATAAGACCTTCCCCGCGCAAGCCGACTCGCTCGGCGAACGACTTTGCCCGCGGCTGGTCGCTGCGTCGGTCGACTGCCGCCGGTTAATCGATTTTTACGCCGCGACCGCGGCGATGTTGCGCCAAGAACTGGGAACGCCGGCGGCATATATCGTCGAAGGAACCAAGGGGCAATGGCGGATTGGGGAGGATTCATCTTCCGCGATCCCACTCCCCGTGGAGTTGTTTGCAGAAGTACTCGACAACCAACAACCGCGCTCCGCCAAGGACTGGTGGGTGGCGCCGGTGTCTCCCGCATTTGACAACAAGCATCTGTTGGCGATTCAACTTGTCGGCGGCGGGCGCCGATTGACGCTGGCGCAACTCGAGAGCCTCGCGCGATACGTTCATCTGATCGGCCAAATGGTCGGTCAGCGATCGAGCGCCGAGCGCCGTTCGCAGCGCTTGCGGTCGATGTTGGAAATGACTACTCGCTGGAATCAATCCCGAGAAACGGAGACGCTACTCGAGGAAATGGCCACGACCTCCACCAAGCTTCTCGAAGCGCAGCGGGCGACGATCTTTCTCTGGGACAAAGGCAATCATCAATTGATTGGCAAACCAGCCCTGGGTGTGGAGGGAGGCGAAATTCGAGTCCCGGAAAACGCTGGAGTCGTCGGCCAGGTCGTCGCGTCTGGGCAGCCGTTACGTGTCGACGCCGATGTCGCTCCGGAACAACTCCAGATCAACCGCAGCGTCGATCAGCAGTTGGGATTTCAGACGCGATCTTTGTTGTGTGTACCCATGTTCGACACCGAAGGGCGCGTCGTCGGAGCGTTTGAATTGATCAACAAATCCACCGGCAGCTTTTCCGATGACGACCTGGCGGCGCTGACCGAACTGGCGGCCAGCGCGTCGGTCGCGATTTCCAACACACGGCACGTTCAGCAATTGGTCAGTTCGCGGCGACAAGTCGCCGACCAGGCCGCACAACGCGTTCAGTTAATCGGCGAAAGTTCGAGCTTGAACGAATTGCGATCGACCGTGCAGCGGGTGGCTCGGACCGACTTGGCCGTGTTGATTCTCGGTGAAAACGGCACCGGCAAAGAAGTCGTCGCCCAACTGATCCATTATTTGAGTCCGCGGCGCGACCACGTTTTAGTGACGGTCAACTGCGGAGCGATCGCCGAGACACTGCTGGAAAGCGAGCTGTTTGGCCATGAAAAAGGGGCTTTCACCGACGCCCACGAAGCCCGCCCTGGGAAATTCGAATTGGCCAATGGCGGCACATTGTTTCTGGACGAAATCGGCGATATGAGCTTGGGCGGCCAAGCCAAATTGCTCCGTGTGCTCGAAGAAAAAATCGTCGTGCGTGTTGGCGGCTCTAAGCCGATCTCGACCGATGTGCGCGTGCTCGCCGCAACGAACCAAGACTTGGCAACACTGGTGCGCGAACGAAGGTTTCGCGAGGATTTATTCTTCCGATTGAATGTGGTCAGCTTAACGCTGCCGGCGTTGCGCGAACGTGGGGAAGATGTCCTGTTGTTGGCGCTGTATTTTTTGCACGAGTTTTGTGCACGCTCGCGCCGTGATGCCCCTAAACTTTCGCCGGCCGCGCAAAACGCACTGCTCAAACACAACTGGCCCGGCAACGTTCGCGAACTCCGCAACATGATGGAGCGGATCGCCTATTTGCACGAAGGAAACACCGTTGAGGCGACGGACTTGGCGTTTATTATGTCGGCCAAGCCGAGCGAATCAGATTTGCTTGGCCTGAACTCGAGTTTGGCGGATGCCACCGGCGAATTCCAACGGCAGTTCATCCAGCGCCGCATCAAGCAATCGCGCGGCAACATGACCGACGCCGCCGCCCAACTTGGCTTGCACCGCTCCAACTTGTACCGCAAGATGCGGCAACTCGGCATGAATGTCGATGACGAAGGGCCGTGATGCATGACCGATCGGACGCGACTGGCTCCATCGCCAACGGGCGCTTTGCATTTGGGAAACGCCCGGACCTTTTTGATCAATTGGGCATTGGCCCGGCAAAACGGTTGGGAAATCGTCCTGCGAATCGATGACCTCGACGGTCCGCGAATCAAGTCGGACGCAGCAGCCGAGGCGATGGCCGACTTGCGCTGGCTCGGGATCGACTGGGATGAAGGCCCCTTGTTTCAACGAAACGATTTGCCACCCTATCGGGCCGCGCTGCGAAAACTCGCCCACGACGGCCAAGTGTACCCCTGCGACTGCACCCGTCAGCAAGTTCAGTCGGCGACTCTTTCGGCACCACACGGCGATCAGCACGAGTTGCGCTATCCAGGAACTTGCCGCCCAGTAGCTAGCGAATTTACCCGCGGCGACACGGTTGCGGAAGCAGACTTTTCCCGCGCCTGGCGGCTCATCGTTCTCGATGGTCCGGTCACGGTCGACGATCGTTTTTGCGGGCGCCGTGATTTTGAGATTCAGCGACTGACGGGCGATTTCCTCGTCTGGACTAAACAGGGATTACCGAGCTACCAGTTAGCTGTCGTTGTCGATGACACTCGGCAGTCGATCGACCAGGTCATTCGAGGAGACGATTTGCTTTCGAGTGCAGCTCGGCAACAAGTCTTGTACGATCGGCTCGGGCTTGGCCAATATCCCGCCTACACGCACCTGCCGTTAGTGAAGGGAGCGGATGGCCGACGGTTGGCAAAGCGACATGGCGACAGCCGCATCTCGAAGTACCGGCAGTCGGGAGTTCGCGCCGAACGCGTCCTCGGGCTGTTGGCGCGGTGGAGCGGTTTGGATGACATCGGCGAACTGACTGCGGCCGAATTTCGCGATTCATTTCGCTTGGCGGACCTCTCCTCGCAACCGGTAGTCTTTTCGGAAGCTGACGAGCGATGGTTAATGTCACCGTAGGCTGTGTCTTAAAACATCAGCCGCCGGGCGCTAACCCCCGGTTTTTTTCTTTGATCAACGATTCCAACGAGGACGAACCCCCTCCCTTGCCCTCCCCGCCGAGGGGAGGGAAAAGAACCGGACTCTAGCGTGTTGCGGCCGAAGAAAACTCACGATTCAGTTTTTGAGACACAACGTAGAGCGCATGGCATGAAGCTGCCGGGGAGCTCGCCAGACCCTTGATTTTCAGGGAAATACGCCAGCCACTCGACGAAATCCCATCGATTCGATAGAGTTTTGGGTTCCCCATATCTCTCCAGGTGAATCCATGTACGCGATCATTGCCCACGGAAATCAGCAATACAAAGTTGAAAAGGACCAAATCCTGGAAGTGGACTTCTTTGAGGCGGAGCCGGGAAAAGAATTTCAATTCGATCGCGTGTTGGCCATGTCCGACGGCAAAGGATTTCGATTGGGAACTCCAACGGTTTCCGGGGCGATAGTTACGGCCAAGATCATTGGCCCAACCAAGGGCCCGAAACTGATCATCCAGAAAATGCGGCGCCGCAAGAACTATCGTCGGCGAACCGGGCATCGCCAAAAGTACGTTAAGATTCAAATTGCCGGAATCGCTTAAGTACGGGACCGGCGATTGTCCATTCGCTTGGCCATCGTGCTAGTATTTCGGGCCTGAAAAACCGCTTCGATTTTCCGTTCGATGCTGCGGATCAAGGCCGCGGCAATGGTGCTCGATGCGTCCTCAATCGCAGGTTGCCATGTTAACATGGTTTCCGTGTCGCATTCACTCGAATTCAACGATTTACTTCAACGCCTCGAACGGGTTGCGGGGCAATTGCGCGGTGACATTCGGCGAGCCGTCAGCATTGCCGATGACGATCCCGAAATGGCATTAGTCCGAGCGCGCAAGGTCCTGGAGTATGTCGTTCGGGATCTGTACCAAAGGCACTTTAAAGAACCACCGGGCACCCGACCGTTGGAGAACTTGTTACAACGTCTAGTCAAGGAGGAATTTTTTCCAATTCGCCTGGACGCCTATGCGAACACGGTCCGCAAGCTGGGCAATGTCGACACGCATAGCTTTGACCAGCCGGTGAC
Source organism: Pirellulaceae bacterium (assembly GCA_041745295.1). GTDB lineage: Bacteria > Planctomycetota > Planctomycetia > Pirellulales > Pirellulaceae > JANMEB01. The sequence goes on along the minus strand of JBGTJE010000042.1, from coordinate 28,158 downwards.
GGCGGCCGATGTCTATCAATCTCTCACCCAATTATTGCCAATCCTGGAGTGGTATTTTGAATTCGCGCGCCCGGGTTCCGGGTCGGCCGATTCACACAATGCCGTTCCGACATCGACGTCGGCACCGATACTTCGTGAAGCCGCTCGGGCGAGCGACGACTCCACCAAGCCAATCGTCGTTCCCAAAGGTCTACGGTCGTTTGACGTCAACGATGCCAATTTCTTTTTGACGTTGTTGCCGGGTCCACGCGATCGCGATGGTCTGCCGGACAGCATCCGTTTTTGGAAACAGCAGATCGAAGCGCAAGATGAACCGACGTTCACTATCGGGCTGCTTTATGGGCCCAGCGGTTGTGGAAAATCGTCGCTACTCAAGGCTGGGTTAATACCGAGGCTGGCCGATCGAGTTCTCGTGGTCTTTGTCGAGGCGACTCCTGAGGACACCGAATCTCGCCTGTTGGATCGCTTGCGTGCCAAATGCCCCGATCTCGATCGGAGCCTCAACCTTGTCGAATCGATCGGCGCGCTCGGGATGGGACAAGGCCTTCCCGGTGGGCGCAAGCTGTTGATCGTGCTTGACCAGTTCGAGCAATGGCTCCATGCCCGGCGCGAGGATGAAAATGCCGAATTGACCGTCGCCTTACGGCAATGCGATGGCCGGCACGTGCAGTCTATTTTCACCGTTCGCGATGATTTTTGGTTGGCCGTCAGTCGCTTTATGCAGGCGCTGAAAATCGATCTGGTCCAGGGTCAGAATGCGGCGATGGTGGACTTATTTGACTTGCTGCATGCGCGAAAAGTTTTGACCGCGTTCGGCCAGTCGTTTGGACGACTATTGGACGAGCAGAAGATTCACACCGAGCAGGACCAATTTCTTGACAAAGCCATCGCAGGTCTGGCCCAAGAAGGAAAAGTGGTTCCTGTCCAATTGGCTCTGTTTGCCGAAATGGTGAAAGGGAAACCCTGGACCCTCGGCACGCTCAAAGAGATCGGTGGCGTGGCGGGAGTCGGAGTTTCGTTTTTGTCGGAGACCTTCGACAGCCGGACCGCTAATCCCCAGCATCGCCAATACCAAAACGAAGCCCGCAGTGTTCTGAAGGCGTTGTTGCCCGAACAGGGGACCGACATCAAAGGTCACATGCGTTCGCAATCAGTTCTTTGCGCCGCCGCGGGGTTCAATCAACAGCAGATCGACGATTTCGACGCGTTGCTGAAAATCTTGGACATCGAATTGCGGTTGATCACCCCGACCGATCCTCAAAGCCGTCAAGGCCGTCCGGCGCGGCGAGCCGCCGAATCGAAACCCGGCAAAATGGCCGGAACAGGAGGCTCGCTTTCGTCACCGTCGCAAGCGACTGAAAAATACTACCAGTTAACGCACGATTATCTTGTCCCGAGCCTGCGAGAATGGTTGACGCGGAAACAACGAGAAACGCGACGCGGGCGGGCGGAATTGTGCTTGGCGGAACGATCCGCGCTGTGGAACGCTAAACCGGAGAACCGTCATCTGCCGTCAACCCTGGAATGGTTGCGGATTGTGACGCTCACGCGGCGCACCGATTGGACCGCTGTCCAACGGAACATGATGCAACAGGCGACCCGCGTCAAAGGTCTCTTCTGGTCGGGAGTTTGCGCATTTCTTCTGCTGACCGGAATCGGCGTTCAACAGATATTCGCGCGAATCGAACATGCCACGGCTCAGACAAACACCAAAGTCGCCGTCGATAGTCTACAGGCCGCACGTGGATACGCGGTCCCATTTGTGTTGGACAAATTGGGGGAACTCCCCCGCGAGTTGGTATTAAAGGAAATGGTTCACCGCTTTCCAAGTGCCAGCGGACAGCAAAAACTCAGTTTGGCATATGGTTTGGCACATTTGGGCCAAGTCGAGGTCGGTGCAATCGTCGACGGATTGCGGGACGAAAACACGCTGGGAGAGGAAATGCCGAACATCGTCCGCGGGCTTTCAGCGGGGAAGACGCACGCGATCGAGACGCTTAGATCGGTTGCCGAAGACGCAACCAACAATCAACAATGGCAGGAAAAGACGCGAGTCGCCGTCGCGGCGATGTATCTAGACGACCTTTCGATTGCCACGGATATGTTGCGGGCGTTTCCTGAACGACGTGCGTTGCCCGAATTGATCTTGCCCGACCTGCTGCAGGATTTTCGCAATCAGCTCGATCAAATCAGCCAGTTGTCGCCCGACGAACAATCCGCCGACCAGGCGCGGTTGGATCGCGCCCGGGCAAATTTCTATCTGGACCAAACGGAAAAAGCTCTGACCGATCTGACGGAATTGGCCAGCAACGAGTCCGCCGCGGCCGAGGTGTTTTTGTTGCTCGCGGTTTGCCAAGCGCGGAATGGGAATGAGGATGAGTCCGCCGCCGCGCTCGCGCGACTCGACGCGAAAACGTCGCTGAAGAGTTACGTCTGGTTTGGCAGGATTTTGTCGCAGGCGTGGCTGGGCAAACTCGAAGAGGCTTTTCAACTGGTCGAACAATTAGTTGCCGAAGCTCCCGATGACGCCACGACGCATTACAATGCCGCCTGTATCGCCGCCCAACTTTCCCTGCTTCCCCTCAATCGAGATTTGCCCGTCGAGGAAAAGTTGAAATTACGCGCGGTGCAGCTTCTTCGCCGCGCATACAAAGACCTCGATTTTGACGGAAATGCTCAACTTGACCAAGACGCCGATCTTGTGCCGTTGCACAACGATCCCGGTTTTCAGCAATTGGTTCGCGAGATTAAGCCGCCCACGATTGCCTGGGATCCGATTGAGCGAACTACTTTCATATCGGATTTTCCAAGCTGTTCCGGCGATATCGCGTTGCTCGCCGAAAAGCTTAACGCCCTATCCGATGCTGGACTGAGATCGGGACTCTGCCTGGCGTTGGGGGGCGTCGAACGACCGGAACCGACGGTCAAAGATGCCTGGGGACCGACGCTGGTCGATTGGTACGTGCATGCACGAGACGGTGGCACGCATAGCGCCGTCCATTGGGCGCTAACCCAATGGGATTTGCCGATGCCCGCCCTGGACGAGACGCCGGCCCCGTCCGATGACCGCGATTGGTGGCATGCACCGGGGCTTCGATTTGTCGCGATTCCGGCGGGTAACGTCACCGGGGAGGTCGGTCCGATCGTTGTTTCCAATGACTTTTGGCTCGGCGATTGCGAGATCACAGTTGAGCTATTTCAAAGCTTCGTGGACGACAAAGATTACTCGGGGCTGAAACCTGAGAATTGGGAAGGCACGCATGTTTTCGATGGCGACAAAGACCCTGGACTTCCGGTCCAACGGGTTTCTTGGTTTGACGCCGCGATGTTTTGCAACTGGTTAAGCTGGAAATTAGGTCTGGATCCACGCTACGAAATTGCCAGACAAGAAAATAAAGATGAGCGCGATCTGGCCTACGCGGTCAAGTTTCTGGCGACCGATGGAATCCGCTTGCCGACGGAAGCGGAATGGGAGTATGCCTGTCGGGGAGAAACGACGACCGCGTTTGGTTTCGGTGATGACGAAACGTTGTTGGATCAATATGGTTGGTTCGCGGGAAACGGAAACAGTCGAACGCACATTGTCGCGTCAAAGCGCTGCAATGGCTGGGGACTGTTTGACATGCACGGAAATGTATGGGAGTGGTGTGAGAGTGCCGAGGGCTCGGTCCGGGTGAACCGTGGCGGCAGGTGGGGCCACGTTGTCGCGATCGGCCGTTCGGCGTTCCGGTACTACATCGACCCGTCGTTTCGGTTCACGAACCTGGGCTTTCGACTTGCCCGAGGTCCATCGAGCCAAGTAAGCGAGTCGGTGAGCGAAGGTCGGTAGGCTGTGAAAGGCGGAGCCCACAGCCTCCGCACCGTAGCTACCGACGAGCGAGCGAGTAAGCGGAACCGAAGCTGGAAATCAAAACAAGTGAGGTATTCCCTCGTCATTGCACGTGAATCGCCAAATGGCATTCCGGTCTACACCATTTTTACAAACGAACAACTCGCGCGCTCGGCGCAGGTCTCCTGACCTCGCCGCGATTGGACCGAAGGTCTCCACCGTTGATTGAGACCGTGTATCGGGTGCGGGAGACCCGCGGTCATGGGACGTGCGGGGTCGGGAGACACGCGCACAGCGCGAGACAGAAACGTCGTCCAGAATCATCGACGTTGACTTTTAGTCACGCTCGAATCGCACAATGCGACAACTTATTGGTTGCGATTCTCGCGGCCCAAAAGTGAATTAAGACAATTCATCGTGATACTTCGTCCTCGTTACGCCGAAGGCGTTAAACCCCAAAGCCCAAGGTCGCGCAGCGCACCTTGGGTGTGAAGCATGAAGTCCATTGAACCCCAACGGGGTTCCACAAAAGCGATTTGGACCGACCCTCAGTCCCACACATATCGTTCGTCTATCTTGTATTTTTTGTCCGTTCAGACGGCGGCCGATTGTCGCGAGCGGCCCAGCGGCGGTGGCACTGGCTTGAGGTCCGGTTTGGCGAATAAATACTCGACGTTGGTGGGCCCGAGGGCATCTTTCAGTCGGGCGACAAGTTCTGGCGAGAGATCGATCTTTTTCCCCGATTCCATTTGCACTCGTCCGCCATCCGCCAAGTCGATGTCGAGTTGGAATTGTTGCCGCCCCGGATAGCCGCGAATGATTTCGTGAACGATCCGCAACGTAGATTCGTCGTGCGGCGGTCGAAGTCGAATGCGAATCCCCGTCGTCAATTGTTGTTCCAATTGATCCAGCGGAATGACGCGTTTGACGATCAAGTTGGCTTCGTCGCCCCCCCGCCGGTCGATCGTCCCTTGCAATACGACGATCGCATCGGGTTGGATGGTATTCCCTTGTTCGGCAAATTCGGTGGGCCATTGGATACAGCGGATCGATCCGTCGACGTCTTCCAAGTCGAACATGGCGTACTTGGTGGGTGCGCTTGCGTCGCGCGAGCGTTTGACGTGTGAGAATTTGATCGAAGAGAGGATGCCGCCCATCGCGACGGCTTCGCGGTCTTTGGCGTCGGCAATCTTCGCGGTCGAGCATGTGCAGAATCGCTGCAGCGTGGCTTGGTATTGCGCGAGAGGATGGCTGGACCAATAAAAGCCGAGGACCTCTTTTTCGCCGGCCAGCAGTTGCCGCGCGTCCATTTCGGGAATGTCGGGCAGGGCTTGATTGGACTCGTTCGGTTCGTCGGCGAGTTCGCCGAAGAGGGACTTTTGTCCGCTGCGACGGTCGGCTTGAACGGCAGCCGCCGCGGCAATCGCTTTGTCGATGGCGGCGAGCAGTTGCGACCGCTTTGCTTTCAAGCAATCGAAGGCCCCGGCCTTGATCAGGGTCTCGATCGTCGAACGACTGCGCTGGTGGGGAGGGATTCGTTCGCAGAAATCAAACAGGTTTAGAAACGGCCCGCCGGCTTGGCGCGTGTTGACGATCGCTTCGGCAGCCGAGCCGCCGCACCCCTTGATCGCGGAGAGCGCGAATAGGATCTTGCCAGCGGTGACTCGAAAATTGGCGTGCGATCGATTGACATTCGGTGGTTCGACGTCGATGCCCATGCGACGACAGTCGTCCATATGCTCGCCGAGTGAATCTTTTCTTGAAAGGTTTCGTCCGTCGATGTCGCCTGTCAACAGCGCCGCCATGAACTCGATGGGATAATGCGATTTGAGATAGGCGGTTTGATAGGCGAGCAGGGCATAGGCTGTGGAATGGCTTTTGTTGAAGCCGTACCCGGCGAATTTGAGGATCATCTGCCAGAGTTCGTCGGCGTCGTGTTTTTTTACGCCGAACGTCAAAGCGCCGCGCATGAACTGCTCGTGATTCTCCGCGATCTTCTTTTCGTTTTTTTTGCTGATCGCCTTGATACAGGTATAGGCCGCCGCCAAATCGATCTGGCCCAAAACGTTGAGAATCTTCATAACCTGTTCTTGGTAGACCATCACGCCGTGGGTCTCTTCCAAGATTTCGCGGAGGACCGCGTGCTTATAGACGGCTTTTTTTCGGCCGAGTTTAACGTCGATGTATTGTTGGACCATGCCTCCTTCGAGCGGGCCGGGGCGATACAGCGCGTTGGTGGCAATGATGTCCTCGAATCGATCGGGCTTCATTTTCTGTATGAGGTCTCGAATGCCGCCGCTTTCCAGTTGAAACACCCCCTTGGTTTCACCGCGCTGCATGAGGGCAAATGTTGCTGGATCGTCGAGCGGGATTTTTTGCAGATCGACTCGCTCGCCGGTGGTCGACTCGATGATCTCGATCGCATCGGCGAGAATAGTAAGGTTGCGCAGACCCAAGAAATCCATTTTCAAGAGTCCGGCGGATTCGACATCCGCCATCGCCCATTGGGTAATCACGTCGTCATTGCCGGTGACTCGGCAGAGGGGCAGGTATTCGGTCAGTGGCCGGTCTCCAATCACGACCGCCGCGGCGTGTGTACCCACGTTGCGGGCCAGCCCTTCGAGTTTTCGCGCAAAGTCAATCAGTTCGCGAATTTCTGGGTCGTCCTGATAGGCTTGCTGCAAGTCGGGAACTTGTTCTAGGGCATCGTCGACGCGGATGCCCAGGACGTCGGGGACGAGCGCCGAGATTTGATTGACACGGGCGAGCGGGATTCCCAATGCGCGGCCAACATCTTTGATCGCTGCTCGGGCCTTCATCGTGCCGAACGTGCAGATTTGGGCGACGTTGTCCGCTCCGTATTTTTCCTTGACGTAACGCATGATTTCCGCGCGACGATCCTTGCAAAAATCGATGTCGATATCGGGCGCCTCGATACGACTCTCGTCCAAGAATCGTTCGAACAACAGCCCAAAGCGAATCGGGCAGACATGGCTGATGTACAAGGCGTAGCACACGAGCGCGCCGACCCCGCTGCCGCGAGCCGTCGCCGGAATGTTTCGTTGCCGAGCAACGTCGACAAAATCCCAACAAATCAAAAAGTAATTCGAGAACCCCAATTTGCGGATCACGGCCAATTCACGATCGAGCCGCCGCAGGATTTCTTCCGAGAGCTCGCCCGCAACGCATTTCAACGGATCGTCGGCATAGCGCTCGCGAAGTCCTTGGATGCACAGTTCGCGCAATTTGTCGTCGGCGGTTTGACCCGCGGGAAGTTCGTAAACCGGAAAATGCCGCTTCCCTAGTTCCAGCTCGATATCCACGCCGTCGGCAATTTCTTGACTTCGCGCGACGGCGGATTCCAATCCGGGAAACTGTGCATACATGTCCCCTTGGCTGCGCAGGAAAAATTGGTTGCCCTCCATCTTCAAGCGATTGGTGTCGGTGCGGAATCGACCGGTGTTGATGCATAGCATGACGTCTTGGGCGTCGGCGTCATCGGAATCGACGTAATGGCAATCGCTCGTGGCGACGAGCGGAATACCCATTCGCTCAGCGATCGCGACCGACCCCTCGAGCGCCGCGCGCTGAATTGCCAAGCCGTTATTCATGATCTCAATGAAGTAGCGATTGCCAAACACGCTCTGGAACCAGGCCGCGATTTCCGCGGCTTGGGCCAATTCATCCTCGACTCCGTTGCCTCCGCGCAAAATGGCTTGGCTGAACTCACCCGAGACGCAGCCGCTCAAGCAGACGATGCCCTCGCGGTATGTTTGCAGCAGCTCCCTGTCCAGACGCGGTTTGAAATAAAATCCTTCGAGGCTCGCCAGCGAGGCCATTTTCACAAGGTTCTTAAATCCCGTTTGGTTCTGGCAAAGCAACGTCAAATGGTAACTGGAATCCTTGCCGCTGGATTTTTCCCCGCGATGCCCCGGAGCCACGTACGCCTCGTACCCGATGATCGGATTGATCCCGCGGGTTTTGCAAGCTTTATAGAATTCGATCGCGCCGTGCAGATTGCCGTGATCGGTGATGGCCAAGGCATTCATGCCGTAGCCCACGGCCCGTTCGACGAGCTTGGGAATGGGGCTTGCGCCGTCGAGCAGGCTGTAGTGCGTATGGCAATGCAGATGGACAAACGGGCGAACCGACACGGCAAAGCTCCTCAACGGCGACGATTGCGGAACCGATTGTACTTCCGGGCATGGCGAAGAAGAAATGCGCTCCCACAATCGGGGATGTGTCACTCCGCTGGAACGGATTGTATCGGGAATGACGACAGCACGCCACGGATTTGACGATTGGGCGGTGTTTTCAATTGGGCCGTTCGTCAATCTGACCTATATGTAAGTGTCCCAAATTCCATTTGACGATGTGCTTGTTCGCCATGGTAACCACCGAAACGACCTCGACGTTTGAGAACAAATTTATCGAAGTTGTCGAATTGCTGCTCCAGCAACAACTCGTTGCTGACTCTCGCCGCGAATCGTCGGATCGGGAACAGATGGCAATGTTGGAGCATCTTCAAAATCAGCTCCAGACGCTGATGCATTGCGTGGAGATGATTTCCCCGCCGGTAAATGTCAGCCATCGGCAAGAAACGACTCAAGCAGGCATCGCCCCTGTCGCCAAATCGGTGCCGCCAACAAGCACCGCGGCCTCTTCGAGTGCGCTCTCCGAATGGGAGCGGCAAAAGCAAACGCTCTTACAAGGCCTTGAAACGCAACTCGACTCCGAGGCCTCCACCGCCTACTCGACGATGGCAAACGGGCTCCCTGAGGCACCAGCGAATCAAGCCGATTCGGTAATCAAAGAACATACGTCCCACGACTGGATCGAGCATCTAGATCCGAACGATCCCGCTTTATCGGACGACGGCGAGCGACGCGACTTGGTTGCGCGGCTGCGAAAATTGGAAGTTGAATTGTCACTCGAGCGGGCCAAAATTGCCCGCGATCGTTCGGAGTTGGATGGCCAGCTCAACGACATGAAACGCGCCGAACGCCAACAAGGGATCGATTTGGAACAGGCGGCGGACGGCAAAAACAAAGAGCAAGGAACGAGGAATCGGATGCTGCGGTTCCTGGGCCGCAAGAGCCCCTAACGGCACTTTGCATCCCAACGCCGGATTGCTCTCCGAGCGAATTATCGGAAGAGTACAGATTCGTTGGTTCTCATCTTGCCGTGGGGATCGATCATGCGGACTGTATGGCTCTCAATGGGGGGGTGAGATTTGTACTGGCAGAAACTCAGTTATTCCCATTGGTTTTCCGGCGCTTCGCGGAGCAGAAAAGACTAGCTTTTCCTATCGACCCAAACGAGATTCCGCCGACGTTAGGACCCCGACTCGAATTCCTAAATGACCCCGATGTTCAATGGTAATCGCCGCAGACGTTCGGCATCAGCGCGTAAAGCAACGGCCGCCGTCGAGTGCGCGCTCGTCTTGCCCGTGATCTTTCTGTTGGCGTTTTCGACCTTGGAAATCTGTTCGGCGCTGTACTTGAGACAATCGGCGACAACGATTGCCTTTGAAGGAGCGCGGCTCGGGGTTCGCGGCAACACCACTCCGCAGCAAATTATCGATGAATGTGAATTGCTTTTGACCCAGCGCGGAATTGTCCAAGGACAAATCACGGTGAGTCCGAGCAGTTTTAGTGCAATCAAGACGTTGGATCCGATCACCGTGACCGTCCGTGCCCCCTGCCGGGGAAATACGTGGTTCCTCTGGAACATGCTCCAGAACCAAGATATTCAAGTCAGCGTTACGATGGCACGCGAGTACGGACTTTGATCTGGCATCGGGAGCAGTTGGCAATGCGTAATAGAGATCCCGACATCGTTTCCCGGACGAAGCGCTTGGGCGGTTCGCAGATGCCGAGCCGACGCGGAGCAACGGTCGTCGAGGTCAGCCTCGTGGCACCGATTTTTTTCCTCACGATCTTCGGGACGATTGAATTGAGTCGGGTTGCCATGCTCCGCAATTTGGCCCAAGACGCTGCCTACGAAGCGGCCCGCGTCTGCATGGTCGACGGCGCGACAAGCACAGAAGCCAGGGACGAGGCCGATCGCGTCTTGGCATTGTTGGCTACGCAGGGAGCGGAAATCACGATCAACGATGGCGCTGGAATCAATCAACAATCAACTTTCGTAAAAGTTTCCATCACGATCCCCCTCAACCAAAACAGCTTCGTCCTGCCCTGGTTGTTTTCGGGACAGAGCATTCGAGTATCCGCCCAACTCAAAACGGAGCGCTATAGTGGATATTTCCAGCAATAGTTCGTCCAGCGTGTGTTCGTCGGCGCCCCGCACTGCCGGGACTCGCCGCGGGGTGATTGTCCCCCTGTTTGCGATCACGCTGCCCGCGCTGCTACTGCTCTGCTGTATCGCGCTCAACGTCGCCCAATTTCGCATGCTGCGGACCGAGCTAAAGATCGCCGCGGATGCGTCGGCCCATGCGGGTAGCCGCGCGATGAGCTTTTACCAAGACGTCAATCAGACGATCCAGTTCGCGCAAGAAATTGGACGCATGAATAGCGTGGGCAACAAACCGTTCGAGCTGGACGATTCGCAGGTCGTCTTCGGCCGCTCGACGAGAGCCAGCGATACGTCGCGCTACAGCTTCACGCCCTATTCAACCGAAAGCGTTCAAAATAATACCCTCATTCCCAACTCCATCGGCATCAGAGCCAGCGGACCCTATCCGGTATTAATGGCCGCGATCAGCGGGCGGAATACAATTCAACTCGAGGAGAAGTCGGTCGCAACCCAGGTCGACCGGGATGTCATTCTGGTCCTCGACAAGTCCGGTTCGATGCTGCAGTACAAAGATGATTCCGCGTTGAACGCTGTCCTGCTTTCGCGCTACCAGGCGGGGACCATTACTCAAGCGGAGTACAACGATGCCGAAAGCAATAATGTATTCAGCGCCAATGTCGTGAACGAACTTTCGGGAGATATGAAAACCTACGCGGAGGATCGCTGCGCTTCGAGCACGGCCGCGCCGAGATTTTCGCGCTACGCTCAACTCAAGCTAGGCGTCGACGCCTTTTTTGACGTCGTTGGACAAACCGATCAAATCGAGTACGTCGGCCTCGTCATGTTTTCGAGCGGGGCGACGTTGGAGAACACGTTGACGTCGAATTACACCAGCATCAAAAACACAGTTAACGGAACCAATCCAGCCGGATCAACTGCGATCGGACAGGGAATGCAGGCGGGAGTCCCTGAACTATTTACTAGTTCCCGGGCTCGACCTTTTGCCAGCAAGACGATCGTCGTTTTGACGGACGGCATCAATAACGTTGCGCCGGATCCCGTTGCCACTGCACAAGCGATCAAGAATGCGAACAACGTGACGATTCACACGGTCACGCTATCGAAGGGCGCCGATCCGACGGCGATGGCAAGCGTCGCCCAGATTGGGGGGGGAAAGCATTACCACTCGGATACGGGAGATAACTTAGTGCCGATCTTCCGAGAAATCGCGAACAACTTGCCGACGTTGTTGACGCAATAGCTTGCGCCATTGCGGATCACGAATCGTGTTTTGCCGCCGGGACATCGGCAGCGTCATCGGAATCAGAGACTGCAGCCGATCGTCGGTCAGGCACCAACTGCGGATAGACGTGACTGGCTCGTTTCCATTTTTCCCAATCGGCCCGCAGGACTTTGGCGTCGGGCGGAACACGTCCTTCGCTGGCCCATTGATCGAGTAGCCGTTTTGCGATAGGTCCGTACTCTGTGCGAGCCTCATCGCGCATACGGAGGACCCATAGATCGTGCGGGGGAGGCGCCAACCACAAATCCTCGCCATTAATTTGCGTGGCCGGACCGACTACCGGGGGTCGTTTCGGTCGAATCATTTTTTTGGGAGGGTGCAGCGTGACGGGGCGCGGGCCCTGGCCCGTCGACAACCATTCGTGGGCCAGCTTGGCTCCGGGAAAGTTTGGCTGATCCTGCAATAGTCGCTCCAATTCTTCTTGTGCTTTAACGAGCTGACCCAGTTGGACGAGAGCCAAGGCGCGGGCGTACCGGGCGGCGCTGCGAGCCGGCGGATCCTGCTTTTTCATTTCCAGGACGGAAGTGAAATCGGCGATGGCGGGAAGGAAGCGGCTCATTTGGTAGAAGATCTTGCCGCGACTCAGCAGCAATTGCGACCAATGCTTAGGTTCCTTGAATCGATGGATTGCTTTGGTCAACCAGATAGCGGCCTGTTCGTTTTCGCCGCGTTCCGCGAGCACTTGGCCTCGCCCGCAATAGGCTTTCACTAACGTGGGATCGTGGGTTAAGGCCAGTTCAAAGTCTTCCAGTGCGGCTTTCGATTGACCGTTCTTGAGGTAGGCTTCGCCGCGACCGGCAATGGCCTGGGGTTGGTTGGGGTAGAGATCGAGCGACTGACAGAAATCGATAATCGCCTTTAAATACAAATGCTGCTTCAAGTACAATTGGCCGCGCAGGAAAAATGGCAGATGATCACTAAAGTCTAGCGCGATTGCCCGAGTCAACGCATCGATGGCTTTGGGGACGTCGCCTTGTTTGCGCATCAGCTCGCCGAGAAATGCCAGATAGCGTGCGTGATCAGGGGCCAAATCGATCGCTCGGCGAATGTTTTCAATGGCTTCATCCGCCTTGCCGCTGGCCTGGAGTACCTTGGCCCTGCCATACAGTGCGGCGTGGCGGCTGGCTGGATCCGACGACGTGTCCAACGCCACGGTGAAATCGTCAAGTGCCCGCATGTTGTCGCCTTGGGCGGCGTACATTTGGCCACGTCGCACGCGAGTCGCGGGGTCTTCGTCGAGCGACAGCGACGCCGTAAAATCTTCGATCGCAGCATCCAGGCTTCCGAGAAACTGAAACGCCATTCCCCGATTGCGGAACAATTCCGAATCGTGGTCATCCGCTTGGATCTGTTGAGACAAATACTCGACCGCCTTGCCGGCGATGGGCGCGCCGAGCGTCTTGTATTGTTCAGTCGCCGAAGGGCGAATGGCGATCGCCGTCTGGAGCGACTCGATCACCGCGGGCCAATCTTCAAGCCGCGAACTCGCGGCGGCCCGCCAGATCAAGGTTCCGGCATGATTGGGACGAAGCTCGTGGGATTGTTGCAGGTCATCGATCGCCGGAATGAACTTTTCCATTTCGTAATAAACCACGCCGCGACGATAAAAATATTCTGCCTTCTTTCGCGAGTCGGCAGTCAGCTCCACGGCGCGAGAGAGTTGGTCTAGGGCTTTGGCGTACAGCCGTTGCCGGGCGTAGATTCCCCCCTCCAACGCGTACACTTCCGCCGAGTCGGGAACCAAGCGTTGCGCCTTTTTACATTGTTCGATTGCCTCGTCGTAATGCTGCAACGCCTCGTGAACGCGGGCCCGCCCCAGCAGGATTTCTTTGCTGAGTAGTCCCATTTCTGTGGCCCGATCAAAGTCGCGGAGGGCCTTGTCAAATCGCTGCAACAGGGTATTCATTTCGCCACGGCGAACCCAAACCGCCGCGCGGTGCGAATCCAGCCGCAGCACGGCAGTGAAATCCGCCGCCGCCAACGCCGGATTGTTGATCGCGGCATACGTGTCCCCGCGCAGTTTGAGCCACTGAAGTGAATTCGGTTCAAGCTGAATGAGGCTGGTGAAGTCTTCGATCGCACCCACGAAATCGCCAATTTGAAACCGCAATTGGGCGCATTGCTTAAACAACGGCAAGCGGCGGTGGGCCATCTGCCGCAGCTTTTGCAAGGCCTCCATCGCGAGGCGCACCCGGCCCGCAGCGTGCGCTCCGCGAACTTGGCAAATCAACGCCGCTCCCACGCTGTCTGGATCGGCTTCGACCGCCATTTGACTGAACTCGATCGCTTGCTCTGGAAAGTTCAGAGCCAAACTCGTTTCGGCCATGCCCAACATCGAAGGTCCGTAATGGGGATCTTGTTGCAATGCCAACTCAAAATCCCGTTTGGCTTTCTGAAAATGACCCATCTGAAAATTAATCCAGCCGCGATCGTCGAAAATGCGTGGCGACGGTGGATCCAATTGCACGCGCTGACGAAACCAAGCCATCGCCGACTCATAGTAGGTGCCCATGATGTCTTCGTAGTTGCTCGGATCGTCGGCGAGCTTGCGGGCGACGTTCAAGTCCTCAAACGCGCCGCGCCAGTTCAGCATTTGTCCGCGCGCCGCGGCACGCCAGGCGTACACTTCGACGTCGACGTTTCCAAGCTCCAGGGCTTTGGTACAGTCCGCTTCGGCGCGCTCGTTCTGTCGAAGTTTCAATAGCGCATAGCCGCGCAGCCCATAACACTCCGCCAACTGCGATTCGTCCGCGTCGATGATTGCTGAATTCAAAGCGGACAACGCGGCGGCGAAATCCTCGCGCTCGATCGCATCGATCCCACTCGCCAATTGCGTTTCAGCGGCCGTTGCTTTCGCCGATGTTTCCACTACCGGCGCGGACGTGGGTGCGCGAGACGGCTCCTCCGACAATTGTTGGTCGAGACTCCAACCGCATGAGTAACAATGTACCGCGAAGCCCGCGATCTTTTTCTGACACTTGGGACACCGGTTAAGCATCGTCTTGTTCCGATCGTTGAATAACCGTATAGGATTTCACACGAAAGCGCGCGAGTAGGTTGGACTTCCGCACTCCGCATTTCGCAACCGACGGCACGTCTAGAGCGAGTCCGACATGGAGTTTCGCCGACGGATTGGTCATTCCAATTATCAATTCACCGCTTGTCCCCGTCAACGAAAACCCCGTCGTCTGTCCCGGTCGGGGAAATTATCGAAAATATGTCGGTTTTCGCTCGAACTTTTACGGCTAAACTGAGTTAGAACTGAAGCGGGGGCAATTTTAGCTTTCAGAAATTAAGCACCGACTCCCAAGCCCACGCTTGAGGGCCGGCGGAAACGCGGATGCGAACCGCTCTTTCTAGGCAGGCCTCGCGGGCCATTGTGCACGAATCCAAGTATTAAGCAGGTCGACCAAATGCGTGTGTTGCTGTTTTTTGCCGTGTTGTTGTCAATTGTTGCGCTAGTCGAACCGGCGTTTGGCCAAGAGCGCCGACAGCGCTGGGATCCGGCCAGTTTTCTGCAACGGCTGGATCGCAACGGAAACGCCGTGCTTGAGCCGGACGAAATGGTTGGCCGGGCCAAAGGGTTTATTGAGAACCTGGGGGTCGATGCGTCCGGGTCGGTTCCGATCGAAAACGTAATGCAGGCGATCGATCGCCAACGGCAGGAAGCCGATCAAGAGCGGGCGCGAAGCGAATCCACTAATTCCTCCAGCTCTGAATGGTCGAGTCCGCGTTTGGTTCCGGGGTTTGGCGAGGAAATGAAATCGACCACGCTGCCTGGTTTTGGCGAAGCGAATTCGGCGTCGTCATCGGCCACGTCGAGTAAAGACCAAGAAGAGGCGAGCGACTCGGTAAAATCACAAGTCGATCGCGTACTCGGTCAATATGATCAGAATAAAGATCTGGTATTGGATGCCAATGAAATTCGAACGACCCCTTGGGGTCAACCGAGTCCTCAGGAGTCGGATGTGAACGGGGACGGAAAACTGACTCGCGAAGAACTAATCGTGCGGTACCGCAAACGCGAAGTGGACAGCGAGCGGCTAAATGGGAACAACGACCGCGGTCCCCGATCGTCGGAAACGCGCTCGGAAAGGGGTTCGGATCGAGAATCGGATCGAGGCTCGGATCGAGGCTCGGAACGCACCAGCAGCGCGCCGTCGGCCGCCAGCCCCAGCGAGCGGACCACATCGCCCAAGTCGTCATCGCCACAAGATCGGATTGCCAATTACGTTCAGGACCTGCTAAAGCAATACGACTCGAACAACGATGGCTCGCTGAGTTCGGACGAACAAAGCAAAATGAAATCGGTTCCCAAGGGGGCAGACGCGGACTCGAACGAGCTGCTTTCGCGGGACGAATTGATGACCTATTACGGTGGTGGCTATAAGCAGCCATCGACGGCTTCCGCGGAACCTTCAAAGCCGGACGCATCCAGCTCGGGCGAGTCAACGTCGGGGGAGTCAACGTCGCGCGAGGCACGCCGCCGCGAAAGCCGCCGCGAGCGCGAACCAACACGAGCTTCCGCCAATTTCGATGGCCAAAAGCCGATCAAGATGCACGAATTCACCGAAAGCTGGACCGAGGACAAATTAGAAGAATTTCGACAACTCGATGCGAATCACGACGGGGTCATTAGCATCGAAGAGTACCGTCAGCGAAAATAATTCAGGGTTGCGATGAATGACAACGTCGATGACGTCGAACCGACCCGGTCCAGAACGGTCTTGTTCCTGAGGCGGATGGACCAACCCGCCATCGCGGTTGTGTTGGGTGTTTGTCTGTTGCTCATCGGTCTGTTCGTGTTTCGGCTTTGGAAAACCAAGCAGGGCGTTATCGATATCGATCACCGCTCGAAGCAAGATGCCCAGCTTCAAGTGGATCTCAATCTAGCTCCCTGGCCTGAGTTTGCCAATTTGCCGGGGCTCGGCGAGTTCATGGCGCGCGCGATCGTAAACTATCGACAGCAGCACGGCGGGTTTCGGGAGATCGATGATATTAAATTGGTGCCGGGAATCGGCGAGACTCGGTTCAAACAAATCAAACCTTATTTGGTGATTTCAACCCCACTGGATGATTGATGTCAGGCTTCCATTGGCACCAAAATGGTGTGCTGCCGGGTAAAAGCACAACATTCACAATGCGCAAGTGGCGGAACACCCGCCCCGATTCTTGGCCTGCCGCATACAATCTAGATTTCGCCTGCCGGCCGGCGAAAGGCAATCCATCCCATTTGAGGCGGTTCCGCGCATGTCGCAGTTTGACCTTCAGGCACCCTTCCAACCGGCCGGCGATCAGCCGCAAGCGATCGACGCGCTCGTTCATGGCTTGGGCGAAGGAAAAAAACATCAGGTCCTGATGGGGGTTACCGGTTCGGGCAAGACCTTCACGATGGCGAATGTGATCCAAAAAATCCAAAAGCCGACGTTGGTAATATCACACAACAAAACGCTGGCCGCACAGCTCTATTCTGAATTCAAGGAGTTCTTTCCCCAAAACGCGGTCCACTATTTCGTGAGCTATTACGACTATTATCAGCCGGAAGCCTACATCCCGCAACGCGATATCTACATCGAGAAGGACGCGTCGATCAATCAAGAAATAGAACGACTTCGCTTGGCGTCGACCAGTTCTCTGGTTAGCCGGCCCGACGTGATCATCGTGGCCAGCGTCTCCTGCATTTATGGCTTGGGGTCGCCGGCGGACTACAAGCGATTGATGGTCGCGTTGCATCGAGGCCAACGGATCGGCCGCGAGACTATCTTGCAAGGCTTGGTCAACATCCAGTACGAGCGCAACGACATCGCGTTCGAACGATCCAAAATCCGCGTCCGCGGCGATAGCATTGAAGTTTGGCCTTCCTACGAGGAGTACGCGTTTCGCATCGAACTGTTTGGAGACGAGATTGATCAGCTTTCGTTCATCCATCCGGTTTCGGGAGACGTCATTTCGGCCCACGAGCATTTGTACATCTATCCGGCCAAGCACTTTGTGACGTCCGCGGAGCGAATTGCCGCGGCCGTGGAGTTGATCCAAAAGGAGTTGGCCGAACGGCTCGAGTATTTCCGACAAGAAGGCAAGTTACTCGAAGCCCAGCGGCTCTCCGCGCGGACGCGCTACGATTTGGAAATGCTGCAACATGTCGGCCACTGCCCGGGCATCGAAAACTACAGTCGTCCGCTCTCCGGCCGCCAAGCGGGCGAGACGCCGGAGACGCTGTACGATTTTTTCCCCAAGGATTTTTTGCTGATCGTCGACGAATCGCACGTGACGATTCCGCAAATTCGCGCCATGTACGCGGGCGATCGCAACCGCAAGCTCACCCTGGTCGAACACGGTTTTCGCTTGCCCAGCGCGCTGGACAACCGGCCGATGATGTTCGACGAATGGGAGCGAAAGACCAACCAAATCGTCCACGTCAGCGCGACTCCCGGTGAGTTCGAGTTGCAGAAGACCGGGGGCGAAATCGTCGAACAAGTCATCCGGCCGACAGGATTGCTCGATCCGCAAATCGAGGTTGTCCCAGCTCGCGGGCAAATCTCCCACCTCTTGGAACAGATTAAAGTGCGCCGCGATCGCGGCGAGCGCGTGCTCGTCACGGCCTTAACCAAGCGGCTGGCCGAGGATCTCGCGGCCTACATCAGTGAGAACGGCGTCGCTTGCAAGTGGCTGCACAGCGAATTGGACGCGTTCGAACGAGTCGAACTGCTTCGCGATCTTCGGGCTGGGACGTACGATGCGCTCGTCGGAGTCAACCTGTTGCGCGAAGGCCTCGACTTGCCCGAAGTTTCTTTAGTCGCGATCCTCGACGCCGACAAAGAAGGCTTTCTGCGCAGCGAGACGTCGCTGATTCAAACGATCGGTCGTTCCGCCCGCAACGTCAACGCCACCGTGATCCTGTACGCCGACAAAATGACGGCCGCGATGAACGTCGCAATCGAAGAGACCAACCGCCGTCGCCAAATGCAACAGGCCTACAACCAAAAACACGGCATCACGCCGCGAACCGTCCAAAAGAACATCCAAACCAGCATCGATCACGACTTGTCGTCTCATCGCCAAGCCATCGAAGTCGTGCAGCAGAGCCAGAACCAAGTCATCATCACCGAGGATTACTTGGCCGAACTGCAAACCGAAATGCTGCAAGCCGCCGCCGACTTGGATTTCGAGTTGGCCGCGTCGCTGCGCGATCGGATTCGGCAACTTGAGCAGCGGATGGGTGAGCCGGTTTCGAAAAATACCTTTTCCGAGAAATCCTCCGGCCGTATGAAGGGTCGCAAGCCCACCGCCAAATCCAAACGGCGAACGTAGGAACAATCCTCGCGATGCCCAAACCCAATGCGATCATCGTCATCCCGGCTCGGCTCGCCTCCACCCGTTTGCCGGGCAAACTGCTGTTGACGGAATCCGGAAAACCTCTGATTCAACATACGATTGAATCGGCGGAACGGGCGACGCTCGCCAATCAAGTCGTCGTGGGGACTGAAAACCCCGAGATCGCTTCGATCGTCGAATCGATTGGGAAAAAGGGGATTCTGACCGCCCTGCACGAAACGGGAACCGATCGGGTGGCCGAAGTCGCGCGGCATTTCCCCGCAGCGACGATCGTCGTCAACGTCCAAGGGGATGAGCCGGAGCTCGAGCCCGGCGACATTGATTTGGCAATCGAACTCTTGATCAACCGCCCCAGTGCCGCGATGTCGACACTCGCCGCGCCGATTCGCGACCAAGCCTTGCTCGATGACCCAGCCTGCGTGAAAGTCGTCTTCGATCGCGCGGGCCGTGCTCTTTGGTTTAGCCGCAGCCCGATTCCCTTCGTGCGGAACCGCACCCGCGACTGGTTGAACCACGAGCCCCCTGTGTTTTTCCAACATGTCGGTCTGTATGCCTATCGCGCCGATTTTTTGCAACAGATTCCCCGCTTGCCGCCGTCCGATTTGGAGCAGGTCGAAAATCTTGAACAACTGCGCGTATTGGCGGCCGGCCACACCATCCAAGTTGGCGTCATCCCGTTTGCTCATAAAGGCATCGACACGGCGGAAGATTATCGGGCGTTTGTCCAAAGACAATCCTGAGAGTTGTGTGGTCGGATTGGTGCCGCGAGCCTTGGCCGTCCGCGCGAAGAATGCATCGGTGCCCGCGGTGCGATTTGCCGCTTCCGCTTAGTTATCAAACTGGCCTGCCACCGGCACGAGGCCGGCGGAGGGCGGGAGGTGCGGTGGCCGCCGTTGAGTAGTTATTAAGCTGGCCTACCACCGGCACAAGGCCGGCGGAGGGCCTGAGATATTTACAGCGAGGTCGATGGTGATCCAGAATCAACAAAGATCAGACACTCGGCCATCGTCCCCGCCGGCGTTGGGTCGGTGGAGCGCGGTTTGGCAACTACTCTTCAGTCTTCCTCGGCTTCCGGAGGATTGTCGGTAGTTTCGGCTTTCGGTGTCTCGTCGTCGAGGAAATCGTCCGCGGGATCGAGTTCGGAGTTGTCCCTCCTCATCCAATTCCAACCATCCCACGACCGAATTTCGCTTTCGATTGTTGATTACACCCGCGACGACGAACTCGCCGAAGCGATGCGCCATTGTGTTGCTCCTTGATTGGGGAAAGAGCGGTAGGATTGCGGTTCTCAGACTAGCCCTCCCCACGAAGGGGGAGGGAATAAGACCAGGGACGGAACGAAAGACAAGGGGAATTCCATCGCTCTCATTGGGGACATTGTCTGGGGTCGATTCAACAACGGCTTCGGGGAATTTCGGCCCCCGCGAAGAGGATATCCATGAGGCACCGCCGCGAATCCAACGATTACTTGGCGCGCGGCGAAAGGGGAGTTGGTGTGCGGCTCTCGATGGCCCGAAGAATGCGCTGGAAGACTTCTTCGGTACCACCGACGCCGTCGATCGAGACGAGTCGGCCACTGGACCGATAGAAGTCAAGCACGGGTTGCGTTTCCTTGCGATAGGTCTCGAGTCGCGCCGGGACGGCTTCGGGGCGGTCGTCGGCACGGGGGTTGTCCAAGGCGAGATAGCGACCATTCAGGCGCTGGATCAACTCGGCGTCGGGGACATGCAGTTCCAGCGCGGCGCGGAGCGTATGACGACTCTCGCCGAACAGCAGATCGAGCGCCGCGGCTTGGACAATCGTGCGTGGGAAGCCGTCGAGCAGGCAGCCGCGGCAGCAATCGGGTTGAGCGAGCCGTTCGCGTACGATTCCGATCATCAGGTCGTCACTGACCAATTGGCTGGCGGCCATGATCGGACCGGCCTTCCGCCCCAATTCGGTTCCCTGTCGAACGGCTTGCCGAAGCATATCGCCGGTGGAAAGGTGCGGGATTTGGAGATGGTTGATCAGCCGCTGTGCCTGGGTCCCTTTTCCGGCCCCGGGCGGGCCAATGAAAACCAAGAACATTTTCTGGTCTCCTGGCGGCAACTAGTCTAACAATCCCTTGTAGTTTCGCATGACGAGGTGGCTATCGATTTTTTGGACCAAGTCAAACGCGACGCTCACCGCGATCAACAAACTGGTTCCGCCGTAAAAGCTGGCTAGGTTCTGGTCGCTGACCAAGGAACTCGAAATCACGGTCGGAATGATGGCGACAATGGCCAAGAACCCGGCCCCGACGTACGTAATCCGTTCGATGACCAGTTCCAAATATTCTGCCGTGCGACGGCCAGGACGGTAGCCGGGAATGAACGTTCCGCTGTCTTTAAGATTCTCGGAAATTTCTTTGGGGTTGAACGTGATGGCCGTCCAAAAATAGCAAAAGAAGTAGATCATGGCGATAAACGCCAAGTTATAAACAATCGAAGATGGTCGATTAAACTGCGCGGTAGCGGCTTCGAAGAATTCGCGAATTCCGCCACTGAACAGCGCACCGAACCCGCTCAGAAATAGCGGCGGCAACATCAGCAGGCTACTGGCAAAGATGATCGGCATGACGCCGGCTTGGTTGATTCGCAAAGGCATATATTGACGCGTTCCGCCGTAGACGCGATTGCCGCGCACGTGTTTCGCGCTTTGCGTCGGGATGCGCCGCTGGGCAAGGGTAATGAATACCACTCCCATGACGATCAGCACAAACAAAATGATCAGCACCACGATCGTTTCAAGCCCGATTGTGCCGGATGTGAAACCGGCCAGTTCAAACTTGGAATTGGTAAAGAGTGTTGCCAACGAACCGGGAATGGAAGCCACGATCCCGGCCATGATTAGCAAGCTAATTCCGTTGCCGATGCCGAACTCATCGATCTGCTCGCCAAGCCACATGAGAAACATCGCGCCGCAGGTCATGATGAGGACCGAGGCGATTTGCCAAGGGATCGACAGGTTTTCTGAGGAATTGAGAAACTGCTCGGCGATCATGCCGCGGCCCATGACGCCCCACCACAGGTAGGCGGTACTTTGAATGAGGCAGAGGAACAGCGTCAGGATTCGCGTGTAGTTATTGATTTTCTTGCGGCCCGCTTCGCCTTCCTTGCGCAACTCGACCAAGGGTTGGTAAACGGTCCCCAACATTTGCAGAATGATGCTGGCCGAGATATACGGCATGATCCCCAAACCGAATATGGTGGCTTGGTTGATCTGGCTGGCGCTGAACACGGAGACGCGCTGCAGGAAGTCGGCCACGGTCCCGCCGTCTTGCCCGGAACCCAGGATTTCCGGATTGAGCACCGGAAGGGGGATTTGCCAACCGACGCGATAGACGGCCAATAGCCCCAAGGTCAGCAGGATCTTGCGACGGAGTTCGGGGATCGTAAAGATGACGCGGATTTTTTCAAACATGGGCGATTTCCCAACAGGTCATCCGTGGTCAACGTCGAAGTGCGTTGCACGTCCGTGAGGGTCGGTGTGGGTAGTTATTTTGGGGTTGGACCAGAATCTCAACAAGAGCGATCGGGTGGGTTCGTGCCGGGCAACCGCCAACGTGCCTGAAAACGGCCTACGCGTGCGAGATGCACCGAGCATTGCGGAGCGGCTATTTCTTTGCCGCAAGCGGTTTCTTCGCCTGCTTGGTCTTGTTTTTGACAACCGGCTTGGGGGTTGGCAGCACGGTAATTTGCCCGCCGGCCTTTTCGATTTTTTCCTTGGCCGACTGGCTAAACCGATGCGCGGACACTTTAAGCGGCTTGCTGATCTCTCCCACCCCGAGGATTTTCAGGACATCGTAGGGGTGTTTGAGGATAGATTTCTCT
Source organism: Pirellulaceae bacterium (assembly GCA_041745295.1). GTDB lineage: Bacteria > Planctomycetota > Planctomycetia > Pirellulales > Pirellulaceae > JANMEB01. The sequence goes on along the minus strand of JBGTJE010000042.1, from coordinate 5,585 downwards.
TTGAGCGTCTCGGGGGAAACGGTTTCGCCGGATGCAAATCTCGATTCGAGTCGGGCGATGTTGACCTCGCCGACGACGACCGCAAATTTGTTATTGAAGCCGCGTTTGGGGATCCGCCGGACGAGCGGCATGGCGCCGCCTTGAAAGGCGGGATGGAACGAGACGCCACTGCGGCCGAATTGGCCTTTGTGTCCCCGGGTCGCGGTCTTGCCATGGCCGGAGCCGATGCCGCGTCCGCGGCGTTTAATCTTTTTGAAGCGTTTTATTCCGCTGTTAATTTCGTGCAAATTCATGACAAATCAACTCCTCGCAAGCGCTGCACGTCTTCTTTGGTGGTCAGTTTCTTGAGCCCTTCGATGGTGGCTTTGACCAAGGTGACGGCGTTATTCGTGCCAAAGCTTTTGGTCAGGATGTTCTTGATTCCGGCGGCTTCGCAAACGGCGCGAGTCGCCGCTCCGGCGATGACGCCGGTGCCGGGGCCCGCGGGGAGAAGGATGACGCGAGCCGCGCCGAAGCGGCCTTCGACCGTGTGCGGAATCGTATCTTGAACGATCGAGACACGGACCATGGTGCGGGCGGCCTGTTTGTTGGCTTTTTCGACGCTGGGCGGGACTTCATTGGCCTTGCCGTAACCCCAGCCAACGCGTCCACGGCCATCGCCGACGACCGTCATCGCGGCGAAGCTGAAGCGCCGACCGCCTTTGACGACGGCCGCGCAACGTTTGATTTTTACGGTTCGTTCGATCAGTTGTGATTGGTTTTCGGATGACACGTGAAAAGCCGCTCCGGAAAAAAGGGGGCAAACGAGGGGACTAAAACTTTAAACCGCCTTCGCGCGCGGCGTTGGCCAGCATGGCGACTCGACCGTGGAATTTGTAACGACCGCGATCGAACTTGACGCGTTGGACGCCCGCGGCGAGTGCCCGCTCCGCAATCGCCGCGCCGATAATCTTGGCGGCGTCGCAATTTCCGCCGTTCTTGATTTTTTCGCGCAGCGATTTGTCGCGTGTGCTGGCCGCAGCCAGGGTCTTGCCGGACTCATCATCGATGACTTGGCAGTAGACGTGTTTGTTGCTGCGACACACGCTGAGGCGGGGTTGGTCGGCCGAGCCGCGGACCATGTTGCGGACGCGGTTTTGTCGTCGCCAACGACGGATGTTATTCAGTTTTTGTTGACGCATGGCTGAGTACTCGACTGGCTTATGCCGCTAAACAATGGGGAATGGGAGGGAGGGCATGCGGATTACCCGGCTGCTTTGCCCGGTTTGATTTTGACGTATTCGCCAACGTAGCGCACACCTTTGCCCTTGTAGGGCTCGGGTTTGCGGAGGGCGCGGATTTCGGCGGCAAACTGTCCGACCAATTGGCGATCACAGCCCTTGACCAGGATATGCGTTGGGTCAGGACAGGTGACGTCCAATCCGGCGGGAATGGCGCGTTGAAGTTCGTTGGCGTATCCAACGCGGAGGGCAAGGTTTTTTCCCTTGACGCTGCAGACATATCCGACGCCGATGACTTCAAGCTGTTTTTCGTAGCCGCTGTGGACGCCGCGGACCATGTTACTGAGGATCGCCCGCGACATGCCATGCAGGGCCTTGGCTTGGCGGTCCTCGACCGTTCTGCGGACCACGAGTTGCTTACCCGGCTCATCGATTTGGACATCGATTTGCGGTTGCAAGTTCATCGACAGCTTGCCTTTGGGCCCTTCGACGTTGACCGTTTTTCCGGACACGGCGACTTTGACTCCGCCGAGGAGGGGAATGGGTTGATTTCCGATGCGCGACATAGTGGTTCTCGAAAGAAAAAGGCCAAACGGAATCGGGGGACAGGGTTACCAAACTTGACAGAGAACTTCGCCACCGAGTTTTTTCTGGCGGGCTTCGCGATCGCTAACGACGCCTTTGCTGGTGCTGAGAATGGAGATTCCCATTCCATTGAGCACGGGGCGCAAATCTCTGGCGCGGGAGTAAATCCGGCAGCCTGGTTTACTGACTCGTTTGATTTGGCGGATGATTTGTTCGCCGCTGGGACCGTATTTGAGTTCGAGTCGCAATTGGGTCGTCGGCTCGGATGGGACTTCCTTCCAATCCCAGATAAAGCCTTCCCGCTTCAGGACATCGGCGACACCTCGCTTGAGCTTGGAGACGGGCATGTCGACGTGCTGCCGTTCGACACTTACCGCGTTTCGAATTCGCGTGAGCATGTCAGCGATTGGATCGGTCATCATCGTAGAGAATCCCCTTACCAACTGGATTTGCGAACACCGGGAATCAGGCCTTGGTTGGCCATATTGCGAAAACAAATTCGGCACAAGCCGAACTTGCGGTACACGGCGCGTGGGCGCCCGCAGACCTTACAGCGCCGTTCGCGTCGAACGGAGAACTTGGGTTTGCGATTTGCTTTGGCGATTTTGGATTTTTTGGCCACAGTGACAACCTGTTACGGACTTAGGATTTCGCCGCGGCGGCCTGCTTGGCCTCGCGGAACGGCATACCAAACATTTTCAAAAGTTCGCGACCTTCCGCGTCGGACTGGGCGGTCGTGACGAACACGATGTTCATTCCTTGCGAGCGAGTGAATTTGTCCGGGTTCAACTCGGGGAAGACGAGGTACTCGCTGAGGCCGAGGCTGTAATTTCCGAGCCCGTCAAAGGCCCGCGGGCTGACGCCGCGAAAGTCGCGGACACGCGGCAGGGTAAAGGAAAACAGCCGGTCGACGAACTCGTACATCCGGGCCCCGCGGAGCGTGACTTTGCAGCCGATCGGAACCCCTTCCCGCAACTTGAAACCGGCGATCGACTTGCGGGCTACGGTGACGACCGGTTTTTGTCCGGCGATCATGGTCAGCGCGTCGGTCGCATCATCCATTATTTTTTTGTCCTGAGTCGCCTGCCCCACGCCCATGTTGATTATGACTTTTTGCAGCCGCGGAATCGCCATGATGTTGCTCTTGCCGAGCTTTTCGCGGAGGGCTGGGCGGATCTCTTTCTCGTATTTGGTCAACAAGCGCGGCCGGACGGCTGTCTGCCGCGGCTGGGCCTTGTCTTTGGAGGATGCCTTTTTAGCGTTCACGGAATCGTCGCCTCGTTAAAACAAACCTAAATGACTTCGCTGGCCAAGCTGACAATCTTTAAAAAATTGCGGTCGCGAAGTTCGCGGGCCACGGCGCCGAAAATGCGCGTGCCGCGGGGATTTTTTTCGTTGTCGATGATCACTGCGGCGTTGGCATCAAAGCGAATATAACTACCGTCAGGTCGGCGGGTCGGCTGTTTGCACCGCACGACGACCGCTTTGACAACCGCTTTTTTCTTGATTTCACTGCCGGGGATGACGCTCTTCACGCTGCAAATAATAATGTCGCCCAAACCGGCGAAACGGCGGCGCGAACCGCCCAACACCTTGATACACATGAGCTCTTTGGCTCCGGTGTTGTCGGCCACTTCGAGTCTGGATTCCTGTTGGATCATGGCTGCGTTTGCCTGTGTTGGTTCAAAGCCTGGCGGGATGCACGACTAATTCAAATCAACGGCCGGTTCGCCTTCGAGCGAGTCGGCGACGGTTCCCTTTTCCACCACCCGCAAGAGCGTCCAGCGTTTGGTTCGGGAAAGGGGCGGACATTCTTCTATCTCGACGGTGTCGCCGCGGGTGGACTGTCCCTTTTCGTCGTGGACGTAGCACGTCGTGCGGCGGCGGATCCGTTTTCCGTATTTGGGATGGCGGACCGAGCGGGCCACTTCGACGACGCGCGTCTTGGCCATCTTGTCACTTTTCACAACACCGACGATGACTCGTTTTGGCATGGGTATTCTCGTATTCGCTTCAGCGGTTAGGCGGTTGCTGCGGACTTGCGTTGGCGTTCTGTTTGAATGGTCAAGATCCGCGCGACCAAGCGGCGATTGCGGGTCAATTCCGAGGGAACGTCGAGGCGTTCGGTTTGGGCTTGGATCCGAAACCGGAACAGCATTTGCCGCGCCTGATTCAACGTCGCCTGGAGCTGCTCGTCGCTCATTTCACGCAATTCAGTGGTTTTCACGATCACACTCCCCGCGCGTTGGATCGCGCGTTCCAAATCCGGCGGCTTAGCCCAATAGCCGCCGGTAGACCATTCGCACTTTCATAGGCATCTTGTGGGCCAAGCGGGCGAAACAAATCTTGGCTTGTTGCTCGGTAACCCCCGACAGTTCGAACAAAACTGTCCCGGGCCGGATGCTGGCTACCCAGAATTCCGGCTCGCCTTTTCCCTTTCCCATTCGAGTTTCCAGCGGTCGCGACGTGATCGAGCGATGCGGGAAGACCCGAATGAATAAACGACCTTCCCCTCGGACGTATTGCTGGGCAGCAATACGACCGGCTTCGATCGTTTGCGCTTTGAGCCAGGCCGGCTCAAGCGACTGCAAACCATATTCGCCAAACACCACAGTATTTCCGCGGGTCGCCTTACCTTTTATACGACCTCTTTGGACCTTTCGGTGTTTGACCCGTTTGGGCATCTGGGCCATCGACAGTTTCTCCGTCGTACATACCTTGATTAATCCATACCTGAACGCCGATGTGCCCTTGGGCGGTCACGGCTTCGGTAAATCCGTAGTCAATTTTTGCCCGCAGTGTACTCAGCGGAATCGACCCGGTGCTTTGTTTCTCGCGTCGTGCCATTTCGGCTCCGCCGAGTCGGCCGGCCAATTGAATTTTGATTCCCTTGGCGCCGGCATCCATGGCTTCTTCCATCGCGCGTTTCATTGTCTTGCGAAAGTTGCCGCGCTTAGCCAACTGTTCGGCGACCTTCTCCGAAACCAACTGGGCTTGGAGGTCGGGTCGCGCGACTTCCTCGATCTTTAAATTGACGCGGCGGCCGATCAAGTTTTGCAACTCGGTTTGCAGCACGTCGACATCTTGTCCCTTTTTGCCGATGATCAAGCCAGGCCGTGCAACGTAGAGGACGACTTTGACTTCGTCGCGAGTCCGTTCGATCTCGATCCGATCGATACCGGCTCCCTTGTAGTTTTTCGTTGGGTGCAGCTTGACGAAGTCCCGGACTTTTTTGTCCTCCAAGAGCAGCGTTGAATATTCTTCTTTGGGCGCGTACCAGCGGCTCTTCCAGCCGATCATTACGCCGGTTCGAAATCCAACGGGGTGGACTTTTTGACCCATAAATTCAGCCTTCAGCAATAGTCAGCGGATTAAATCTCGGAAACCTTGACGGAAATGTGCGACATGCGCCGCTTGATCATGCAAGCGATACCGCGTGCCCGCGGCATGAAGCGTTTGATCATCGGTCCGCCGTCGATGCGAATCTCGGCGAGCAACAAATTGCCCACGTCGGCCACGCGACCCGGGTTCTGTTCGGGGTCTTGCGCGCTGGCCAGCGCCGAGCGGATGACCTTTTCGAGCAGTCGGGCGCCGCGCTGCGGTTGGTAACGGAGGATGTCCAGCGCGTCGTCAACGAACTTGCCGCGCACCAAATCCGCGACCGGCCGGACCTTCCGCGCACTGATGCGAGCGAAGCGATGTTGGGCGGTGAATTCCACGGTTTGAACTCCAGGGCAACGCGAAAAAAATTTACTTGGTGGACTTTCCAGCCGGTGCGGC
>JBGTJE010000041.1:0-28370 GCA_041745295.1 Pirellulaceae bacterium | reverse complement strand
GGAACCAAACGAGGTACGACGTTTACGCCGTGGACAAGCAAACGTTTACATCAAAGCCCTTCGGGCCAGCGGCGGGTTTCGACGAGGGAAGCGCCGGTTTCCAAGAGGCTCTTGAGACTCGCCAGAAGCATCGGCCAGCCGCTGGAGACTTGTTCGATCAGCTTCGAGTCAGGTTTATCGATCTCGTGGATCAGCGTGAGCTTGACCGATTCGCCTTGCGGCTCGAGTTCGTAGATGAGGCGCGAATAACCCTCGGCCCGCAGCTCGGGCTTGAATTCAACTCGCCACGACAAGACCAATCGGCGGTGCGGCTCGAATTCGATAATCTCACCGCTGTCTCCGACGCGGCCATCGGGGATCATCAGTTTCCAGGGCGAGCCGGGCTTCCATTCGGATTCTTGCCAAGTTTCCGCCCAGTACTTGCGGGTGAATTCAGGTTCGATCAACGCCTCCCACAGTTTTACGGGTGTCGTGCGAATGTAGGTCACGTAGACGAATCGTGAATTAGCCATCGGATTCTCCTTCCAAGTTCTTTTTGAGTTCAGCGAGAATGCGCAAGCGACCTCGCTCATATTTGCCAATCCAGCGATCGGCGATCTCGTGGATTGGCACCGGGTTGAGAAAGTGCAATTTTTCGCGACCCCGCCAGATCGTCGCGACTAGATCTGCCGATTCCAATTGGTTGAGGTGCTTGGTCACGGCTTGGCGAGTCATGTCCAAGTGTTCGCAAAGCTGGCCCAGCGTCTGCCCGTTGTCCGACCGCAACCGATCGAGCAACAGGCGTCGACCGGGATCGGCCAGCGCTTTGAACACCTTGTCGACGTCAGTTACCATGTCACTATTATGCAACCAACTGGTTGCATGTCAAGAGCGGGGTTTTCAACCCGATCGTCATTCCGGGTCTCGGCGAGGACGATCGGATTTGCGACAATGGACGCGACGTTGGTGCTGACGGATTCAACATTTCACGGCGAACCAATCATCATGAATCGACAATATGGGATACTGGTCGGCTTCTTACTCTTGACCTGTTCGATACGAGCATTGTGCGACGAAGGCATGTTTCCATTAAGCGAATTGGATCGGTTAAGCTTGGAGCAGAAAGGCTTGGAGCTTAGCCCCAGCGATTTATTCAACCCGGGCAAGATCAGTTTGGTGAATGGAATCTGTCGCGTGAACGGATGCACCGGCACGTTCGTATCCGATCGCGGCTTAATCATCACCAATCATCACTGTGCCTACGAGGCGATTCAGAACGCGAGTACCGCGGAGAACGACTTGTTGGAAAAGGGCTTTGCGGCCCAAGTCCACGGCGAAGAAATTCCGGCGCCTGGCTATACCGTGCGGATCACGGAATCATATCAAGACATTTCAGAACAAGTGCTTGCGGCGGTCCACGACGCGATGCCGTTCGTCGAGCGATCCAAGGCAATGGAAAAGCGGCGCAAGGAGTTGGAGCAGGAGGCTGAGAAAGCGCACCCGGGTCTGCGAGCGGAAGTGGCGGAGATGTTCGCCGGCAAGACGTATGTGCTCTTTTTTTACACCTACCTCAAAGACATTCGACTCGTCTTTGCACCTCCCGCGGCCGTGGGAAACTTTGGCGGCGAGGCCGACAATTGGGAGTGGCCCCGCCACACTGGGGATTTTTCGTTCTTGCGGGCTTACACCGCACCCGATGGTTCGTCGGCCACGTTTTCTGCAGATAATGTTCCCTACCGTCCGAAGCGTTTTATTCAAGTCGATCCACGAGGCGTCGACGAAGAGGATTTCGTTTTCTTGCTGGGTTACCCCGGTCGAACGCTGCGGCACAAGACCGCTAGTTTTTTGAGGTACGAGCAAGAGGTTCGCTTACCGACGATCGTGGATTTATACGCGTGGCAAATCTCTGAAATGGAAAAGGCCGGTGCCAACGACCGCGCCGTTGCAATCCAGCTTTCGTCGCGGATTAAGTCACTTGCCAACGTCGTAAAGCGATCGCGCGGACAACTATTGGGTTTGCGTCGAGCGGGGATCGTTGAGAGTCGCTTGCGCGACGAATTGCAACTGCAGTCGTACATCGACAGCGATCCGCAACGCCGCGAAAAATATGATTCGCTGTTGCAAGATATCGACGCGGTTCATGACGAAATGGTTATCAGCGGCCCACAGGAAATCCATCTGCGAGAATTGCGGTCCGCTTGTCGCGCGTTGAGTTTTGCCTTTCTCCTGTACGACGCTGCCGTCGAGCGGTCCAAACCCGATTTGGAACGCGAATCGCCATATATGGATCGCAACTTCGACCAAACCACGCAACAACTAAAGCTCGATGTCAAGGATTGGCATGGTCCAACGGATGAAATTATTCTGGCCGGCATGTTGGAGCGGATTGGCGAACTCGCCAACACCAAAAAAGGCTCATGGCAACCGGCCTACAACGGCGAACGGGCCGACGAGGCGAAAGCGCTGATTGCGGGAACTCGAGTCGGTGAGATCGAATTTGTCGAGCAATGCCTCACCAAGACTCAGGCCGAACTGGAAGCCTTGGATGATACTGCCATTCAACTTATCGTCGAGCTATATCCGACCTATAAGGAAATGCGCAATACCGACAAGGAGCGCGAAGGTCGCTTGGATCAGTTGTATGGCTCGCTGATCGACGTCAAGCAAGCCTTTCTGGCGACCGATTTCGTCCCCGACGCCAACGGGACGTTGCGCATTACTTATGGTCGGGTTCGCGGATATTCGCCGGCCGATGCGATTTTCAAAACGCCCATTTCCACGCTCCAAGGAGTGATCGAAAAAACGACCGGCCAGGATCCCTTCATTACTCCGCCAGCGGTAATCGAACGATATCAAGCCCGCGACTTTGGACGATTCGTGCACCCCAAATCGGGACAGGTGCCCGTCGCGATCTTGTACAACACGGACACCACCGGCGGTAATTCTGGCAGCCCGGTCCTCAGCAGCCGAGGTCAACTTGTCGGCGTCAATTTCGATCGCACGTTCGAGGCCACGATTAACGATTTCGCTTGGAACGAAAGTTACAGCCGGTCGATCGGCGTCGACATTCGCTACGTCCTGTGGATTACCGGCAACGTCTACCACGCCGACCATTTATTGAAAGAAATGGGAATCGAAAAGGAATAGGCAGCGACTCAAGCCATTAGGGGCGGAGCGCTAGGCTGTGTTTCTTAATTGGTTCCAATTGAAGAATCTACGTCATTCCGGGCATCAGCCCGGAAGGACGGCTTGGATGTGTCTGAAATCATCAGCCGAAGAGCGCTAGCCTCCGGTTTTCTCCATCGCCGCTTAATTATTTTGGCAACCATTTGCGATCGGCGGCAATGATACTTGGACGCTTGGAACTCGGGGTCGATCGATTGCCAGAGGAATGCGGTTAAGAGATAAGTCGGTTGTGAATAGCAACGAGTATTCGCTCTTACAGCGCGGCCAAGTGCCAACCTCAAGAGCTCATTTTGATGATTGGCTTTTCCCCGGCAACGAGCCGTTTTGACGGCAATTGATGCCTGACGCGCTATCGGAGGAGCAGCATAACAAGCGTTAATTTCGGGCTGTAGGTCTCGTTACGTAGGTCTCGCGAGCCGAGCGAGACTTTGTCCTGCCAATAAATTCGCAAGTCCCAATCGGGTAAACTGCCGATGGACGTTCCAACAGAATTCGGTCGATGTTGGTGTTGGTGAACGCCCATTGAGTTGTTGAAGCCGTGATGGCGCAAAGTCTCGCTCGGCTCGCGAGACCTACTGGGCATCGTCTAGATTTGCGATTGCGATCAGTACCGATATCCTTACGCGGTCTGCTGATGCTTGCGAAAGTTCCACAAGGGATCGTTTTCGGACAAGTCGATTGCGGATTCGTGATCTTCAGAAATGTATACCAAGTGATCGCGCAAACGTTTTTCGCGTTGTTCGTCGGAATTGACGGCAGAAATCTCAAACTGAAGTTCCGGCTCAACTTCGTTGCGCGAAAGGTCCATTCGCCGCGGTGGGACATCGCCGAACTCTTCGGGTTCTATCTCCACGACTTCGGACTCAACGTCGGCCACGAATTCCAAAGTCCGCTTCGTTCCTTCGTAAGGCATGGGTACTGCGTTGGCTCGAAGCACGTCTTTGTGGTGCGGCAAAACGCGAACGTCAGCATCCAAATCGAAAAATAAGTCGCGAAAATGGTCGTGGCAGGTGAACATGAGAACTTGATAGCCGGACGCGGCGAAATCGCGAAGGACCTTGGCGGCTGCGCGGGCTCGTTCCGCGTCAAAATTGACGAGCACATCGTCCAGGATCATCGGCAAAATCGCTCCGCGCCGGGCGTACGCACTCACGAGTGCAAGGCGCAAGCTAAGATAAACGGCTTCGCGAGTTCCGCGGCTCAGCAGTTCGACGCGCAGCGTTTCCTTGTTCGCATTGTCGACCAGCAATTCCTCGCCTATCAATCGCGTCCAGATGCGTGCGTACTGGCCGGCGGTGAGCTTTTCAAGGAAATACGATGCTTCGCGAAGCGTTTCTGGCTGCCGTTGGGACTCGTAGTTCGTACGAAGCGTCTCCAAGATATGCGACGTCGTGGCAAGTGCCTGCCAGCGGCGCTTTTGAATGGCGATCTGAGCCAAAGTGGTGTTCCGTTCTAGCCGGGCTTCGTCGAGCCGATTGTCTTCCCCCAACGTTTTGATTTCTTGGGCGATCTTGCCGCGCTGTTGATTGAGTTGCGATTGCTCCTGCTTGAGTTGAACGGCTTCCGCATTGAGTGCTTCCCAACGCCGTTCGAGACCGACCGCACCGTGCGTTTCAAGCTGCTTGTCGACCTCGACCGGATCGAATTTATTTCCGAGCGCCGCACCAATTTGATCGCTAAGTTGTTTCCTTTTCTCTCCCAGCTTTTTCAATTGTTCATGTTGCAAAGCGAAGTTGCGGAAACGCTGATCATCGTCGGCTCCAACGACCGCGAGCATGCGTTGCTTACGACCTAAGGCGGAATCCAATTCGCGCGTGGCGCGAGCGGATTGCGACCGCAGGGTTAAATATTTCGCTCGCAACTCCTTACGTTGCGCAACCAATCGCCGCTGCTGTTGGATCGCCGCCTTGAGCTGTTGTAGGCGTTGGGCGGGATCGTTTGTCTGATAAGTAACGCCGATCTCGCCAAGGACCTGGTCGATGCGATTGGTGATTGCCGTTAGCTCTTTGTTTCGATCGCCGAGCTCCAATTGGAGTTGGTCGAGTCTAGTATGGATTCCGGCGATCCGTTCGGATCGTTGACTAACTTCCTTAAGCTGCGTTGGTTCCAACGTATCCGGTAGACCGAGACTGCGGAGGGCCGTCTTCCAACGCGTGGTGGCTGCATCGACGTCCATGGTCTGTTTGCTCAACAGTCGCTTGGATTCTTCGAGGTTTTTCTGCGCGTTCTTGATTCGGTTCTCGAGCGGAACCAAGTCTTCGATTCGCTGCAACTGCAGTTCAGCTTCCTTGAGCTGGGATTCCCAGGGTCCGCTGGTGGTCGGCAGCATTTTGTCGAGCTCGTCTCGCTCGGCCTTGGCGCGCTTCAATTGTTGTCGCACCAACTCAAATTGGCTGCGGAAATCATCGAGTTCCTCGCGGGCTAACGACTCCCAATGATGCTTGAGACCAATCGAGAGCAGTCCGAAGATTGCGGCCATGATCATCATCAGCGATCCGGTTTGTTCACCCAAGGCCCAGCCCAATCGAACCCCGAAACCCAGGAACACAATTCCGATGACAAAGATCACGCCGATGATCGTCAGCTTCCCGACGGGCAGCACCTGATCGCTCACGACATCGTCGATTTCGAGTTCTAGATCTTGGCGTGTTCGATTGAGCTTCTCGATTTTCGCCTCTAGCTCGACTCGACGGCGGAGGCGATTGACGGTTTGTCCGGTATCATCCAATGTGCCGACCAATTGCTCGCCGCGCAAGCTGGATTTCGCACCGTAACGTTCTTGAATTTCTTCCAATTCGTATTCGGTGCGGTCGAGATCTTCCTGGGCGCGGACCATTTGCTCCGTTTGCTCGATGACCTCCTTGGCGGCGCCGCGAAGCTGCGACATCGAACCTTCGCTCAGGTCACGGATCTGCTTTTTGTGCAATTTGAGCTGAGCACCCAAGCCGTCGAACTCGCCGGTCAGATCGACTTGAATCGCATTGATATCGGCTTTCAGCCGGTCGACTTGGCCCTGCAGCGCATCGATCCAGGGGAGGTGTTCATGCAGCGCGTCGACGCGACCGGCGGCGGACCACAGGTTTCGATCGACGACTAAGCCGGCAGCCTCCTTCTTGATTTGCCGCCGTTGGCGTCGAACCTGCTCGACGCGCTCGCGCTGCCGGGCGATTCGCTGATTGAGTTCTTCGAGCGATGCGAGCGAGACGTCCCGTTCATCAGGCAAGCGCCCCAGTTCAACGATCTGTTGATCGATCAAGCTGCGGGCTTGCCAGCGGTCGCTGATTTGCATCGCAATCTCAATCAGTCGGCAGTCTTTATCCAGTTTCGCCAAGAGGGCGTCAATTTTCACAAGACGTTCATTAATCTCCCCCGTTTGGCTGGAGAGTTTGGACCAGCGTCGTGCCCGACTTTTCAATTCGTCGACTTCGCGTTCCAAATCGCGACGCTTATTGAGCAACGTCATGAGCGCAGATGGTTTGCCGACTTCACGCGACCAGATGGCATCGCGTGCCGAACCCGTGTCGCGCATGACGTCCACCAGCGATACACGATCCAAACCACTGGTCAGCTTGTATAAATGTTCTGCGGCAGCGGTGTTGTTCAACGAACCAAGTTCTTGAATCTCACGCAATCCGATCGCGAACACGTTGTTGAAAATCGTCTCGTCGATCCCCGCGGTGAGAACCCCAAGCTGAGATCGACCATGAGTCGTGCCGTCCTTCGCGCTGGTGATTGCCAAATCACCCACGCCGTCCGTGGCGTGCTTCGATTCAACGTGCCGCTGTAATTCAAACGAACCCTGCGAACTTAGGATCGACAGCGAACCGCCGGCCAAACCGCCGTAAACCGGTGGAACGTAACGCCCGAGGCGATCGGGTGAAAACCCGAATAACATCGTGCGAATGAATTGCATGAGTGTCGTCTTGCCGGCCTCGTTATGCCCGTAAAACACGGTCATCTCGTTGGACAGCGAATCGACGGTTAATCCCTTCCAAATGCCGAATCCATCGACTTGCAAGTCGGTGATCTTCACGGTCGGTCTCCTAAGGCGGGTCGAAAATGCGGGTTGTCGTTGATCCTATTCAGCGATTAGTTGCCAATGGCTTCGCGCTGGCGTTGTTAATCTTTCTCGGCGAAGGCTCCCAATCGTTCAACGCCAAACAGCGTCGCGTCGCGCAAGACGCCGCCGCGGGCCAGTTCGTCAATTCGAGCAATATCGCCGAGCCATTCGTCGTAGGCCGATCCGGGAGCGAATGCTTGGAGCGGAAACGTCGTTTGTGGGTCCGCTTGAAATCGTCCGATCGTTTGCAGGAAGTCACCGAGCATGGTGTCCTCGTCATACCAACTAGGGGGTAGCGTTCGAGTGGCGTCAATTTCAAAATCCGTAGTCCAAAGTCCCTTTGACGATGAGCCGAACTCGGTCCTCAGCCAGGCAATGATTTTCTGGCGCCATTCGCTACGGCGCAGACGCGGATTGAAGTCTCCGGTAGTCGTGATTTGCCAGTCGACCAGGGCAATTTGGTCGGAAGTTTCCGAGGCGATCGTGAGTCCGCGATCTGCCAACAAGTTCTTGATGTCCTCGTCGCTGGCCGATTCCGCAAAGCTGAGCTTCTGTGGCAACCAGCGCACCACGTCGACCGGCATGTGCTCGACTCGTGTCTTGCCCGTGACATCAACCTTGACCAGAGCGCAACTATGCGGGCCTGCTTCGTCGCTGCAGCGGGCTTGCGGTGTTCCTGCCGCGACCACGACGCTGGTCGTGCGCTCGACGATGGATCGTTCGTGATTTCCGCCGATAGCCCAATAGCGCAAGCCGCCGCCGTCGAAAACGGGGGTTTCAAACGGTTGGTACGCCAAGGCAATTGGAAAGATCGCACTGGACTCAACTCGCAAATCGGGCAGGCCGTGGCGACTTGAATAGAAGCCCGCGCCGTGAATACTGGCGATCGGCTGACCATTTTTGCGACAGATGGATTCTTCGAACCCGGTCGATGTAAACGTGACCACGTTATCCGGAAGAGAGGCGGCTGCCGGCCAACGATCCGTTTGGTCGACGTTGCCGCTGCACCAATAGACCCGAATCTCCCGTTCGGCCAGCCGCTCAAAATGGTTCAAAAGAAACGCGGCTGCACGCGGACCACCGGCATCCAAGTCCACCACATCGCCGGCGAGCAACACAAAATCGACTTTTTCAGACACCGCCAACTGAAAGATGTTTTCCGCCGCCAGATACGGCGCATTAACCATCGTCGACTTCAAATGCGGTGGGACTTCCGCCAAGCCGCTGATCGCGCGGTCCAAGTGTAGGTCGGAAGCGTGCAGGAACTTGATAGCTTGCGCCATCGGAAGCACCTCCTTGCGCTGAAGATCAGAAACAGTATGCGTAATCCCAATCGCCTTTGGTCGCCTCCAAACACAACAAGCTCGGCACAAATTGTCAATCGAATCGCGCGGCGACGGCGACTGCGGGAATTGCGCTCGTTGGGAAAGTCTAGCGAAACGCCAATTTTGTCACTAGTGCATTGTCGAATTCAAATCGATCAGCCGCCCACCTCAATCGCTAGCACACCGCTCGCCACAATCCGCGAACGCGGGGGCCAATACAATCGAGCGAAGCTCAGCCACAGTCGGTTGGAAATCGTCCAACTTTATTAGCTCAGCTTTCGGCAAATCCCCCACGGCAAGCGTGGGGGAATTGCCATCGACCGTTCGTAAGTTTAACGAGCGAACGGTCGGAATTCCAAGCGTCATAACGCTGCAGGATCTCGCTGGGCCGTTGATTTCAAAAGCGCCGCTTCAATCTCAGCGCGAACTTCGGTGTCGGATTCTTGCGCCAGTCGATCGCCGAGCAGAGTTGTCGCGGCGCGGTCGGCCATGCATCCAAGTGCCCAGGCGCAGGCGCCGCGGACGAGCGGCTCCGGATCGATGAGGCCTCGCGATAGGGCTGGAATCGACGACCTGGCATGTTGGTTGCCGAGCGCGATGGCCGCGTTTCTCAAGAGACCACGCCGTCGCGGTCTCCAAAGCGGCGTCTTGCGAAATCGAGCGCGAAACTGTTCGTCGGTCAGGAAAAACAGTTCATCCAACTTCAGAGGATCTAATTCTTTACTGGCGCAAAAGCCAGGATCGCTCGTCGGTTCGGGTTTGCGATTCCAGGGACAGACGTCTTGGCAAACGTCGCACCCGAAGACCCAATCGCCCATCCGTGCTCGCAGTTCAGTTGGGATCGACGAACGATGCTCGATGGTCAAGTAACTGATGCATCGATTCGCATCGAGCACTTGGGGTTGAACAAACGCCGCCGTGGGGCACGCATCCAAGCAAGCCGTGCATGTGCCGCAATGATCAGCAGCAAAAGGCGGGTCGCCTTGCAGGGCGACGTCTGTCAAAAGCGCCGAGAGAAAAAACCAGCTTCCCAAGGACTTGTTCAACAAAAGTGTATTCTTGCCTTGCCATCCGAGCCCGGCAAACGCCGCGAAATCACGCTCCATCAAGGGTGCGGTATCGATCACCGCACGACAATTCGCCGCCGGCTCCTGGCGCTTGAGATTCTGAATCAACAATTCCATTCGATGGTGAATCAAGTCGTGGTAGTTGAAGCCACTCCAAGCGTAGCGAGAAACGCGGCCTTGTCCCGCAGAAGTCGGCCGCGGCTCGGTCGATAAGTATTGAGTTCCCAGCATCAGGATGCTGCGCGCACCGTCTAAGACACTGGACGGATGCTCATACGCTTCGCGGCGTCGCTGAAAATAATCCATTTGGCCAGAGTATCCGCGGTCCAGCCATTCGCGCAACCGACCAAGACCCGCGGGAGCGACGGCAGGACAGACACCGACGAGTGCAAATCCCAGCCGAGTCGCTTCCGACTTTAACGATTCTGTCAATTGTGCCGAGGTCATCGCCGCCCTTGGTCAAGTTTATTGGCAAATCTGATTCCGGCAGCGGGCTCGGTCTTGAAACCAAAACAAACCCAAATACTGTGGATGGATAGGCACTTATTCCATTGCCTGTATCCCGTCCGATGTGCCCAGTCGCCATCGGGGTTTCCATTCGCCGCTGGTCCGAACCGAGAGTACTACCATGAAGAGCTTGTTGAAATTGTCGATCCCGGCCATTGCCGTGGCATTGTGTTTAACTCAATCCGCCATCGCTCAAATCGACGGATATCGATTTGGCGTAGGGCTCGATTACGCGGGGGGTCAATACCGTTGCGACCGCAATTTTTTCGGTCTCCCGATCGCTCCGACTCCGCGCATCGATCAACCACCGTTTTTCGCCCTCTACCCGCCAGTGTACTACAGCCAAGATATTGTGGCGCGTCCGTATGGTATTAGCCCTTATGCTGCGCCAGCGGGTATCATTCCGACCGAAATGGGTGGCGCGGTTCCGATTCATCAAGTCAACCCCTACTATGTCGACCCTAGTGTCGTTCCGCCTATTTTACCGCAAGCTCCCGAGACCAAGGGCGCGGAAGAAGGCCGCAAAACGACTTGGATCAAGAATCCATATTTTGATTCGCTGGCCGCACCCGGCGCACAAATTGCCAGAAATTGAATTTTAGATTCTGAGTAGATCTAACACCACATGTGTCATTCCGGGCATCGCGCCGGGACGGGATCTAGATTCCAAGGACGGAGGCATTGCTGCACCGCGCAGAACTGAAAATGGATTCCCGCCTCCGCGCGAATGACTATTCCTCGCCTCACAGCTCTGCTACCTCAAAGCTGGGCGGGGCCATTCTCAAAGTAAACGTGCAACAAAAACACTCCGAGCAAGATCCAACAACCCCAGCGCTCGATCGAAGCGCCGGTAAACGCTACCACGAGTAAACCAATCGTCAGAACGACCGAGCCCACTAACTCGAGCAGCTCGTAAAGCGGTTGCCAGGCGACATGATTCGACGCCGACACCCGCGACGCAATCTCCAAATCCAACCAAGTGGATTGCATCAGCTCATTCTGTCGATCGGTGCGTTCGCGGTCGAGTTGAATTAATTCCTGCTGAAAATCGATCACTTGTTGTTGGTCTCGATCTGAAAGGGCCGGCTGTCCCTGCAGCGCGCTAAGTTTCGCTTGCACGCGGGTGCGCCTTTGGCGAAAACCGGCGTCGAGTTCAGCTTGGGCGACGTCCACCAAGACCTGCTGGCGCTTGGCGTATTTTGCGCCAAGCGAATCGCAACCTCGAGCCAACACAACGAGCAGCAGGCCGGCCAACAACAGGAGTTTGCCGTGTCGCTGGCCCCATTGTTCGAGCCCCTCGGAACTCCCTAGGAACGGCGAGCGTCGGCGTCGGCGACGAATTCGTGGGACATCGCCGTCAAAGCCCGCATCGATTGTGGCTTGACCCAAATGTTCCAGCGGGATTTCTTGCAAATCGTCCCGAACGAGTCCGCGAATCGAATTCGCTTTTACCCAATCGTCCATTCCCGGCTGCCATACCAAATCGGTAGGCTTGATGCGACCTTGCTCTACGAACTCTTTTAGATCGTTTGCCGAGACCGGTCCTTTTTGCCGTTCGCCATCCGCGTAATACCACACCTCGTCAGACATATTGTGGGCCTCACGATGCTGCTCAAAGTACGATGGAGTATTGTGACGGCAACGCTTGCGATAAACAAGCAATGCCCGGATGGCTGAGTTCGGCAAGACGTAGTTTCCAAACCATCTTCCACCGGCACAAGGCCGGCCGGGAATAGTTTGACAACTACGATTAGAAAAGCCGAAGCGTGCCACAGCATACGCATCGCGACGGCACTATCTTGCTGATCTGTCCCAATGTGATCAGCTTCAATGGGACTTTGAGCCATGCCGGAACGTTGACCGCCCAAGCATGAAGATCGACGCGCCAACACGAATGGCAGTACTTCCGACCAACAATTTGGTGGCTGGCGTGGGTGTCGAAAGAGTTTGAGACGGTGGTACTCAATTCAAATCTCGTAGTTACACGGACTTTCGACCGATGCTGGAGAGAAATGCAGCAAAAGTCCTTTTGTTCCGATCGCGACAGCGGAGCTACGCCGTGAGCATGTTCGACGAAAGTGTGGCGTCGGAGGTAGCCGAATTCGCCAGAATTTGGGCCGAAACTCTGGCGAGTTCCGCTACAAACAAACGGAACACACTCGAAAGATCCGCCGACGATTGCCGCGCCGGCGCCGCAATCGGATTACACAGTTCAATCTGATTCTTCCATGACTGCCATGAGACAGACTTCGCGACGGTTAAACGCAAGCTGCCGTACATGAATCCCGGAGTACCCCCAGCTGGAAACTCGGGCAACGAACTCGGGAATATTCTGGGCCAATTCTAAACTCATCAGTTTTAGAGTGAGGAGCATTCCGTGAAGCATAATCTTCGGACTGGAAATAAGGTCGCCGACCGTGTCCAGGGTATACGTCGGGGCGACATTTAAATCCGCGAAGAGCCACCGCGCTTGCTTCAAGCGTGCTCGTCGCACTTCGCGGCTGCGGCAGCCCAAGTGCACGAGGTTCGGCTCATGCTTCAAGCGCTCGTCCAATTCCGCCGGGTCGACCGCGATAACGTGCAACCCGCGCTCCAACAAATACTGGCAAGCGCCACCTGGCGCCGCACCGAGTTCGACGCACCATTGACCGGGGTCCGTTTGAAATCGGGACCATGCTAATGCTTCGGCCATTTTCCAATACGCGCGGCTGATCACGGGCTTAGACAAATCAGCGATTGGAACACCGCCAGGCCAACGGCGTGGCACCGAATGAGCCGTGTGCCAGCCCAGCCACCAAGAATCCGGCTCAACGAGTACGACATCAAAGACTCGTTCAGCGTGTTCGGCGATTTGATTCACTCGGATCATCGGTCGCCGAGAATCGCCCGTTGGGAACGCGATGTCAATTCCCGTCGTCGTTCTACCTTGTCCAGCTTGGAGCGCGACAAGATTGAAAAGTTCGGTCGCCACGGACTGTGCCCGAGGAGATATACCAGGTTCAAATCCGTTGTCTCCGGGCATGGCCGAGTCGCGTTGCCAGACATGCACACAAGTGGCCTTCGTTTGTTCGATGCGTGGGATAAGTTCCGTTGCGACGGATCCCAATTCTGCCTTGTCGATCCGGCCTAATGACCAGCCGCTGGTCCGGGCAAAGGTGGTCTTGAGTTCAAAGGTCTCTGGCAAGTCCACGCCGGCTTGGACCTTAAACGTTAGAAATCCAGGGCGAGAAAACGCGAACGCCAGGAACGGATGTAGCGCTAATATTTCGCGCTTGCAGATGTTTTCCATGCCAAATTGGCAAACGCAGAAGACGAAACGTGAGGTAGGATGGGTTGGTACGGTCATGGAAATACTGCTCTCAACATCGGTTCTCTCTCCCCGTGCTTCATGGGGAGAGGGCAGGGTGAGGGGCCGCACCAAAGTTATTTCCACCGCTCATCCGGCCTCCGGCCAACTTCTCCCCGTGAAGCACGGGGAGAAGGAACACAATTCAGGTTTACAGCGGTAAACATGGTTGTCGGCGACGGACTATTTCGTTTTCGCCGCGAGCGGAACAGCGACGTCCAAAGCAGCCTCGAGCAGTTCTTGTTGTTCGAGTTTATGCGTGTTCTTCGATCCCGTGGCCGGGCTCGCCGATTCCTTGCGGCAGATAAATTTCAGCGGCCACCGCCGCAAGAAATCCTCCGACAAGCGGACCTTCATGAAATAGCAAGCGCCCATGTTTTGCGGTTCTTCTTGCACCCAATAAACGGGTACGTCCGGCGGATATTCGTCGAGTATCGCGGCGATCTCCTGTTCGGGTAGCGGATAGAGTTGCTCGACGCGAATCACCGCGACCGGGCGCGACGTTTGCTCGCGGCGTTTCAGCAAATCGATTGCGATTTTTCCAGTGCACAGCACAATGCGGGCCGCCGAGCGGCGCAAGTCGGGGACCGGATCGACCAATATTTTTTGAAAATGGCCTTCGGTGAATTCGTCCTGTCCGGAGCTAACCATCGGTTCGCGTAATAGACTCTTGGGCGTCAAACAAACCAAGGGTTTTCGCCACGGACGCAACACTTGACGGCGGAGCAAATGAAAGTACTGCGCCGCCGTCGTCGCGTTGACAACCTGCATGTTGTGTTCCGCGGCAAGAGTCAAGAACCGTTCGACTCGAGCGCTGCAATGTTCGGGGCCTGCCCCTTCGAAGCCGTGCGGCAAGAGCATTGTGAGTCCACTGAGCCGTCGCCATTTGTCTTCCGCGCTGGCGATGAACTGATCGACGATGACTTGTCCCGCATTCCAGAAATCGCCGAATTGGGCCTCCCAACAAACGAGTGATTCGGGATGATCCAAACTATAGCCGTATTCAAAGCCGAGCACTCCAGCCTCGGAAAGTGGGCTATTGATGACTTCGACACGAGCTTGGTCGTCAGAAATATGTTGTAGCGGAATGTAAGTCTTGCCGTTTTCAACGTCGTGGAGAATCGCGTGCCGTTGGCTAAACGTTCCACGTCCGGTGTCTTGACCTGAGATCCGAATCGAGTGCCCCTCTAAAGCCAACGTCGCCATCGCGGCTAGTTCAGCAGTCGCCCAGTCTATCGGACGCTTTCCCAAAGCCATTTCGTCACGCTGCTCAAGAACGCGCTTAAGTTTGGGATTGACGTTGAACGTCGGCGGCAGGGCACACAGCCGCTGGAGCGCAAACGTGAGCTTACCGGCGGCCACGGCTGTTGGCGTTTCCTCGGCGGGCTCCGAGCCGCCGAAGTACCCTTGCCAATACCCGCCCAAAGTCTGCTCGTCCGAATCGTATTTGGACTTTTGGGCGGTTTCAAAATCGCGATCGAGTTTCTCGCGGCGCTTAACTGCAATCTCCTCGGCCTCCTCGGCCGTGACTTCTTTCATTTTGAGCAAGCGCTTCAAGTAACTATCGCGGATCGTTGGCAGTCGATCGATCGTCCGATACATGACGGGCTGCGTGAATCGGGGCTCGTCGCTTTCGTTGTGACCCAGGCGGCGGTAGCAGTACATGTCGATGACAACATCCCGTTTGAAGGCTTGGCGAAAGTCCATCGCCAATTCAACGACTTGTGCCACCGCTTCGGGATCCTCTCCGTTGACGTGAAAGATCGGTATTTGCAACATCTTGGCCACGTCGCTGGCGTAGGTCGTGGAGCGGCCTTCGGTGGTATCGGTCGTGAAACCGAGTTGATTGTTGACAATCAAGTGCAATGTTCCGCCGACTTGAAAACCATTTAATTGGCTGAGGTTGAGTGACTCTTGCACCACGCCTTCGCCGGCAAAAGAGGCGTCGCCGTGAATGAGAATTGTCATGACCTTCTGCCGCGCGTCGTCCGAAATTCGGTCTTGCTTGGAGCGACAACGACCGAGCGCCACCGGATTGACGAACTCCAAATGACTGGGGTTAAAGCACAACGAAAGATGGATGTTGCAGCCTTCGCTGGATTTCCAATTGCAACTATGCCCCAAATGATAAAGTACGTCGCCGCCACCCCGATGGCTCTCGGATACCGGATCGTCGAACGACCAGAAAATGTTCTCGGTGCGCTTGTTCATGATATTGGCCAGCACATTGAGCCGTCCGCGATGGGCCATGCCAAAAACTACTTCGACGAGTCCTTGCCGGCAGGCCTTTTCGATCGCCAGATCCAACAAGGGAATCAGCGTCTCCGCACCTTCCAGCGAAAACGTTTTGGCTCCAACGTATTTTTTGCGGACAAATTCCTCAAAAATCACGGCGTCGGTCAAGCGATTCAAGATGCGAACCTGCGTTTGGCGATTCAAGCTCATGCGATTGCGACTCCCTTCCATGCGCTCTTGGAGCCAATCGCGCACGTGATGATCGTCGATGTGCATGAACTGGGCGCCGATCGAGCGGCAATAGGTGTGCCGCAACTGATCGACAATCTCTTCGAGCGTTCGGTAGTCGTCCCCGTAAATGGTTCGCGCAGAAAACTTTTTTTGCATGTCGCTGGGCAACAATCCATACGATTCGGGATTGAGTTCCCGATTCGTCGGTCGCGGCATTCCGAGCGGATCGATATTAGCTTCCAAATGCCCCCGCACTCGGAAACCGCGGACGAGCTGATCAACGCGATCCTGCAGTTGGGCGACTCCCATTTCGGATGCGGTTAGTTCACGCGGCGCAGTGCTTTGCGCCGGCAGAGTCGGGAGCGCCTCAGCCGCTTCCTGTTTTTGAAAAAACTCCCGCCACTCGACGGGGACTTGGTCGGGGTTTTGCAAAAAATCCCGGTACAAGCCTTCCAGGTAGTCTTGGCTGAAAACGTTCATTCGCTGCAGTCCGTCGTTGGGTGCCGAGTCAAAATCATGAGGGTTCATTAAGCACTTAATTTAGCTGAATTTGTCGAGATTTGATATCCGATCTCGTGGCACCAATAGGCGACAGTCGACCAACTCGCCGGTCGATCGGGGAAGCGTGGAAATATGTTCCGCAAGATCGGCGTACGGCGCGCTCCAATGTCAAACCACTCCGGAATCGCCACCGTCAGAATTTGAGCTTCGGCTTGGCCAGAAACTCGTGCACGCCGCCAAAATTCGGAGCCGGCTGGCTCGTGCTCTCGGGATCGGATTGCGAATCGGGTGCCGTTGCCCGCGTCATAGCCTCCCAAGTGTCATAGGTCGAATTGCGGATCGCCGCACTAGTTGACGACGCCCAATGGCCGACGCTTCGCCGCGTAGTCCGCCACATGCGGGCCGAATTCTCGTTCATCCGACGCACAAAGGCAGGCGTCCGCCATTCAATCGGACGCGGACGTAAGTTCAAGTCCGCAAATGGACTCTGCCAACGTGGTTTGGCTGGCTCATCGGTAACCTCGATCGGTTCCACTTCTTCTTGAGCGTCTTTGGTAAACCAATTCAGCCTCTTCCAACTCCAGGCCGATTGCGCCCAGCAATCACTCGAACGGGAGAGGCAAAAGAAGACAACAATCGACAGAACTAAAATCTTCATCGGGCAAAATCTCCCAAAATGCTCGCCGCGCGAAGTTTTTCAAATCGATTCCGACTTGTCCAGAGCAGTCGTTGCCAGCAAGCGTGCCTGCATACGCTTAAGAAAAATGGCCGCCGCTATGGCTCACGCGAGCACGATGGCATCGCCGTTCTGAGTTACAAAAGTGCTTCCCGGATAGTGCTGGCCGTCCCGCACGTACGCCAGCGCCAGCGTTTTGCCTATTTTTGGCGACCACGTTGCCGAAGTCACGCGACAAACGAGTTTGCCATTCGCGTCCAGCAAGGGACCTGGTTGCGGGACTTGTGAGGAGTCGATCGCCAGGGCGACCCAGTGCCGGTTCACGTGTCCCAATGAATCCAAGCGGGCCACGGTTTCTTGGCCCAGATAACAGCCCTTGTTGAACGAAATCGCCCACAAATTCCGGCCGACTTCTTGCGGCAAGTTTTTTGCGTCGATGTCAAAACCGTATTTGGGAATTCGGTTCTCAACCCGCAAGCATTCCAGAACGTCGGCAAGGCATTCTTCAATGCCTGCCGAAGTCAGAGCGCCCGCGATAGTTTGTTTTGACGCACTCGGCACAACGAACTCGAATCCGTCCGCGCCCAATAAATCCGTCCGCCGAATCGCAACGTCGATATGATCGATCGACGAGCGTAAATGGTCCATTCGACGGTCGGATGTAAACTCAATCCCAAGAAGTGCCAGCGTTTTCGTGGCGTCCGGCCCGGCCAGCAGCAGTGAACAATTGCGATGAGACGCGTCCGCGAATTCAACGATTTCGCTCACAACGTATTGCTGAATGTGGGCGACCAGCAACGAAGCCTGGTCGGCTACCGTCGAAAGTTCGATGCGTTGGGGAGCTACGTAAATGCCCCCATGGCCAAGAGTCGTTCCTTTCGGGCTGAGGATAAACGCTTCGGAACCTTGGCCGACCTCAAGCCGGTGAATATCCGCTGTGCAAAAATTATTCACGACTCGAATCCGATCGCGCCCAGCGATTTCCAATTCGGTGCGCGGTCCCGCGTCGACCCACGCAACCCTTTGGGTCAACGCTTCGTATTGGCCAAGCCGCGCATTGTCCCAATCCGGAACGTTCATGTTGATTTTCTGCGAGAACGCGTTGCCTTTTTTGCGGGCCGTTTGCCCGGCGCTTTCCGGCCTCTCGTCGTAGGAATCACAGCGCCGCGGGGGACGCCTCGGCGTGCGGGGATCTTCGTTCCCTCTCCCCCGCCGCGGGGGAGAGGTGGGGGTGACGGGGCGCGAGAGCCTTTGGATCGGCTCGACAGTTTTTTGACGTCGGCGGTCGCCGATCCTTCCGCGTTGGTCCGCACGCGTTGGGAATCGCGCAAAAGAACTGGAAAGGCGAAGCGTGTTGCGAGCGACGCAACCTCTTCCACACCGGCAATGGACATCATTCCCAGATCGTGGACCACGTCGGCAGAAAGCTTCGAACTCAAGTACACCGTTCGTCCTTCGATGGCCGAATGCAACGCCGAGTCAAAACTTGTGGTCCGGCTACCTGCCGCCGTGTGTGCAGAGAAAACACCGCGCAGTTCGTTCGGCGGAGGTTCACCCACGTCTGATACGATCACGATCGGGCAGTTCTTGCCGATTTCCGCTACCACCACAATGGCATCGCGAATCGCTTGCCACGATCCCCGATCCCGCCGGTCATCGATGGTTGCAATGACCAAGTCGATTTGATCGGGAGTTTTGATTCGCCACGCGACCGCCAGTCGCTCCGCCGCAGCCACATCCGCCGCCGTCGGTGTTCCAATCACAACATCGTAGGGAAAATCACCGGGCCCAATGACAACTTCAATGACAACGACCGTTCCCGCCAGTTCGGAAATATGGTTGCCGTACGCTTCGTCGAGTTTGAGCATTTGGCTGCGCCACCGCTTTTTCGTGCCGGAATCCACGAAATCCCAAATGACCGGCTGCCGCGATGATCGTTCCTGGTCGCTGGCTCGAATAATGGGAATCAAGACGTCAGCGTCAAAGATTAGCCGATTGACCAGAATGGGAAGGTCACCGTCATCGGCACCTAGCAATGCCAACGCGTGCTCGGAGGTTCCTTCGTGAACAAACGCAACTGGCGATCGATCGCGCGGTTTAACGTGTGAGGCGAACCGTTCCGCCGACAAGCGATCGGCGAACAGCAACGTGACTTGAGTCGCGACCAAGCCGCCGGATCCAAGCAATTCGTCGAGCAGCGGATTGAGCACGAGTTCCACTTCGGCGATCCCGGAATGCACGGCAAGGACAACGCGATCGCCACTGAAAAGAAATTTGCCGAACCCGGGAAAACTAAGCGGTTGCTGAATCCCCTCACGCACTTGCCGCGCCAATTCTGCGGCGACGGCGGTTGTCCGACCGAGTGCCGATTTCAACTTCGGCAGCCGAAATAGTCCTGGTAAATCCCGATTCTCAGTCATTGGGCAGTTGTAAGTTTTGGAGAACTCGCATCTCGATTTGTGATGCCAGCATCCCCCGATGTTGCGTGTTCGTCAACCTGCACGTATTTCCAAGCACGGATTCGTGTTTACCAGCGTGAGCCGTCCGGGGTAAGTTGTGCGGCGGCAATTTAACCGCGAAATGCTGACCAACCACAAAGCCACAAACCTAGATCGCATTTTCTCGTGGTTTCATCCAAGTTCCCAACCATCAGTTTTCCAAAAATCCAATGTCCATGATGCGATTAAATGCCAATTCAATTCAGGTTCCAACCAGCCCGAAGCATAGGCTAGGCTCCGTCGTTTCGGCGTTTGCACCGTCTCGGTCGCGCTTCGGGTTGTTTCTCGTCCCAAACGTCTCAGTTGTCGCTTTCGTCCTATTCGTCGGCTGCACCCGCCAATCCCCTTCAGTCAACAACACCGCAGATTCAAACGGCGATGCAGCCAACCAAAATGCTGCGCGCCAACTCCTGGACGATGTCGTTGCCACCTACGCTCAGGCCAGCCAATACCACGATGATGCGAAGATCGTCGTTCGATATCGCCTCGAGGGACGGCCGATGGAAGAGCATCAGCTCTGGGCGATTGATTTTAAACGTCCGGGTCAACTTGCCGCACGCTTGTTCAACGCGCGAATCCAATCGGATCAGAATCGAACCACTGCGATGGTGTTTGATTTTGATTCTGAAAACATGGACAGCCAGTTTTTGGTCCTCGGGCCTTCGAGTGGCCCGCCTTGGAAGGAAATGTTTAGCGATCCGGTTTGCCGACACTTTATCTGCGGCTCTTCGGAGATCCCATTTAATTCAAGGTTGGCAAACGAATTGATTCTTCCGCCGACGATCGGACTACTGTTGGGCCAGCCAACCGTCGATTGGATTTCAAATCCCGACAAACTTGAAATGCTCGCCGATGACGAAATGGAGGGAAAATCCGTTCGCCGCCTGCGTATCGAACGCGAACGCCGCAAGTACGAACTTTGGATCGATTCCGAATCAAAACTCTTGGTCCAAGTTATCCTTCCCAACCAATTCCTCGACGCTGCTTTGCTAATTTCGCCCGAAATAACCAAGCTGCAACTTAGCGTCCAGTTCAACGCGGCGACGCTTCGGCCGAATTGGGCTCAGTCACCCTTCTCGACGGAACTGCCCGACAACGCGAACCCAGTAAGTCGATTCGTTCCGCTTCCAGATCCGTTCCCCTCGGAGTGCATCGGCAAGCCGATCCCGACTATCGCGCTCACCGACGCCTCATCTCAGCCGAAAAATTGGTCCCCTCCGCAAACCACGACGGTTTTGGCTTGGGTCGATCGCCAAGAAAACTCGCTCGAGCTAATCCGGCAGTTGGAGACCATCGTTGCAAAATCCGGTGAACCACCGATCAACGTGCAACTGTGCTTTGTCGAATTTCCCGATCCGAACCCACAAGCCAAAAAGATTAGCGAACTTCCGCAATACGTTCACGATGCGGGTATCCGATTCCCAATAGCATCGGATATGGGGCTTTCCGCAGGCCAGATCTTGGGCGTGAAGTTTGCGCCGACGGTAATCGTATTCGACGCATCCGGTAAAGTTCAATTCTTTCACGCGATTGCCTTAGCCGACTGGAAAGCGAAACTGTCGGGCGCAATCGATCGAATCGCCAAAGGCGACAATCTCGCCGGTGAAATGCGAGCCGAATACTCTAAGTTCGTCGACGAATATAAGAACAATTTACAGCGTCTCAATCCTCTCGCCCAAAACGCGCATACGCCTGCCCAAACCGTCGCTCGCCACTCCTCCAGTAATCCCAAACAACCTTCCCAAGCGCTCTGGACCATTGCCGAGCTCAAGCGTCCCGGCAACATCTTGCAGTTGAGCTCGAATCGGATTCTCGTCAACGACGGATGGCAATCGGTGGCCGAGCTTGATCTCACGACGCAAATGGTTGTCCACCATAAACTTGATCTGGAATCAGAAATGTCGGTGACGATTATGCGCGCCGATCGAGTCGGCGAGACTTCTCGGATCGCAGCCTTTGCCGAGATGGGTCGCCAAGTCCTTGTGATTGGCGACGATTGCACGACGATTGGAAAGTGCACGAGCGAATCGCCGACGCAAATCCGCGACGTTCAAATTGACGATTGGGACGGCGATGGAACATCGGATTATTGGATTCTCGATTCGAACTCGATTCTGGTTCGGTTCGACGAAACGCTAAGAACGAAAATTGACCAAGTCCAACTGGACTCCGCCGAGTCGTTTATCGCAATTCCCGGAGTCGACCACGGACTAATTCAAAAACCTGTTGAGTCGCCAATCCGCACTACCGAATCGTTCCCTCTCCCTGGGCTTCCGGGGAGAGGGCAGGGTGAGGGGGCCTTTGACGACCCGGCTCGGTTTTTAGTCGTGCGAGCGGACGGCGGGCTCGTCATGATCTCCGACAAGTTGCAACCGCAACCACCATTTACGTTCGGTTCGCTGAAGGTCAAGCGGTTACTCGCCTCACCAAGCGCTGAACTGCTGGCTTGTGCGACGGCGTTGAGCGAGCAGGGCGATTGGGTCGCGGTCGGCATCAACCACAACCTTGAAGTCGCTTGGACTCACGCCATCGGCCCGCAAGAATTTGATCGACAGATTCAGCCGATCGCCTCGCTTGCCATCGACAAACAACATTCGCTTTGGGCGTTTGCCGCCAGCGACAACACGATTACGATTTTATCCGACGATGGACGCGTCGTCGATTCACTGAAGTGGCCATCTGACTTGCATGGTCTCGCGCTTTCCCAGCTCGAAGGAGCCCCTGCCCTCATCGTTTCCGATTCGAAACAACTCTCCGCCACGATGTTCAGCGCAACTGCTGCGGAATCGAACGAGTCACAATAGCAGCATTTTTTCTGCCGCATACGAGATTTTTTCTTGTTCCCAAGCTCCGGCTTGGGAACACACTGTCTTCGAGGCTCGGCCTCGTCCACGGCAATATAACCATTAGTGGGCAAGGATGAACAACGCGTTTTCCATGTCTTCGTGATAATCGACGAAGATCGTGGCGCCATCCAAGTCTCCCGTGAATGGAGAAGGGACGTCGGTGATGACAACGGGGATCCCGTATACCCGCTCGATGTGCGGCTCAACAATATTGAAGACTTCAAATAGTCGGGCGTGCGACGGCGACATGGACACAATTCCGATGCCAGGGATATCCTCGAAACATTGTAGCGCATTTCCTTTTCTTGTGTGCCACTGGCTCTGCCAGTGTTGCGGGAGCTGGAGGACTCGGAGGGACACTGGCAGAGCCAGTGGCACACGAGAAATCCGACCATGGCGTGTGTGATGCTGGCAGTATTCCCGCTTTAGCGCGAATGGCGGTGGTTTGTAGTGACGGCCGCCAAAAAACTCAGCAAATAATCGATATGCGATAGATGCGTGCGAAAGCAGAGGACCGCCAGCCGGAGCCATACAACGCCGTCGATCGTCGTCGACGAGACAAAGACTCGGCCGTCTCGATGAACCGCTTCGACCAAACGACGGTTGAACTCGTTGGCATCCTCTATTTCCGGAACAAATCGGTACGTACACACCGAGAGTTCCGGATAGGGGCCGACTTCAAAACCGAGCTTTTGAACTTCAGCGTAAAAGTATCGGCAGAGCAGAATCTTCTCCTCGAGCGCCGCGACGAACGGTGCCAGTCCAAACAACTGCAGCGGTAGCCACATCCGCAGCCCGCGAAAATGCTTGGTCAGTTCCGGGGACAAGTCGGCGGGGTTCAACTCGTCCACCGCCGAGATTGTGTCTTGCATATAGTTGGCGCGGTAATGGTGCGAGTCGTGCAGGGCCCGCACATCCTTCATCAAGACCGCGCCGACGCCGTAGCTCAAAAAGAGCCCCTTGTGCGGATCGATCGCCACCGAATCCGAACGCTCGATTCCCTTGAACCGTTCTTGGACCGTGGAGCCATCGGAATACTTCACATTGGCGAGGAGGAAAAAGCCGCCGTACGCCGCATCGACGTGAAACCAAAGCTTGTGCTGTTCCGCAACGTCGGCGATCTCGTTCAACGGATCAATCGCACCGGTGTCGGTTGTCCCGGCCGAGGCGACGACCAGAAATGGCAGGTTGCCGGCGCGAATATCTTCGTCCACCAACGTACGCAAATGTTGCGAATCCATGCGAAACTGAGGGTCCATCTCGACGTAGCGGACGATCGCTTCGGACATGCCGCCGATGCGGATGGCCTTGTGCACGCAGTGATGGATTTGTTGCGTCAAGTAAATGACCGATTGGCGGACGCGGTCGGACGTGATTCGCATCGCATCGCGGGCCGCGACGAAGGCAATCAGATTGGCGATCGAGCCGCCGCTGGATAAATTGCCCAACGATCCGTTGGGATAACCGACGAGCCGGCACATCCAGCGGACCAAGTCGTGCTCCATTCGAACCGCGCCGGGCCCGGCAAAGAAAATGCCCGCGTATTGATTCGTAACCGCCGCCAGGAAGTCTCCCAAAGCAGTTGGGAAAATCCCGCCTCCTGGGATATAACCCAGATGTCCGCCGCTGGCCGGATTCAATCCGACCGAGATGACGTTGTCATGGAGATCGGCGAGAAGATCCTTGAGATCGTGCGGGGTTTCATCCGGGAAAAAGTGATTTACAGGAGGCGATCGCTCACCGACAAATGCCCGCCCTTGGTCGAGCGCCGCGATAAACTCGCTGGCAAACTTTCCCACTTCACGCGTCCATTCCAGTCGTTTGCCCTCATTGGGCTCAAGCTTCTGCGCGACCGCCTGCAGCCGCAGCAGCTCATTCCGGATTTCCTCCACGAATCCTCCTCTCACCAAGAAACGTTCGCACTTCACTAACGTCGATGTGTGTCACGCATTTTCCCTCCCCCTCGTGGGGAGGGCTAGGGAGGGGGGAGGACTAGTTTTCAGTGTTCAGTTTGAAAACGAAGATATTGAAACTGATTCCTTCGATGGGCTCGCGCTGTGCGCGGGTTTCCCGACCACTTTACAGAATTTGCCGCGCTCGGGGATACGATCCCAAAACTTTGAGCGCGACGCAATGTTCGCGGGCCAGCTCGATCGCTCGCTGCATCGTTGAGTCGCGTTGATGGGCATCGGCGTCGATAAAGAACGTGTACTCCCAATTGCGCCGTCCGCTCGGCCGCTTGTCGATATGGCTGAGATTGATCGCCGCATCCCGAAAAATTCCGAGCACATCAACGAGGGCTCCGGGCCGATGCGCAGTGGTGAACATGATCGACGTCTTGTCATCTCCCGACGGTTCGGCCTGCTCGCGCCCAATAATCAAAAAACGTGTCACGTTTTGCGGCTTGTCCTGGATACCTTCGAATACGATATTGAGCGAATAGAGTTCCGCGGCCAACTGCGAACCGATCGCAGCCGCGCCGGGTTCTTCTACGGCGCGTTGAGCCGCCACGGCGCTCGATCCAACGGGGATCAACTCGACTTGGGGAAGCCTTGCGGCAAGCCACTTTCGACATTGATCAAAGACTTGCGGCTTGCTATACACCCGCCGAATTTCTTCGGGGGCGCAGTTGGCCATCAGAATCTGCTCGACTCCGATAAGGGCCTCGGCGTAAATCGTCACGTCACATTCCAAAAACGCGTCGAGCGTGTCCGAGATGACGCCGCCGATCGAGTTCTCGTAGGGCACCAATCCATAGTTGATTCGTCCGGCCGCGACCTCGGAAAATACCGCGTCGATGGCGTGCAGGTCCGATAATTCGATTGACGACCCGAAATGCCGGACCGCCGCCAAGTGACTGAACGATCCCGCGGGACCGAGAAACCCAACGCGTTGCGGGCGCTCGAGCGCAAACGATCCCGACATCAATTCGCGAAAGATGGCCTCCATCGTCCGCGCGGGCAGCGGTCCGTCGTTCATCTCGAGCACGCGTCGAATGACTTCCTGTTCGCGGTGCGGCACGTAGATTGGCAGTCCATGCTCTCGTTTGAATTCTCCGACATCGACAACAATCCGCGCCCGTTGACTGAGCAGCTCGACCAGTTTTATATCCAATTCATCCAGCCGCTTCCGAAACTGCTCAAGCGATCGCGGTGTTTTGTCCTCTTGCACCTCACCGCCCGCTTTCGGCTGCGGTTCGTCGGGTTTGCCTGCGTTACTCATGATTCGCCTGATTTTCACCCTACATCTAATTTTCCGCGATCATTTTCGTGGCATGGAAGGACCAGATCCCGCCTGCCAAATAGATATCTGACATAGTGCAAAATTGCAGTAGGCGGGGCAGGATTCGAACCCGCGACCAAGGGATTATGAGGCCAAAAGTCAGCCCGATCTACTGCATGGTCAACCTCTAGTTGGCCGGTTTTCTCGAACGATAGCAGCATACCAAAAAGCCGACGAATTGAATTCATCGCGCAAGGCAGGTGACAAAATGGGTGACAAATGCGTCCTGCGTAACCAAAACAATTTCAAGTAGGGCGAGGATAACTTCGAAGAAGCCTGCGTCTGACGATTGGGACTGCGGCAGAAAGTGAACGCCAGCCGCCAGCCATGCGCCTAACTGAATCGGCGTTTTGGTCGCTGCGGCGCAGTGGCTTTCCAGTTGCGCGATTTGGTATGCGCGGGGTTGTCATTGGAGCCAATGCGCCATCAAAGTTACAAAACCACGCTTGGCTATATCAACTTGGCCAATCAACTTCACGATGCCATCGAGTCCATGCCGGTGCCAGACGTGCTTCAATCCAACAAGCCTGACGACGAACCAGCAAAAGCGAACCGTTTGAGGCGGAATAATCAATGGGTGACGATCGTGTATCTAATCGGAATTTCAAACTATTCGATGGACGAAAAAGTTTCGGTGTGTCGGACCGATGCAGCAAATCTCGACAACGTCTGGCGGGTAAACAACCAATCCAGGTTGAATTTCAAGCCTCATGCAAACGTCCAGTTCAACTGTGGAATTCCGGGCCTCGAGTGGCGAGTTGATAAATGGTCGGATCAGTGCGATTGAAAAGAAATCACAAGGACATCGCATACAAGCTTCCCAATCGAATGGCGTACTTGATTATGGCTTCTCGATTTCAAGCGCCTTCATTCGATAAGTCAATGTTGAGGGCTTGATTCCAAGCAATTCGGCGGCACCTTCAGAACCTGCAATCCGCCATTGTGCATGATTCAACGCAGCGAGCAGGTTTGCCTTTTCCTTTTCCCGAAATTCGGCATCTGTCAAAAAATCACCAACAAAACTCGCGACGTTATCGCTTTGCGATAGCGACGCAGCTGGACCTTGATCGGGCAATGCCAGATCCAGCCGCAACCGACTCCCTTTACTCAGAATGACTGCCCGCTCCAAAACATTTCTCAACTCGCGAATATTTCCGGGCCATGGGAGGGTTTGCAACAACTCGCCCTGCTGTCGGGAAATGTTCAACAATTCCCGGCCCATGGATCGGCAAATGACTTCGATCAGGTGTCTCGTGAGTGGCAAGATGTCCTCCGGCCTTTCTCGTAACGGTGGCACCTGAATTGGAAAAACGCTCAAACGGTAGAACAGATCCTCCCTGAATCGCCCGGCCCTGACTTCTGCTTCAAGGTCGCGATTGGTTGCGGCGACAATACGTAGATCGACAGAAATTGTTTTGTCGTCGCCCACCCGTTCAAATTCGCGCTCTTGCAGCGCGCGAAGAAGTTTGCTTTGCAACGACACCGGGATCTCACCGACTTCATCCAGAAACAGCGTTCCACCGTCCGCCAATTGCAACCGACCGACACGGTCTTTGTGGGCACCGGTAAATGCCCCCTTCACATGACCGAAAAATTCGCTTTCGAAAAGCTCATGGGGAATCGAAGCACAATTGACTTTCACTAACGGTCGATCAACGCGTGAACTGTTCGTATGAATTGCCCGCGCCATCAACTCCTTGCCGACGCCCGATTCGCCAAGTATCAGTACATTGGCATTTGTCTGGGCCACCGCCCGGACTTGTTCGAGAGTCCTGTTCAGTGCGTTGCTGTCACCGACGATTTCGCCAAAATTCTCCGCGACCTGAATCTCGTCGCGCAAATAATCGCGTTCCAGTTCAAGTTGCTCTTTTAGCACCTCGATTTCCCGGTAGGCATCCTCTCGTTGTTTTCGTGCTTCCAGCCGCTCCGAGATGTCTCGAAACACAACGACGGCACCATTAAGTTTTCCGTTTTGCCAGATCGGCGTGCTCGTATATTCGACCGGAATCGCGTGACCGTCTGCGTGCCAAAATACTTCGTTCTCGACACGGTGGACTTTGCCGTCTTTGAACGCTGCATAAATCGGACATTCTTTTTGACGATAGATCGTGCGGTCCGCATGGGAGTGGTGATGCACTTCATGCGCCGACTTACCCAAACACTCTTCGATGCTCCAGCCGAGAATGTCCGTTGACGCCTTGTTGGCGAATGTCATCAGCCCTTGGCTGTCCAAACCATAAATCCCTTCTCCGGCCGCATTCACGATCAGCTGGACTAGTTCATCTGTTGGTTTCGACATTTACAACTCGCAGGTTCTTGGGTTTAGGGTTCGCGAAATTCTGTGACTCACAGGTTTCTGAGACGCAAATCGTGGGAAAAAGGCTTCTTTCTCCAGCGTACAGCATTGGCACAGGAAGTGCAAAGTGATGAACCAACAGAATTCTTGAATCGCAATAATTTGTGTCCAGCGAAATTTCCAAAAGGAGCAAGGGATGACTTTATCAACAGCAATTCGACCACCTTTCTCGCAAGAAACCGCTTTGGCGAAAGTCCAAGCGGCTGAGGATGCCTGGAACAGCCGGGACCCGCAACGGGTGTCGCTCGCCTACTCGGAAAATTCGAAATGGCGAA
>JBGTJE010000040.1:0-120694 GCA_041745295.1 Pirellulaceae bacterium | reverse complement strand
CAAACCTGCCGCCGGCAAGGCTCCCGCTGCCAAACCCGCGGCCAAGACGCCTGCCGCGAAACCCGCCGCCAAAAAGTAGTCCCCACGGGATTGAAATAAACCAGTACGCCGCTTTGCTTTCCTAGCAGCTCTAGGCCGCTTTTTGCGCGGTCGGCGGGGGAGTCAGGTCTATCGCACAGGGCGTTTGCCCCTCTTCGAAAAGCCACAGCTGTGTCTGGCCGGCCAGCCAGTGAATCTTCACGTGGCCCAGTATGAATTGCTGCCCCACAACGCGAGCCCCGCGCAACAGTACGGATTCGCTGGTCTCTTGAGGATCGAGATCGGCCGCGCGCTCGCGAAGCAGTTGCCGCACGGCTTGGCGCACCGATTCAAGCTCTTGATGGTGCATTCGTTGCCTCGATGCCTAGCTTGGATAGCGACTACTTCAAATTGTGTTTTAAGCAGGGTGTCGATGAATCCGGTCGGGCATCGATCGTCGAATCGCACTCGTGATTCGGTTGCTTGACGAACCTCGCAAGAGGCGCGTTGGCTTTGGCCCGAAGCGAAATGTGTGGCGTCACCGATTGTGGCGGCTCGCTCGCCGTTGTTGGCGTCGTGGCGTCGAGAGCTTCCCTCGCGATTGCCGCCGGGACGACCATGGGCTTCAGGGGAGTCAGTGTGGCTGGGAATTTTCGGATCGAGCGTTTAATTTGGTTCGGTTCGTCGATCGGCGCCGTCTCGCGGGTCGGTGAAGTCACGGACTTGCGCGACGAGACTTTCGTCCGATTGGTTTCTTGTGTGGGCCGCGCGGCGAATTGCAATCCGAATGCCGGCGCGTTCAACGATAAAAGCACCAGCCCTCCGCAAACCGCTGTGGCAAGAATATTTTTGCGAACCATGATTTGGCCTGCCTGAGAAAAAGCGCTCGACTGGTTTCTGCTTCTGCCAAATCGACTGTATCGAACAAATGGAATTAGCGGGACGGATCGTTGCGTTAAAAGCTGCCGAAAACCGCTAAGTTATCCCCGCCGCAAAGTCGCACTTCCGTTACGGTTCCACGCCCGGCAAATAGCGGGAAAGCCAAGTTGTAATCATGTTGGCCACGAATGTGACATCCGCCGGTTGGTTCATGAGCAGATGGTCGGCTCCATCCAATGTCACCAGGGCCCTCGGCCCGGATGCTGTCTGTAGAAGCCGCGACGCGTGGTCCATTGCTAGCGTCTCATCGATCGGCGAATGGAAGACGATCAGCGGCAACTGCAATCGTGCGAGTTCCGTTTTCATGTCGAACGCTCGCAAGTCATCCAACAGTTGCCGCCGCAAGAGGTACGTTTGTCCGCCCACCGAAAAGTCGCCTTCGCCAACGGCGTCAATACTCGGCGATTGGCGGCCAATGTGCACAGCCAAATGATGCGTATCGGATGGCGCGGCGATTGTGGCAACGGCTTGGACTGATGTAATTCGGTTGGCGCAGACCAAGGAGGCGGCCCCGCCAAAACTGTGTCCAATGAGCAAACGCGGCGTTCCTAGTTCGGTCGCGACAAACCGCGCGGCGGCTTCCAGGTCCTGGCAAGTGGTGGAAAAATTAGTCGCGCTAAAATCTCCTTCGCTGTCCCCCAGACCAGTGCAGTCGTATCGCAGCACGCCGATTCCATGTTCGGCCATTCGACGACTGATTCGCACGATCGCCTTGAGGTCTTTGGTGCAAGTGAAGCAATGTGAGAACACAGCCCACGTCCAAATGGGAACGGTGGGAGTCTCGGCGATCCCCGCGAGCAATTGGCCCCGGCCATTGGAAAACCTCACTCTTTTGCTCCGCCGCATGAATCGACTACCCCTTCTCGAAAAACCACCAGCGTGGCTTGCGAACACCGCGCTGCAAACCGAAGTGCCGCATGACGACTTCGCTGATGCAATGAGCGATCTCCGCGGGCGCGTCGGAGACGATAAACCGATCGACGTCCGCGGATTCGATCGTTCCCTGCCGGACCATCGTTTCGCGCAGAAAGCGGACCAAGGGATTCCAGTATTCGGAACCCGCTAAAACGATCGGGAATTCCTTGATCTTGCCGGTTTGAACCAGCGTCGCGACTTCAAACAGTTCGTCCAGCGTGCCCAACCCGCCGGGCAAAGCGACAAACGCGTACGAGTATTTGGCCAGCATCAATTTGCGGACAAAGAAGTAGTTGAACTCGACAAACGTATCGAGGTAGCGGTTTGGTTTTTGTTCCCTCGGCAAAACGATATTGCAGCCGACACTTTTTCCACCAACATCCTTGGCCCCGCGGTTGACTGCCTCCATGATGCCGGGCCCGCCCCCCGTCATGACCGTGAACCCGGCCCGCGACAGTTCGGCTCCGATTTCGCGTCCGAGTTGATAATAGGGATGTGACTCGTCCAATCGAGCCGAGCCGAACACCGTGACACAAGGACCGACAAAATGAAGTTTGCGAAAACCTTTGAGCAGCTCGCCGAAAATGCGCACCGCCCGAATCAACTCGGCAAAGCGTGGTCGGGGCCCGTCTAGAAATTTTTCTTCGCTGGTGTCGGGAATGGTCGATGGCGATGGATTCATGTTGGAAATTCGTACGTCGATTGCGTTTGTTCAAAAACTCGATTGGCTTGTGCGGCATCATCTTATTCCCTCCCCCTCGCGGGGAGGGCTAGGGAGGGGGCGGCGGCATCACTGCTGCCAAATGGCATGGAATGTATAATGGAGTAGCGAGTTCAAGTACACACGAACAACATTACATCTTAGCGAAGCGCGCAACCAGTGAATTTCATGCGAGGCGCAGAGAAACAAAATGAGTATTGATATTCCCGCCGACTTCAACCCTATCGTGCAAAAACTCATTGCTGACGGAAGATTTCGGGATGAAAAAGAAGTCATTG
Organism: Pirellulaceae bacterium; assembly: GCA_041745295.1. Taxonomy (GTDB): domain Bacteria; phylum Planctomycetota; class Planctomycetia; order Pirellulales; family Pirellulaceae; genus JANMEB01. Next base: position 117,823 of record JBGTJE010000040.1, on the reverse strand, counting down.
TCGAAGGTCTTCGGTTAATCGTTGCGCGCGAATCACTTTATGCCGACATCCAAGCCGGCATCAAGGATTTGGACGCGGGGAATCGCATTGATGCAAGCGAAGTCTACGCTGAGGCAAGGCGACGAATTCAGGCTTTAGAGGACAAGCAAACGCCGTAGGAAATGGCCAAAGTTCACTACTCGATCCACGCGGCGCGCGACCTGATCGAAAGCGCCGATTACATCGCGCGTGACAAGCCGATAGCGGCCTATGAATGGGTCGACGAGATCACTCGAGTGTGCGAGTTGCTTGCCCAGAATCCCGAGATCGGTGACGTCCGGAATTCGCCGGGACATGGCCCGTGTCGAAGTTTTGTATCGGGCAACTATGTGATTTTCTTTCGCGGAGTTCCGGACGGGATCGAAATAATTCGCGTCGTGCGCGGCGAACGAGACATCGATCGGTTGTAAGGTTTTTCGACGAATTGATTCGTCGGAACGCCGTGTGGCTTATTCAAACTGCAGCAGCGCGTATTTCTTTTTGCCTGCGCGAAGGACGATCATCGAATCGCTCACCAAATCGCGCGGGGTTAATCGAGCATCGGCACTGTCTTGGCGGCGATTATTGACATACGCGCCCCCTTGCTCGATCGTCCGGCGGGCCTCGGCTTTGCTCTTGGCAAGTGTCGACTCGACGAGCGCATCCACGAGCAACAAACCCGCTCCATCGAGTGCCGAGCGCGGGAGCTTGATACTGGGGACGTCGGCAAAAATTTGCAACAAATCGGCATCAGAATGATTCGCGATTTCGGCACCGAAAAAGATCGCGGTCGCCACTTCCGCTTTGGCCAAGCCCGCATCGCCATGGACGAGCCGAGTCAAATGCCGCGCCAGCTCGCGTTGGCTTTCGCGAGCGGCGGGCTGGGCTTGTCGCTGTCGATCCAACTCCTCAATCTGCTCGCGCGACAGCTCGGTCAAGAATCGCAGGCACGTGCCCGCGTCGTCGTCCGCAACGTTGATCCAATATTGATAAAACGCATACGGGCTCGTCCGTTTGGGGTCGAGCCAAATCGCCCCGGACTCCGTCTTGCCCATCTTGCTCCCGTCGGACTTCAGCAACAGCGGCGAAGTCATCCCGTAAAGATGGACGCCTGCCATCCGCCGCGCTAAGTCGATGCCGGCGGTGATATTTCCCCACTGATCGCTTCCGCCGATTTGCAATTCGCAGCCGTGCGTGCGGAATAGGTGCACGAAATCGAAGGCTTGCAGCAGCATGTAGCTGAACTCGGTGTAGCTGATGCCGGCATCCTCGCGCTCCAAGCGGTTCTTGATCGAGTCCTTCGCCATCATCACGTTGACTGGAAAGTTTTTGCCCACGTCGCGCAAAAACTCTACGTACGTCATTCTTCCCAGCCAATCGGCGTTGTTCACTAGCATTGCGCCGTTGGTGCCAAAATCCAAAAACTGCTGCATCTGCCGCTCAATCCCGGCGACGTTGGCCAGTAGGGCCTCGGGCGAGAGCAGCTGCCGCTCATCGGACTTGCCGCTGGGATCGCCGATCATCCCGGTCGCGCCACCGACCACCGCGATCGGACGATGCCCCGCCCGTTGAAAGCGGCGCAGCATGAGCAGCGGCAGCAAACTCCCCACGTGCAGGCTATCCGCCGTCGGATCGAAGCCCGCGTACAGCGTTCGCCGTCCCGCATTGAGCCAATCCGGCAGTTGCTCCGAGGTCGTCTGGTAGACCAATCCGCGCCATTTCAAGTCGTCAAAGAAATCAGTCATCAATCACCGTAGCGACAAATTCGTTGATTCAACGAAATCGCCTCAATGTTATTGTCCGGACTTGTTCGGATAGCCGCCAAGTAATTCTCCATTCTCACCCCAATGCTTCCACGATAATTTCTCGTGATTCGCGTACTTCATCTCCCACGCCAACTGACCCGATGGATAAAAGGTTCGCCACGATCCAATGCCATCAATGATTGTTGACGCAACGCTACCGTCGGGACGATAGAAAACTGCTTCTTCTACAACGTCAATCAAAGGAATTTGGTGTGGCCCAGATCCTTCAATTCGACACGTGCCCTTCATTCGAATCGTGCCGTTTGGGTAAAAGCCCATAACGGGGTTGAATTCTTTGCCGACCATTTGAATCTCCCAGTATCCGTTTGGAGAGTCGTCGATCTTGAATTTTCGAAATCGAAAACCCCAAAGTGAATTGTCCCATGTGCAGCCAAGTCCGGTATATTCACCAGTCCATCTTGCGTTGCCAGCCAACGTTATCGTGCGCGGATAAATTGCCAATCCCGAAATCAAGACAGCGACGACTAAAACCAAAAGCATCAACCCCAGAAGGCTGAATTTAGGTCGCCACTTACGCACTACCGAAATTTCAATTGATTCAGCGTGTCAACCACGATCGATTAGCCTCGACGATACGATATCATGACCAAAACCAAATCTTCTTACTAGCCGAATGTGATGGCGAGAACGAGCACGAATCGTGAACATCAGTTTGCTGGTTGGCTATTTGCAGCGCCTTGGATCGTCGGGTTTGTGTTACTCGTGCTGACCCCGTTCTGGGCTTCGCTCGTATTGAGCTTCTGCCGCTGGGATATGATTCGGCCGCCGGAATGGGTCGGTTGGGAGAATTACGTGCGACTGGCCGAAGAAATTCGGACGCAAACCGGTTTCGGAATCGCGCTGAGGAACACGGCCTATTACAGCCTGTTGTCGGTTCCTCTGAGCGTCGTCCTCGGAATCGGTTTGGCGCTGATGCTCTCCTGGCCGGTCCGCGGCCAAGCCTTGTTTCGCACGATTTTCTTCTTGCCGTCGATGATTCCCGTCGTCGCTACCTGCATCTTGTGGATGTGGTTATTCGACCCGCAATCAGGATGGGTCAATCATGCGCTCTCCTGGCTGCACGTGCCCCCGCAAAATTGGCTGCACCAAGCCCGCAGCGCGGTGTCGCCCGAGTCGGTGACGGTTGTCGGTCATTGGTGGACCGGCCAAGGGCCGCTCGCGCTACTGGGCTCCAAAGACGCGCTGGTCATGATCAGCTTGTGGACCGTCGGCAACTTGATGGTGATCTATCTCGCGGCGCTGGGTGAAGTCCCGCAAAGCCTCTACGAGGCAGCGGAACTCGACGGGGCAGGGCGATGGCGACGATTCTGGCGCATCACGTTGCCCCAACTGACACCCGTCATCTTGTTCAATTTGGTGACGGGTCTGATCCGAAGCGTGCAGACGTTTGCATCGATCTATGTGCTAAGCGAAGGGACCGGTGCGCCGGGCCAATCGCTGCTGGTCGTCGCGTTGCATTTGTTCTTGGCGGCGTTTGTCGATTTGGAAATGGGCTATGCGTCCGCCATGGCGTGGCTGCTTTTTTGCGCGTTGATGTTGTGCACCTGGCTGTTGTTCCGCTCGTCGCGGCATTGGGTTTATTACCGTTTTGCAAATTAGGGGCTATTCAAAATGAATCCATTCATTTCACCTCGTGAGCGAGCGCCGCAGTTCTTGCTCCCTCCCCTCGGCGGGGAGGCTGGGGAGGGGGGTGTTGTTTTGGCAAAGCACCCGTCATCGAATTTCGCTGCGGCCTTTTCTTGTGTGCCACTGGCTCTGCCAGTGCGAATCGTCGGTTGAGATTCCAAAAACCACTGGCAGAGCCAGTGGCACACAAATCGCGCGAGTCAGGCTTCAATTGCCAGAGGATACGAAACCGGCGGAAAAAGCGCAAATCTAGAATCGCGATTCGGCCTTCAATGAAATATTCACCGTAATGTGACAATGTTAAAGCCACTTCGAAATCTGATTGCAGCAACTTTGATACTCGCGGGTTTGGCCGCGATGATGCTGCCGCAATTTCAAGGCTCGTTGAATCGCCCACCGCCCGACCGCAGCGAAGTTGTGTTCTGGCATTTTTGGGGAGGGGTCGACCGCGACGTCGTCGACCGAATCGTCCGCCACTTCAACGAATCGCAATCGGAGTATTGGGTGCGCGCAGTGGCCGTTCCGGGAAACAACCTGGACGCCAAACTCTTCTTGTCCGTGGCTGGCGGCAATCCTCCGGATCTGGTCAACCAAGACGACCCGGTCCTCTCCGACTGGTACGCCCGCGGCGTGTTGCAAACCGTCGATCAGTTTGCGGGAACACAAGCCGAATCGCGGCTCGATGAATTTTTGCTGCCCGCCGCGAAGCGCCTCGCTCAAGTCGACGGGCGTTGGGTCGCGGTGCCCAATGGTCTAGACGTGCGGGCTTTGTATTACAACGCCTCGTTGCTTGAGGAGCGCGGACTTCAACCGCCGACGACGCTGGCGGAATTCGATCAACTGTGTCGCGAGTTGACTCCGCCGGGCAATCCGAATCCCGAAATGTTTGCGTTTTTGCCTGACCCGCGGCGAATTTGGTCGTGGGGATATGTTTTTGGCGGAGAGTTTTACGATCCGGCGACGAATCAGGTCCTGGCCGACTCGCCCGAAATCGTCGCGGCCATGGAATGGATGGCGGAATTTAGTCGCGTTTACGGGCCGGACGTGGTCGCCCGTTTTCGCCATGGCGAGCAAACGCTCCCCGGCAAGACCTTTCCGCTGCTGCCCGCGTTGGACGAGTCGAGCGTTGGACGGTACGCGTTTGTGCTCGACGGCCAATGGCGGACCCGAGACATCGAGTCTTTTGCCGCCGCGCGGGCGGCGCGCGGGATTGTCGCGCCTCGATTTGGCGTCTGCCCACTTCCGCCGCCAGAGGGTGGGCGTAGTCGTTCCGGCTGGGTCAACGGCAACTTTTTTGTCGTTCCCCGCGGGGCCAAGAACGCCGCAGGGGCGTGGTCCTTCATGCGGTTTTGGATCGGCCTCGACGACGTGAGCGACGCCGCGCGAACCTGCGCAGACGGGGGCTGGATTCCGGTCTCCGCGTCCGTGATCGAAAGTCCGCAATTCAAAAACTACTTGCAGCAACATCCCCTGATGGCGCCGTTCGTTGAGTTGGCCACCAGCGATCAACTGTTCCCTTTTCCCCAGACCCGCGGCGCGATGTTTTTCAAGCGAACGTTGGAAGCAGCGGCCGATGAAGCCTTAAGCCATCCGGAGCGGTCGAGCGAAAAAATCTTGCACGACGCGGGGCAGCGCATCCAAAGTCAATTGAATCGACTCCAGCAAAGCGAAAGGTCCTCACATGCTAACTAGGCGCCGCGCCCCCTCACCCCGCCCTCTCCCCGACGGCGCGCTTTGCCTAAAAAGTCGCTTTCGAACACTGGCAGAGCCAGTGGCACACGGAAAATCCCCTCGATCTTGTGTGCCACTGGCTCTGCCAGTGTCTTTTCTGGGCAAAGCCCCGGCGGCGGGGGAGAGGGAACGTCAATGGGCCTAAACCGCGCGCGCTGGTGGATGTGGGCGGCCCTGCTGATCGCGGGCGGATTGTATGCGGCACCGACGTTGCTCATGGTTGTCTCGTCGCTCAAACCGCCCGAGCAATTGGTGCGGGACCCGTACCGCTTTTGGCCGCAGGAGCTTCGCTGGCAAAACTACGTCGACACCCTCAGCAGCTTCCCGTTTTTTCGCGGGATTTCGAATTCACTGCTGCTTTGTTTGGGATGCGTGATTGGTACGACGCTGTCCTGCAGTTTGGTGGCGTATTCGCTGGCCCGAATCCCGTGGCGCGGCCGCAAACTGGCGCTTGCCCTGTTGATGATCACGATGATGTTGCCTTGGCACGTGGCGATGATTCCGCGGTTTTGGCTGACTCGCGAGATTGGATTGTACGATAGTCTGTGGGCCATCATTCTGCCGACTTTCTTGGGAAACGCTTTTTATATTTTCTTGCTGCGGCAATTTTTCATGACGATCCCGGAGGAACTTTTTGAGGCTGGTCGGCTGGAGGGAATGAACCATTGGCGTTTGTTTTGGCGGATTGCCGTCCCGCTGTCGCGACCCGCACTGGCGACAGTGGCATTGTTTCAATTCATCGAAACCTGGAACGATTTTAGTAACCCCCTGTTGTATCTAAACGATCCCGATAAATTTCCCTTGGCGTATTCACTGGAGCGATTCGTGAGCGCCTACAGCGATCAAACGCATTTGTTGTTGGCGGCGGCCGTGTTGTTTACACTGCCGCCGATGATCTTGTTTTTTCTTACGCAGAAGACTTTTGTGCGCGGCATTGCCACCACCGGACTCAAATCATGAATTCGAACGGCCAGTTTGATTGCATCGTCATTGGCGGCGGCCACAACGGACTCATCGCGGCTTGCTATTTGGCGCGGGCCAAGAAAAAAGTTTGCGTTCTGGAGAGACGGCACATCTTGGGCGGATGCAGCGTGACCGAAGAGTTGTGGCCGGGCTACAAAGTCTCCACGGCGTCGTACGTGGTCAGCTTACTCCTTCCCGAAATCATCGCACAATTACGGTTGAAGGAGTACGGCCTATCCATTCTTCCGCGTAGCCCCTCTTCGTTCACGCCGATGGCCGACGGCCGGCATTTGCAGCTTGGACCCGACCAAGCCGCCAATCATCGCGAGATCGCCAAGTTCAGCCAGCGCGACGCAGAGAACTTCGGGCGCTATGAAGCGTTCTTGGAACGAGTCGCTTCGCAAATCGAGCCGCTCCTCAGCCAAGCCGCGCCGGATGTCCTCCCACTGCCGAAGTCCTGGCGGCAAATCTCGTGGGCCAAAAAACTGCGCGATCTTCGGACCGCCGCCCGGATGCACGGCATGCTCAAAAAACTCGGCGACGATCTGCCGGATGCGATCGAATTACTGACCGGGGCCGCGCGGCCGATCCTCGAACGCTGGTTTGAATCCGAAGTCCTCAAAGCCACGATTGCCACCGACGCCGTAATCGGCGCATTCGCATCGATCAATGCGCCGGGAACCGCCTATGTCCTAATGCACCACGTGATGGGAACCGCTGGCGGAGCGCGAGGCGTTTGGGGATACATCCAAGGAGGCATGGGTGGCTTGGCCGAGTCGCTGCGCAAAGCCGCACGCGACCTCGGAGTCGAGATCCAAACCGAAGCCACCGTCGAATCGATCAATGTGCAAAACGGCCGCGCCGTGGGAGTGACTCTGGCCAGCGGAAAATCCTTGTCGGCATCGGCCGTCGCCTCGAGCGTCGACGCTCACTTGACGTTCGAAAAGTTTTTGCGGCCGGAACAGTTGCCGGAATCGTTTCGCAAAGCGGTCGCCAAGATCGACTACAGTTCGGCCTCGGCCAAGATCAACGTCGCGCTGAGCGAACCACCGCAATTCAAGTGCTTGCCACACAACGGGATCGGTCCCCATCATCACGGCACCATGCACATTTGCGAAACGATGGATTGGATCGAACGGGCCTACGACGATGCGAAATACGGCGAGCCCAGCCGCCGACCCGTTCTGGAATTGACGATGGCTAGCAGCGTCGACTCGACGATCGCCCCTCCGGGAAAACACATCTTGTCGATGTTCGTCCAGTTCGCGCCGTATCGACTTAAACCCGGGTTGCATTGGGATTCGATCAAGGAGCCGTTCGCGGATCGCTGCATCGAAGTCTTGGCGGAGTATGCACCGAACGTACCGGCCGCGATCGAACATCGCCAAGTCCTCTCGCCGCTCGATCTGGAGCGGATTTACGGATTGACGGGGGGCAACATCATGCAAGGGGCGATGAATTTCAATCAGCTTTTTCTGATGCGGCCGGTTGCCGGTTGGGCCGACCATCGAACACCGGTGGCCGGTTTATATCTCTGTGGCGCGGCCAGTCATCCCGGCGGCGGGGTCATGGGCGCCTGCGGCCGCAACGCCGCCGTGGAAATCCTGCGAGATATGTAGGTCGACGCGCTTCTTAGCGAGCCGACGGGTTTACCCCGTTGGTCTTGGGTCGTTTAACGCCCAGCTGGAGGCGCCGGCGGGGTTAAACGAAGAAAAACTAAAACGCCGAGTGTCTGTCGGACGAATTTAGGTTGCCGAGTTTTTCGTAGATCACGGGGCACTCGGGTAAAGCGCGCAGGAACAATCGACCGTAACGCTGGGTTTTGATCCGCGGGTCGAGCACGACGACGGTCCCCGTATCTGTCGCAGTGCGGATGAGTCGTCCAAAGCCCTGTTTGAATTTGATGATCGCCTCGGGTAATTGATAATCGTTGAACGGGTTCCCGCCCGAATCGCGGATCGCCTCAAACCGGGCTTCGAGCAACGGTTGATCGGGAACAGAAAACGGCAGCTTGGTAATAATGACTGTTTGCAGCGCGTCCCCCGGCACGTCGACGCCTTGCCAGAAACTGGTTGTGCCGAACAAGATCCCGCGCGGCTGGCTCTTGAATTGTTCCAGCAGGCGGCCGGGGAGGGCACCGTCTCCTTGCACGTACATCGCCAAGCTGCGTTGAGTCATCCAGGCGGTCAGGTCTCGCGCGACGCGGCGCAACATTTCGTAGCTGGTGAACAAGACGAACGCGTGGCCGTCGGTTAAACCCGCATAATGTGCAATTGCGTCGCAGCTTTGCCGCTCGTGCAAAGCGGCGTCGTGGCGCGGGTCGGCCAAGTCTTCGACCACGGCGATCCGGACCTGCTTGCGGAAATCAAACGGGCTTCCCAATTGCAAGCTCTTGACCGCGGTCAACCCAATTCGCGACTTGAAAAAATCAAACCCGTGTTCGCCACCAGTGCTGAGAGTCGCGCTCGTTAGCACCACGGTTCGAACCTTGTCGAACAAGTGCTCGCGAAGCAGGGGACCGACGTGCAATGGCGCTGCGACGAGCTTGATATTGTCCCCTCCGCGCCGGCGCCGCTTGACTTCAATCCAAAACACGGTCTCCGGCGTCTCTTGCAAGCGCCAGCTTTCGATTTCCGACGCCAAGGCACTCAAGCGTTGCTCGGCCGCGACAAAATCCTGCCGCTGCGAATCGTCTTTGATCGCGCGAGCTTGGATGCGAAGCATCTGGGCCAGTTTTTCCAACGGCTGCGAGAGCGGATTGTCGACAATCCCAGGCTGTTGCACGCGGCCATTGAATCGGCCCGAGTCGCCTCCTTGCTGCTGCCACCAGGCTTGCAAGTCGAAGAAAAATTCGTCGGCCGCGTTGTAGCAAGCAAGCACGGCGCGTTGAGCTTCCGCCAAGCCATGCGTGACGAGCAGACCTTTGTTGGTTTGATCGTTGTACAAACGGCGCAGCGTGTAATGGATGGACGCCGAACTCAGGCTCAGGCCAAGGTGATCGCCGGCGACCGCTTCCACGGTGTGGGCTTCGTCGAGGATCAAGACATCGTAGTCGGGGAGCAAACTGACGCCGATGCGGCGCAGCGCCAAGTCCGAGAAAAGGAGCGCGTGATTGACGACGATGATCTGTGCGTTTTGCAGCCTTCGACGGGCGCGAAAATAGAAACAATCGTCATACGTCGGACATGCGCGACCCATGCAATTGCCGCTGTCGCTGGCGACTTCGTCCCAGACCGCAGCCGAGGGCCGAAAATCCAAGTCAGAGCGCGACCCATCCGCAGTCGATTTGACCCACTGTCGCAAGCTATCCAGCTGGGTGAAATCGTCCGGGTCCGTAAATAAGGTGCGCGACGACTTCAACGCGGTTTGCAACCGCCGCAAACTGATGTAATTGCCGCGCCCTTTGGCTAGCGCCGCGGTGAACTCGCGCGGGATCGTACTGGCCAGCAGCGGCAGGTCGCGCGTGATGAGCTGTTCTTGAAGCCCGATCGTATGCGTCGACACGACAATGCGTTGGGGTCGATGTTCGGCCGATTCTTCCTGATCTGCGGTAACGGCGAGGATCGCAGGTACCAGGTAGCCAAAGCTTTTACCGACCCCGGTCCCCGCTTCGACCAAAAGATGCTTGCCCTGTTCGATGGCCTCGTCGACGGCGTCGGCCATCGCTAGCTGTTGCGGGCGATGCTCGTAGCGCGCGAGCCTTCGCGAGATCATCTTATCCGGGCCCAGAATTTCCAGCGAAGTCAGCATCGATCGAACCCAGCCATGCGCCAAGAAGCCACGCACTCCAGGTTCGTCGAAAGCGATTCGGCTCGCAAGGACCGATGGCGGCAACTTCCTGCATTGTCGCACGCCCTGAGTCCGCGATGGGCGTGGGAGCTGGAAATTGGGAACGCCAATGTTGATCGATCAACTGCGGCGCAACAACTACGCGTGCGACTCGACTGTCCCGAACCAAGGGAACGTCTGTTGATTCGCCGCAACCAGCGTCGGCGGCGATAGCACTTTGGTAGTCGGTTTCGCCGGCGCGACGTCGGTGATTCCGTATAGCGCCAGCAGTTTCTCAACAACGTCGCCGGCGCGGCAGAGACCTTGTCGTTCGGCGCTGTGCGTGCCGCGCGGCGTGCGGAGGGAGTTCATGGTTCACTCGGGGATGCGTCTTTCGATGGACTCGATCGCTATTACGTCAACGATCGAACTACACCCATTGTTCAAAGCGCAAAGACACGTCTGGTCCGAGTGAAAAATAATTCCAAAAAAAGGGGACAAGCCAATTCGTGACACGTTTGGTCACAGCGTGTGTGCTGCTTTATAGTTACGAGTCGAAATCGTGCCTACGGCTCTCATCTCGCGCGGGAAGTGGTAGCAATTGCGGCGGAATGCAAAGAGTTTTTTCACCGCAAAGTCCGCCAAGAGCACAAAGAAAACCAAGTCAGATTCTTGCGTTGTGTTCTTGGCGCTCTTTGCGGTAATCCGACGTCGATTTCGGAAATCCACCACGTAGCAGCGCGCAGTCGCTGTGCGCGGGTCTCCCGACCCCGCACAAATATTGACCGAAGGTCTCCCTGCCGCAATCGACGATCGAGGCGTGCTTTGGAGACCTTCAGTCGCACGGTCGGCGAGGTCAGGAGACCTGCGCCGAGCGAGGCCAGACCAACGTCGAGGCCTACGGCAGGCTGTAACGAGTGGTTAGTGCTTCATCCGCGAGACGAGCACGTCAGATTTCACATCGATTCCGCGGAACTTGGCCCGCAATTGTTCGACGCTGGGAGCATAGCGCTCGGCCGTTTTGAGGTCGACGTATTGTTCGGAGATCAGCCGGGCCAAGCTGTCGGTAAAGGTATGCATTCCTTCGTGCGTCGAGCCGGCGACGATAGCATGCAAGTCCTCATCGTGTCCCTCGCGGATCCGGTCGCTTACGATCGGCGTGTTGAGTAGAACTTCGGTAGCCGGCACGACTTTCACGCCCGGCTTGAGGCTGGGGAGCAGACGTTGCGCCATCACGGCTTTCAATCCGTTGGATAGGCACGAGCGGATAAAGCTATGTTCCTCGAAGGTAAAAAATTCGAGGATCCTCGAAAAACTTTGCATCGTATCGGCAGTGTGAAGCGTGACGAAAACCAAGTGGCCGGTTTCTGCCGCCATCAACCCGGCCAACATCGTTTCCTTGTCGCGCATCTCGCCGATCATGATCACATCAGGATCTTGGCGAACTGCGCCGCGCAGGGCCGTGGGAAAATCAATCACATCCAGTCCGACTTCGCGTTGGCTGACGATGCTCTTGTCGGGGGTAAACAGATATTCGACGGGATCCTCGATCGTGATGATGTTCAGCGCATGCTGACGGTTCATGTGGTCGATGATCGACGCGAGCGTGGAGCTCTTGCCACTGCCCGTCACCCCGCAGACGATGACAAGCCCTTCGTGCACTGTTTCGGCGATGTGTTCGTAGATCGGCGGCAAGTGCAAATCGGCAAAACTGGGGATCTTGGTGCTGACGCGGCGAATGGCGGCGTGCATTCCGCCCCCCGCGTGAAAGACGCTGCAGCGAAACCGCCCGCCGTGTTCCGTATGCGAGAAGTCCGCTCCACCGCGTTGATCGAGATTCGGCAACATGCGGCTGGGGATCAGCGGCATCAGCAATGCAGAAGTTTCCGCAGCAGTGAGTGCCGGCAAACTCGTCGGATGCAATGCGGAAGCGACCCGCAATACGGGAGGCGATCCGACTTTGATATGCAAATCCGAGGCTTCGATCTCCTTCATCTTCAGAAGCAGTCGATGGATCGTCAGATCACCCAGCATGTCGGTCCCCTGTTCACGATTTGGAAGTGGTTTTGACTGGGGCGCCGTCGGTTGGATTGGTTGCGCAACCCGAATAAGTCTCCCTTCTCGTGTTCCCATGAGGTCGCGCCGCAACTTGCCCCTGGACGCGACCTTCGTTCAGTATGTGCCGCGGCACGACCGCCGCAAAGAGCAATTGACGCGGAATTTACAAAAAGCACCACACGCTCGACTCGTCAGCGCCGCGACCCTTCAAACATTGTTCCCTCCCCTCGGTGGGGAGGGAATTTGCGCGGCGCTTTTCTCTTGCTCTCAACTTTCAACTCTCAACTTTCAACTCTTTCATTTCCCTCCCGGCGGGCAGTATTGCTTGAGCCAGTCAAAGATTTGTTCGTGCCAGAAACGGCTGTTGGCCGGCTTGAGAACCCAGTGCCCTTCATCCGGGAAGTTAATGAACTTGCTCGGCACGCCCAACCGTTGCAATGTAGTAAAGAGCTGATGTCCCTCGCTTACCGGGACGCGGAAGTCGAGATCGTTGTGGATAATGAGCATCGGCGTCTTGAAGTTCGCCGCCAGTCGATGCGGCGAATGCTTTTCATATGATTCCCGATTTTCCCCCCACGGTGGCCCGCCGTGTTCCCACTCGTCGAACCAGATCTCCTCGGTGGTCGCGTACATACTTTCGAAGTTGTACACGCCGCAATGGGTGATCAGCGTTTTGAACTTGTCAGTGTTGCCTTGGAACCAGTTCATCATGTAACCGCCGTACGAAGCGCCAGCGGCAAACATCCGAGAAGTGTCAACATGGGGATGCTTTTCCAAATGCGCCAAACCGCTCATCAGGTCGGTGTAGACCTTGCCTCCCCAATCACCACTAATATCGTCGGTGTATTTCTGGCCAAAACTCGTGCTGCCGCGCGGGTTGGGGAGGGCGATGATATAGCCTTGAGCCGCCCAGACTTGAGGATTCCAGCGGTTGCTCCAGCTGTCCCCCCAAACGCCTTGCGGTCCACCGTGGACCAAAAAGCCCAATGGATATTTCTTGGACGAATCGAAATTCGGTGGCGTGATTATCCACATCTGCATTTTGGTCCCGTCCGCGCAAGGGACTTCGACCCACTGGATCTCACCAAATTCCAATTCGTTAAGCAAATCGCTGTTGGCTTGGCTGATATTCCGAGTTGGTTCACTCCAGCCCTTGTCGGCATCCTCGGTGTACACCTCCGGAGGTGTCGTTCCGCTTGATTTGACGCACGCAAGATGTTTTCCGTCGCGAGACATCGTGAGATTGCCGTACGTTCCATGAGCTCCAAGATCGGTAAGTTTTCCTCCGATCTCCAGCACTAACAGCGGCTTGTTGGCTTGTTTTTCGGCCGAGACGATCATCGTGTTATCGTTTTGCCATACCACATCTTCAAACGAGAGATCGACGTTTTCGGTCAGCGATTTGGGCTGTTCTGCGAATCGACCCGTTGGATCGCAGGCGACCCACATCAGCTCCCATCTGTCCGCTTCGAAACCGGCGCGGCGCTGGCGGCGAAAAACAAGCGACTTCCCGTTCGGAGCAAAAACCGGCAAACCGTCGGCCGCAGGATTATCGCCCGTCAGCGGATACCATTCGGGCGATGTATTTTGAATCGAGACTTTGCAGAGATCGTAGTTTGTGCTCCACGCTTCGTCTTTGGCAGGAACCGCAGTAAAAATCAGATGGCTAGAATCGGGCGAAAAACAGTAATCCTGAGCCGCAGAAAATGTCGTCGACGTCGGATATGCATCGCGGTCTCCCGGCGTCACATCGCGCGGCGCGGACACAGATAACTCATCGCCGCCATCAACAACGTCCATCACAAACAAATGCTGGCGCTTGTCCTCGACGTAGCTGTCCCAATGGCGGTAAAACAACTTATTGAAAACTTTGGCTTTGACCGGCGAGTTCTTGATCGCGTCCATTTTTTCTTGGTTGCGCTTGTGGCTTTCCTCATAGGGAAGCTGCGAGAACTCTGGATAGACGGCAGAAACGAACGCAATGTGCTTGCCATCGGGAGACCAGATTCCGTTGGACGCCTCGGTATTGATCGTGGTGAGCTGGCGGGCTTCGCCGCCGGACAAAGAGATCGCCCACAATTGAGAACCACCCGAACGGGTCGATTCGAACAGAATCCAGCGTCCGTCGGGTGACCAGCGCGGGTTGCTGTCCTTAAACGTCGAATTCGTAATTGCGCGTTTCGCACTACCGTCCGTCGAGGCAAGCCAAAGCTTGGCAACGCTCTTGTTCTGACTGGGGTCGATGATTTCAGTTACCGAATAAATGACGGACAGACCATCGGGGCTGATCTGCGGGCCGGCGACGCGTTTGAAGCGAAACAAGTCATCGACTTGGATCGGACGTTTTTTATCTTGTTGAGCTTGAATAGGATCCATTTCCGTCGACATAGTCCATCCCATGGCAATCAATGTGAACAGCGTCAAAATTCGCGCAATCATTCTCGGGCCCCCGAATAAGATCGTAATCATGGATCCCGCCGCATGGCGACGGAACGGCAAGCGATTCATTCTACAGGATGGTAATGCGCGCGGAGGCGGCCTTAAAAAGATCCCGTCCATTCATTCAGGCGCCTTCACCCGTGGAAAAACTTGTGTTGGGTGGCACGCCCAGAGTCCACGATGGGCGTGGGAGCTGCGGAACCACGCCCTTCGAAGACTCAGAGCGTGCCACCCAAGTGTGTCGGTGAGTCTTGCCGGGCGATAGAATGGTACTGGCAGGGGAGTGCGGTTTGCGAGGCGCCTACGTTGAGCTTGGCCTATATCAATTGGATTGAACGTCTTGCAATCTTCGCGATTGTTTTCGCCGCGCCGCTCGTTGTCATGGCTCAGGATACCGTCACCGTTCGCGGTTCTGAGGGCGAACTGAAGCAGCGAAGTGGCCTCGTGCTCGATGTTAACGGCGACCGATTAATCCTCCAAGTGAATGAACGCGAACAAAAAATCCCCTTCGATCAAGTCGTCCAGTTTCACACCACGGTCGACTCGTTGGCCCAAGAAGGCGATCAGCTCTATGCCGAACGCAAGTACGAGTTGGCATTCACTGCCTACGGCAAAGGAATCGAAGCGTCGACGCCGGCCTGGATGCGCCGGCGATTGCTCGCTGGACGAGTCAACTCGGCGATCCAAATGCAGGCTTGGTCCCAAGCGACCGACGATTTTCTGGCGATCGTTAACTCCGACCCACGGACGCAGCATTTCGGCGACATTCCCTTGGTGTGGACTCCGTCGCGCCCTGACGCCGCGGTCGCCCGCAAAGTCCAAGGCTGGCTAGGTAGCCAGCAAAAGATCGAGCAGTTGATCGGGGCCAGTCACGCCCTGACCGACTTGAATCGCGACGCCGCGTTGAAGATCTTAGTCCGGCTGTCAAGTGATCTAGATCCGCGGATCGCTGCGCTCGCGACCGCCCAGCGTTGGCGGGCCGTAGCGGCCCCCCAGGCGACTACGCTTCGCCAATGGCAAGGACAGATCGAAACCATGCCGGAAGCCCTCCGTGCCGGACCGATTTTTGTGGTTGGCAGCGACTGGATGCAAATCGACCCGGAACAAGCTGCGTTGCAATTATTGCGCATTCCGGTTCTCTACGCCGAGCAATTTGGTCTGGCCGCTCGGGCGCTTTCCCAATCCGCCGATCAATTGCTCAAACTCAATCGCACCGGTGAAGCCCGCATCGTCCTGCAAGAACTCGTCGACCGCCACGGCGGATCAGCCGAAGCGGAGCTCGCCGAAAAGAAACTCGCCGCGCTGGCCTCGGTCCAAGACTCGAAATGACCATGACTGGCCCACCTTTCAAACTGACGCGCTTTGTCATCTTCGGCGGGCTCGTTCTGGTGGCCAGCCTGCTTCCCATTTGCGCGATCGCCCAATCGGCCGATCAGCGATTTGCCAATGGGCTGCGTCAGCGGCGATTGTACGATTTGGCGGAGACATTTTGTCGGCAACGATTGGCCGATCCCGAAATTGCGCCACTCGAACAAGCCGATTTGGTCCTCCAGTTGATACAGACTCAAGTCGCGAAGGCCGCCGGGCTTTCGTTGGAACAACAGCCAGCGGCTTGGTCCGTCGCTCGGCAAACGTTGGACGAATTTCTGCAAAAAAATTCCGAACATCCGCGGCGTGAAGTCTTGATCGTACAAAATGGCCTGACGCTCTTCGCTCGCGGCCAAAGCTTGCGGCAGGAATGGGACCTCGACAACAGTCGGTCGGACCTCAAATCGCTTGCCGCACAAATACTGCGCGACGCTGTCCGCGAATTGGACGCCGCCGACCGGCTGATCGCCGACTTGCTCCCCCAACGACAGCGTCAACGGGCTCCCGACGAGCTTTCAACGGCACAACTGATGGCGTTACAAAGCAACGTCCAATTTCAGCTGGCACAGTGTTATCTGAATAGCGCGCTGCTTTATGGCGATGACGAAAAGTCTGCCCGCGTCGACGCGTTGACTCAGATCGAGGAACGACTCGACCAACTCCGCCGGCGCGTCCAACCCGATGATCCCTTGGCGTGGCAAATCCTGGCATTGCGAATGGAATGTCAACGTCGCTTGGGAAGAGTGGCCGAGGCCGAAGCAATTGGGGCAGCCGTGGATGAAAAAGCGATCCCTGCGGATGCTCGGGGTGAGTTTTGGACAGAGCGCCTTCAAGTGGCGCTCGGCCAAAACAAGGTAGAGGATGCCATCCGCTGGCTCCCTCAAGTGGCCTCGTTTTACGCGACCAATCCCAAGCTCTGCCTGAGTCTGGTCGAGCTGTTTCTGACGATGGCCGCGCAATCTAAAGACGAATCGGAGCGGCAAACCTGGCAGCAGCGCGCGGACCAAACCATTCGCGTTCTTGAAACGTATCACGGAACCTATTGGACCCGTCGTGCGAATCTGTTGTTACTGAAGAACACGTCCGCCACGCAGCGGACTTCGAGCGGCGAACTGATCGTGCGGCTGGCCGACGAGTTGCTCCGCAAGAAGCAACCCGACGAAGCCATCCGCATGCTCGATTTAGCCGGCAGCCAAGCCAGCGCGGACGACCATCCGCCGGCAGCAGCGCAATTCGCGATTCGCGCCGCGCAAATTCAACAGCAGCGCGGCCAATTTCAGGATGCGTCCGATCGATTCCGACTAGCGGCGGCTGCGTTTCGCGATCAGCCCGAAGCCGATGACGCCCATTTGTCGGCCTGCTGGAATCTGGCGCAGCTTATACCGCAACAGCCCGAGTTGTTGGAAAACTACATCAATCTATTGCGCGAACATCTTGCGAGTTGGCCGAACGAAAATACCGCCGACCAAGCCGCGATTTGGCTCGTCCCATTACTTGCGCGGCAAGGCAAATGGCTTGAGGCACTAAACGCCGCAGTCAGAGTGCGGCCGCTCAGTACAGATTTTGGCAAGGCGGCGGAGTTGGCTTGCTCCGCTGCTACGGCCGAACTCGCCCGAGCATCGCAGGCCGAACCGGATCAGCTTGCCAGCCGGGCTAAGGAAATCGAACAGGCATTGACGGATTGGATCGCGCGCGCTGATGCGGGTTCTGCGACTGACAACGGCGCGGCGGTCGGCCAGTTGCAATTGACGCGGATCATCATCGCACTGACTTATTTGGGTAGGGATTCGCCATCCGCCGCGCGCGACTTGGAACAGTTGTGGCAGGGCTCTGCGGAGCTCGCCGCCCCTTGGCGAGAGAACGCCCGGGCGTGGCAAGCCCTTTGCCGCACCGCGTCGGGCGAGACCGTGCCCGAAACGGAAGTCGGCGAACTCACTCCAGCCAGTTGGATGAATTGGCTGGCGGTCGCAGAATCGCTGCGCAACGACAAAAACCGGACTTCCCTGGCCCAGTTGATTGTAAAACAGTATTCGCGGATCGCGGATGCTTTGGCGAAAGGCGACAGTGGAAATTTCGTCCGCTGGCAAATCGCCGAGGCCGAAGGTCTTTGGGAACAGGGATTCCGCGATCAAGCCGTAGAGCAATTTTCGGAGCTTTCCGCACAACATCCGCGGCTCTTGGACGTGCAAATTCGTTTTGCTTCCATGCTCGCGCGTGACTCGAGCGGCGCTTGGTCCGAAAAGGCCATCGGTTTGTGGCGTGCCATCGGAGCAGGGAGCCAGCCGCGAAGCGAAGTCTGGTTCTCGGCGAAATTCGAGCTCGCTCGGTTGCTCACACAACAAGAAAAACTTGACGAAGCAGAGAAGATCTTGCGTTATCTCAAGACCGTTCCGCCGGGCTGGGAACAATCCGCGCTCAAGCACGATTTCGAACAGCTTTTGGCCGAAATCATTCGGCGACAAGACCGAAAGGAAAAACGCTAACGCCTTGTATGATCTGGGAAATGGTGTGCCACTGGCTCTGCCAGTGTTCTTTCGGGGAAACGCCAGCCACCGAACACTGGCAGAGCCAGTGGCACACAGCCATACGATTTGGCTGCGGCACGTGACTAGAATAGTGACATGGCGAGCGACGAACGACGATTGAACGAAGGGTCCAGCGTTCATCAGCGATTTCAAACGACCCACTGGAGCGTGGTCATGGCGGCGGGCAAAGAGCCGTCGCCCGATGCATCCGTCGCCTTGGAGCAATTGTGTGCCACCTATTGGTTTCCGCTGTATGCCTTTGTGCGGCGGCGAGGATTTGACACCAATCAAGCGGCCGACCTGACGCAAGGCTTCTTCGCCGAATTGCTGCGCCGTGAAGATCTTCGCGCGGTCGATCCTCAAAAAGGGCGATTCCGCTCGTTCTTGCTTTCGGCGATCAAAAATTTCATTGCCAATCAGCTCGATCAACAAAACGCCCAGAAACGCGGCGGCGACGTCAAAACCCTGCCGATGGACTTTGACCAAGCCGACCGTCGACTGCAATTAGAGCCCTACCACGAACTGACGCCGGAATCGGTCTTCCTCAAACAGTGGGCGCTGACCTTGCTCGAACGAGCCAAAGACGCAGTCCGCGAAGAGTACGTCCAAGCCAACAAAGACCGGCTGTTCGATCTGATTCAAGTTTTTTTGGCTGGCGACAACGCGGGCTTGACGTATCGTGAAGCCGGTGAAAAGCTGGAAAAAACCGAAGGCGCCATTAAAGTAGCAGTCCACCGGATGCGGCAACAATTTCATAAACAGATCCGCCAAGAAATCTCGCGGACCGTTGCGACCGAAGCGGAAATCGACGCCGAGATCCAAGACCTTTTCGACGCCCTGCAATCGTGAATCATTGCTCTCAATTCGCTCCACTCGCGCTGCGTTGCACATCCGATTCTTATTCCCTCCCCACAAAGGGGGAGGGAATATGAAAAGCGAATCGGTCGAATAGTAGATCTCCATTCACTCGAACCGCTGAAACGACACCTGGCGGTATCGGTTTCAGCCTTGACCAAGAATTCTTTCTCGCAAACTAGCATTTGTTGTAACCTTCCCTCAGTTTTCCTTCTTTAATGAATGCCACACGAGAATCCAATGACTGAGTGACTTATGACGACGACTACACGATGCCCGCAATGCGGAACGCAATTTGTTTCTTTGGATCCCAATACGCCCTGTCCCGCATGCTTGATCAAAATCGGTCTGGCTTCCTGGGAGGCAAAATCGATCGGCAACACGTTCCCGACGCGAAACCAACGGGAGGTCGACGACCAACAAGGCGGGGATTTGGATCTGACGCCGGAGACGTTGGCAGGAAAATTTCCGCAATTGGAAATCGAAGAGCTGGTGGGTCGGGGCGGCATGGGCTCGGTGTTTAAGGCCCGCCAAAAGAGCCTCCATCGGACTGTGGCCCTCAAAATCATTCGCCCCGAGGTCAATGCCAAACCCGGGTTTGCCGATCGATTCGTCCGCGAAGCTCGCGCGCTGGCCCAAATGAGCCACCCCAATATCGTCACCGTGCACGACTTTGGCCAAGTCGACGGGCTGTATTATCTGGTGATGGAATACATTGACGGCGTGAACTTAAGGCAGATGTTGCGGACGCGGCAATTGGAACCGCGCCAGGCTCTGGAAATCGTTCCGGCGGTCTGCGACGCTCTTCAGTTCGCGCACGACCATGGGATCGTGCATCGCGACATCAAGCCCGAAAACATCTTGGTCGATAAAAACGGCCGAGTGAAAATCGCCGATTTCGGCTTGGCCAAGCTGCTCAACCGCGGATCGACCGAGACGAACTTGACCGGGACGAATCACGTGATGGGGACGATGAATTACATGGCCCCCGAGCAGTTCGAACATCCGACGGAAGTCGATCATCGGGCGGACATTTACTCGCTGGGTGTGGTGATTTACGAAATGCTCACCGGCGAGCTTCCGATGGGCCGGTTCGCTCCCCCGTCACAGAAAGTGCGAATCGATATTCGCTTGGACGAGGTCGTCCTGCACACGCTTGAGAAAGAGCCCGGCTTGCGCTATCAGCGAGTCAGCGATTTGAAGACCGACGTTCAATCCATTTCAAACGGCTATGGAGCAAGCCCCTACGGTCAAAGCTCGCCGGCTCCCGGAGGAGCCGCGACCCCCGCGCGCGGGCTGCCCTTTAACCGGGAGCTTGGCGGGCCTATTCCGCCGAAGCCCGCTCCGCTGCAACGGCCGTTCGTGCCGCCAAAGATGCCGAGTTTTGCGGCCAGCATTCCCTATCTCCTACTTTCGTTTCCCTTGGGGACGCTCTACTTTATTATCTTGACCACGGGGATCTCGCTTGGGTTGGGCACGGTTGTGCTTTGGGGGCTGGGACTCTTCGTGCTATTTGGAATGATGGTCCTGGCGCGGAATCTCGCCAAGTTTGAAGCCGCGATGGCCTCGCGATTGTCCGATGCGAGCATCGAGTTTCATTACCCAACGCCGTCGCGAAATGGATTCTGGCGACGACTACTTGCCGTTTTCGAGTCCGGGTCGAGCTGGCGGGCGCTGGCGTTTTTGCTCATCAAATTTCCCCTCGGACTCTTTTCGTTCACGATGGTTGTCACGTTGTTGTCGGTCTCGGTCAGCTTGATATTGGCTCCGATTTTCTACCGCTTCGAGTGGTATCAACCCGACTTTGGGCCGTGGATCGTGGATACCTACGGCGAAGCCAGCCTATTGGCGATCGCCGGCTTGTTCATAATCTTCGTGAGCTACCATGCCATTCGCGGCCTCGCCTGGGTCCACTGCCGTCTAGCCCAGCTCATGTTGAATGATTAACGAACAAGAGTTAGGCGTCCTTCGGGTTCAGTCCTCGGTCGATCGAACTAGAACGGATAGCAGGCGACGCGGCGCGAGCGGCGATTGTTTCGCGCGATGTTGATGGCTAAACTCGAAATGACAACGGCGCCCATGGCAAGCAAAATTTCAATCCCGAACAAGTTATGCACTCCTCTTTTAGACTACGACATTCGTAAGATGCATCTGCCGTGCCGAACGCGGAGGGGGCCAAAAATCCAGCAGAAATGCTGAAAAAGCACAGTTGCCCCAAGCGCGACGTCGTCGAATCGAAGTCGTTAAAGTCGAATTGTGGGCGCGTAACATCAAAACGCGCAAGCAAAGGAGCAGTATCAATCGCATTAATTCAGGCCGTAGGTCTCGCGAGCCGAGCGAGACATCGCGCTACCAATCAATTCGCAAGTCCATAGCACCTAACCCGCCGATCGCCGTCCAAACAGAATTCGGCAGACGTTACTGACATAGAACGCCGATTGAATTGGAGAGATCGTGATGGTGCAAAGTCTCGCTCGGCTCGCAAGACCTACTAGACAAAGTTTTTTGAGCGCGACTTGCGGATTCGGCGGACCAAGAAACGACAAACGGCCGACAGACTTGTCGGCCGTTGTTGTTGGATCGAAACCGAGCCGCGCTTAGTGAGGCGCGCGGACGGGGTAAATGCCAAATTGATTCGTGCTCGATGGCCAATACGGATGCGGAGGATAAAAACCGCCGCCGCCCGTTTGGGAATAAGTGCGTCCGAATTGGTGGTAGATCGGAATACTCTTCGTTTGGGCTACGCCCCAGTTGTATTCAGAGTGGAACGCCGCCGTGGGTGGAACGACCAGCGCCGTTGGCACTCCAAAGCGCCAATAACTGTACTGGCCATGCCAAGGAAGTTCGGCCGCCTTCTGCTGATTCCAAGCATTCATACGCGTCGCGTCGACGCCAGCTCGGCTGTACGCGTAATGCGGTTGTGGATGGAATTGGTCTTGATGAGCTAACCGCGCCGTTTCCAAATGTCTTGGGTAAGGACCGCAATTGGCTGTGATGGGACCGGCGAGACCGCTTCCGGGACACGCGGCGTTGGTATTGCCGCAATCTTGCCCGGCCAGCGAGGCCGTCGCAATCCCGATTAGGGCCAGAACTAAAAGCAATTTCTTCATGTTCAATTCCTAAGCACAAATTGGTTAATGAGCGGCTGCGAGGGGACGGAAGCTATTGGCAACCGCCGGTACCGCAGCTTGATCCGCCCGAGCAATCACCGCCGGCATAACCGCCCGCGCCATGATGACTGCCCAAGCAATACTTTCTGCCTGCGGCACCGTAGCCGAGCCGTTGCAAGCAATTCCAGCTCAACGGCGAAGGTCCGACGTGCGATTTGCCGTTTTGCCAGACCACCGTGGTCTTGTTCAAACCGGTGCCGCCGGGGTACGCGCGGCCGCAGTCGTCATGATAAAAGGCATCCCGCCCGCCGTAATATTGATAGTACGTGCGGCGATGCTCATACATGTGTTCGTGCGGCATCAAGGGCTGATACGTGTAATACGCCTGGCCCCCTAGTTGCGGACTCCAATAGGGAGCCGGATACATCCCGGCCGTGACTTCACTTGCGCCGGGTGGCGTGTAGTAGTTGTAAAGAAAATTCGAGGCCAACGGAGTTTCTTGGCCGATGGCTTGGGTCACCAGCGCCAATGCTAATGCGCCGGCCAGACAAAACATGTGCCGCTTCATTCGGACGCTCCTTGTCGCAAAATGCCATCGCCGCAGCGATGAACGGAATAGGTCTGCCAGTCATTGGCCAAGCTAGCGATTTGGCGAAGCTTCCAACACGCCTCGACGTGTGTCGCCGAGACAACCGGCCCATCCTTGGGCCTCTGGCTAAGGTAGTTTCTCGACCAACCGCGAAAAACGTTATTAGCCATTCGCGCGGCGCCGATGGTCAATTCGAAAAGCGACCCCATTCAACCCATACAACCGTCTATAACGAAATCATCCTAATTGCTAAAATCGAGTCACACTACGCAGACTAAATAGACGCGAGGCTTTCGGCAAAATGATCTGTCTGCGAGGGGGCCGCCAGGTTTAACGGTGTAACGCTTGAAGGAGATTTCGCTTGTCAGATTCCACCGCGACCCGCGTCAGGGAGCCCAAGCGGCGCGTAACGGCCGAGACTATGGCGGCCGCACAACGCGATATCTCGGTTAGCGAATTCTTCGCGAAAAATCGACATCTGCTCGGCTTTGATAATCCACGCAAGGCGCTGCTTACGACGGTTAAAGAAGCAGTCGACAACTCGTTGGACGCCTGCGAGGAGGCGGGCATTGTTCCGGAACTTTGGGTGCAAATCCAACCGGTCAGCGAAGGTCGTTTCAAGGTCGCTGTCCAAGACAATGGTCCCGGGATTGTGAAGAAGCAAATCCCCTTGATCTTTGGCAAGTTGCTCTACGGATCAAAATTTCACCGCTTGCGGATGAGCCGCGGACAACAAGGGATCGGCATCAGCGCGGCGGGCATGTACGGTCAGCTCACCACCGGGAAACCCGTGCGGATCGTCTCGAAGACGCAAAAAAACAAACCCGCGCATTACTTCGAGATTCAGATCAACACCAAAACCAACGTCCCCGACATCATGAACGGTCGCGGCGAAGGGGAAGACATACCGCACGCGGACAAAGGGGTCGCGTATTGCAAGAAATACGACATCCATTGGGTAACCGAATACCCTGCCGAAAGCCCCAATTGGCCCAACGAGCCCATCGTCAGCGGCACGCGAGTCACGATCGAATTGGAAGCCGCGTACAAACGCGGGAAGGGGAGCGTTGATGAGTACATCGAGCAGACGGCGATCGCCAACCCGCACGTGACGGTTCATTTCACCGACCCCGAGGGAAACTCCCGGACGTATGCAGGGAGCACGAAAGAGCTTCCGCACGAGCCCAAAGAGATCAAGCCGCATCCCTATGGCGTCGAGTTGGGTCGCTTGTTCACGATGATCAAGGATCAGCCTCCCGGCACGTCGCTGTCGGCATTTCTCACGAGCAATTTCTCGCGAGTCAGTTCGGGTGTGGCTCGCAAGATATGTGAAACAGCCAAGCTCAGCTCGCGATCCAACATCAAAAAGATTGCCCAAAGTGACGCGGACAAACTCTATCGGGCCATTCAGGAGACCAAAATTAGCGCGCCTTCGACCGACTGCATTTCGCCGATTGGCGAGCAGCTGCTGTTGCGCGGCCTATATCAAGTCGTCCCGGGAGAGTTTTATTGTTCGGCGACGCGGCCCCCGTCGGTCTATCGCGGCAATCCGTTCTTGATCGAAGTCGCCTTGGCCTATGGCGGGAGCGTCTCGACCAAAAAAGTCAGCCGCGACGAACTCGTCACGCTGCTCGAAGAAACCGATTCCCGGACGATCAAACAGTTTTTGAGCAGTACTTTCGACGGTCTGGGGGCCGAAGGGGTCGAACGGATTGTGCAAGCCTCGGGGCTCGGCACTCGGCAAAGCCCGGCCAAACTCAAGCGCAAAGAGATCGATGAGTTGTTCGCGGCGATGCAGGACGTGAGCGTCAGCGACACGCAAACCATGCAGATGCTGCGCTACGCCAACCGCGTCCCGCTGCAATTCAAAATGGGCGATTGTGCGATCACCAAGACGATTTCCTCGATCAATTGGCGGAGTTATGGAGTCAGCCAATCGCGCGGAGCGCTCCCCAGCGGTCCGCTAACGCTAATGGTGCATGTGGCCAGCGTTTGGGTCCCGTTTACCAGCGAGTCCAAAGAGGCGATCGCGGCATATTCCGAAATCGAAAAGGAAATCCGCTTGGCCGTTCAAGCGGTCGGCCGCAAGTTGGGGATCTTCCTCCGCCGTCGCTCGACTATCCAACAGGAAGGCGAACGGAGAAATATCTTTTTGCGATACTTGGGCGAAGTCGCCACCGCGGTCAGCGACATCAGCGGCGCCAATCGAAAAAAGCTCTACGACGAACTGCTCAGGGTGGCCCAAAAGAAAACCAAGGAAGCCGATACGAAACTGGACAAGCACGGCAAGCGGGTCGAGGAAGACGAACTCAACGCCGACAACGTTCTGATCGTCGAACGAACGTCCGCCGACGTCGCGACGATCGCGGCAAACGGAACCCCGCGCCAAGGCGTCTTGTTTGACGATGTAGAGAACGGCGCGAAGTCGAAAAAGAAACGCAAGAAAAAATGACCGCGAACCGGCGAGATGTTGTCCCATTTCGAAAATATCCAAAAAAAATAGATTTGTTCCCTCGCCCCCGCTTCGGGGGAGAGGGCAGGGTGAGGGGCGATGCGGCTGCGACGCAACGCACTTATTGGTGCGGATAATTGTTAACAGGGTTGATCATGGCAAAAAAGAAACCGTCCGTCGGCAACGGCAGTGCCAAACCGGCCGCGCCGGCCAAACTAACGCCCAAGGACAAAAAAACGATCTCGTCACTGGTCGGCTTGGCGGAGGACGTCGTCCAGTCAGCCCAGCGCGCTCGCCCACCGCATTTGGACATCCCCAGCCGCTCGCTCTCCAACGTTCGCTTTAACAAGGCGCAAAAAATCATTGAAATGGGGCGCGGGACCAATCGCCGCGAACTGTTCAATCTCTCGCAAGCCAAGTCCTATATGCAAACGATCCTGGTCGGCAGCGGTTGCAAGCGGCTAATCAACGAAGGCAAGTCAACCAGCATCCGCGGTTTGTACTATCTGCTGAAACACACGATCGAAGGGACCAAGGAAGAAACGTTTCAAAACCAGGAAGAATGCGACCCAGTGATCGAAGATGTCGAAGTCACACTCGATGCACTCCGCGAAGAGCTACATCTATACGCACAAACCAAGGGCTCGATGGTCGGCCCAATTGTTTTGGACGATTCGGGGGACGAGATCGATTGCGCCCGGATGGGTTCTGGAGGTTATGCGATCCCTTCGATCGTCGAACCCGAGCGGATTCAAATCAAAAAGTCGACCGCCCAATTTGTGCTGCACGTCGAAAAAGACACAGTCTGGCAGCGATTCAACGAAGACAAATTTTGGCGCAGTCACAATTGCATTCTCACCCACGGCGGCGGACAACCGCCGCGCGGCGTCCGTCGCCTGCTCAACCGGCTGCACAACGAACTTAAGCTGCCGGTGTATTGCTTGCTCGATAACGATCCGTGGGGATATTACATCTACAGCGTGATCAAGCAGGGTTCGATCAACTTGGCGTTCGAATCGCGGCGGATGGCGATCCCCGATGCGCGCTACATCGGCCTGCGGAGTAGCGACTACGACCGTTGCGGGTTGAGTTCGAGCGTGACGATCCGCTTGAACGACACCGACAAGAAGCGGGCCAAGCAAATCGCGGCGTATCCTTGGTTTGCCGCCAAAAAGGATTGGCAGCGCGAAATTCAGAAAATGCTCGACAACGATTTCAAGCTCGAAGTCGAAGCGCTGATCAGCAAGGACATCAGCTATGTGACCGAACAGTACGTTCCCGCGCGACTCAAAGATAAAGATTTTTTGGATTAGAACACCCAATCGTCATTCCGGGCTGAGCCCCGGAATCCATCTGCCATGGATGGGAGAAGTGGCAATCGTGGCGAGATTCACGAGGCGAAGTCTCGAAGACATCGCGTTCCCGCTCAGGAGCATGGGAACAAGAAGTTTCAACGCGCAATGTGCGGTTCTTCAAATCTGAGATCTGAAATCTCAAATTCATTACAATTCCCATACCGCAACCGATTCGTGCAGGAATTACGTACCCCCTCCCTAGCCCTCCCCGCGGCGGGGGAGGGAACAAGAATATCGCTCTTGAACACTGAACACTAAGATCCTCCATGCAACTGTCATCCTTCCTCGCTTCAGTCCCTTTTGTCCTTGGTGTCTCTTTCGTCCTGGCTGTCGCGCAAGATCAACCTGAACCAAAATTGCCCGTTCCGCGCCAGATCGTGGAGGCGGCTTGCGGCGAGTGCCAGCTTGGGATGGAGGGAAAGGGCTGCGATCTGGCGGTCCGTATCGCGGGTTCGACGTTTTTTGTCGACGGTAGCGGAATCGATGACCACGGCGACGCGCACGCCGCCGATGGCTTGTGCAATAAAATCCGAAAAGCGTTGGTAAGCGGGCGTTTGCAAAACGGTCGATTCATCGCCGAGGAATTCCGCCTCCTGGCTTCTCCGGATTCGCCCGCGACGTTGCTGTCAAACGAGGAGATCTTTCTGAAGGTTTGGTCAACCGTACACGAACGGTTCTACCGCGCAGACTTCGGCGGAGTCGATTGGGAAAGAGCCAAAGCCGAATACTTGCCACAAGCCAACGCCGCGGGCAACCCCGACGAACTAGCCGCCGTGATCAACCAAATGCTCGGGCTTCTCAAGACATCCCACACGGGGTTTTACACGCGCGATGACGTCGAGTTTTATTTCTTGGCCGATATCTTTTCAGCGGGACCGTTGGGATTGGAGTTGCTCCCCCATTTTCCCGAGGGCCGCGTATCGTTCGCGGGGATCGGAATATTCAGCAAATCGATCGACGGGAAATGGTTCATATCCGGAGTCGTCGACGGTGGACCGGCGGGCTTGGCCGGCCTTCGCCGCGGCCAGCAATTGATTGCCGTGGACAGACAGCCGTTTCATCCGATTCGATCGTTCGCCGGCAAAGTCGGCAGAGAGGTATCGATTGAAATTCAATCCACCGGCGAGCCCTCCTCGCGCAGCTCGATTTCGGTAACGCCGATCGAGATCGAGCCGCAAGCATTCATGCGCCGGGCGATGGAACAATCGATGCGAGTCATTGACGTCAACGGCAAGCGGATCGGTTATGTCAGAATTTGGTCGTACGCTGGCCAAAATTTTCAAGACCTGTTGATCGACGCGGTGACCAGCGGATCGCTCGCCTCGGCCGACGCGCTGATCATCGACTTGCGAGACGGCTGGGGAGGAGCGGACCCGGAATACTTACAACTGTTCAACCGGCAAATTCCGAGAATGACTTCGATCGATCGCAATGGAGAGCGGACTGGTTTTGACGCACACTGGCGCAAGCCGGTAGCGCTATTGGTCAACGAAGGGACGCGCAGCGGTAAAGAGTTGATCGCCTATGGCTTTCGCAAGTCGGGGATTGGTCCGGTGATAGGAACTCGCACCGCGGGGGCGGTGGTCGCCGGGTCGGTTGTGATGATCGATCCAGAGTGTTTGCTGTATCTCGCGGTCCAAGGAGTCGAAGTCGACGGCGAAGTGTTGGAAGGCCGCGGCGTCGAACCGGATCACGTTGTGCCCTACGAGCTGCCCTATGCGGCCGAGGTCGATCCGCAATTGAACCGGGCGACGGAAGTATTGGGGCGGGGGAACGAACGGTGAATTGCCGGGAGACCCTCGGTCGCAAGAGGTGCGGGGTCGGGAGACCCGCGCACAGCGCAGAACGGAGACCCGCGCACAGCGCAGAACGGAGACCCGCGCACAGCGCAGAACGGAGACCCGCGCACAGCGCAGAACGGAGACCCGCGCACAGCGCAGAACGGAGACCCGCGCAAGTCGCGGTGCGTGATTAATCCCACGCCCTTCGCAAAGCCTCAGGGACGTGCCACCCCCGAATGTCACGCAGTGCCAGGCGTTAGTCGAGGAACCCGACGAGTTCTTGGCTGCGGCTGGGTTGCTGGAGTTTGCGGACGGCTTTGGCTTCGATCTGCCGAATTCGTTCGCGGGTGACGCGGAAGATGTGGCCGACTTCCTCCAACGTATAGCTGTAGCCGTCTCCCAAACCGTACCGCAACTTGATGATCTCGCGTTCGCGGTAGCTCAACGTTTTCAGGACTTTGTCGATTCGGCCGCGGAGCATGTCTTGGGCGGCGCCGATCGACGGGTTTTCGGCTTCGCCATCGGGGAGCAAGTCGCCGAACTGGCTATCTTCGCTGTTGCCGACCGGGCGGTCGAGGCTGATCGGGTAACGGCTCATGGCCAGAACGCGGCGGGCTTCGTCGATCGTAGTCTCGGCCCGGCGGGCGACTTCTTCGATCGTCGGTTCACGGCCCAATTCTTGCAGCAACTTGCGGGACACGGTCCGAACGCGGGACATCGTTTCGACCATGTGGACCGGGATCCGAATGGTCCGGCTTTGGTCGGCGACGGCGCGGGTGATGGCTTGGCGAATCCACCAGGTCGCGTAGGTACAGAACTTGAATCCACGGCGATATTCGAACTTATCGACCGCCCGCATCAGGCCGGCGTTACCTTCCTGGATCAAATCCAAGAAGCTGAGGCCGCGGTTGCGATACTTCTTTGCGATCGAGACGACCAACCGCAGGTTGCCCTCGGACAACTCGCGTTTGGCTTGTTGGTATTCAGAAAAAACACCGCGCAGGTAGTCGACTCGTCGGCGCAAGCTTTGCGGGGTTTCTTGGATGGCCAGCAAGATCCCACGAAGTTCACGGCGGAGCGGATGGATCTCGTGCGATGGTTTTTTGGATTTCTTGAATTTTTGGATCTTGGCTTGCAGTTCATTGACTCGTGCCGAAAAGTCTTCGATCGGGCGGAGCATGGCTTCGATCCGCTGCGTTCGCAAACCGAGTTCTTCAATCAAGCGCACGGTTCGGCGGCGGCGGCGCGACAAGCGGGTCCACGCATCGCGGCGCTTTTGCTTGGGGTGCGTCCGGTTGAGCGCGGTGAGATAGTCGCGCTGATTGCGCTTGAGCAAGACGTCGAGCGTTTCCAAGTTGTGCGGGAAGCGGCCGAGGATTTGTTCCTTTTCCAGCCGATCGGTCACCGAGACTTGGACCGTTCGGTCAAAGGGGAGTTCGCCCGAATGGACGCGGCGCAGCGTCTTGTAGGCGACTTGACTGACGTAATCGCATTCGAGCAATTTGGTGCGAAAGCTGCGGCGGGTCTCTTCGATCCGTTTGGCCAATGAGATTTCTTCCTGCCGCGTGAGCAGCGGGATCTCACCCATCTGGGTCAAGTACATGCGGACCGGATCATCCGACCAAGAGTCGGTTTCTTCGAGCCCGGCCAACAAGTCGTTGTCGGTTTTGAGTTCTTCCTCAGCGTGGATGTCTTGCTCGACGAGGTCGGTCTCAACATCTTCGTCTTCTTCGACCACGACGGTGGCGTCAAACGGCGCGTCGGTGACACGCGTTCGTGTGGCGTCATCTTCAAAGTCTTCGAGGATGGTGTCGTATAAAGTCATGCTCCAGGCCTGCTTGATTGACGGTATGGTTTGGAAGTGTCAGGTGCGAGGTCGATTCGTGCTATGGTCGCGCACGAAATACTAACACTGGTTTAGCTCCGGACCGCGCGGATGATTCATTTGGAAAAAGATTACGATTAATAAGTCAGTGCAGCGATCGTCCGGCGTTTCTCGGACAACGGTCCCAAAAATTGCTTGACATTTCCTGGACGCAAACTTGTCCCGTGCTCGCGACCGTCAACAGCCCTGCGGCAATCGCTGAAAGGAATCCATCAATCCCTGTTCGCTGAAGCGGTTTCCTCTCGGAAACCCAACCCCCCGTTCTCATCGCCCGACGGCCGTCGGCTTGGGCTTTTTTAGTGGGCGGAGATGCGGTTTCCTAATTGTAACTGTACGATTTTTGCGGTCCAGTCAAAAAACCCGGACCCGGAAAAATCGTTTGCATGCACACAAGCCGGGAGAATTTCGGCATCGCGACAAACCCCTCACCCCGAAAACAAATAATTCTGGCCCGGTATGCCAGTTGCACTCCGATCGATTATCTTTGCTGTTCGGAGTTTTCCCCGTCGCCGGGAACATCCAGGCGAGGGAGTCTGTTTCAACGAAAGTCCGCGCTGTATGGCCGACCGTTTTAGTTTGCCCTGTCCACGTTGTACTGCCTCTAACGAAGTGGAAACGCGCCAGGCCGGCGAGACCATTTCGTGTGCCCAGTGTCAGCAAGCCATCGAAATCCCGACGCTGCGAGGATTGCGCTTGTTGCACCCGATCGCGATCGGCACGACTGCGCGCCGGCCATCGGCCGGGGCCGGACAATTCCTGGTATCCCGAGTGACATTTGCGCTTGGACTAGTCTTGTTGATTGTTGGATTGGCGGGGGGGGGCGGCCTGTGGTATTCGGCGGCCCAATTGGAGACGGAACCGTCCCAATCCGAAATCGACCAGTTGAACGCGGAGATTTTCGCCAGTATTGACCAGAGCAATGTGACGGAATTCTGGAACACTTGGCACGAGCAGATTATCGCCCTTCCGCCCGGGACGTATCAACCCAGCGAATTCGCGGTGAACCGCCAAACCGCGCGAACTCGGCAAACGGTCGGCCTCTGGTTTTTCGGTTTAGTTCCGCTGGGCGTCGCAGCTTTGATCGGCTCGGCGTTCATTCGCAAGTAGCGCCCTCTGGCCCCTTTCTCATGACATCAGCCGCCGGGCGCTAGCCCCCGGTTTTCCTTCGACAACGACTCAACAACCGGACGCTAACGCCTTTCGGCTGATGAAGACGCACGATTCGCATATTGAGACTCTGCCTAGTCCTCGACTTCGTCCGCCGTTTCGATCCGGAGCAAGTGCCGCAAGTTCTGTTGGATCTCGCGAAACTTGATCGGCATCGTCGCGGCGAGTCGATGCTCGTTTAAATTGGCGGTTTGCAAAAAATGGGATTGGTCTTCACCCACCAGTAAAATCGCGGGCACGACTTTCATCCGCGGATGCGTCGCAAAAAAGTTGAACGCTTCGAGGCCTGCCGGGCCCAGCCCTGCGCAGCTGAAGATGACACAGTCGGCCGGGATCGCCTCTTTGATATCGAGATCTTCATAACGGGCCAACGCCCGTCGCGGATCGCCCAGTATCAAGACTCGATAACCGCGTCGCTTGAGCCGTTCGCGCAGTTGGTCTTGAACGTCTTTCCGCGACTCGATCACCATGACCGTGTATCCCATGCCTTCGGTGTACTTTCTCGTGCGGCGGGCAAATTCCTCCGACTCGACCTGCGAGAGGGAATGGCTGTATTTGCGCACGTCCCCGGCCTCGACCGCCGCGATGACATGGTCAATGTCGCGCAGTGCCGCGGTGGGGTTTTGGACGCGCTTTTCCGGGTCGATGTCCATCATCCGCTTCATGAGCGTGACCACGCGATGCGGTAAGTCGACATAATTGGTTATCGGAGGAACATCGCGAAAGCGGTCGGCGCTCATCCGCCGCATGCGCTCCCGCGTCTCGAAAAGCGGAGGGTGGCCGGAAAGCATGTGATAGAGCAGGCACCCCATAAAAAACATGTCACTCCGCTTGTCGTCGCGCGAGACATTAGTGATTTTCTCCAACCCTGCGTAGTCCACGCTGCGCGGATTAAAGCCCGGGGCATCCGCCATGCTCTTGTCAACCACCGCCAAGCCAAAGTCCACGAGATTGGCCCGGCCGGTACTCGAGAGCAGCACGTTCGACAATTTGATATCGCGATGGGTCACGCCGCGCAAAGCTGCGTATTCCAACCCCGAGGCGACGTCGCGGATGATGTTGAGGGCCACCGAGAGTTTGAGCTTGCCATGGACGCGAACAAACTCGCGCAGATTCTGCCCTTCAATAAAGTCCATTACCATGTAAATCCGATGGTGCTCGATGTCCACTTCGTGAATCGGCACGATGTTGGGATGCCGCAGCTTCATTACGGTTTTTGCTTCGCGCATAAACCGTTCTTGGGTATCCCGATCGTTGGAGTAACGATTGCGCAGCACCTTGACCGCTTTGACGTCACCAGTCTTTCGGTGGGTAGCGCGATAGACCCGAGCAAAGGTACCTTCGCCGACCAAATAGAGCACCTTCCATTCGCCATAGAAAAAACCGCGACGATTGTTCTGCTCTATTCGCTGGGTTTGCCAATTCGTCAGTAGCTCGCGCTGAATCAAATGCAGCTTGAAGTTTTCCAGACTGACATCCCGGCCGCCCAAGGCGGAAAATGCCTCATCAATTTGTGAAAGCTCCAACAAACGGCATTCGGAGAGCCGTTGAGCAAATTGTTCGGCGTTCAATCCGGCCTCAAAATCAAAATTCCCATGAGCGTGCGACTACCGGCGATTCAATGTTCCATACTATTCCAATGCCCTCTCCGTCGCAATCTTCGAAAACTGTAACCATCGAGCGATCTCCCAAGAAACGCTTTCGGCGAAGTGGTCGCAGGACCAGCTCCGCCGAATGCGCAGTTGGAGAAGCCCTGGTCGAAGGGCAAAAATGATCATTGCGGTGCGACGCTCAGCGTCGCAAGGAGCGGTTGATTTCCCGAATATTTGCTGGTCGAAAGACGCGAGGCGAAGTGACGCGCTGCCCTTCAAGCCACGATTTGCCAGCGGCTCAAGGCTGATCCTGTTCTAACTTGCGGCGGTATTCGTCGCGCTCGCGACGGGTCGCCTCAAGGTCAAACACGAGATACTTCATGTCGAGCCGAAGCTGGGTCAATGCATCTTGGATCAAATCCAATATGCGGCGGCGGCGGCGGGTGAATTCGACAACTCGTTCCAATGTGGGTTCGATGTTTTGGCGACAATTTTCTGGCAAGGCTTGAACCCGGAGAATCAACTCGCTGAGATCGCTCGGCAAAGTTTCGGTTCCGGCTACTGCGAGATTGTGGGGCTGAGTCGTCATGGCGTCCTCGAGGGTTTGAGTTGCAAAAGACTTATTGCAGGCAGCATGCCAATCCGTGCCCGGAAGTGGCTCGCAAGCCCCAAGTCCTTCCAATGTCGCTGCTTGCATCATCGTGCCATCGCCTGGGGCCGCAGCCCACGTTGCGAAAATGCAACCCGACTGATGTGGTCTTGCCACAAATAAGCTGCTAAAAGACCGCGTCAATCAAGCTTTTCATCCAAGGCACGGCCGCGCGCCGAAGTGCCAGGATCGACGAACATTCATTGGGTGGCCGCAAACGGGACACGCATGACGATTTGGGCGAAGCATCCACCGTATTTCCTTCACACCAGTGCGTTACTGTCGATCGCGTTGGCCCTGTGTTTCAACGCACCCGGTCGGGCTCAGATCGAGCTTGGATTTGAACAGACCACGCCGAGTTGGAAATTGCGCGATACCGATTGCGAGATTGCCAAGTCCGCGTGGTCTCAGCGCCGGACGAGTGAAGAGAAGCACGGCGGACTCAGTTGCGAACATTTTCATTTTCAAACGGGGCACGGCAGTAAGATCATGGTGGCCCAGAGTATCGAGCCATCGGTGCTTATCCCCGAACTTCAGCCGGAGGTTTGGATCAAAGCCAATCGAACAGGGATCCGGCTTTTGGCCCGAGTCGTGATTCCGAAATCACAGGCCCCCGACGGCAAAGGCCCCGTCAAGGTCATGATCGAGGGAGAAAACTACTCGAACATCGGGAATTGGCAAAAGCTTAACGTCGGCAGTGATCAGGGCGGTCTCAACGAACTTTTCCAAAATCAACTGTGGCTGTTGCGAACCAAGTTTGGATCGCAACTCGATCCCACGGGTGCCTACGTGGACCTGATCGTCTTGAATTTGTACACCGGTCCGGGCGCTTGCGATGTGTGGGTCGATGATCTACGAGTTCAAGGTGCCGTCGGTGCGGGGGATCACGTCGCCGAGGCAATTGCCAGCGCACCGGAAAGCGTCCCGCGAGCTGTTCGCCAAGCGTCTCAACAAGACGAAGGGATGGCCGCCGATTCCTTGATCCGCTTTGATGGAAATATCATCGAGCTGGGGGGGCAACCGTTCTTTGCCAAAGTAATTCAACATAATGGCGAAGCGTTTGAATGGCTCCAACAAATGGGCTTTAATGTCATCGAACTGCGCGGCCCGGCCACGCTCGAACAATTGCAGGCGGCCAGCCGCTTAGATCTTTGGCTGATTTGCCCGCCGCCGACCCAGGCCGGCTTATCGCCGATTGGCGTCGAGTTCGATCGCGTCTTGGCTTGGTCGGCGGGACGGAATTTGACCGGTCGCGATCTTGACAACGTGCAACAATTGGTCAAAGAAATTCGGCAATCGGACCCGCAGAAAGGGCGGCCGATCGTGGCCGACGTGCGTTCCAATTGGGCCGACTTCGGCCAGACCGTCGAGATTCTTTCGACTCACGTCGATTCGATGGGCGGCGGGTTTCCCCTGAATAGCTATGGGCGTTGGCTGGCTCAGCGGCAACAACTCGCCGGAAAAACGGTGCCGATCTGGGCGGGAATTCCCACCGAACTGCCGCAAGAAATTTTGGTTCAAGTCGCCGCACTTTCTGAAAATGTTCCCCCCACTCCTGCCGAAGCACAACAACTCGAATTCGCGGTCTACGAAGCATTGTCGGGAGGCGCCCGCGGACTCCGATTCATGTCGCGCAGCCGATTGGATGCGACCGATCCCGTCACGAACTTGCGCGTGCAGACCCTCAAATGGCTAAACATTCGCGTCTCCCAATGCGAGCCCTGGGGAGCCGGAGGCGCAGTCGCCGGAGCGTTACCACTCAACGATCCCCAACTCAAAGTCACCGCGCTGCAAACACAGCGGGCCAGGCTCCTGCTCATTCAACGGCCAACGCAATTCGAACAATGGTCGGCCGGCGACGTCCCCGTGCAAAAAATCTCGTTCGTCGACGTCGGAGCATCGGCGACCGATCGCGCTTATTGGATGGCTCCGTCGGGCATGATCCCGTTGCCCATTTCCAACATCCACGGCGGATCGCAAATCGAAATTGAGCACTGCCCAGCGCTGGCGGTCGTCGTAATCACCGACAGCCCCGTCGTCGTCAACCGGTTGGCTGATTCGTATCGAGCCCCCAGCGGAGAGAATTTTTCCCATCTCCGCATGGAGATCGTGCGCAATTGGCTGGCGATCGTTCAATTGATTGATCGCGAAATGGGGCGGATCGAACGAAACGGATCCGTCGCCGGTGGCGCAATCAACGAAGCCATCACATTTCTACAACGCGCCGAAGCAATGACGGCGGCCAGCAATTCGCTCTCGGCCGACGAATATGTCGACCAAGCCGAACAGCGGTTGGCATCGGCCCGGAAGCATTTTCTAAATGAAGCGCGGGCACCGTTCCAATCGGCCGCCGCCAGTCCCTTGCTCGCGCATTCCTCGCTCGTTTCCAATCACTGGAAGTTGGCGACCCAGCTCGGTCAAGCATACTGGATGCCCAATGCGCTCGCCGGAGGAGATTTTGAGAACCTTCCGCACATGGTCGCCAACGGTTGGATCAATCGGCGGACCGAAGACGAGAGCATTGTTACTCAAGTCGAATTGAGTCCCAGCGCCGCGGTGGGGGGCGGGTTTGGCCTGCGCATGTCGGCCAGCAGCGGCCGCGCTGGGCAGGATGTCGTCGAATCTGCTCCCGTATGGATCACCTCTGGCGACATCCGGGTGAAGTCCGGCCAGACGATTCGGATCCACGGGTGGGCCAAGCTCGTATCACCCCTGGAGGGTTCCCTCGAAGGGCTCACGATCATCGATTCGCTAGGTGGACCGAGCTTGTCGGAGCGCATCACGCAGTCCGACCAGTGGCAAGAATTCTCGTTGTATCGCGGCGTGAGCGTCGACGGGAATCTGAATATTACCTTTGCCCTCACCGGGCTGGGTACGGCGCTGGTCGATGAAGTCACTGTCCGAATCGCCGATCCCACTCAGCCCGCATCGGTCGACGTCGTGCAAGAATCCGCCGCCGCACCTGGCGTGCAACGCTAATTGTGACGATCGCTGCCAACGTCCGCGATTTGCGCACGTCCCATTGAAGTCCGTCCTAGATTTTCTTCGGGCCGAAGGCCCATCCGTTTACCTAGCCTAGGCCGAAGTCTTCGAAGGCCTAGGTTTCGAGACCACAAAAAACCCGAAAGGGCCAACGGCTCGGCCCTTTGCAAAGTGCGCCTAACAATACGTTACGCTGCACGTATCTGTCATTCCCGTGGAGGCGGGAATCCAGTCTAGCGTCTGACGTAGCCGAATTCGCCAGAATTTGGGCCGAAACGCTGGCGAGTTCCGCTACAGATTCGTGAAACGCACTCGAGTGTGACGCTTCTCCCGTCCATGGAACATGGATTCCGGGACTCAGCCCGGAATGACGCCGGGATTAGTTTGCTGCCCTAAACAGCTGCTCCACTCGCCACTCCACGTCGAACCACACTTACCCCAGCCGAAATCCTTGCTTGGCCATGTGATCGAACGCGCAGACCAGCGGCACAGCATCGTATCCCATGTCGCACATCAGCTTGGAAACCTGCTTGGCTCGGCCCCCTTTGGCGCAATGAACGTAGACCCGTTTGGCCTTGGGAACGCTGGGGATTTCGCGAGCGTCCGGGGGAAGCTCTTTGATCGTCGTCGTGGGAACGAGCTTGGCTTGGGCAAAGTGTTTTTCGTCCCATTCTTTTTGTTCGCGGACGTCCAAGAGCATTGCTTTGGAAGTGTTGACTTCGTTCAGCGCGGTCTTGAGTTCGTCATCCGGCGTATTGGAACCGAACCACATGTGCACCTTCCTCAAGCCTCAGGCCTGTAGCCTCAAGCCTTCTTCTTCGCTCGGCTGGCCTTGGGTGGAGCCGTCGTGCCGAGCGAAGCGCCGCTGGTTCGAGCGAATCGTTCTTTCGTCCCGTCGACCAAGTAACGATAGCCGACGCGCGTCCCTTTTCCAGTCTTGGGGCAGATCATCGAGACGATCGAAACGTGAACCGGCATCTCTTTGTGCAGTCGGCCGCCCTGCGGATTGCGGCGGCTAGGGCGCACGTGTTTGTAGACGAGGTTGATTCCCTCGACCAAGACCTTTGCCTTCTCGTGGTTGACCGAGATGACTTTGCCGGTCTTGTTGCGATCGTCGCCCGACAGGACTTTGACGGTATCGCCGACTTTGATTTTCATGGCTCGAACTCCTCAAAAGCTGGATCGCGAATGATGTTCGATCACCGAAATATTGTCAATGGTCGCGCCGCTCGATCGGCCATTCGGCGGGGCATTTCGCGCTATTTTTCACCGCAATAGGAGAGGGCGAGGAGGCAATAGCCGGTGACGAGCGAGGCGTCCCCTTCGTACCAGCGATCGGCAGTATTGGTCCAGGAACCGTTCTCTTGCTGACGCTTGGCCAACGCTTCGATCATGTCGCGCCGCCAATTATGTTCGACGCCCTTGCTATCGACGAGCAGTGGTTCGCCGTACGCGGCCAGCGATTTGGCAAATACGTGGTAGTAGTAAAACAGCCCCTGTTGCTGAACTCCCGGGTTCTCTTCCAGCGTGTAATGATCGGCGATCCAGCGTTTGGCCGCTTGGACCCGCGGGTCGGCGCGGTCGACGCCGGCATAGAGCAAGCTTTTGAAACCGACATAAGTCATCGAACCATAACTGCGCAAGCCGCCGTTTTCGGTTTTCTCGGCTTTGGTTTCCCCTTCGCCGGCGGGCGTGTAATAAAACCCGCCGTCGTTGATGAGCGCTCCGAACGTCGTCGAGTTGTGCGGCGAATCCAGATTCTGGGTATTCGAAATGAACTTGAGGGCTTCTTGAATTGCGGGATCGTTTTTGTCGGTTCCCAACGTCTCCAGGGCGTCGATGAACATCCCCGTGTTGGATAGGTCGGGTCGCTTCTTGCTGCCGTAGCCTTGTCCCCCGTACCGCGGGTCCGTCGGGTCGATGCCCTCATCCGAGTCCCATTGAATTTTTTTGGCGAATTTTTTCCCGCTCGCAATCACGTTGTCGTACTTGCCCTCGCGATTGGCCTCATGAAAGCACATCAGGGCCAAGCTCGTCTCGTAGTTTTGATACTGTTCGCCTTGGTAGATTCCGCCGTCCGACTGCACGTGCTTTTCCAAATACGCCAAAGCTTCGGCGACGTCTGGATCGGTGACCGGAACATCGCTGCGTAAGAGCGCAAAGGTCACCAAGGCCGTCACGCCTGGGCCGAGTTGCGCGCTGAACGAACCGTCGGCGGCTTGGCTGGCTTTCAAAAAGGCGATCGCCTTGGATCGCATCACGAACAACGTATCGTTCGGCGAAGGGTCCTGGTGAGCTCCCACGGCTTTTGCTCGAGTCGCGCTCTCTTGGGACCAGACGGCTCGATCCGTCGGAACGAGGCACGCCGCCAAAAGCAAACTCAAACAACTCAGTGTTTTCATCGGACG
This sequence comes from Pirellulaceae bacterium, assembly GCA_041745295.1. Lineage (GTDB taxonomy): Bacteria > Planctomycetota > Planctomycetia > Pirellulales > Pirellulaceae > JANMEB01. The sequence continues at coordinate 78,676 of JBGTJE010000040.1, read as the reverse complement.
GCTCCCTTTGAACTCGTTTCCATCAGCCGCAACGCGCTGATGTCCGGTTATTGAATCGTCGTTCATTGCAAAAAAACCGTGGGCCAGCGCCTAGCGGCTGATTTTTTGAAACGCAGCGTAATATGCAGGTGGCCATTCATCACCCGATGATGGCCAGAATCTCATCTTCGCTCAAAATCAATAGTTCGTCGCCATTGACCGAAATTTCGGTGCCGGCGTAGGTCGAAAAAACAACTCGATCCCCTTCGGCAACTTGCGGAGGTTCGCGCACGCCCTGGCTGTTGATCCGCCCGCAGCCTACCGAGAGGACTTTGCCTTGGCGCGGCTTCTCTTGCGCGGAATCGGGCAGCACGAGGCCGCCTTCGGTTTTCGATTCCGAGTCCAGACGCTTGACCACCACTTTATCGTCCAACGGTTCGATTCTCATTGTGTCGATCCAGAACCAAAAAAATTGCCAACGGCAACGCCGCGGCATAGCTTCATTGTTTCATCCGCGAATTTTACGATCAAGGCCTTTGCCGCAACATCCGCCAAGGAATGGGCCTTTCTGCGCGACACGCGCAGCTTGGGAATGCCATTGCAAGCAAAATGCCGGGCGCTGCGAGTTCGCCGCGCGCCCCGCAGCGGCTGCGCCGGTTAAACAAAGAACGGCGGAAAAAAGTTGGATTGCATTACGATTTGCTCAAAATCTGCCGCACCGTGTTGCCAAACTCGCGACGAGATACTTCTCCTAGCGCGTGCATGCCTCTGCGCACGACCCAATTCCCCGCGACCATCACGTCGCGAATTGGATTTCCAATCTCGCAAAATACCAGACTGTCGAGCCAGCGCTCGGCAGGAAGGCCAGCCAAGTTGGGATGTCGAGCGTCGAGCACGACCAAATCCGCTCGATCGCCGATGTGGAACTGGCCGATCGGCAGCCCCAGCGCGCGACGACCGCCGCGCCACGCCGCCTCGCAGAGAAACTCGCCGCACGACACGGTGTCGCTCCCCAATACGACGCGCCGCTGCTGCGTCAGCCGTTGGGCGTACTCGATCAACCGCAAGTCGCTCCGGGGGTCCAAGCCGATGTGACTGTCGGTGCCGATCGCCAATTGTCCCCCCGCACCGACAAACGCCTCGCTGGGAAATACACCATCCCCTAAATTGGCTTCGGTGGTTGGGCAGAGTCCCACCACCGCGCCGCTCTGCGCCAACAAAACGCACTCGGGAGGAACGAGATGGGTTGCGTGGATGAGACACCAATTGGCGTTGATGCCGAGCTCATCGATCGCCCATTCCACGGGGCGGCGACCGTGAGCTTGGAGACAATCGTCGACTTCTTTTTGCTGATCGGCGGCGTGCATGTGGATCGGCCGATCGCCATAAGATGCGCGAAACGCCGCAACGGCTTGTTTTGCCGTCGGCATGTCGACAGCACGCAATGAGTGAATTGCCAATCCGAAATGCAAACGTGGATCGGTCTTTTGGCGGTTCTGAACGTCCATTGCCACCGTCAGACAATCGTCGATCGAAGTCGCAAACCGCTTTTGGCTTTCCTCCAATACCTTATTAAATCCCCCGCGTTGATAAAGCGTGGGGAGCAGACAAAGGCGAATTCCCACGTCCCGGGCCGCGGCAATCAACGCGTCGACCATGACCAGCTTCGACGCATACGGCCGACCCTGTGGATCGTTATGCAAATAGTGAAATTCGCCAACCGACGTGTATCCCGCTTGCAGCATTTCCAAATAAAGCTGCCGCGCAATCACATAGCAATGGTCGGGCGTCAACCATCGTAGAAAATGATACATCCATCGCCGCCAAGTCCAAAAGCTATCGTGTTCGGCGGTGCGATACTCTGCCAAGCCAGCCATCCCGCGCTGAAAGGCATGACTGTGAACGTTGACCATTCCGGGAATCGCAATTCCGTCCACGCGTTCGGCGCTTGCCGCCTCTCGGTCCGTGTCGATTCGGACGATGACTCCCTCCGCGTCGATCGCCATCCGCACGTCAACGACGAATCGTCCGTTCAGCCAAGCGTGTTGGAACAAAAATGTTTTCATCGCCTCTTCGGTTCGCCGCTCAGAGTTCAACTTTGATCGATCACCAGTTCACCGCGCTTGTACACTTGTCGACAGGGATTGCATCCGATGCCGTACGCCAGTTCGGCGGGCGAATCGATGTCCCAGACCACGAGGTCGGCCTGCTTGCCGACTTCAATACTCCCGACCCGGTGATCCCAGCGCAGCGCCCGAGCGGCCGATAGGGTCACGCCGCGAAAGGCCTCTTCGGGCGTCAAACCAAAGAACGTACATGCCATGTTCATCATCAACAGCAGCGATTGCGTCGGCGAGCTGCCCGGATTCGAATCGGTTGCCACCGCGATCGCGACCTCCTGTTCTCGGAGCGCGTCGATCGGCGGCCGCTGAGTTTGCCCCAAAAAGTAGTATGCGCCTGGCAGCAGAACTGCGACCGAGCCGTGCCGAGCCAGCGCCGCGGCTTCGTCGGGCTGCAAATACTCGAGGTGATCGGCCGACCAAGCCCCGAGCGCGGCGGCGGCTGCGGCCGAACCGGTGTGCGACAACTGTTCCGCGTGAATCTTCAGCCCCAAGCCCATTTGCCGGGCGGCGCGAAACACCTTCGCGCATTGTTCCCAACTGAACGCGATGGATTCGCAAAATGCATCCACCGCCTCGCAGTGCGGCTTTGCGGCGGGCAACATCGTGTCGCAAATAAATTGAATGTAGTCGTCTGCGCGGCCGCGAAATTCGGCCCCCACTGCGTGCGCGGCCAACAAGGTTCTCGAGACGTCGATCGGCAACGATTGCCGCAGATCGGTCGCGACCCGCAGCATCTTCAATTCATTTTCTAGGTCGAGGCCATAACCCGACTTGACTTCGATCGTCGTGACACCTTCGCGCAATAAACGTTCCGCCCGGTCGCGGGCCGCTGCGTAAAGTTGATGATCGGACGCGGCGCGAGTCGCTGCCACCGTCGATGCAATCCCTCCGCCTGCGCGAGCGATCTCCTCATAACTGGCTCCGCTTAGGCGACGCTCCCATTCGTCCGCCCGCTGTCCGCCGTAGATGAGATGCGTATGGCAGTCGACCAGTCCGGGGGACAAACATCGCCCTTCGCCGTCGACGATATCCACCTTCAACCGCATTTGCTCGAATTGTTTTCGCGATCCGACCCAGGCAATACATCCCGCAGCAACGCCGACGACACCATCGTCGATCAGGCCGTAGGGTGGGCCGTTCGGAGCCGCCGTCAGCAAGCGGAACCCAACGAATGCGAGATCCAAGTTCAGCATGGACACCCCTCGTGGCAGTCCGAATGGTAAAACGACAGCCGCGAGTTTCGCGGTTTGGCAGTTTTGCGGCAACCGGGTCGGCTTTCGACGTCATTTTTAGCCTGGTATGACATTTGCTTTAGATTTAGCGCCGCAAATTGGCATGGACCGCCGATCAGGACGGGCTTGTCATCGATAGAATTTGGAATCAAAGGTTAGATTTCTCATGCTGACTTGGAGGTCGGCGCCCTTGAAACGACGCTTTGGACAAGATCACACAACCCTCGAAGGAGCATCGCATGTTAAAGCTGACGATTTGGGTACTTTCTGCCGCCGGATTATTGATTGGTTCCCTGTGGGCCGGCTCGCAACAAGAGATTCTCCCGCAAGACAGTGCTGCACGCCGCGATTACATGCGGACCAAGTTGACATTTTCGCAAGCAATTGTCGAAGGCTTGACGGTAAAGAATTTTGATACGATCAACACGGCGGCCACCGAGATTCGCAATGTAACCGAAGGAGAGATGTGGTTGGTCCACAAAACCCCGGAGTACAACCGCTATAGTGACGAAATGAAACGATCCGTTGAAGAACTGATCCACGCAGCGGAAGAGAAAAATCTGGAGGGAAGCGCCTTACGATTCTTTGACGTCACGCTGAAGTGCATCGATTGTCACGAATACTTGCGCCGCAATCGCCTGTAGTGAAGAAAATTCGAACTTCGAATGACGGAATTGAGACAAGGTGAGCATGCCATCGGTTCTTCGGGCCGAAGGCCCAGCCGTTTGCCGAGCCCAGGCCGAAGTCTTCGCAGGCCTGGGGAAACGCCACCTTGAATAAATAAAAGGGGCAACGCCCCGACCGTTTGCTTGCCGAGCGAAGAAGATGATCAACGGCGTCGCGTGAGGCAGAGCCTCGAAGACAGCGCGTTCCCCGGCGGGAGCCGTGGAACGAGAAAATTCAGAATTGATCCGTGGCTTTATCGCGAATGCATGATCGGTCGCACGACAGCGGCGATCACGGCGCCGGCAACAGTCCACTCAATTAATGCAGCAAAAAAACCGTCTTGGATAAACGTCATCGGAAAGCGGTACCAGAGGACAAACGAAGCCGTCAGGCTCAACCAAGCAATCGGCGCGATCAGGACAATCAGCAGCCAGCGGCGGGCAAACGACGTAAGTGTCGACAAGTGCGATGCAATGAACGCCGCCAAGGTGGCGGCGAGAACGTCGGCGATAAATTCGCCAGCCAGCTGCTTCGTCCCCATCAAGTCTTCGCCCGTCGGTGCGATAAAAATATAACCAGCCGGGCCCGTGCGAAACGCCGCATTGACCCGGTCGTATTCGATTCCCTGTTCGGCCGGGGTCATCTTATTAAAGTTCTCGGCCACCGCGGGAAAGCCGTACGCTCCGGCTTGAAGACCTTGACCAATCGTAAAATCCCGGGCGGCATTCTCGTCGGGAAGCCGATGGAACGATCGGCTTTCCAATTCCAAAAACATGTGGCTGAATGCCCCGCCGATAAACATGGCAATCCCGCCCAATACGCCCGCAATGATAACCCGGATCATTTTGAAACCCCGTTTGATGGCGTTAATGACAACGACTATTTTGATGCCTCGACAATCAATCCGGTAGCGGCTGGTCCTTCGTTTCGGGGGCGAATGGCAACGCGAGTAAGCCGATCAGGAACACGGAACACATGGTCACCGCGGCCCAGCGGAAGCCTTCTTGAAACCCGTTTTCAAGCGTGTACACGTACTTGGTCAACAAGCCCAGGACCGCCGGTCCCAGCGCGGCGACGATTCGACCCACGTTGTAACAAAAACTCGTTCCCGTGGAGCGTAGACGCGTCGGAAAAAGTTCCGGAAAATAGATGGCGTATAGGCCAAACAACGAAAACTGCCAAAAGCCCATGATGGGAACCATCCAATACAGCTCCGAAAACTGATCGAGTTGTGAAAACGTCACAGCCGTGCTGATCATCGCGGCCAAAAAAGCGACTGCGAACGCGGTTCGTCGCCCCACCCAATTCGAAAAGTAACTGGAAAGGTACATTCCAAAGAACCCGCCAAAATTCATCAGTAATGACGCCACGCCGGTCCAAAACGCCACTTGCCCGGCAATTTTTTCTGGAGCCATTCCGATTTCCCGGAAGTGTTTTCCCACGACACCACTGAACAGCTCGTAAATGAAAAATCCAATTCCCCATAGCCCGACGATTCCGGAGGCCCCTAGCACCAACCCGACCAGCGCATTGCGTCTCCACTTGGCGTTGCCAAACAATTCCGAATAGGAACCTAATCGGGAGGATTGGTTTCCGGATTCTCGCGCGGCAATTTTCGCCGCCACCCAACTTTCCGGCTCCTTCAGCCTCCACCGGATCAACACGGCCACTAACGCTGGCAATGCGCCAACGACGAACATCACTCGCCAGGCCGTCATCGGAACTCCGATGATCGTCCAGCCGCGCAACTCGCCCAGGCTTTCCAAATGCCCAAGGTACATGTTCAAGACCGCAGCAATTGAATTTCCCACGGTCGATGAGGCCTGCAATAATCCGAGTGCATAGGTTCGCACCCGCACCGGCATGACTTCAGCGACCAGCGCGACCCCGACCGCGAACTCTCCTCCAACCCCCAACCCTGTAAGGAATCGATAAAGACAAAAGTCCCAAAACCCTCTGGAGAAGGCACTCAAACCGGTGCAAGCGGAATAGATGAGAATGGTCCATAACATCACCTTTGCTCGCCCTATGCGATCGCCCAGCACGCCGAAGAATAGACCTCCCACGGCCCAACCTACAAGAAACACTGACGTGCTCATCGTTGCGCCGAAGTCCACGTCGTCTTTGCTTGGCGCGACGATTTGCGTCGTTCCGTCGTCTGAAACTTTCACTTGCACCAGCAAATCTTTCATTGCTGGTTTGCGAGCCAGCGCGAAAATTTGCTGATCCATCGTGTCGAATAACCAGCCTAATGCAGCCACAGCCAACACAAACCAGTGATAACGATTGAGCTGTCGGTACCAAGCGAGATTGTGTGCAGAAGAATTGGTCATCGAATCGGATCCAAATCGTCGAAGAACGTCACCATTGCGGGTCCATTCTAGTAGGTCTCGCTCAGCTCGCGAGACCTACCTGACCATCGTTTCGTCGGGGGCCTCGGCGGTTTGCGTTCTTAGATTGGCTTGTACTTCGACGAGCAAGCCTGGATCGACGGCGATTTGAAGCGACGACGTTTGGACTTGTTCGCGCATCACGTCGTCGACCGAACCCAATTGAATGAGCAGCGGGACCGCAGATGCGCGTACGACGGCCGCCAAATGGGAATGGTTGAGACGCCATGTGGCCCGCACAACTTGGGCGGACCGAGCATCCAAAAGGCAAGTTCCGTCGAGCATCGGTTCGGCTTCGTAGTGGCATTCGATCGGCTCATCGCCTTCGCCGAGTGCAATTTGTTGCGGCAGCGCAATCAAGACTTGGCGGTCAGTTTCGTTGCGAATGAGAACATTGGAAGTCAGGAAGACGTGCTCGGCATCGCGGAAATCCAACCGCGCTGGCCCAAGTGGGATGGCCTTGAGCAAACAGAGATCCTCCTCAATATGACGCACCTGAACGACGTTCCATGCCGTTTGTGGCGCGATATACGTTCCCAAAAAAAGTAGCGAGGATACTCCCCCGGCGATCCCCATCGAAACGGGCCAAGCCTTCAGCCAACTCCGATTGTCCCGCCGCATGACGGCCGCCAAAAAGCGCGTCCCGGCAAAAAAAAAGATATACGCAATCGCGGCGAGGTAGATGTACGTCATGACTTGAAGGACCAACTCGAACTTCAATGTCTCGGGCAATATGCTCGGTCCCATTTTGGAAAACCAGACCAAGGCCAGTTGCGCAAGGCCTTGTACAAAACGCAAGAACAGCTTGAATCCGATGACCACGCAAATCGCCGACGCCAAAGCGGAGCGACTGTCTCGGTTGGCCAAACACCAGCTCGCCCACCACGCTGCCAAGACCGTCGCGATTGCCGTTGGAAGCGTCCGGACGACCACTGTGCTCAACGACAACGCGCTCAGATCGTCGATCAGCGTTTGCGCGATCCAAGCGACCCAACCAGTTTCGGACTCGCCTAATCGCGTGACTGTTTCCGCAGACAATATCCAAACGTCGTGCATCACGGCAAAGCCGCACAGAATTCCCAAAGCCAAAAATGCCAGCGGAGGACAAAATGTCTGAGCCGAATCGGGCCGGGCGACGCGATCGGCCAGCGCGCCCGGTCGAAACGCCATCCATAAAAAAGTCCGCGCCACTTTGCCGATCAGGCCGATCGCGCCTCCCACGCACTGATCGATCAAACCTGCCAAGTCGATTGGGGTCGGTGGGGCGTGAGAGGGCTGTGAATTCAAAATCGGTTCGACATGTTCCGACGGTGAGATTGCGCTCATGAAATTCCGGTGTCTAAGACCCAATTCGCAGCGAGAATCTGCGACGTCAGTACCGGTTTACAACCCAATTCGTCAAGCCGGTTCATGCTAGCGATGTATTTCTGGCTAGTAGGTCTCGCGAGCCGAGCGAGACCTGACGTCACGCGCGGCACTACGCTCCGGTAATCGTTTGTCGCCAAAGCAGCCCCATCCGACGAATTGGCAGTGCACGGCGCTTTGATACGCTTGAGTCATTGGTACATCCAGGTCTCGCTCGGCTCGCGAGACCCACTTGGCGAGAGCTACGCCAGCGGCGATTGAACGCCAGCGGCTTGGGAGATTGTCCCATCGCGAATGATCGCTGCGGCCGCTTCGATGTCCGCCGCGAACCAACGATCCTGGTCGTAGCGCGGCACGCGCCCGCGGAGCAGGGCATGGGCCAATTCAATCCTCGGCGATGACTTTAGCGGTCGCTGAAAGTCAATTCCTTGGGCGGCCGCCAGCAGTTCGATCGCCACAATGCCACAAGCATTCTCCGCCATATCCAGCAACCGGCGGGCGGCAAAAGTCGCCATGCTAACGTGATCTTCCTGATTGGCCGACGTCGGAATGCTGTCGACCGAAGCTGGATGAGCGAGCGATTTGTTTTCGCTGGCCAACGCGGCCGCGGTGACTTGTGCGATCATGAACCCAGAATTCAATCCGCCATGCTCGACCAAAAACGCCGGCAAGCCGCTCATGTGGGGATCGACGAGCAACGCGATCCTTCGCTCGGACAGCGCGCCGATTTCGGCGATCGCCAAAGCCAACGCATCGGCAGCCAGGGCCACCGGCTCGGCGTGAAAATTTCCCCCCGACAGGACTTCATTACCTTCCGCAAAAACCAGCGGATTGTCCGTCGCGGCGTTCGCCTCGCGGACCAAAACCTCTGCCACAAAACGCATTTGGTCGAGGCACGCCCCCATTACTTGCGGCTGGCAGCGCAGCGAATAAGGGTCCTGGACCTTGTGGCAGTCGGCGTGGGACCGGCGGATCTCGCTGCCGTCGAGCAAATCGCGGTAGGTCGCGGCGCACCAAATCTGACCCGGATGCAAGCGAACCGCACTGATCCGCGGATCAAACGGGACGTCGGACCCTTTCGCTGCATCGACGCTCATCGCGCCAGTTACCATCGCCGCTGCGAAGACTTCCAATGCGCGAAACAAACCGACCAGCGCGAGCGCCGTCGAGACTTGCGTGCCGTTAAGTAGCGCTAGTCCTTCTTTTGGCGCCAATTCGAGCGGCGCCAAACCAAGTTGTGCGAGGGCTTGCTGCGCCTCGATCGTCGTGCCGCGATGACGGACTTGCCCGACCCCCAGCAACGCGGCGGTCAAGTGCGCCAAGGGAGCCAAGTCGCCGCTGGCGCCAACCGATCCTTTGCTCGGCACACAAGGGTAAATTTCCGCGTTCAAGAACCGCGTCAAATACTCCAGCACCACAGGGCGCACCCCCGAATAACCGCGAGAAAGACTCCGCAGTTTCAACAATAAGATCAGCCGCACGACTTCGTCGCCCAAAAGCGGCCCCACACCCGCCGCGTGCGAAAGCACCAGATTCCGTTGCAGTCGATTCAAGTCCGCGGGAGGAATGGTCTGGCTGGCCAACAGCCCGAAGCCCGTGCTGACGCCATAAACCGTCTTGCCCGAGTGCAATATTGTATCGATCGTTTGTTGCGACGCGCGGACGTCGTCCAGCGACTCGGGGGCAATCTCAACAGGACCACGGTTTCGACAAAACTCATGCAGCCGTCCCAGGTCCCACGCATTCCGATCGATCGCCCAGTGTTTCATAGTTGGCTCTAGTTAAGGACGTGCACGATCGTTAAAAGTACCTTGGACGACGAAATAGCACCTCGAAAAGTCGTTGTACCGCAAGCCCCATCGATTGCGTAGCAGGACTATACTGCGTTCAATACGGTCTTGTTAGTCGCTCGCGCCCGATGCGGGTGAGCATCGTGCCGATTGCAGCGGTTCCGCCGGAAAATCGCAATTGGGTTTTGTGTTGAAAACGAATCGAAACGGGAAGCGGAAATTATTCAAAGCTGGTGCGTTCGGCAATCGATGAATGAGTCTTGTTTGCGACATCCGATCAAGTCAAGTTCGAAGGATTCGGCTCACATGACGATTGCTAGACGTCTGCGGTTTTTGCTGATTTTCACGCTGATTTCGTCGCTGACGCTCGTCAGCCTTCTGCAGGCCGAACAACCGGCCAATCAAACCGCGGATCGTCGGTCCCCCACAGTCGTGCTCGCGCCGGTATCGGTATTGGTCGAACCTGCGATCATTGATACGGCCCGAACCAACGCGACTGCCTCGGTGCTGCCGGATCCTGAATCGAACCCGAATTTGGCCGGAACAGGCAGCGCCGTACAACGCCCGGCGAATAATGGGCGGATGAGTCGCCAAGTCATTCGCTCGATGGACATTCATGATCGGCCGTATCGATTGGGGCACTTCTACGGCAACACAGTTCGCCGTCGAAACTAGATCGCGTTCAGTGTTGCTGTAGCGGAACTCGCCAGAGTTTCGGTCTTCATTCAGGCGCATCCGGCCATGTCAGACACTGCGGATACTTCAGTCGACCATGGGTAACCGTAATCCGTGCTCTCGAGCGCATTCGACCGCTTCCGGGTATCCCGCGTCTGCGTGGCGCATTACGCCCGTGGCCGGATCGTTGAACAACACGCGCCCAATCCGCTGATCGGCTTCGCTTGTCCCGTCGCACACGATCACGACTCCGGCGTGTTGGGAAAATCCCATGCCCACGCCGCCGCCGTGATGAAAGCTCACCCACGTTGCTCCGCCAGCCGTGTTCAACATCGCGTTGAGAATGGGCCAATCGGAGACCGCGTCAGAACCGTCACGCATCGCCTCGGTTTCGCGGTTGGGACTGGCCACCGAGCCGGAATCCAAATGATCGCGGCCGATCACGATCGGTGCGGAGACTTCGCCGCTCCGAACCATTTCGTTGAACGCCAGACCCAATCGATGTCGATCCCCCAACCCGACCCAACAAATCCGCGCCGGCAGTCCTTGAAACGCGATTCGTGCGCGGGCCATGTCCAGCCACTGATGCAAATGCGTGTCATTCGGCAGGAGTTGTTTCACCCGTTCGTCGGTGCGGTAGATGTCTTGCGAGTCGCCGGAAAGCGCAGCCCAGCGGAAAGGGCCGATTCCGCGGCAAAACAACGGGCGAATATAGGCCGGCACGAACCCTGGAAACTCAAAGGCATCGGAAACTCCAGTCTCGAGGGCCATTTGCCGTATGTTGTTCCCGTAGTCGAACGTCGGCACGCCGCGGCGATGGAAGTCCAACATCGCGCGGACGTGGACCGCCATGGATTGCTTAGCCGCCCGAACAACTTCGTTCGGCTGCGATTTCCGCCGCGAGTCGACTTGTTCCAAAGTCCAGCCGGCCGGCAAATACCCATTGAGCGGATCGTGCGCCGACGTTTGATCCGTGACCGCGTCCGGCCGCACATCCCGTTGCAGCAATCTCGGCAAGACCTCGGCCGCGTTCCCCAACAATCCAACCGACAGCGGTTCGCGCACCGTGCACGCTTGGCTAATCCAGGCAAGTGCTTCGTCCAAGTCTTCGGTCATCCGATCGAGATACTTCGTCTCGAGCCTCTTTTTTATCCGCACAGGATCACATTCGATCGCCAGCAGCGATGCGCCAGCCATCGTCGCAGCCAGCGGTTGCGCCCCGCCCATGCCGCCCAACCCGGCAGTCAAAATCCAGCGTCCCGACAGGTCGCCTCCGTAGTGCGTTTTTCCCAGCGAGACGAACGTCTCATACGTGCCTTGGACAATCCCTTGCGAGCCGATGTAGATCCACGAGCCGGCGGTCATCTGGCCGAACATCATCAGACCGAGTCGATCGAGCTGATGAAAATGTTCCCACGTCGCCCAGTGCGGAACGAGATTGCTGTTGGCCAACAACACGCGCGGAGCGTCGGGATGCGTTTTGAAAACGCCGACGGGTTTGCCCGATTGGATCAGCAGACTCTCGTCGTTTTCCAGATCGCGCAGAGTCTGCACGATTTTATGAAAGCACTCCCAATTGCGGGCCGCTTTGCCGATGCCGCCATACACGACCAAGTCTTCCGGCCGCTCGGCCACTTGCGGGTCCAGGTTGTTCATCAGCATTCGCAGCGCGGCTTCGGTCTGCCAACTCTTGCATGAGATCTCCGAACCTGTCGGCGCTTGGTACTTTCGTTGGGAATTGACGACTGCCATCGGAAGACCATTTTGCGAACTTATTTTAAGCGATCAAATAAGCCTAACGGATAACGAATGCGCGGTGTAGCCGATCCACGGTCTCACGCATTTCCATACACTCGACGGGGCACTCGCGACGTCACTTTACCTTGTCAAACTGTTGTTGGAAGAACTCGATCATCCGCAAATTGGGATTGCCGGCCGCCCGATCGTCGGTATGAACATAGATGTTCTCGATTCCGAGTTGGGTCATTTCCTCCTTGAGTAGCTTGCCAAAATTCGGATGATGAATTCCTTGGCCGGGTCGCGCGTCTGACGGGAGAGGCCCATCGGGCTCGTTGTACACCATAAACAGTGGCGGATCATCCTTAGTAAGATGCATGATGGCGGACGATTCGTCGTACAGTTGTTGGATCTCTGGCGTCGGATGCAGCGCCTCCTCGGCACCGTTCAGTCCGTAGACCTTGAAGATTGAAGGATGCTCCCACGCGCGGCCGCCAATGAGTTCTTTGATTTTGATCGGATCGTAAGTTGCCTGCCCGCCAAACGTCCCGATCGCCTGAATCCGCGTCGACTGACGCAGCAGCGGATCGCTGCTCTTCGGGTCGCTTAGGTCGTCGTGAAAACCGATCCACATGGAGATGCCCGCTCCGGCGGAGCCCCCAAAGCAGGCAACTCGCCCCGTGTCGATGTTCCAATCCTCTGCCTTGCTTCGCAAAAACTGAACGGCTCGTGCGCCATCCAACTGCGGAGCCGGAAAGATCGTCTCCTTGCCATCGACAAACCGGTAATGAATGGCGGCGACGCTGATCCCCCGATCCAAAGCTTCCTGTAGGAGTCGCGGTTGGAGAGTGTTCTTATTCCCCCCAACGAATCCGCCGCCGTGGATATAAATGATAAGCGGCGTGGGCCGGTCGGACTTGGCCTGATAGAAGTCGAGCACGTTTCGCTGAGCGGGCCCATACGAAACATCCGCGTGCGTTGGCTTGGTTTGACTGTCCCCATCCTGTCTCCTCCCTTGCGCCGTGACGTCTAGGCTCGCGACCACGGATACGCACGCAACAAAGCTAACAATCAGCAGTCCAAATCGATGCGGTAATGGGTTCATTGAAAATCTCGTGTTGAGTAACTGTTCTCGAATGGCGTGAATTAGACCCGGACCGGAAAATTAGAGACCTGTTCGAAAATCCCCCAGGCTTGGAGATCGTCCAGCTTTATTGTGGTTAGGTATCGGACAATCCCCCACGCTTGTCGTGGGGTCTGTTAGGTTTGTTTTCTACCGACCATCGCACACCCAAATCGAAATCCACCACGCTTGCCGTGGTGATTGTTAGGTTCGTAACTAGCGAGGTCAAAAACCTAACCATCCCCACGTCAAGCGTGGGGGATTGGACGCGAAGACGCTGCAAGCCCTTCGTAGACATCGAACCTAACAGACCCCACGTCAAGCGTGGGGGATTTTCCTAAAATGCGCCACAATAAAGCTGGATGATCTCCAAGCCTGGGGGATTCACGATCGAACGGAACTCGTTTGCAAATCTAAGAAGTAACCGCGCAGGGTCTAACTCCACCGCCATGCACGTTCGGCGCGCAGCGGGTATCTTTATCCGCACGTAACGAAGAATTTTTTCAGGCAGTTTCAAGGCTTAAACGATGAAACGGAATGCGCGTTTGGGGTTGAGATTCTTCTTCGTTTATGCGGCGGTTTATTTGGCGTTCGTGCTGCTGAATGCGTTCTCGCCCGAAACGATGGAGCAGACGCCTCTGGCCGGCGTCAACCTAGCCGTGATCAGCGGACTGGGTTTGATCGTATTTGCCTTTGTGTTGTCACTCATCTACGGCTTGATGTGCACCCCCGACGACCACGATGGCCAAGCCGACGGGAGAACGCGGCCATGATCTACGAGTTCTCGCCGCGCGCAGCGATTGTGTTCTTCGCTTTCGTGGGACTCACCCTCGGAATTAGCTTCTACCTGGGCCGGCGGGCTGGTACCTCGCAAGGTTACTTTGCGGCGCACGGGCAGATCCCTTGGTTTGTCAATGGAATCGCCTTCGCGGGAGATTACTTGTCGGCCGCATCATTCCTGGGTATCTGCGGAATGATTGCGTTCTACGGATACGACGGGTTTCTGTATTCGATCGGCTATCTGGCCGGCTGGGTCGTCGCGCTGTTCGTAATCGCTGAACCCATGAAGCGGCTTGGAAAATTCACTTTTGCCGATTGTTTGGATTCGCGGTTCAATTCGCGCGGGATCAAGTGCGCCGCGGGGCTCAGCACACTCGCGGTCAGCGTCTTTTACTTAATCCCGCAAATGGTCGGCGCTGGCGTGCTGATCCAGCCGCTCTTGGGATTGCCGCATTGGGCCGGCGTTGTGATCGTGGGGGCCGTGGTGATCTTGATCGTTGTCAGCGCCGGGATGGTTTCGACGACCTGGGTTCAGTTTCTTAAAGGTTCGCTGCTGGTCATTTTCAGTTCGGTTCTGACGATCGCGGTTCTAATGCGGGGACTCACCGTTCGCGACGGCGGAACCGACGGTTATCAATTTAAAACCATGGGTCCAGTCGCAACCGATAAATTGGATGTTGGTCAAGACGACGATGCGTGGAGATCGCTCGCGATTCCGTTGGCGATCGAGCGGGACTTAATCGCGGCTTATCGACCGCACGGGCTGATTCCGTTTCGCGAGTCGAACGGCCGATTGTCTGTATTCAGTATCGAGCGAATCGACGATTCAAACTGCATGCTCCGCGAAGCGCAGAGCGTTATCACCACCGCATCGGCGGAATTGCTGGTCAACGGACTTCCGAAAGGAATGGGAGCGGGACAAGGCCAACTGCATCCGGCGGGCTACGTGTCGCGACTGCCCTCCGGCGAGTCGGCAACAGGAGCGATCGGACCGATTCAATTCCTCAGCACGTTGCAACAAAGCGAAGTGGTCCGCTGGGTCAGTGTGAGCCTCAAACATCCGGACGGCGCTGCGGCGACGATTTATTTTCAAAAGCCCACGCCAGGAAGTCAGGTCCTTCGGCCAGGTGAATCGTCGACGTTCGCCGGGATTCGCAGCGAGCGAATGCTGGACAAAGTGAATTTCTTGTCGCTCATGTTGGCGTTGTTTTGCGGGACGGCTTCGCTCCCCCACATTCTGATCCGCTACTACACCGTGAAAAACGAAGCCGCGGCGCGGAAGAGCACGATCGTCGGCATCGCCAGCATCGGATTCTTCTACGTGCTAACGCTGTTCATGGGACTGGGGGCGATGACCAGCGGGGCGCTCGATATCACCGACAGCAACATGGCGGCGCCGATGTTGGCCAAGAGCATCAACGACTGGCTGTTCGCGATGATCTCGGCGATCGCCTTCACGACCGTGCTCGGGACGGTTAGCGGGTTGATTCTGGCATCGGCCGGTGCGGTCGCCCATGACTTGGTGGCGGGAGTCGCCGGGATCCGATTGAGCGATCGCCAGCAAGTCCGCATCGCCAAATTAGCGTCGGTGGCAGTCGGAATGATCGCAATCGTGCTGGGGATTCTCTTTGCCAAATTGAACGTCAATTACTTGGTCGGTTGGGCGTTCAGCGTTGCGGCTTCGGCGAATCTGCCGGCGCTGGTGATGCTGCTGTTTTGGCGCGGGACCACGCGGCAGGGAATTATCGCCAGTGTGCTCGTCGGCATGATCAGCTCGCTGTGCTGGATTTTGCTCAGTGGCGAAACGTATTCCAAGGTCTTCGGGTTGCCAGCAGAAAACGCGCTGGTTCCTTTCAGCCAGCCGGGACTCGTGACGATTCCGCTATCGTTTGCCGTCCTCATCGCGGTATCGCTGGCGACGAAAAAATCGACTGAGCGCACGAGTTGAGAAACGCCATGGGTCGAACAGTGTGCGTCACGACCGAGTTCGGTTGGCCGGACGCACGGCCTCGTCGTCATTCCGGGCTGAGTCCCGGAATCCATCTGCATGGATGCGAAGACCCCGTCGATTGGATATGGGATGGCGCTCTGGATTCCTGCCTTCGCGTGAATGACGCGAAGTGAATGGGCAGAGACTCGCACACACACGTCGTACTTGTTCTTTATTTTTCAATTTGCATTTTTCAATTTGCAATTCCGTCCCGCTGTGCGTGGGTCTCCATCAGCTCAACGCGCTGTTTGTGGGTCTCCCGACCCCGCACTCCCGTTGACCGCAGGTCTCCCCTTTGCGATCTTTGCGTTCATTGTGGTAATCCGCTTTTTTGGGTTTGCCGCCAACCGATGTGAGCAGGCACTAGAATGCGGTTTCACATTCCTCAGGCTTTTTTTGATTTCTACTATTGTGTCCGCCCTCTTTGAATTTCGAACCGGCGCGCTGCCGCTGTTGGTAAGCATCCCCCACGCGGGGACAGATGTCCCGGAAGCCCAGCGCGCGCAAATGACGGACTCGGCGATTCGCTTGCCCGATACCGATTGGTTCGTGCCGCGCTTGTACGACCTGCCGGAATTGTCTCACGCCGCCGTCATCACAGCAAATGTGTCGCGCTACGTCATCGATCTCAATCGTCCGCCAAGCGACGAAAATTTGTATCCCGGCCAGAATACGACTCGACTTTGCCCGGAAACCAATTTCGACGGCAGTCCGGTGTACCGCGATGGAAAACCGCTACCCCCACAAGAAATCCTTCGCCGCATCGAACAATATTGGCGGCCCTACCACGACAAACTGGGGCGGGAATTGGACATGCTGCGGGCGCGATTTGGATTTGCCGTGTTAATCGATTTGCATTCGATCGCCAGCCAAGTACCGAATTTGTTCGACGGCGTATTGCCCGATTTAAACTTTGGGACCAATCATGGTCAATCGGCAGGAACGTCGTTTCAGGCAATGATCAATCAGGCGGCTGCATCCCAGCGCGAATATTCTGCTGTCGTCAATGGTCGCTTCGTCGGTGGCTTTATCACGCGGCACTACGGCGATCCTGAGCGACAAATTCACGCGGTGCAACTAGAGCTTTCGCAAGCGACTTATTTGAATCCAATTCAAGTTCTCTCGACCCCACCGCAAGAGAGCGGGCAAGGTGAGAGGGCGACTGAGGATTCGGAGATTCACGTTCCCTCTCCCCCGCCGCGGGGGAGAGGGCAGGGTGAGGGGGCGAAGGGGATTTCGGATAGTTATATGAACGAAGCCGAATCACGCTGGGACGACGCCAAAGCCGAAAAGATTCGAATTGCGCTCCGCCAATTCTTGCGTTCCCTCGTGCAGTGGACTGCCCAAGAAATCAGTGGAGTCCAGTCATGATGTACGTCATCGCCAGCCTGGTCACAGTCTTCGCCCTTGGTTTTCTTTTACTGACGCTGGTCGGACTTCCAGGGACGTGGGCAATCGTTGTGACGGGTGCATTGTTAGCTTGGCTGGCGCCAGTTTTTGCGTTCATCAACGTATCGTGGGGTTATGTAGCTGCATTGGTTGGGCTTGCAATGCTGGGAGAACTGATCGAGTTCGTTGCGAGTGCCGCCGGCGTCGGAAAGCTAGGTGGCTCGCGCCGCGCTGCGGTGCTGGCGATCGTGGGTTCGCTAGTCGGCGCGATCTTCGGAATGACGGCCTTCGCGGCAATCATCCCGATTCCGGTCGTCGGCAGTTTGATCGGATCGGTCTTGATGGGTGGTCTGGGCGCGGCGGTCGGAGCATTTATCGGTGAGCGAATGATCGGCAAGGACTTGGATGGCAGCATCAAAGTCGGATTCGCTGCGTTTCTGGGACGGATCTTTGGCACCGTCGGAAAGACCCTATGTGCCACGATCATGGCCGCCATGCTCATCGTCCTCGTTTGGTGGTAAACACATATGAAATGGTCCTGGCGAATGGGTCGAATCGGCGGTGTGGACGTTTACATCCACGCGACCTTCCTGCTGTTGTTGGCTTGGGTCGGCATAAGTACGTGGACCGAGCAACCGAACATCGCTGCAACGCTGATCAGCATTCTGCTTATTCTGGCTATTTTCGGCTGCGTGCTGCTCCATGAACTGGGGCATGCGTTCGCCGCCAAGCGTTTTGGAATTGTCACCCGCGACATCACGTTGCTGCCGATCGGTGGAGTCGCTCGACTGGAGCGAATGCCCGACAAGCCACTACAAGAGCTGTGGGTGGCGATCGCCGGGCCTCTGGTCAATGTGGCGATTGCTGCCGCACTGATTATCGGATTGACGCTAAGCAAGCAATGGACGCCGCTCAACGAAATGGGGCTAACCAGCGGCTCGTTCGTCCAGCAACTACTCATCGTCAATGTGTCGCTAGTCGTGTTCAACATGATCCCCGCGTTTCCGATGGATGGGGGCCGTGTCCTTCGCGCGATCTTGGCGCTGACGATGGATTACACGGTCGCCACCCGAATCGCAGCGACGATTGGCAAAGTGATTGCGCTGATTGGCGGCCTTATCGGGTTTGGTATTTTCGGGTTCGAAATGAACCCCTTTCTGATCTTCATCGCGTTGTTTATCTGGATTGGCGCTTCGCAAGAAGCAGGCATGGCTCAAGTGAAAACCGCACTCAGCAGGATCCCCGTGAGGCGAGCCATGCAGACCGCTTTTCAAACAGTTCATCCCAGCGACGAGCTGGCCTCTGTGCTTGAATTGGCAATGGCCGGTTCCCAAACCGATTTCCCGGTGGTCGCCGACGGCCGCCTCCATGGGATTTTGACGCGGTCCGATTTGCTCACAGCGGTCGCCAAGCAAGGATCGCAAACGATTGTAGCCGACGTGATGCGCCGCGAATTCGAGACGGTCGAGCCAGACGACTTGCTGGAGTTCGCATTAGCCCGGTTGCAGAACAGTCCTTGTCGAACGCTTCTCGTGGCCCGATCCGGCCAGCTCGTGGGCCTCCTAACCCCCGATCTCGTCGGCGAATTCCTCTCTATCCAAGCCCCCCCTTCGCAGCGCCGCTAATTCCTGCGCAGCTTCATGTGGGTAACAACCCGGATTATTCACCACGAAATACACGAAACTAACGAAAGAAATACGGCGAGTCACGTTCGGGCAGATTGTGATCGGCGGGTGCAAAAGCACATTGTTCCTGACTTCATTCGCCGCACGCTCCTCTATTTCGTGCCTTTCGTGTATTTCGTGGTTCCATTCTTGAATAATCCGCCTTCATACGCGGGCCAATTGCAATGACCAATTCTCTTGCTTCGCGATCTCCGCGCCTCCGCGTGAGAAGCGTCTTCCCGAATCGTTACAATCGGAGGGAACCCGATCCGGCTGCGGATCACCGACGTCGACGACGCGCGGCCTCCGCTGTTCGAAGCCTGCGAGGAGCTCGGATTTCTGCACCCGCGTACAATTCAGGAGGTCGTGTTTTCGATTCGCAAACAAGTCTTTACCCACCCCGGCGATTACCGCGTCCAGTTATTCGTTCACGACGACTTCATCATCGAACGACGTTTGGCGGTCACATTAGGTTAAGCTTGTCGCGGGAAATGAACTCGAGGATGGTTCCCAAGTCTGTCAGCGAAAGCGGTGAGAATTCGAACTTCATTCTAACGGGTTGCCCAATTGCCGAGCGTGGACTTCGCGAGGCGGTACTGTCGGCGTCTTTAGATTAAAAGCGCTTGCTGCCGTTCCAGCAAGCGGCGGGGTTTAGCCCACAAGCGTTGGCACAAACTTCATCAGCAACAGCGAGCAAATGCAGCGCTTAGCGGAAGTCAACTCATTCTTGTGCCCATAGGATAATCGAACGGCGTTACAAATTCGTGTCTGGTCCAGGCCCATCGCGACGAGTACGTGGCTCGGTTTGTAGCTTGAACTGGTGCGTTTGCATCTGCACCGGGGAATCAGCTATTTCGCGACACCGAACAAGATCCGTTCCATGAGCGATCTCATCCTACTTGCCCGATGAATGATCATCGCGAATGCAAATTGCCCACGATTGTGATTGAAGACACCAGCAACAACCTAAAAGGTTTAATGGGGATGACAGGAGTCGAACCTGCACACCTTGCGGTACTAGATCCTAAGTCTAGCGCGTCTGCCAGTTTCGCCACATCCCCGCAAAATAAGACAAGGGCATTTTAGCCGCGACCGCAAATGACTTATAGACCGCCCGAAGAACTCGCCGGTTCGGGGAGCAGGACGCGGAATTGAGGAAATGCGATTCACCGCAAAGGACGCAAAGAAGAATTTTCACCCGCGAATCAGCGGCGACAACGGCGGGACTGGCTGAGCCAGTGGCACTCAAACAAGAGAATTAATTCTAACCTAGCACTACGTGTGTTTCGGCCCGAAGGCGCTGCGCAGGAGCGAGGAATCAAAATGGCTTGGAACTTCTCCTTCGGCCGCGTAAATGTAGAGCGCGGCGACAATGATCGAGTTCATTGCCGAAGTCACCAACGATACCGCCAGCACGAACAGAATGCCGACCAGGATCAAAGCAATCCCGACGACAATCAACTGGCTCGACAAAGCCCAAACGCCAAGTCCGATCGGAACCATGCCGATCAAGCACAGCAGAAACGTGATCAGCCCGATCCCGAAATGGGCGGCCAAGGACTCTCCCCAAGTTCTTCTCATGACCTCGATCGATCGTTGAATCGCCGCAATGGGGCCTTTTTGTTCCACAACCAGAACCGGAATGACAAAAAACGTCATGATCGACCAGGCCATTCCAAACAGCCCAACCAAAAACCTGCCGATTCCTTTCGAGTTCTTTTCCAGTCCTTTTATGATCATGCCGACCGTGGCGCTGACCAAAGCCCAACCGGCGATTTGCGGCAGCCGCGCCATCGCGGCCCCGATTCCATCGCCGACCGTCGGATTGCCCCCTTTGAGTCGAATCACAGCGCAACCGACCAGTGCCGAGTTGAAAAAAATAATTACAAAGTAATTTACGAAATAAAACGCGAATAGCACGACGTAAGTCAGAGTGCTTTGAAACGCGTTGTCTCGATTGCGAGTCGCTTCCTCCAATGCGCCGGTCATCCACAACGGAACCGCAAAGCTGGCCAAGACCAAGAGGCAGGCGATCCCGCTGAGCACAGGGAACAGCAGCAATTCTTTGTCCAATTTCAATACGCGATACGATTGCTGGATCAATTCCCAACCGGTGGCAATTCGTTCAAACATTGTCTGGGCTCACCAGAAAAGACGAGATAATACAGTCGGGGAAATATTGCGAGCTATTGTAGTTCAAAACGGGACCGTCATCTAATCCAGTTTTCTGGAGCGCGATTTCCGAAACCCAAGCGTCTGACGGAGCGGAACTCGAGAGAATTCAGGCCGATACTCAGGCGGGTTACGCTACAGTTGCATGAAACGCGCTCTAGCTCGACGCTTTTCCCATCCATAGAAAATGGATTCCGGGTCTCAGCCCGGAATGACTTGCGATAATTCATGAAAATACTTCGAGCTTTGGCGATTCGCCCGATGCTAGACCCTTCGGCTCCTTGTGAATAGTTCCAAGGCAAATTTCGCAACCCGGTGTTTACCGCTTGAACGCAGATATAGAACAATTGATCGCGCGTAACGAGCTCACGATGATTCGCGGGCGATTTCGCCGTCGGCGAAGACTACAGCGATTGCGCGAGCGACGAACCGGAGTCAACACATACGATCGAAAACTAGCCCAACTCGGCACGGAAATTGAGGACTCGGCGGTTTGGCGACAGCGCCGCGTGGACCAAGCCCCCGTCGTGAACTTGGACCTCGAGCTGCCGATCGCCGAAGCCGCCGCGCAAATTGAACAAGCGATTCGCGAGAATCAAGTCGTCGTGGTCACGGGCGAAACCGGCTCGGGAAAATCGACTCAACTGCCGCTCATCTTGTTGCGGGCTGGGTTTGCCGCGGCGGGCTATATCGGACACACGCAACCACGACGGATCGCCGCCCGCGGAATCGCTCAGCGCATAGCCCAGCAACTAAACTCGCCGCTGGGCCGCTTTGCCGGTTACAAGATTCGCTTTGCCGACCTCGTCGAACCCAATGCCTACGTCAAGCTAATGACCGACGGCGTGCTTTTGGCCGAGACGCAATCTGACCGATTTTTGGAACAGTACCAGGCGTTGATCATCGACGAAGCCCACGAACGGTCGCTGAACATCGATTTTATATTGGGCTACGTCAAACAGTTGTTGCCCCAGCGACCCGATCTCAAAGTCGTGATCACATCGGCGACGATCGATGCGCAGAGGTTTGCCGATTTCTTTGAAGGAGTGAGTTGCGCAGCGGTGAGCGCGGAGGATGGGATCGAGTGCGGGGGAGAGGGGGAGAAAAACGCGGAGCCCCCTCCCCAACCCTCCCCACGCGCCGAAGCGGCAGGGGGAGGGAGCGAAGATGGAGCCCCTCACCCTGGCCCTCTCCCCGCAAAGCCGGGGCGAGGGAACATGAAAGGGGATCGCGAAGTATCCGCGAAGCCGGGGCGAGGGAAGGAGAAAGTAGGCGGTCATTCTTCCGCCAATCCACTGAGTGAGAACAAGGCGGAAGCTGGAATTGCGACGCACCAAAATATTGTACCGGTGATCGAAGTGGCTGGACGGATGTATCCAGTCGAAATTCGCTTCGCGCCGCAACGGGACATCGACTTCCGCGACGACTCGAGCGACGCCGTCGCGGCGGCCGTTCAAGAGGTTATGGCCGAGGGTCCGGGCGACGTGTTGGTATTTCTGCCGACGGAATTCGACATTCGTTCAACCGCCAAACAACTGCGCGGCGCGTTGCTGGCGAGTGGTGATCGAACGACGGAAATCCTGCCGCTCTATGCGCGGCTGACAACCGAGCAACAGAACCTCGTATTTGCCCCGCATCGAGTCCGGCGGATCGTGCTTGCAACCAACGTCGCCGAGTCGTCGATCACCGTTCCGGGTATTCGATACGTCGTCGATACGGGCACCGCGCGGATCAGTCGGTATGCTCCGCGGAGCAAGGTCCAGCGGCTGCCGATCGAAGCGATTTCGCGCGCTTCGGCCGATCAACGGGCAGGTCGTTGCGGACGCGTTGGTCCGGGCATCTGCATGCGTTTGTTCAGCCAAGACGACTACGCCAACCGCGCGCAGTACACGACGCCCGAGATTCGCCGGACGAACTTGGCCAGTGCGATCCTGCAGACCAAGGCTCTGCGGTTGGGCGAGTTCGACGAGTTTCCGTTTCTGGATCCTCCGTCGCGGGACGCGATTCGCGATGGGTACGAAACGCTGTTTGAAATTCAAGCGATCGATGCCGAGCGGAATCTGACCGACGTTGGCCAAATCCTCAGTCGCTTGCCGACGGATCCGCGAATTGGGCGGATACTATTGGCGGCGAACGAACAGGATTGCTTGAATGAAGTCGCCATTATTGCCGCCGGTCTCGAAGTTCCCGACCCGCGTGTTCGCCCGATTGACCAAGCGGCCCGTGCGGACACGGTGCACGAGCAATGGTCCGACCCGGGCTCAGACTTTCTTTCGTTGCTGAACTTATTCGATTTCTATCAGCGGCTCAAAGCCGATTTGTCACGGAGCCAGTTGGCCCGAGCTTGTCAGCAGAATTTCTTATCGCCACACCATTTGCGCGAATGGGTCGACGTCCACCGCCAGCTTCAAGCGATGATCCAGGAACTAGGCTGGCGGATTCGGCCGAGGCGCGATGATTGCGACGCCATCCATCGTGCGCTGTTGACAGGATTTCTGTCGGGCGTCGCCCTACGGCAGGAGCGCAATCAATACCAAGGCGCCGGCGGGCTGTTATGGCAAATCTGGCCTGGCTCAGCATTGTCGGAGAATCCGCCGCAATGGATCGTCGCCGCGGAACTGGTCGAGACGCAGCGGCGCTACGGGCGAATGCTCGCCAAGATCCAGCCGCAATGGATCGAGCCGCTGGCCGAGCACTTGATGGTGTTCGAGTATGACGAGCCGCATTGGAGCGAACCGCGGCAAAGCTGCTTGGCGTTCGAACGGGCGACGCTGTTTGGACTGCCGGTCGTCGCCAAACGGCTCGTGCCGTATGCGCCAATCGATTCGGTTGCAGCGCGACGCGTCTTCATCGAGGAGGGATTGGTTGCGGGAAAGTTCCGAGCCAAGTTCGCATTTCACACCCACAACCAGAGGTTGCGTGAGCTAGTCCTGGGTTGGGCGGCCAAGACCCGCGAACGAAAATTCGTCATCGACGATTGGATGGTCGCGCGCTTCTACGAACAGCGGTTGCCCAAGGAAGCAGTCGACGTTTCCGGGCTGGAGCGCTGTATGCGAAGAACACCCGACCTTGAAACGACTCTGCGTCTGACGGCGGCCGATCTATTGCCAGACGTGAGCGTGCCAACCGAGGCCGATTTTCCGGAACGGC
This sequence comes from Pirellulaceae bacterium, assembly GCA_041745295.1. Classification (GTDB taxonomy): domain Bacteria; phylum Planctomycetota; class Planctomycetia; order Pirellulales; family Pirellulaceae; genus JANMEB01. Next base: position 54,451 of record JBGTJE010000040.1, on the reverse strand, counting down.
TCGAGGTGGATACGATGCAATTGAAGCTGGAATATCGATTCGAACCGGGGGCGATCGATGACGGAATCAACGTCGATGTACCCGCCGCGGCCCTGGCGCAACTTACGCAGCATCAATTGAACTGGTTGGTGCCGGGGTGGCTGACTGTCGTGATCGCGGAATTGATTCGCTGTTTGCCAAAGTCGTTGCGCCGAAATCTTGTCCCCGTTCCGGACACGGCGGAGCGCTTCGCTGCCGAAATTGTCTACGGTCGTGGAGAATTGCTCGAGGTCGTTGCCCGGCAGTTGACCAAGCTGGCCCAGTCACCGATTCGCACGTCCGATTTCCAACTCGATCAACTGCCCGCGCACGTGCGAATGAACGTCCGCGCGATCGATGATCGCAATCGCGTGCTGGCCCAGAGTCGCGACCTGGCGGAATTGCGGCGGCAGGTCGGACCGGCTGCGAGTCCGTCGTCGCTTGCTCAGGATGTGGCTGCGTGGAACAAGTCCGGCTTGACGACCTGGGACTTTGGAGATTTGCCGGAGCGCGTCACGGTGCGGCGCGGCGGAGTCGATGTACCGCTTTTTCCGACGCTCAAAGACGATCAGAACTCGGTGTCGTTAGGATTGGCGGAAACCGCGGCGATCGCAAAATGGCATTCGGCAGGCGGCGTAGTTCGGTTGTTTCACATCGCCAATCGCAAAGCAATCAAGTCGCAGGTTGATTGGTTGCCCGAACTGCAGACGTTGGCAACCAGCATGTCGGCGTGGATCGCGCCCGATTCGTTGCGGGAAAGGCTGGGCGAGTTGATTGCGCGGGTTGCTCTGTCGAACGATGAGCAGAACATCCGGACGCAGGCGGAATTCGAGGAGCGATTGGCAAGCGCCGGCGCGCGGTTAGCGTCGGCCGCGCAGCAGGTCGGCACATGGGTCCGCGATGTGTCGGGTGAGTTGCACGGTGTGCGATTGGCGTTGGAATCGGCGTCTCAGGCAACCCAGGACCAAGTTCGCGGAGAGATCGAACGACAGTTGGCAGAATTTTTTGGAGCGAATTTTCCTGCGGCGACGCCTTGGGTTTGGCTGCAACAATATCCCAGATATTTGTCGGCGATCCGGGCCCGCCTTGAAAAGGCGGCCAGCGGCTTGCGCCGCGATCAACAGGCGGCTGCGGAAGTTCAGCGGGAGTGGGAACGATTCTTAGCCCAATGCAATAAATCGGTGCCGACGTATCCGATTCACGCCGGGCTCGTGGAAATCCGCTGGCTGATCGAAGAGCTTCGCGTTTCGCTTTTTGCGCAGCAACTGGGAACGCGCGTGCCGGTGTCAAGCAAGCGAATCGATAAACTATGGGAGACGATCGAGCGCTAAGAGTCGACGAACGAAAGGGAGTTGCGAAACGTTCGCGCGGTTAAACAGAGAACGGTTCGGGAGACCCAAGACGTCGGTGCGGGGTCGGGAGACCCGCGCACAGCGAGTAATATCTTTATTTGTTTAACCCGCGCAGCGGCGGTCACCGCGATTTGGCGAAATTCGGCAAAACGGCAAGTAATGTGGCGAAGGGCAGGGGGTCCGATAGAATAATCAGTCGCGAGTGGGCTTCGAACAAATCTATAGCGGAGTGGGTCATGAAAAGTTCAAAAGTTTTGTGGTTGGCAGTCCTTGGGCTTTTGCTTCTCGTGCCATCCGCTTGGGCCCGACAAGGCGATACGGCGCGCGCCGTGTTGGCGATCGATCTCAACCTCGATGGGCTAGCTGCGCTGGGCTTGGGAAACGTTCCCGAAGGACTCGCTGCCGGATCGCTCAACGGCGCAGACTTGCAATTCATCAAGCAAGTTTCGCGGTTCACGCTGTTCATGTCGGCCCCCGAGAACATCGAGGCGCTCGCGGAGACCCAAGGTGACGCGAAGCCGATACCGTTCGAAATATTTGTGCGGATCGACTTCAAAAATGGCGAAGCTCGCCAGAAGTTGATCGATTCGATGAAAGAGGGAATCGAGGAAGTCACCGTCAACGGGCAGAAAGTTTTTAAGCCGACCAAAATCGGCCCGCCAAATCTGCGGCTGAAGCTGATCGGTGACAAGTCGGTTGAAATGGGTACGGAAACCTTCATCGCTTCCAAGGATAGGAAGTTCATGTCGCCGCAGCTCGAGGCGACTTGGAATGCAGCGCCGAAGCATGCGTTTCGGTTGGCAGCGGATTTGGAGCCGGCTGCGGCACTCATCGATAGCGCATTGGCTGGAGCGAGCGAAGAGATTCCGCGGGCTGCGAAACCCTTTGTCGCCTTGATCCCGAAAATTTCGACTCTCCGGCTGACGGTGGACGGGAAGGACACGACGCTGCTTTCGCTGTCAATCGATGGCAAAGACGAAGCCGCCGCCGACGAGTTATTCGAAGGGTTGGAGGGCGTGTTGGGGATGGCGAAGATGGCCGCCACCGAAGGAATAAAGCAACTTCAAGAAAATTCCCCGAAAATGGCGGTGGTCGCTGGAGAGATCGTCAAGGCGTTGAATTCAAAGAAAACCGGACACACCGTGGCCCTCTCGATTCCGCGCCCCGCCGGTTTGAGCGACGCCATCTCGGAAGCGATCGGTACGGCCCAAGAAGCCTCGCAAGAAAACGTGCAGTTCAATCGGATGCGCCAAGCCGCTCTGGCGGTCCATAATTTCGACAACGCCTACGGACAGTTTCCCTTTTTGCCGCTCAAGGATTCGGCCAAAGCCGGTGGCAATCTCAGTTGGCGCGTTCGCGTGCTGCCGTTCATTGAGCAAATGGAGTTGTCGAAAAAAATTGACCTGTCGCAAGATTTTGATTCTCCGGCCAACGCGGCGTTTGCCGAAAGCATGCCCGAATTGCTCGGCGTCAATTCGTCGAGTCATAGCGATATCGTCTGGGTGCAAACGAAAACACCCGTCGCGGAGGTTGCCGACATTCTCGATGGAACTTCGAACACGATTATGTTCGTGCAACATCCGGCTGGCGTGCCGTGGATGGACCCGACCAACGTATCGCCAGACGATGTTGTGAAGCGATTCCTCGCGTTGAAAGATGACGAAAAGCTGTTGGTCGCTTTTTACGATGGTTCGGTTCACCGGTTGTCCCGGAAAATCGATGTCGCCGAAATAAAAAAGATGCTCGATCCCGCCGACGGCCAAGCGGTTAGCGTACCCAGAGATTAGGAGCAGATAATCGTCATTCCCGCGAAGGCGGAAATTCCGATTTGGATGCGTCGAGCAAGGCAAGTTCCCCGTCCATGGAACCTGGATTTCGTCACGGCGCGCCGGGATGCCCGGAATGACGCCGCGTTATGTTAAGCGGTTTAAGAAATGAGGGGAGAGGGAACCAAGAGTTTATTTGTCCTTCGCGGCACCCGCGGGGTTATAATTCGTTCGCGCAGGAATTTGCGCAATCGTTGGGGCGAGATCTTTAGAACGGGAGCAGCAGATGAAGGCAAGTCGAGGTTTTCCGTTTGCATTGGCCATCGGATTTGGACTTTCCGCGGGCGCAAGTGCCACACGATTAGGAATCATCGTTGGCCGCTGATTCGTTGGCGGGCTGCACGACCGCAGGCTTGGCCGGGGCCTGAACGCCAATCAACTCGAACAGTCGGCGATAGCCACGCCGATGAGTCAGTTCGCCACCAGCGTGGCCGACGTAGATCGTAAAACCAGCGAGGACGATCAGGCAAAGTTTCCAAAACGTGCCGTTCTCCGGATCGCGCCGCCGTGCAATGGTCGCCCAGACCGCGACTAGAAACGCAACGACGGCAAGCAACACCCCCGTCCAGCGATGCCAAAACAACTCAGCCTGCTGATCAAAAACAAAGGGATCTTCGTTGTGCCCTTCGTTCCAAGCGAACGACCAGCCGACGCCGCTGGCGACGATTGCGGACAGCGCCCCCATCCACAGACAATAAAACGCAAAATCGGAGCAGCGATAACTGCCGCGAAGTCCAAATAGTGCAAACAACCCACCGACGACCAACAGCGCAATTGGAAAATGAACGATCGCTGGATGAAAATCGCCAAACGCGCGCCACACATTGAGCCAATAAGCAGTGCGTGGACCTAACGGCTTGACGGCTTTCGTCGCCGGATCTTGATCGACGGTTGCAATCACGGCCAGCAATCCGCTGATGTCTGACCATTTGGCCCCTTCGTCGATCCAGGACTTGATCACAACGATTTCGTTTGTGGGAACCGGATCCTCTTCTGCGGGGGGTGGCATTCGATCGTCATCCTCGCTAATCAAAACTTCGTACATGCGACTATTGGCCGCATCGCCGGGCGTGACGAAGTCTTCGGTAAGCAGAATGTCGCTCCGATCGACGCGCAAGTCTCCTTCCTGCTTTTCGGCTCCATGGCATTTCAAGCAATGCTGTTGCAGGATCGGAAACACATCGCGCGCGAAATCGCGCGGCCCGAAACTTTCAACAATCTTGGAATCCGGCTCGTCGACGGTCGAACTGGCGGGAGGATCGACCTCCGATGGTTCTTGAGACTGGCCGGACACACTGCGATTCGCGATCGTCCCTGTGACGAGAACCAGCGTAAGGAAAAATCTACAGCGCAATGGGCTGAAAGAATCGAGTAATGGCATTGGGGTCTCGCAGGCAGATCGTTTCATATTGTCGCCGTTCAAGTTTAACCGCGCGGGGCCTAGAGCAAAATGCCGATTTGGTAACTGCTGACGTGCCACCCAGCGCAAGCGCGATCGGGCACGTTTTAAATTTTGAGTGTATTAAACGTCCAATGGCGGTCCGACGTCGCTTGGACAGTCTCATGGGCAAACCCAAGCCTTCCAATCAGCCCGCGGATCTCGGCCAATGTGAATGCTGCCCGCAGCGAGTCGCCGAACAACTGTTGCGAATGTTCGTTTTCTCGCCCGGCGTAGGTCTGCACAAGTTCGACAAGGCGCGGCTCGCTTTCGGGCCGCAACAGGTCGCGAACAAACAGTTGCCCGCCGGTCTTGGTCACGCGAACGGCTTCCGCCAGGCACGAATCGGCTTGTGGCAAGTGATGGATAATGCTGTTCGAGATAACGGCATCGAACATTTCGTCGCGAAAGGGCATTTGCTTAGCATCGACTTGGCCAAGCTGAATCCGCGACGTCAACCCCGCGATCTCGATATTGATTCGTGCCAAGTCCAGCATGGCGACGGCCAAATCGATCGCCATGACGCGGCAGTGGGCGTAGCGTCGGCAAAGTTCGATCGGAATCAAAGCGGTCCCGGTCCCCAAGTCCAACACGTTCCCTCCCTGAAATTCGCCGGCGAGAAAGTCGGTCACGAAGGCTTGGTTGACGGCCGAATGGTCCATCGCGTTGTAATCGCGGGCGTCTTGCTCGGTATCCATGACTTCGGGTTCAAGTTGTCGGCTGAGATCCATAGGACCAATGGCAGAGGTTACAAATTGTGAAACGGACAAAGATATAGACGGGGAACGCCAATTGAGTGGGTAAAACCGTGATGGCACAAGGTCTCGCTCGGATCGCGAGACCTACTGTGCGCAGCCAGCATGCCAGCCCGTTCGTAAAATCTTCGCAATCTGTGCCGACCTGGCGTGTTGGAATGCAAATTTTTCAAATCGGCAGGCCGCACGCCCACCATTCTCGATCTGCCAGCAACCGCAGGCAAGCACGGTCAAAGTCAATTGGCGCACCAAGTTGCAGGGCGGCTAGCGAACTTTCTGGAAATGTCGAGTCTTCCGCGCGTACGCTTGGCACAAAGTTTGCGATGTATTCAAGACCATTGGTGGCGAGTTGAGGAAGCAAAAATCTCGCGTCTCAGGACCAACCGAGTCAGGACGACCGCGATAAGTACTCTGTACTCGCCAGATCGAGTTAGCAAAACGAACGGATTCACAGAATATAGGAGCGCAGTGCAAGCAGGATTCGCCAAAAAATTCGTGCTACTGGCGAACCGCGAACTTTTGGCTGCGTAACAACGGAACAACTATGATACACGATCCGACTTTAACTGCCTCTTCCTCGACCGCTTCGCCGGAAGGCGACTTGAGCGACGAGCAACTTCTCTTGACGTATCGTCGAACGGGAGACCGGGAACTATTTGCCCAATTGGTCTACCGCTACGAACGCGAGTTGTTCTCGTATCTCTGTCGATACCTGAACGACCGGCAGATGGCCGAAGACGCATTTCAAGCCACTTTTTTGCAAGTGCACTTGAAATGCGCGTTGTTCGAAGCGGGCCGCAAAGTCCGACCGTGGCTCTATACGATCGCCACCCACCAAGCAATCGATGCGCGCCGCCGCAACAAACGCCATCGGATGGTCAGTTTGGATTCGCCGCGCGAATCGGATGAAAACGACGTCGGTCGCTTGGTCCATCTGTTGGAAAGCAATGAAGCGGACCCAGCAGACTCGGTGCTTCATCGCGAACGAACGGCCGTCATTCGAGACACGCTCAATCGATTGCCCGATTCGATGCACGCGGTGATTCATTTGATGTACTATCAGGGATTGAAGTATCGCGAGGTCGCCGAAGTACTCGAGATTCCGATAGGCACGGTCAAAAGCCGACTGCACGCCGCCATCCATCGCTTGACCGACATTTGGGAGAACTCCAACCAAGAAGGTTAAAGTGAACACTCCCACTCGCGACGATTTGCTCGGATTTGTCCTCGGAGCACTGGAAGCCGAGGAGCACCAACGAGTCGCCGACTGCCTCCAAGCCCACCCCGACCTTCAACTCGAACTGCAGCGGATCCAGGCGCTGATTGCACCGCTCGAATCGTGCCGCCAGCCGCCCGCCGATTTTCCCATCGGCTTGGCCCGTCGCACCTGCGAAATCGTCTCCCGCGAAAGCCGTCAACACGCGTGTCCAGTTCTTCGCGATCCCGTTAGCGGAGGGGTCACCATGGGGCATGATCAACCGCTGCCTGCGACTTCAGCTGGGACGCGATTCAGTCGCGTCCGCCGTGCCCAATCGGCCGTCATGGTCTGTTGCGCAGCTGTTCTAGGCGCTGCCCTTGGACCAACCGCCATGCGTTTCACTCAGGCTGTCACCAAAGCGCCGGTTTCCAACGAAGCCATCGCCACGTATCGTTCCAAGTCGGCAAGGCCTACCTACATCTTTGCGCCCAAGTCGACCTCGAAAATGAACACGCTGGACATCTATGCTTTTCAGGAAGTTAATGCCGCGCCTCAGGCGTCGTCTGAGTCTCGGTTTGGCAGCCCGCTGCAACATCTCGATTTTGCAAGCGAACCGCAGCCCAATGGTTGTGCCAATGGACTCGATGCCATTCCCCTCTCGCAGTCCTTCATCTCCTTTCACAGTCCGTCGTCGGGATCAAGTAACGTCACGGAATCGGACCGTTGGGGGCATCGATCCAATGCTCGGAACGGTTGGCGCCCCTGGTCGGACGATTCGATTGCCGAGAGTCGGGAAAGTGACATGATCGGCGCGCTCAGTCAAATCGGCAGTCGGCCCTTGATCGGCATGTATTCGCGCGACGCGATTCAATTCGACGTGCACCCCATCTCAAACTGACCTCGCGACGATGATGCCCGGCCCAGTCGCCACAGCTGGATGCTTCCGGCCGAAAGGCGCTGCCCGAAAACAGCACTGGCTCTGCCAGTGCTGGAGAACCATGTCCTGGGCAAAATTCCGCCGGGAACTTTGCAGGGAATCTACCCGCCCGTTGGGCCGATGCATCCGACTTGAAATGCGGGATACGATTGTCGTTTCGACTGAACGAACCGCGGTTTATCCGAGCTTCCAGCAAGTCGTCTGATCGGCAACAATGCTCCGCCTGCGGACTCCAACAAATTTCGATCCAAATGACAGGGAATTGATCTTCCGATGAAAGAGCTGCAGGCAGCGCGAAACCTGGGGCGAATAATTGCGATCGACGTGCGCAATTTAGCTGTGCTGCGGATCGGGTTGGCGATCGTCATCTTGGTCGATTTGTTTCAGCGGATCGGTTCAATTGAAGAGTTTTGCAGCGATCAAGGCGTGCTCAACCGCGAACTCAATCAATGGCTGTGTCCTCCTAGCGAAGGCTTTTGGAGTCTGTATTGGCTGAACGGCTCGACCGGATTTGCGACGGGGCTAATGGCGATCAACGCCGTGGTCGCGGTTTGCCTTCTGCTGGGTTGGCAGACGCGGTTGGCGACGGCGGTTTGTCTGGTGTTGGCCTATTCGCTTCAAATGCGAAATCCGCTCATTCTCACGGCCGGCCATATTTTGCTGCGGATGCTCTTGTTCTGGTCTTTGTTTCTTCCGTTGGGCGCAGTCTGGTCGCTGGATGCCTGGCGAAAGCGCGGCAAGAGTGGCTCGGTCGGGAGACCGGCCACAGCGCGGGACGAGATACCGGCCATAGCGCAAGGAATGAGATCGACCACTGCCTACGGTAGGTACGGTCGAGTCATATCGATCGCGACGGCCGCCGTCATGATTCAAATTGCAGCGATGTACTTGTTTTCAGGCATCGCTAAATGGAACGACGTCTGGCTGCGCGGCGAAGCCATGTCGCTGGCGATGCAGTTGGACATGTACGTCAAACCGCTGGGGCGCGAGCTTTTGCAGTTCCCACAGCTTCTCATGCTGCTGACATTTTTGATTTTGCTGCTCGAGACGATCGGCCCGCTGCTGCTGTGGATGCCAATCGGCAATGCTCACTGGCGAGCGGGCCTGCTGGTCCTGTTTTGGCTGATGCACATCGGAATCTGGCTGACCATGTCGATCGGCATTTTTTCCGCGGTCGCGATGTTGGCTTGGGTTGTGTTTTTGCCGCGTGAATTCTGGGCCTGGTTTGCTCGTCGTCCATCGAAATGGATTCCGTCGACCGAGGCAAGTGATGGTTCACAAAATTGGCAGCGGTTGGGGTTGATTCCATCGTTCGCTTGCGGTGCGTTCTTGGTTTATATCGTGGCCCTCAACATTGCCAACATCGAACCGAAACACAGCCATGCCTGGTTCAGGCCTGAATTGCGGAAGATTGGCAACGCAACAATGACACTCCAGCAATTCAAAATGTTTGAGCGGCCGGCCAAGGAAAATTTGTGGTGGCGACTCGTCGCATACGGTCAGAACGGTGCTCTTCAAGACGCACTTGGACCAAATCACAAGTATAGTTTTGACGAACGTCCTGCTCCGAACGAAATTTATGATGCGATACCCAGCCAGTTCTGGAGAAGATTGTTATTCAATTTGGCGACGATGACCGAATCGGAAGGTGCGCAACTAAAGGCGATAAGGGAGCGCTGCGCGCGGGCGCTATGGCGCGCGCGTCCGCTTCAAGATCGCTGGGATCGGGAGTTGGACTGGCGGCCCACGCCAAGCTTATATCTGTTTCGAAAAGAAATTAGCTTAGACGGCGACGAATCGCTATCTTCAGTTGAGCATGAGGACTGGGGCGAGATTGTTTTAGAATTACCCGAGCCTCGATAAAACAAGCCTGAGGAAAAGTCGATGCCCGAACTCAAAATCAACGACGTACCGATCCAAGACGATTACTCGGAAACGTTTAGCGCGCAGTGCTGCCGCGTTTTGATCACGGGAGTGAATCGCAAGTGGGCTTTGGAAGCAGCGCTCGAGACGAAAGGGATCGGGAGATCGGCCACGGCCCCGCCGTGCGAAGCGACTCTCGAACGCGAAGTCGCTCCCGCAGACTCGCCCGACGGCCGACCGGGGTTTTTGATTCAGTTAATGGATCGCAAGCTCGATCACCTCAAACAATGCTTGGCCCTCCGACTGCGCAAAGGCTGCGTCCCGATTCCCACTTCGGCGGCTTTCGACGGATTGCCGTCCGAATTAGTCGAAGATCAAATCGACCTGGAAGGAACAGTCATCCAACGATTCGGCGACGGTTTTGAGCAGGAGGCCCAAGTCTTCGGCCGAACGGTTTTTCAAATTCCGCGGATGGACGGCTGGCTCAACATCCAACGCAGATTCGGCGTGGTCAAAGCCGTCACGGGGGGGATGTTTCTCATCCTGGCGAAGTCGAACGAAACCGCTTTGGCGGCCGCGGAAAAAACGCTCGAACAAGTCGCCCGCGTACCGCTGGTCGTCGTCAAGTGTGCGGCCAGCGGATCAAAGGTTGGGGCAAAGAATTACACCGACATGGTGGCGACGACCAACGATGCGTATTGTCCTACGCTGGCCGCGCTTCCCGCCACCAGGTTGTGGAACGACGTCCGCTGCGTGTACGAGATCATCGTCAGTGGACCGCGCGAAATGGACGTCCGGCAAGGTATGAAAGTCGGCATCGAAGCAGCCACTTCTTGTCCCGGAGTGGTCGCCATCCACACCGCGAACTATGGCGGCAAGCTCGGCAGCGGAAAGATTCCGCTACACAGCTTGTTCGCGTAGTGCAAAGGCGAGCGGGGGCTCACGCCCACAAACGTTCGGCGCGTCGTTTGCTTAGATGCCACGGGCTTGCCCCGTGGAGCTTCACGTTCGCTTCTACTTTCGGATCGAACAACTGTTCCCCGGATGCCACGGGCTTGCCCCGTGGAGGTTCACGTTTATTACTCGCGTTTGCCTCTGCGAAACCTAACAATCCACGGGGCAAGCCCGTGGGATTCACTGAACAGCCGTGCCGAACGATCGTGCGCGTGAGCCGCCCGCTCGCGGCTTCGCCTAAAAAGTGATTTCGAAACACTGGCAGAGCCAGTGGCACACGGAAAATCGCTTCGGTCTTGTGTGCCACTGGCTCTGCCAGTGCTGTCTTTGGGCAAAGCACCCGCTCGCCAAGTGCCGGAGTGTTTATCTCGGTTGGCTGGCGGTGGGAGTCGAGGCGACAGCAGGGGAGACGAGGTCGATCGTCAGATCGACGTCGGCGCCTGGACGCAAGAGCCAGTCGCCATTCTCGCTTCGATTGTCGACTTCCGCCCAAATCAGATAACGGCTCCCCATCGACGACTGACTGCCCCCGCGCTTTTCCAGGTCGACGTACGACACGTGACCGCGGAACGATTCAACGCGATCGTGTGCCAGCCGAGCTTGAACCAAAACTTGCCGCCCGTTGATTTCGTGGGGGTCAAATTGGGCCGCCTCGACAAAACCTTGTACGCGCAAACGATTCATGCGAACAATCCGCAGCACTTTGTCGCCGGTCTGTACCCATTCACCAGCCTGCTTGCAAAGCTCCATGACATTTCCGTCGAGCGGCGCACCGATTTGATGGCGGGCGATCGAATCTTGGACGGCATCCAATTCGACCCGTTGAGCTTCCGCGACGAGCCCTTCGATCGCCAAATCGTTTCTCGTCTTCTCGATCGAAAGGTGGGCTTGGGTCTTGGCGAGAAGAGTCTTTTCGTATTCGATGAGGGACACGTTGTTTTTTCGCCGCAATTCGCGATTGATTTCGAATTCCTTTTCCGCGACTTGGAAGGCAGCGATGGCGTAATCGATTTCAACGGTCGAGCTGGCTTTTTGTTCCGCCGCTTTGAGTTTGGCGGCGACTTCGTCGCGCTTGCGCTGCACGATCTGGTCGTCGATCTTGCCTAGCAAATCATTTTGATTGACGGCTTGGCCTTCGCGTACGTTGAGTTCCACCAGCACGCCAGTTTCGCGGGCCGGAACGTCGATATCGTCGATCAACATGACCACACAAGACTGCAGCGTAAGCTGCGCCGACGAAATCGCGCGTACTGATTCTTGGGCCACGACGATTGCGGGCAGGAGGGATGCTAACAACAAGCTCAACATGACGACGGAATGGCGCATTCTGAAATTCATGTGGACATCGACAAATAAAATGGAGCGGACGAGAAATGAACGTATCGCAAACATCGGTTGGTTCCAGTCGCGCGATTGAGTTTTTCCCCATCGCTAGCGGGCGAGTGATTTCAAGTCAGCTCGAGCCGCAGAAAAAGGGGTGGCACGCTCTGAGTCGTCGACGGGCTTGGTTGCGTTTTCAGTTGTTTTACCACGACCATCGACGACTCCGGGCGTGCCACCTTGGATGCAAACGTTCATGGTTAAACCTAAAACCACATTAACCAAGCGGCATGAATCGTCTCGAACAATTCGCGAAACCAGACATAGCCGATCGAGTGACTTCCGCAATGGATTTGCGCGGTCACTCTTGTCCCGGTTCGCAGCAGCTCGGTCGGAAATTGCGCCTTGTCGAAGTTGACCAGAACGCGAGCGGCATTGCCGTCTTGTCCGCGGACCTCCAAGCGGCGATCGATTTGACACAGCGTTCCCAAGAATTCTCGCCCGGGATGCGACGCCAAGCTAAACGTTACGTGGAGCGGTTCGTTGGTCTGTTCGGCTGCGTTCAATAAATGAGCGAGTCGTTTTTCAGGCAACGACAGCTCCAATTCCCAATCGGTATTGGGATCGACCACTGTCATGAGGTTTTGGCCCATTTGCACCGGTCGCCGCAACAGATTCTGCCGCAGTTGCCAATTTACCACGTGACCGCGGGCCGGCGCGACGACATTGAGCAATTCCAATTCGCGCTGCTTAACGAGCAGTTGGCTGGCGATGCCCTTTTCCAGCTCGATGGCTTCGGCCCGCTCTTGTTCGATTTGCAGTATTTCCAGCCGTTCCATTTTTTGACTAAACGCGCGGTCCAAACTGCGAATCCGTTCTTGCTGCTGCTTTTGCTGGCCTTCCAGGTCGCGGATCTTTACGAGCAAATCGTTGTTGGTCATCGTGGCCAGTAGCTGGCCTTGCTCGACAATCGCCGCGGGGTCTTCCGGTACCAAAATTTCATCCAACGTGCCGTCGACGCCGGCAAAAATCTCGAATCGTGTTTTGGGGTCGAGCTGGCCGTTGGCACCCAGCGTAAATGGGTAGGGAAACCAACAGAGCGCGGCAATTACCGCGGCGATCGTCGTGGCGGCGATGAGGGTCTTGGGCAAGCTGCTGCCGCGAAAGAGTTTTGCACAACGACCGAGCAACTGCCAAACCGGCAAGAGAAAGATGCTATTGTGGTCTAACGCATTATTCAGCGCGTCTTGGCTATGGGTAGCAGCGACTTCGATGCGCTGCCGCATTGATTTGGAAACGTCGCCTTGCGTGCGCTGTTCAATGATCAAGGCGCCGAGGATGGCGGGACTGGCCGCGCGTTTCGCGGCATTGGAATCCGCCGCGGGACGCTGCAGCGGCACGATCGCCAGCATCTTGGTGTGCGAACGATCGATGTATCGGTGCAAGTGCTTTTCGATTTGTGGCGGCACATCCGACGAGGTGGGCGAATACCATAACGGGTTTCGGGCGCGGACGACGGCTGCCGACAGGCGGTTGAGGTCTTTGATTTGAGCCGCGCGGCGCTCCAACGAGTCCAACCCGCTGACGGCGTGGATCGTGCAACGGCCCCCGTTGTACAACGCGACGCTCAACCGATCGCAGTCAATCAACCTGCGCCCTTCGTTGGCGATGGCGAAAACCGTTTGCCGCGTGTCGAGACTTTGGTGGATCGCGCGAATAAACTGTTCGAGGCGCTGCCACATTTCCTGTTGGCCGGTGAATTGTCGGAGGCGGCGATTCTTGAGATAACCGCTGGCAATGTCGCTCATTTGCGCAACGAACCGCTGATAACCGCGCTGGGTTGCCGGCCCGGCCCCAGCCCGCTGAAAGATTTCGACCAACCCGGCGACTTGTTGATCGAGATGGATCGGGTTGATGACGAGCAGATGTTCGGTAGGATTTCCGCCGTGGGCTTCACCGTCGCCCGAACGAGGAGCGACCAAAGCTGGCTGTCCCGACTCGATCAGCTTCTGCAACAATCGTGAATGTTGCATCTGGGCTTGTGGGTCATTGGCGACAATGGTTTGAGCCAAATTGATTTGATAGCTCAATTCAAGTTGTCCGCCGGAGTTGATTAACCAGATTGCGCCCCCCACGCCGCCCAAGGCGCTCGTGGTGCGCGTGAGAAACCCTTCGAAAAAGGATTCCAATTCACAATCCGAGTTCGCCAAGTCGGCGATCTCTTGGATTAGTATGCGGATCTGGTTCTTGGTTCGGGCGACAAGATCCGGGTCCATTCCCGCCATCGTTTCGGCGAATCGAGGTGGCAAGATGCCCACGTCCTCCGCGGAGGAATGGAACTCGACGGAAGTCGGAGATTTCTGGGCGTCGGCGCTCATCGGGTTTCCCCAAAAGCAAAGGAGGCAATCACGTCCGTACAAGGGTGGCCGGACTCGCGCGAACTGGCGGCGGCAGACTTTCTCGGATTCGCACGTTCTTGGCAAGTTCGAATCGGGTCGCCGCCCGCCGCGCCGCTCGTCGTCTACGCTCGAACTGATTTATCCGCTAAATTGACGCGTTCCAATCAGGAGCACTTGCTAGCGGAATCGTCCTATGCGGGTCATCATCCAAGATACCGAAGACCAAGCCAGTCAGCGCGCCGCACAGTTCATCGCCCGGCTCGTGAAACAAAAGCCGTCGTGTGTGCTAGGCTTGGCGACCGGAACGACGGTTTTGCCGGTGTACCAGGACTTGATCCAATGGCATCGGAACGAGGGGTTGGATTTCTCCCGCGTGACGACGTTCAACTTGGACGAGTACGTAGGTTTGGGGGCCAGCGACCGGCATAGCTTTCGCTGGTTCATGCAGGAACATCTGTTCAATCACATCAACATTCCGCCTCAGCAAACGTACGTGCCCGATGGGCGAGCGCTCGATTTCAGCGCGAGCTGTTTGGCATACGAGCACCGAATTGAGGATTGCGGGGGGATCGATCTGCAGGTTCTGGGGATCGGCAGCGACGGACATATTGCCTTCAACGAGCCCGGCTCATCGCTCGGAAGCAGGACTCGGCTCAAAACGTTGGCCAGCGAAACGGTTCGGGACAATGCTCGTTTTTTCGATTCGATCGATGAAGTCCCTCGGTTGGCGATTACGATGGGCGTTGGCACGATCCTCGAATCGAAACAATGCTTGTTGCTGGCGATGGGTGAACGCAAATCCAAGGCGGTTCGCGACACGATCGAGGGGCCGATTACCGCTCAAGTGACCGCATCGGCTTTGCAGTTGCATCGCGATGTGATTGTCGTGTTGGACGAATCTGCGGCAAGTTTGCTACGCCGACGGGATTATTACGAAGAGGTTGAGTATTCGCAGCGACTGTTGGAGCAAGGCAAGCTCCGGCAACTGGGAATTGGGCGATAGTTCGACCGTCGGATGGTGGCGGCAAAGCGGCAGGGAAAAATCGGGATCGACTGATGCGATGTATTGGCACTCTTGGCGACGCGAAGCAACTGGAAACATTTGTTGCCTTTCTCGTCACGCACAATATCTCAGCGCACATCGATCGCGATGGCGGCCAGCCCAAAATCTGGATCAAGAACGAAGACGACGTCGCCGCCGCGCAGCAGCTGCTGACTCGATTCGCCGCCAACCCCGACGCTGGCGAATTTGCAAACGTTTTGGAACGCGCCAGCGAAATCCTGCGCATCGAAGCCAAAAAACGAACTGAGGCCCGCAAATTGGTCCGATCGTTTTCGTCGCAAATGCGCCTGGGTCCGACGTACCGAGCGCCGCTCACCTTCGGTCTGACCACGCTCTGCGTAGTGCTTTGGTTTTTCCAAACGTTTTCCGCCAACTCCAACGCGCCGAATCGCGACGACTCCACAATTCGAATGCTCAAGTCGTCCCTTTTTCAGACATTGACGTTTACTGCGATTCCGCCCTCTGCGATGGGCAATCTCCAAAATCGCCACGTCGACGACTTTCAAGTTCGCGCGTACAACATCCTGCACGGTGAAGTCTGGCGGCTGGTGACACCGATATTTATTCATTTCGGCGTTGCGCATTTGGTGTTAAATCTGTTGGCGCTTTATCAACTGGGACGGGTGTTGGAGAATCGCTACGGGACGCTGTACCTTGCCCTCTCCGTTTTGGCGATCGCCGTGGTATCAAACTTCTTGCAAGCGGCGACTCCCAGCCGCATCGGTGGGTCGCCGATCGCCGGGCTCGATGGTTGGGGGTTGTCGATCTTCGGTGGAATCTCCGGAGTCGTGTTTGGGCTGCTGGGAATCGCCTGGATGAAATCTCGATTCGATTGGTCGGCCGGGTTTTACGTGCCGCGGGCGACAGTGATTTGGGCGATCGCTTGGTTTTTCCTGGGGGTCTCCAGTTTGGATCGACAGTTGCTTGGCGCTGAAATGGCCAATTGGGCACACGGGGCCGGACTAGTCCTTGGCGTGATCATCGGCTACCTCACGTCGGTTCGCCATGCACCACGAAAACCGAAATCGCCTTAAACAGTCGAACCGCAATGACGCTAGCTCCGGATCCACCGCACAACGCTTCGACGCCTGGTCCTATCACTCCGACTGGCGCGCTGTTCGCCAACCGTTCGTTTGTCGGTTTGTTGGCAACCCAATTCCTCGGCGCATTCAATGACAACGTCTACAAGCAGATGGTGCTCCTGCTTTGTCTCGATTACAAGCGACTCTGGAATTTACAGGAAGACCAATACCAGCCGATTGCGACCGCCCTTTTTACAGTCGCATTTCTAGCGTTTTCGGGCTTGGCGGGCTTTTTGTCAGATCGCTTTCGCAAGCGAAATATCATCGTGCTTTGCAAAGTCGCGGAAGTGCTCGTCATGTTGAGCGGTCTGATCGCGCTACTCAGCGCACCGTTCGGTTCGGTTCAGCTACTAACCAGCTTGATTATCGTGCTCCTTTTCATGGGCGCGCATAGCGCTTTTTTTGGGCCCTCGAAGTACGGAATTCTGCCGGAAATGCTTCCCGAAAAACAGCTTCCGGCCGCCAACGGCTGGGTTCAGATGACCACGTTCCTGGCAATTATCTTTGGAATTGCACTTTCCGGATTTCTCAAAGAACTAGTCGGCAACCGACTGTGGATTATTAGCTGCTTATGCATTTGCATCGCGATCCTCGGAACGATTACGGCGCAGTTGATTCGGAGTCGTCCGGCGGCTCAACCGAATTTGAGATTTTCGCCGAGCTGTCTCCTCGTGGAGTCGAGCGCATGGCGGACGCTTTCATCGGATCGGGCCCTGATCATCGTGCTCCTGGTCTATTCCATTTTTTGGTTCGCCGGCGGCGTGGTCTTGCCGACCGTGAACGAAATTGGCAAAAGCCAGCTGCAATGGGGAGATGGGCTGACCAGTGGGATCAATGCGTGTATGGCGTTCGGAATCGGCATCGGCTGCGGAATTTCGGGGTGGCTCTCGCGCGACCGGATTGCCTTTGGATTGGTACGACTCGGGGCATTTGGTACCGCTCTGGCGTTTGTCGCTGTGGCCACAATCGCAGCGTCGGGGCTAGACCCTTCGACAAAACCCTATGCCATGGGCGCGGGCCTGTTCATCGCCGGCGGGTTCGCGGGACTACTCGCCGTTCCACTGCAAGTCTTCATTCAAGCTCGGCCGCCCGCACATCAGAAAGGCCGAGTCTTGGGCGCCATGAACTTGTTCACCTGGATTGGCATCCTCTTGTCCACGGCTTTCTATTTCATCTGCAACATTGTTCTTAGCCGAATCGGTTTGCCACCTTGTTGGATCCTGGCCGCGCTTGCTCCCATTATGTTGGGCATTACGTTTTTGTTTTGGCCCAAAATCAACGCCGTACCGACAGGAGAATAAACCAATCTCGGCGCGAACGACTGTATCACGACTGGAAAATCATGCGACATTTTTTGAATCCTACTCTTTCCCAGGCTCCCGCCTGGGTACGCAATGTCTTCGAGGCTCCGCCTCGGTGCGATTGACTTCACCATGCGACATTTTTTGACAACCCAAGATTGGTCGTTGGACGAATTGCAGTCCCTGCTGCACTCGGCCCAACAGCTCAAACAAAATCCCATTCAAAGCGGACTGCGCAACAAGTCGGTTGCGCTTTTATTTCTCAATTCGTCGATGCGCACCCGCACCTCGTTTCAGCTGGGAATTCATCAGCTGGGCGGTCTGGCGATCGTCTTGCAACCCGGCAAAGACGCTTGGCCGATTGAATTCCAGCGCGGCGTGGTCATGGACGGCGAAGCCGAAGAGCAAATCGCCGAAGTCGCCGGGGTGCTTTCGCGGTACTGCGACATGATCGCGCTCCGCGCATTTCCAAAATTTCAGGACTGGAGCTACGACCGAACCGATTCGGTTATCCAAGCCCTGGCCCGACATTCGCGGGTTCCCGTGATCAACATGGAGACGATCGTTCATCCCTGCCAGGAAATGGCCCATATGCTGACGCTGCACGAGAAACTTCAGAGCGTCCGTGGAAGGAAGTACCTGCTCACTTGGACTTGGCATCCCAAGCCACTCAACACGGCCGTGGCCAACTCCGCGCTGTTGATCGCCACCAAATTTGGAATGGACGTCACGTTGCTTTGCCCTAATGAAGACTATCTGCTCGATGAGCAGTTCATGCAGGCGGCCCGCCAAAACGCCGCCGAAAGCGGAGGCTCCTTGACGGTTGCGCACGACATCGAAGCGGCGTACCGTGGCGCCGATGTCGTCTACGCCAAGAGCTGGGGGGCGTTGCCGCTGTACGGAAAACCAGACCAGGAATGGGAATGGCGCAAAGACCTGCGGAACTTTATTGTCGACGAGCGAAAAATGGCGCTGACGAATCGAGCCTTGTTTAGTCATTGCCTGCCGCTGCGCCGCAACGTCAAGGCGACCGACGGGGTGATGGATGCCGATTATTGCGTGGCCTTGGACGAAGCCGAAAATCGGCTGCACGTGCAAAAGGCGATTCTGCTGCGGCTGGCGAAGCAATGACGTCGGCCTTGTTCGAGCGTCGCACGACCCGTCGCGCGTCATGCCGGTACAGCTCGAGTCATCGTCATTCCGGGCTGAGACCCGGAATCCATCTTCCACGGATGGGGATGAGCCCTTGTTGCTAACATTCGTGAGCCAAGGCGCTGAGGGAAGAGCGTCCCTAGGGCGGAATCGACGCATAACTGAGACACGTCAACTCAACGATTGATTGGCAATTCTCCCTCCGTGGGCCTGGATTCCGGGTCTCAGCCCGGAATGACAAAAAGCACGCCGCGGCACGCGCGGAAATCCAGGACACCCTCACGCAGGAGCGTGGGAACGAGAAACGCGTTGGCCGTTGTATTGCCGGCGAGATTGCGAATAATAACGTTTCGCAATTGTCCTGCGGCTAATATTTCGGGAAGCGTGGCTCAAGGCGAGTTTCCCATCAAAATCGTTTTGGCCAAGCGATGTCTCCCATCCCCGCCGCGCCGTTGAATCGAGGAGTAATTGTTTCATGAGTCAATCCGTTGTCTTAGCGTTTTCCGGCGGACTCGATACAAGCTATTGCTTGTTCGAGCTGAAGCGCCGCGGGCTCGATGTGCATACCGTTTTCGTCGATACCGGTGGAGTCTCCGCCGACGAGCGAGCGTACATCGAGCAACGCGCGCGGGAGCTCGGCTCATTCCGGCATTGGACTGTGGACGCGGGCCAGCCGCTGTGGGACGAGTTCGTCGTGCCGCTCCTGTGGAGCGGAGCCCGTATGTTGGGCCAGTACCCGATGCTCTGTTCGGATCGCTACGTCATCGTGCGCAAGTGTCTGGAAATCTGCGATCAGGTAGGGACCAAGAAATTTGCCCACGGCTGCACGGCGATGGGGAACGATCAGTTGCGTTTCGATCAGACCGTCTTGAGCTTGGGGGATTACGAAATTCTGGCCCCGGTCCGCGACCTGCAAGCCCAGGTCCAAAAGGCTCGCGACCGCGAAATTGAAATCCTAACGGAGGCCGGGATCGAAGTACGGCTTTCCACGTCCAAGTATTCGGTCAACGAAAACATACTAGGCGTCACCGCGTCCGGCGGCGCCATCGACCGGTTCGAATCTCCCTCAGCCGATATTTGGAAATGGACTAAACCCAAAGCGCAGTGGCCTCAGCAGCCGCTGAAAATCTGTGTGGAGTTTAGTGGCGGCATCCCCCGGGACATCGATGGGGAGTCCATTCCTGGACCGAACATGCTCGCGCAACTGAATCGCGCGTTCGGCGACTATGGCGTCGGTCGACACATCTATACTGGGGACACCGTGGTGGGGCTCAAGGGCCGGATCGCGTTCGAATGTCCGGGACTGACCGCGCTGCTGGCCGCCAGTCAAGCATTGCAGGACGCGATTTGCACACGTTGGCAAAACCAATTTCGGCATCAGATTGCCCAGCGTTGGGCCGAACTCGTGTACGGTGGATTCTTTTACGAGCCGCACAAGTTCGATCTCGAAGCCTATTTGCGCAGCGCCAATCGCCACGTCTCGGGAACGGTGACGTTGGAAACCACCGGCGGCCACGTCTTGGCCACGGCGATCGAATCCAAGCACATCTTGCGCGATCGCGATTCGGTCTACGCGCAATCGTGCACGTGGACGCCGGAGGAAGCGTTGGGCTTCATTAAGTTGGTTGGCCAAAGTTCGCGACTGTCCGCGAAAATCAACGGAGTGCCACAGAGTTGACGCCCAAGATCTTGGAATACTTGACAAAGTTGGTCGCCTGCGACACGCAAAATCCACCGCGTGCGATCGCGCCGCGCAGCCGGCTGTTTGAGTTTTTGGATTCGATCTGCGGCCGCGACTTTCAAATTCAAGTCAGTGATTTCGACGACGGGCGGGTGGCTTGGTACGCCCGGCGAGGCACGCCTCAGATCTTGTTCAACGTCCACTTGGACACGGTTCCAGCCGGATCGCAGTGGGCGACTGATCCATTTCAGTTGCGAGTGACCGCCGATCGAGCGATTGGGCTGGGGGCCTGCGACATTAAGGGCGCGGCGGCTTGCCTGCTGGCTCTGGCCGACGAATCCGACGTCGAACTGGGCTTGTTGTTTACAACCGATGAAGAGGGGAGCAATTCCTGCTGCGTGCGGCGATTCCTCGAGTCGGTCGAGGTGCCGCCGAAGTTGGTCGTGGTTGCGGAACCGACGGGTGGCAACGCGGTATTGGGTCATCGTGGGTACCTGTCGCGACAGGGCACGTTCCGAGGTCAGTCCGGCCACACATCGCTTTCCAAGAATTCGCGGCGCAGCGCGGTTCATGATTTGATCCAATGGTCCGCCGCCGCAATACAGTTTGTTTCCACGATGGAAAACGCGGCCGGCCCGGGAGTCGATTTCTGTTTTAATCTGGGAACCGTCGCGGGCGGGACGAAAAATAACATGATCGCCGAACAAGCTGAAGTCCGCTGGAGTGTGCGGGTCCCTCCCGGCCAAGATGTCGAGTCCTTGCTGTCGCAGATCGCGACTCTCGCCAAGGGGCCGGAGGCGTTTTGGGAAACGACTTTTTTCGGACCGAGTTTGCCAAGCACTGTTCAGTTGCGCCAAAAGGCTCAACAATGGGTGGCGGACATGTCGCTGACCTGCGCCCCCGACGTCGACTTCTGGAGCGAGGCGTCGCTATTTTCTCATCACGGTTGGCCGGCCATTGTGTTAGGGCCGGGGGACATCGCCCAAGCCCATTCGGCTGGCGAGTGGGTCGCGCTAGACCAATTGAAATTGGTCTACGATCATTATTCACGGATCGCCCATGCCGACTAATACCCGCAACATTATCATCCAGCTCTTGAGTCAGCTCGGCAGCAGCCGCGAAGCCCGCGAGTATTTACGCCGCTTTAGAAGTGGCGACACCTCGCAGTTCGCGGTGATCAAGGTCGGCGGCGAAATCATCCGTTCGCAGCTCAAGGAATTGTGCGCGGCGTTGGCGTTTTTGCACGAAGTCGGTTTGATCCCGATCGTCTTGCACGGCGCCGGTCCGCAACTCACCGAGGCCTTGGCGGAAGCCAAGATTGAATGTTCGACGGTCGAGGGCCAGCGGATTACATCGCCCGAGGCGATGGCCGTCGTTCGGCCGGTGATCTATCGGGAGAATCTGCGAATCGTGGAAGGCTTGGACGGGCTCGGCGTTCGCGCCCGCTCGATCCAACACGGCGTGTTTGAATGTGAGTACGAAAACCCCGGCAAGCTGGGTTTGGTCGGACGAGTCGTGCGAGTCCATCTCGAGTCGATCAAGTCGGCAATCGAAAGTGAAGCCGTGCCGGTGGTGTCCTGCTTGGGTGAAACATCCGCAGGCCAAGTCCTTAACGTCAATGCCGACACGGCGGCTCGCGCGCTGATTTTGGCAATTCGGCCGCAAAAGATCGTGTTTCTAACGCCGACCGGCGGACTGCTCGATGCGCAAGGCCAAATCATTTCGGCGATCAACTTGGCGACCGAGTACGAAAATCTTATGGCGGCTCCTTGGGTCCATTCGGGAATGCGGCTCAAATTGCAGGAGATCAAACAACTGCTCGATCAGCTATCGAGCGCTTCCTCGATCTCGATTACATCGGCCGAGCATTTGACGCGCGAATTGTTCACCTACGGCGGCGCGGGAACGCTGATCCGCGACGGTGAATCCTTTCATCAAGTCAGCGACCTCGATTCGCTCAACCGCAAGCAATTGCACGCGCTGATCGAAACGTGCTTTGGTCGCGAACTCGATGACGCCTACTTTGAACACTTGCATTTGAACCGAGTAATTTGGTCTGAGACGAAGCGCGCGGCGGCGGTAATAGCGCAAGGGATCGACGGGATCCCCTACCTCGATAAATTCGTCGTCACGCCTGAGGCCCAAGGCGAGGGGCTGGGAGCCGCACTGTGGAACGTGATTCGCAGCCACTATCAAAAATTGTATTGGCGGTCGCGCGAAACGAACCCGATTAACTCTTGGTATTTGCGCGAGTCCGACGGCGTGGCCCGACGTTCGCCTTGGCTCATTTTCCATTATGGATTGACCGACTTCGACGCATTCGAGCGCTGCACGCAAGACGCTTTTTCGCGGCGACAATTTCTGACATCGGAGTTGCAGAATGCCTAGTGTCGGCCTCGTCGGTGGGCGCGGTTACGTGGGGCAAGAGATCATTCGCTGCCTGGCAAACCATCCGAGCTTGGAGTTGACCTGCCTCGCGTCCCAATCGCTTGCCGGCCGGAAACTCGCGGATGAATATCCCGAATGGTCCGCGCTCGGATTGACGTTTCAGCCCGCCGATCCGCAAACTCTCGCGGAGCAAAAGGCCGACGTCTGGATCCTCGCCCTGGGTAACGGTGAGGCCCAAGCCTTTGCCGAGCCGTTGAGAAACGCCGGCGCCAAGTTGCTGGATGTCAGTGCGGATTATCGTTGCGATCCAAACTGGCAATACGGGCTCACTGAACTCTTCGCGCCGCAAATCGCAGCGAGTCGCTGCGTGGCCAATCCGGGTTGTTACGCGACCGGCGTTCAATTGGCCCTCTGGCCGATTCGTGAATACTTAAACGAGCCAGTGCTGGCGTTCGGGGTTTCGGGGTATAGCGGCGCGGGGCGAACTCCCTCGCCGCGCAACGACCCGCAAAAGCTGGCGGACAATCTGATGCCCTATCAACTGATCGAACACTCCCACGAATTGGAAATCGAACGGCACTTGGGCCATCGGGTCCGCTTACTGCCGCACGTGGCGGCGTTTTTTCGGGGGATCTCGCTCACGCTGAGTTTACAGCTCGATCGCGAGCTGACTGAAAAACAATTGCACAATCGGTTTCGCGACTTTTTCGCAGATCACCCTTTTCTCATCTACGACGAAGCGATCCCCGAGATTCAGCAAGTCCTCAAAACCCCGCTCTGCCGCGTCGGCGGGTTGCAATGCGATCCGGACGATCCGACGCGCTGGGTCGTCGTCGCAGCGCTTGACAATTTATCTAAAGGGGCCGCCACCCAAGCCATTCAAAACGTCAATTTAATGTGTGGATTCGAGCACCATTTCGGGATTGCCCATGACTGATTTCTTATGGTCCAAATCGAATCAACCCGACCGACCGGACGCAGAGCTACAGCAATTCCTCAGCGGCGATGACCTGCACTGGGATCGCTATTTGTTCGAGTACGACATCCTCGCGTCGCAGGCGCACGCTCGGGGTTTGCAGCGCATCGGAATTCTGCCCGACGATGAGTGCGACTTACTGACCTCCGAACTGACCGAATTGTTGAAGGCTTTTCGCGCCGGTACGTTGCGGCTGGAGCCGCCGTTTGAAGACGTGCATTCGGCGATCGAGTCTTGGCTGGTGCAAAGGCTGGGCGATGTGGGCGGCAAAATTCACACCGGGCGCAGCCGCAACGACCAAGTCCAAGTCGCGCTTCGAATGTACTTGCGAGCCGCGCTCGATCGGCTGGGTCACATCTGCGCCCGGTCTGCCGGTGCGTTGCTTGAACGGGCCGGGCAAACGGAGCGAACGCCGATGCCGGGTTATACGCACTTGCAACGCGCGGTCCCGTCAACCGTCGAGCTTTGGCTGGCAGCCTACGCCGAGGCCTTGATCGACACGGCTGAATTGGCGAGGCTCACGCGGCACTGGCTCAATACTTCACCGCTTGGAACGGCGGCCGGCTACGGTGTAAATCTTCCGCTGGACCGTGAGGGTGTTGCGGAGGAACTGAATTTCGACCGACTGCAAATCAACCCGATCTATGTGCAAAACAGCCGCGGGCAGTTCGAGTTACAGGTCTTAGCCTGTTTCGCTCAAGCAACTCTGACACTGCGACGACTTGCCTGGGATCTAAGCTTATTCACTTGCCAAGAGTTCGATTTTGTGCGTCTGCCCAGCCAATTCACTACCGGCTCCTCCTTGATGCCCAATAAATCCAATCCCGATACGGTCGAGTTGCTGCGAGGACAACACGCTGTCGTGCAAGGCGCCATGAGCGAAGTCCAGGCATTGTTGTCGTTGCCCGCGGGTTATCACCGCGATTTACAACTTTCCAAAGCCGCCACGATCCGCGCGATCGAGAGTTCGTTGCGTGGGCTGCAGTTCGTGCCCGAGCTGGTCCATGGTTTGCAGTTTCAAGCCGAGCGGATGCGGGCTGCGATTTCACCCGACATGTACGCCACCGACGTGGCCCTCGATCGTGTTCAATTTGACGGCATGGCATTTCGCGACTCGTATCGACAACCGATCGATCCCAGCGAACTAGCTCGTCGCACGCCCGAGCAGAGCATCTCGGCCCGCATCTCTCCGGGCAGCTGCAATGACCTAATGCTGGAGGAGCTTGCGAAACGATTGGCGGCGCTTACCAAAACGTAACCCCTCGTTCCCACGCTCGCCGGGCCCTCGTTCCCACGCTCCCGCGTGGGAACGCACTGTCTTGGAGGCTCCGCCTCCCTTTTTTTGCATCTCAATTCACCACGCCTTTACACCTACAGCCAATCCGTGCAAACATCAAGCAATCCTGGCAGGCCGGCGTATGTTCGGGCGCTTGAATACCGCCAATGAATCGGATCGTCCACGTACCCTCGGCGCACCGGGTTGTAATGAGCGTACTCCAGCTTTTGCAGAATAACACCGTCAGTCTCAAAGGCTTGCGGATGACTCCCTTCTTGCCAGAGCTGATGCTCACGGTCGCTTTTGTGTGACTGCTTGAAATAAGCAAGCTCCTGCAATGGGGTCTTAAACCCCCATGCCTGCATTTGCTTGATGATCGAAGTCGCCGTAAACGATTTGAATTCAGCGACACGTTTACCAAGTTGCGGTCCAACAGCCACCCAATGCAAGTGATTTTCCAAGATCACCCAACCCAGAATGTCAATCTCACGTTCGCGCTGCAAGAATCGCCAGCTATCGAGAACGGTAATTGTAAAATCGGGCTGGGCAAAAACAGGAAGCCAAGCGACGACAGTGTCCGTCATGAAGTGCGGCAGAAAATCGTCGCAAAAACGATAGCGAGTGCGTGTCATGGCAACAACTCCGGACAGTGAAATTGTTGCCAAAGTTATCCGTCAGACACGGGACTCGTTTGGTCATGATATTAATAGCAAGGAGGGAGGCGGAGCCTCCAAGACAGTGCGTTCCCACGCGGAGCGTGGGAACGAGGCTCATCTCCCGAGAGTGCGCGACGAGTCACTTCTTCAATACGTAATTCCTAATTCGTAATTCCTAATTTCTTACCCTTCTTCCTCTTCGTCCTTGTGGGCGGCTTTGGCGATGACTTCGTGTTGGACGTTCGAGGGCATGACGTCGTAGTGGCTGAAGTCCATGGTGTAGCTCCCCAGGCCACCGGTCATGCTCGACAGCGAGCGAGCGTAGGTGATCACGTCGCGCAGCGGGACTTCGCAATGGACGGTCGTAAAGCCGCCGCCGGCGGAATCGCTGCCCGAGACGCGGCCGCCGCGGCCCGACATGTCGCTGTAGATGTCGCCGACGTGGGATTCGGGAATCGTGATGTTCATCTTGACAATTGGTTCGAGCAAACTGGGGCGGGCTTTCTCAAAGACTTGCTTAAAGGCATGTCGCGCGGCCGTTTTAAATGCGGCTTCGCTGCTGTCGACGTCGTGGTATTTTCCAAAGTGAACTTCGACGCACAGATCTTGGACCGGATAGCCGGCAATCACGCCCCCCTCGATTCGCTCGGCAAAGCCTTTGCCGATGGCCGGCAAGAAGTTGCCTGGGATGGAACCGCCGACAATCGAATCGATCCACAAAAAGTTCGATTTTTCGTCGTAGTGCGTCTCGCGCATGGAAGGAAATCGAGCCTTTACGGCGTACTCTTGGATATTCGTGTTGCGTGGGAGAGGGTACATGCGAATGTGGACTTCGCCGAATTGGCCTCGGCCGCCAGACTGTTTCTTGTGCCGATACATTCCTTCGGCTTCTCCTTGAATCGTCTCGCGGAAGGCGATCCGCGGCTGTTTCGTTTCGACGTCCAGTTTGTCGCGGCGATGCAGCTTTTCGCGAACGAGCGTCAAGTGCAATTCGCTCATTCCGGTGACGACAAGTTCCTTCGTTTGGGCGTCGCGATCCAAACGAAACGTCGGATCCTCTTCCACGATCTTATGCAGCGCACCGGAGAGCTTCGTCTCATCGTTGCGGCTCTTGGGAGTAACGGCTAAGCCCACCATCGGAGTCGGGAACACCATTTTCGGAAGCAGCACATCCCCCAACACGGTTCCGGTGTGCAGGTCCTCCATTTTGGCCAGCGCGATGATGTCGCCCGGTCCGGCCGATTCGAGCGGTTCGGTTTTTTCACCTTGCACGCGTAGGGTTGGCGTGAGCTTGGCGGCTTTCCGCGCGGTCGAGAGGTGGGCTTGATCGTCGCGTTTCATGGTCCCGGAAAAGACGCGAATGAAGCTTAGCTTTTGCACGAACGGGTCGATGCGGGTTCGAAAGACCTGCGCGACCAATCCCGGATAGTCAGTAGTAATCTCAATTTCTTTGCCGTCTTTGGTTCCCCGGCGCGGCAAGTCGCGAGGGGACAACCCACAAAAGCCAACGGCGTCCAGTACTTCGGTCAATCCGGCTTGCGTTTTGGCCGAGCAGCATACGATCGGGACCAGTGTGCCGCTGCGAACCGCCCGCACGATGAGTTTGGAAAGCTCTTCGTCGGTGGGCTTTTGCCCTTCGAAATACTTTTCCATGACGGCCTCGTCGACCTCGATGATCGATTCGATCAGCGGTTCGCTGATTTCCTTGGGATCGACGAGTGCCCCGGCCGTGTTGGCGGGCACGTTGAGCGTGCTGACAACTCCTTTGAAGTTCGCGCCATGGCCGATCGGGACATTCAACAGAACGCAACGCGCTCCCCACATCTCACGGATTGCGCCGAGCAACTTGGCAAAGTCGACGTTGTCGTCGTCCATCTTGTTGATGACGATCATGCGGCCCAAGCCGAGCTTTCCAGCTTCGTCGAATACGCGCCGCGTGTTGACTTCGATCCCCGAATGCGCGTTGATCACGATGAGCGCGGTCTCGACCGCATGCAATCCGCAAATGGCTTGCCCGATAAAGTCCGGATATCCAGGCGTATCGATTAGATGGAAGGTTTTGCCGTTGTAATCGAAGTGTACCGAGGCCGCTTCGATCGAGTACTTGTGCTGCTTTTCTTCGGGGTCAAAATCGCAGACGCTGGTCCCCGCGTCCACGCTGGGGACCGCACTGACCGCCTTGGTCAAAGCCAGGAAATTATCCGCGATCGTTGTTTTGCCCGACGATCCGTGACCGCACAAAACAATATTGCGAATGGAATCGACGTTATTCTTCCCCATGAATCACACCTTGCGCCAAAGCGATTTTCGGTCAATGAAAAAAGCGCTTGCGGTGGGGTGTTTTGGGGCGGCCAATACGCGAAACGTGATCACACCCGCGCCAGCGCTGTCGGTTTCAGACCGCAATATGGCACAGTCGATCTCGACTGGCAAGTAGCGAAAATCGTCGCGAATGCGAGACCTTCATCCAGGCCGATCGGCTCGGCGAGATCTGCTCTGTACAATGTCAGTCGTCGCGAATACTTGTCGCAGCAGTCAAGAAAATCGACCACGGATTTCACGGATGGCATGGATAAGAAAAGTAGGGCGGGAGCATTCCATTCCTCGTTTTATCCGTGGTTCAATTTTTTGATTCGATTTTTCCAATGGGAATTCGATGGAATACCAAGACCTTCTTTCGACGATTCCGCAAATTGGCGAAGTCCGTTGGATCGGGGTCCGCCCAGCGCGGGTCCAGCCTCTAACCGTCGTGAACCAAGTCGAAGTCGATGAACAGCACGGTTTGTCCGGTGATCGATTCAAGGGTGGGACAAGCAAGACGCGTCAAGTCACCTTGATTCAGTTCGAACATCTGCAAGCTATGGCCGGTATTCTGGCTCGCGAACCAATCGATCCGGGCCTATTGCGGCGCAACATCGTCGTGTCGGGGATCAACCTGCAATCGCTCAAGAACCATTACTTTCAAATCGGGTCCGCCATTTTATTCGGCACGGGGGATTGCGATCCGTGCCGCAGGATGGAAGAAAACCTGGGTCCGGGAGGATTCAACGCAATGCGCGGACACGGGGGAATCACGGCCCGCGTACATCAGTCCGGATCCATTCGCGTCGGCGATCGTGTTTCTGTGTTCCTTGCGGCCGAAGTTTCACCGGCAGACTGACGTCGTAATCGGCGATACCAAACTGCAAAAATCAAAACTTTTCAAGCTGCGCGCGGCTTGGTAATATTGATCCATCGCATAGAGCTTGATATGCGAGCAACCATGCAATGATTATTTGTGTGCCACTGGCTCCGCCAGTGCGACTCGCCGAGACGGCCACTCACCGAACACTGGCAAAGCCAGTGGCACAAAAGCGGAAAATGGATCAATAACAAGGCACAAGGGCACGCATTAAATGAACAGGCATTCGCATCGTGGTTTTACACTCATTGAATTGTTAGTCGTGATCGCCATCGTTGGCATCCTGATGGCCTTGCTCTTTCCCGCCGTGCAAAGCGTTCGCGAGGCAGCCCGCCGCACGAGTTGCCTCAACAATTTGCGACAAATGTCGCTGGCCGCGCATAACTACTTAGTGACATTCGAACATTATCCCTCGAGTTTTAAAATCACGCCCGGGACGGTGTTGGCCGGAAACAACGGTTCCTGGTCGATTCACGGCCGGCTGCTGCCCTACATCGAAGGGGGCAACGCGTACGACAAAGTCAATTTGCAAATCGCCTGGGATGCACAGCTCGTCACCGGCGTGCCGCAAACGCGAATCGGCCTTTACTTGTGTCCTAGCGAAGTCAATGATTCCGTCCGCACCAACGCCGGTGTCCCTTACGTATATCCGCAAAACTACGGCTTCAACATGGGTTCGTGGTTGGTGTACGATCCGACCAGCCAAACGGAACCGGACGGGCCGTTCTTTGTTAACAGTCGCGTCAACGTCGTTCCGGACGGATTTAGCAACACGTTGTGCGCAGCGGAAGTCAAAACGTTCACGAGCTACATTCGCAACACGGCCGATCCAGGTCCAGTGCCTCCGAACAATCCGAATGCGTTCGACAGTATGGCCGGACAGCGCAAGCTCGGCCCAAGTCTAAACGACAACACGGGGCACACCGAATGGCCGGATGGCCGCGTCCATCACTCGGGGGTGACAACCGTTTTCGCTCCCAATACGAAAGTGGCCTACAACTATGGCGGCCAACTCTACGACATCGATTACAATTCCACGCAGGAAGGCCGCAGCGCGACCCAGCCAACGTACGCTGCCATTACTGCCCGCAGTTACCATCCGGGCAATTTGGTTTGCGCTAGTTTCCTCGATGGTGCGACGAAACCGATTCGCGGGGAAATCGATATCAATTTATGGCGGGCGCTAGGGACCATCAACGGCCGCGAGGTCATCGATCCAGATTCGTATTAAGCAGGCGAGCTCGGTTCCGGTGTCGATTGAGTTGGTCTTGTGTGCCACTGGCTCTGCCAGTGCTGAAGCAGCGCCACAGCGAACATCTCCGCGGCGATGAATATCAATCTTGTGTGCCACTGGCTCTGCCAGTGCCGAAGCCTGCAGAAATGCAAAATGGTGATCTGGGGTTGCTACAATCAGCAGAATGACTGAACAAAACGAGCGTAAAAAACAGGTAAAGCATTATCACGAGCCGGGGGATTTTCACGAGTTAACGTTTTCGTGTTACGGCCGAATGCCGCTGTTAGTGAACGACGATTGGCGACGGCGGTTGTCTCGATTCGTCAATGAGGCATGCGAGGAGCATTCGTTCAAACTCGTCGCGTTTGCGTACATGCCGGAACACGTTCATCTGCTGGTTTTTCCGACATTGACTAAACCCGAAATCGGTCATTTCCTGGCTCGGTTGAAGCAACCGTTCTCGAAGGAAATCAAACAGATACTCGTTGAAACCAAAAACGACCTTTTGCAACGATTGACGATCACCGAACGTCCAGGAAAGTGTTGCTTCCGTTACTGGCAGGAGGGTCCGGGCTACGATCGCAATCTCTACACCCCTGAGGCCCTCGAAGGATCCGTCAATTATTTCCATGACAACCCTGTGGAACGCAAACTCTGCTCAAAGGCAATAGATTGGAAATGGTCGAGTGCTCGATACTATTTGCTAGAGCCGCCGAAGCAACAGTTTGACGGCCTTCCGCACGTTCATGGCCTACCGCCAGGAGCCTTGGACCGGGGCCAAGTGCGATAAGAATTGTGTTTTTGGAATCACCGATGATTCGGCACTGGCAGAGCCAGTGGCACACAAGATTGGCATTTGGTGCGAGAGAAGTTGTTACGATTCTGCCGCCCGCAGTGGAGCTTAGGCCACCAAACCTTGGGTGACCGTCATGAAGACGTCTTCCAGAGTCGGTTCCTTTTCGCTGTAGCTGCGGACATTGATTCCGGCCTCGATGAGTTTCCGCAACAACACGCCCGGATCGTCGTCGACGGACTGGAACGCGACGGTAATCGACGTTCCATCCAGCCAGGCATCGCGAATATTGAGCTGACTCCGCACGATGCTCAACGCCTGCTCAGCTCCCGCGGCGACCCGGATTTGAATCACCGGGTGCTGCCGAATGTGGCGATAAACTTCGCCGATGGGTCCTTGCATCAGCAATTTGCCGCGTTCGATGATCCCGATCGACGTGCAGCAATCGGCCAGCTCGGACAAGACGTGGCTGGAAATGAGAATGGTCTTGCCCATCTGCTTCAGTTCCTTGAGCAGGGCTTTAACCTCGATGCGGGCGCGCGGGTCCAGCCCGCTTGTGGGCTCGTCCAAGATCAGCACCGGCGGTTCGTGTACCAAAGTCTTGGCCAAACACAGCCGCTGCTTCATGCCGCGCGACAATCCGTTGACGTACGCGTCGCGCTTGTGCGTCAAATCCAGCAGCTCGAGCACATCGCCGATGACTTGCTTGCGCTGGGATTTGCCAATTTGATAAGCCACCGCGAAGAAATCCAAAAACTCCCAGACTTTCATCCCGTCATAAACGCCAAAGGCGTCGGGCATGTACCCGATGCTCCGCCGCACATCGAGCGGCTGGCGAGTCACGCTGAACCCGTTGACCATTCCGTCGCCGCGCGTGGGCCGCAGCAGTGTCGCCAAAAACCGAATCGATGTACTCTTGCCCGCCCCGTTGGGTCCGATAAAGCCAAACAATTCGCCTTGAGCGATGTGTAAATCCAGCGTTTCGACGGCGGTAAAATCGCCGTAGTCTTTACCGAAATGGTTGAGTTCGATGATGCTCATTGGTCCGTTTCGTCGTACTCCAAGAATGACTCCGCGTAGGTCGGGTCGTAATACGCCCAGAGCCGATTGCTGTCACTTTGGATCGGCGGCAACACCGAGCGCAAACGGACCGAGACAATCGTCGTCTTGTTCCCACGCGTCGGCGCGGGTTGGCAGAGCATCGGCGAAATGTCGGCATCGCAGCGGGCGATCAGGCGATACTCGCCCGCCGAAAGATCGTGCGGGGCCATCGCCGCGGCGAGAAGCTCCGCGAGATCGTTCTCGCCGGCGTGGCGATTGGGCGTGGACAGCAATCGCACCGCACCCAAGCGGATGTCGCTGCCGAAATCGAGCGGCGAAAACCGCAGTGCGGCCGAGCGCGTTTTTGGCTCCAACTGCTCGATTCGAGCGACTTCAAATCCCGTGCGGACCGCCCGAACGACCAGGGCGTCGCGCAGTACAAGCTGGCTTTGGTTGTCGATCCACAGTTTTTGCGAAGTTGGATCTGCGTCAAGCGCAATCGGACCCCCGACGGCAACCATCCGTTCAGCGCGGATGTAGCCGGTGGTATTGGACCGAACCAAAAAATCATCGATCTGTGTGTTGAGGCCCCGCGAGCAGTTCACGGGGAGTAGCGATCGGGTCGCCGGGATCGGTGCGACTTGCGGCGAAGGGTCTTCCGGATTCGACTGCATCGGCAAGAAAAGCGCATTGTTCTGTTCGTACTCGAAATGAAAATTCGTTGAGAGCGACGAATACAAAGCGGAGTACTCCGCCAAATGGCCGCGTTCGTAACCTCCCTGCAGCTCTAGGACGGCAATCGTATCGAGCGCGCGGGCGAACCCTACATCGAGTGCCGCCAGAGTCGTCACGGCGATCGCGCCGATGACGGAAATCACCGGAGCTGCGACCCAGGCCCATTCCAATCGCCCGACCCAACGAAACACCAACCAGTTGAGCGGAATCAGCAGCACCAAATAAGCGCCCAGGACCACGAGCGCAAATTGTGAACTGGGTGGCTTGAACGAGGATTTTTGTCGCAGAATTTGGGCCGCGGCAGACGGAACCGCACTGCGATCGTTCCACGCGGCGTTGCCGAGCGATTCCTGGGAAGCAACATCGTCTCGACTGAGAAAGCGCAGGCGGCTTTGAGCTCGAAGGTTATGCGAAGGTTGCGGTATAATCCTACCATTTCCGAAATCCCGATCAACGACATCGCGGCCAGGCTTGCGCAGGACCACGGCATTGAAAAAATTGGAATAACAAGGCCAACGAAAAAATGATTCCGTATCTAAAGGAAAACCGACAGCCACAATTCGTCCCCGGCCAATCGCCCGCTCGCACATCAATTTCGTATCGTCGAACAATTGCCCGCCGCCTTGCGGCTCTAAATAACATCCGGGCAGAGGAACTAATTCCGGTACGATCATCGACCAGGGCTTAAAAAATCGGGCCAACTCCTCGGGAGTCAGCATGGCTCGGCGTTCGATCTTCGCCGGCAAATACGGCTCCAAAAAACTTCCCGTCAACCGCTCCAGCCCCACGGGGCCGCTGATAATCAGACTCCCGCCCCAATGCAACCAATCGATCAATGCGTCCCGCTGTGCTTGGTCCAACGCGTTGGGATCGAAGTCGGACCAAATCGCATGCGCCACACTCGTGGCCGTCAATGCAGATCGCGGCCAAGGAGCGGGATCATCCGGTTGGGAACCCGTCCAATGAAAAAACCCTTCCGACAACGGGTCTGGCGACAATTTACGCCAGAACAACGGATCGAATCCTTGAACGC
This sequence comes from Pirellulaceae bacterium, assembly GCA_041745295.1. Classification (GTDB taxonomy): domain Bacteria; phylum Planctomycetota; class Planctomycetia; order Pirellulales; family Pirellulaceae; genus JANMEB01. Next base: position 20,799 of record JBGTJE010000040.1, on the reverse strand, counting down.
AATCCAATTGATCTATAAAACCGAATCGGCTCGATCGCAGGTCGAAAACAGTAATCACATACTGAAACGGCTGCAACACAATTGTCGGCTGCACAACCGATTCGACGGAGTAGTTCGAACTGCCAAACATCAAATCAAAACGGAATGTGGCAGCCGAGGAGGCGTTTCGAATATCGGTTCGAGGACTGACATACGTCGTCGTCTCGACTTGTTTCCATTGGCCCTTGGGCAGGGATACCGGTCGAATCGAATTGAGCCAACGCTCGGTCCCAATAACGGGCAACGTCTCCCCGGTGGCTTTGGTCATTCGGGCTAAGAGTCGAGCTTGAGCGTCGGCTTCGGTAGACACCATCGTGGTCATGACCGTTGCCCAATGTCCCGGCTTGATTCGGTTGTCGGGGTTGTAATCGACAGTTTTGTTTGGGTTGAATTCTCCCGAGGTCAGATCCGCTTCGGGGAATCGACCGGGCAAGGCAACGGGAGGGAGGATGTACGCGGGAAGCCGTGGGTTCGGCTCATTCTCAGGCGACTTGGATCCGACAGTCGCCGGGGGAGCACGGTTGAGTTTGTACTGCCGGATGACGACCGAAATGACAATCGCCAAAAGAGTCACGGCCAAGCCGATCTTAAACCACTTCGTTCGGAACACGGAAAGACCAGTCCTGGTATTTAGTTTGATAGAGGAGGCCCTGCGAAATCTTAGAGCAAGGTCCTCGCATGAACAACTTGCGCAGTTTGCCTGTCATGTGTTCGTTGGTTTTGCGCGTCGCCCGTCGCTCCTCGAAAGGACGTGCTTTTGCGGAGCGAAATTCGACATTGCCAGATTGCGCCCGCGCCAGAGCAAATCAAAAATGTCAGCCCGGCGTCGTGGATCGGCAGTTTTCGTTGACTAAGATTATTGGTTAAATGTGTATCATCGGCCATAATTGCACCATCCGTTGACTTGGATAATGGAAAATACCGTGAACCAACCAGCGACAAAATTTGAAGAGCCGGAGATCGATCAGGACCCGATTGGCCCAGTCCACAAGCCGAACGACCCTCCGCGCCGTTCGCGTCCCCAGGGACGCCGCGGCGAGTCATTGCAACGGCGCTTGTTCGAACACGTTTTGACGCGGGTGGGACATCCGTCTCTGTTGATCGAGTTGCCCAACGGCGAAATCATTCATCCCGAGCATTCGACGGCGCCGATCGTCGGGCGAATTCGTTTCATCGACAGTGGAGCATTATGGCGGGTGATCACCGACCCGATGTTTCAGTTCCCCGAGATGTATAGCGCCGGTCGTCTGACCATCGAGGGTCCGATTGAGGAAATGACCAACGAAATCTTCCGCTCGATGCAGCGGGCCGGTCATCGATCGACGCTGTTGATGCGGTTGATTGGTCGATTGCGCTGGCCGCGCCGCACGACGCTCCGTGCGGCCAAGGAAAACATCCATCACCACTATGACATCGGCAACGATTTCTACGCGCTCTGGCTCGACCAACGGATGGCGTATACCTGCGCGTATTTTCCTCGGCCGGACGCGACACTGGAAGAGGCGCAGTTTGCGAAGTTCGACCACGTTTGTAAGAAACTTCGCCTCAAGCCGAATATGTTCGTCATCGAAGCCGGCTGCGGCTGGGGCGGGTTGGCACTCCACATGGCTCGGTATTACGGCGTGCGGGTGCGGGCCTACAACATTTCGCACGAACAAATCGTGTTTGCCCGCCAGCGAGCCCAAGAAGAAGGCCTTTCGGATCGCGTTGAATTTGTCGAAGCCGACTGGCGGACGATTCGTGGTCCCTGCGATGTGTTCGCCTCGATTGGCATGCTCGAACATGTCGGCCGCCGCCATTATCGCCTTCTTGGACAAGTCATCGACCGAGCCCTCAAACCCGGCGGGCGAGGCTTGATCCATACGATCGGCCAAAACGAAGCTGCTCCGGCCGGCCCCTGGATCGAACGGCGCATTTTCCCGGGGGGATATCCCCCGGCATTGTCCGAAATGATGCGGATCTTCGAGCCCAACGGGTTCTCGATATTGGATGTGGAAAATCTACGCCTGCACTACGCGCAAACATTGTGGCATTGGCTTAGTCGCTTTCAGCGGCACGAACCCCAAGTCCGCGCGATGTTCGACGACAAATTTGTGCGCATGTGGCGGTTCTATCTCGCCGGCAGTCTGTCCGCGTTCGCTACCGGAAGCTATCAATTGTTCCAAGTCGTCTTTAACCGCGCGGCCGACAACGACGTCGCGATGACTCGCGATTATTTGTATCAAGACGCTAATGCGTCGTCGCCCAAATTGCACGCGGATCGCCCCGCCACATTTCCAACGTCGGGTGACCATTGATTGAAGTCGACTCGATCATCGTCGGTGGCGGACCCGCAGGAAGTTCCGCAGCGCGCGAACTGCTTCTGGCCGGCCAAAAGTGCCTCGTGATCGACCGCAAACCAATGCCCCGGCTCAAACTCTGCGCGGGGTGGATCACGCAAAAAGTAATCACCGATCTGGCCATTGACCCCGCAAAATATCCGCACGGGATCGTCAAGCTCGACCGGATCCGGTTCTTTTTTGGCCGCCGGCACAATTATTCCAAGCTGGTACCGTCGGATCAATACTCGATTCGCCGCATCGAATTTGATGCTTGGTTACTGCAGCGCAGCGGCGTTGAAGTCGCGGAGCACACGGTCCGAAATATCGAACGACAGAACGGACATTTTGTCATCGACAAGCGGTTTCGCTGCCGCTATCTGATCGGTGCCGGGGGAACGAACTGTCCGGTCAAGAAGGCGTTCTTTCAGCCGGACGTGGGCGAACTCGTCGTGGCCCAAGAAATCGAATACGAAACGAGTCCCAAGAGTCCCGAATGCATTTTGTGGTTCCCCTACGCGGGGTCGTTTGGCTACGCTTGGTACGTCCCCAAAGCCAACGCCGTGAACGTCGGGTTCGGCGGACTTCGCTCGCACAACGAAGAATGGGACAAAGAATCGCTGTGGAACAAGTTCATCGTTATGTTGAAGCATGCCGGGTGCATCGATGCCGATCCGCCAGCTCCTAAAGGATACTCGTACTATATCGGCAGCCGCCAAAAACAAGTTTATAACGAGCGCGCCTTTATCGTCGGCGATGCGGCGGGCTTGGCCACGGTCGATCTAGCCGAGGGGATCGGCCCCGCCGTCGAAAGCGGCCAGCTCGCCGCCCGCGACATTCTCGGCACGGCCTCGTATTCCTCGCGGGCGATCACACAATTCAGTTTACCTTGGTCTTACCGCCTCTTTCGCAAAGCCGTCGCCTGGGTGCCGTAAGAGTTGAGACTTTAAGACGGTTGGCGGCTCGCTGGGAGCTATTTTCTTTTCCCTCCCCCTCGTGGGAAGGGCTAGGGAGGGGGGTTTTGTAGTTCGCAGTAACTTGACGCCTGAGGCCTGAGAGTAAACTTAACTCTCAACAATCGACATTCAATTCTAAGCGCTCAGTCCATCACCATCCCATGAGAAGCGTCGCATGATCCACACAGCCAACATTCAGCGCCGAATTTGCCGGGTTCCTCTCGCCTATTGCACGGTTCTCGCGATGGTTCAATGGGGAATAGCCCAAGACAAACCGCACGAACTTTCCAGCCTCTTAGCCGAAGTCACGCGGGGCTCGGTTGTCGAAAGCCGCCATTACGGTCGCATGGTGGTGGTGACTCCCGCCGGGGAGGTGATTCTGGCGCTGGGGAATCCTCAGGATTTGATTTTTCCCCGGTCTTCGCTCAAGCCATTGCAAGCCCTGGCCACCGTGATGTTGGCTCAGGAAAAGGGCATCGAACTCGCCAGCGAAGAACTCGCGATGATGTGCGCTTCGCACGAAGGGCACGATTACCACGTGCAGTCGGTCAAACTGCTGCTTGCGCGGGCCGGCGGGCAAGAGGAGGAATTATTCTGCGGCCCGGTCCAAGGCAGCCGGATCAGCAACGGTTGCTCCGGCAAGCACAGCGGGATGCTGCTGCACGCCAAACTGAGTGGCGATCCGATTGAAGGCTACTGGAACGTGGACCATCCGGTGCAGCAGCGGATCCAACTAGCAATTCGCGAATTCACCAGCTACGACAAACCGCTCCAATGGGGAGCGGACGGCTGTGGCGTGCCGAATTACGCACTTCCGCTGTACAACATGGCACTGGGCTACGCGCGGCTGGCCAATCCCGACACGTCGCCGGAAAAATATCGCGCGGCTGCTCGCGTCATTCGCGACGCTATGCAAGCCCATCCCGAACTGATCAGCAGCCGAGACAGTTTTGACGCCAAGCTGATGGCGGCCGCGGGCGGGCGTCTGCTCGGCAAAAACGGCGCGGAAGCCTGTTATGGCTTGGGCCTTACCGAGCCATCGCTGGGGCTGGCGGTTAAAATCGAGGACGGCAATCCGCGCGGAATGCCGTGCGTGATGCTGTACGCCATCGAGCGGCTGGGGGCGATGACGCCCGCAATCGAAAAAGCCGTCGGCGCCAGTCGCGCGATCGACGTGAATAACAGTGTCGGCGCCACGGTCGGCCAAATTCGGGCCGTTCGTTGGGCCGAGTCGGCGATAGCGAAATAGCCCACCCAAGTCCATTCGTCATTTCGGGACTCATCCCAACCCCACGTCATTCCGGGCTGAGTCCCGGAATCCATCTTCCATGGATGGGCGACGACTGGGAAAAGGAAGACGAGGAAATAGTCAAAGAAACGGTACAATTTGGGTCAGCGAATTCGATCGTCGCGAGTTCATTTTTTTGTTCCTTGTTCTCCTGTCCTAAATCTTCCCGTCGAATTTCCTCTCATGTGCGGTCGCTTTACTCTTCGAACACCCGCCAGCCAAGTGGCTCGGCTCTTTAGCGATCTTGAATTGACTCCGCCGGAGATCAAGCCCCGCTACAACATTTCTCCGACTCAGACCGTCGCCGCCGTCCGGCAAGCGGCTTCGGATGGATGTACCTGGAGCGAGCTGCGCTGGGGGTTGATCCCGTTTTGGGCCAAGGACCGCGCGATTGGCGCGCAATTAATCAACGCCCGCGGCGAGACCGTCGCCACCAAGCCTTCCTTTCGCGCGGCCTTCAAGTCCCGCCGCTGCTTGATCCCGGCTGACGGTTTCTACGAATGGCAAAAACTTGGCGGAACTAAGAAACAGCCGCAGTATATCACACTGAAAAAAGGCCGCCCGTTTTGCTTTGCCGGGTTGTGGGAATCGTGGACCGACAAGACGACCAACGAAAACGTCGAATCGTGCACGATCATCACGACCGACGCCAACGAGTTACTTGTTCCACTCCACGATCGAATGCCGGTGATCCTCGATCCCGCCGACTATCAACCATGGCTCGACCGCGAATTCAAGGACACCATGTTTCTCGCTTCAAAACTCAAGCCTTGGCCTAGCGACGATATGGCCTTCTATCCGGTCGACACCGTTGTCAATAACCCGCGGAACGAAAAGCCAGAATGCATTGAATCGCTCGCGTAAATAATTCGTTCGTGCGAGCCGAATTCTAGAGCGCGTTTCTTGTTCTTGTCGCGGAACTCGCCAGAGTTCCGGCCCAAATTCTGGCGAATTCGGCTACGTCAGGTGCTAAACGAATGCGAAATACGGTCTAGTCGAAGTACCTCTTGGGTCAACGATACCGGTGAAGATCCCGGTCGGCAGCTTTCACTCGTGCTTTCAGTTCGTTGACGATCGTTTGGAACTCCGATCGATCCCGGAGAACAGTTAGGTCAGGATCTTGCTGCAAGTGGGCAACATCGTCCCATCCATTGTCAAACGACTCGCGCAGCGTTGCCAGTGCATCGGCGATGTGCTTTTCGCGCGCGGAGGTTTGTTCGCTCGTCGGATCGCTGTCGTCGATGGGAATCGCCTCTGCACACACGCCATAGACGCCAGCGGCGTTGTAGAGAGGCCAGACGGGCACCGGGCGTAATTCGCGAATCTTGTCGGCCGCTTGCCGGGCATCGGCGAATCGTCCCTCCCGTGCAAATTGAGTTCCGCGAAGGTCGAGCAACAAAGGGAATAATTCGGCAGGCTGTCCGAGTAACACCTCCCAATCCCCCAGGGCCACCGCGGCGTGCAAATACTTTTCGATCACCAGCTCGCCGACTTCAATCCATTTCTCATCGCCTAGCCCGAGTTGATTCCGGTCTTTCAACAATCGAAGGATTTCCAATCCGCGTCGGTAGGATTCGGCGGCCTCGTCATAGCGATTCAATTTCGCCAACGTGAGTGCAATCTTCTGGTGACTCACAAAGAGCCCAAATTGGAGTCGTGCTTTGTTCGGCTGAGACGCCGCCAGCTTTACTTTGATTTCCAACATCGATTGATACATTGCTAGCGCCTCGTCGATTCGGCGGAACTTGAGCAAGGCGGTGGCGACATTCTGATACGCCACGGAGAGATCGTCTTGCGCCAACTTGCTCTCCGGCTCCGACAGCGCAAGTCGCTGACTAATTTCGAGCCGTTGTTGATGCTGCTCGAGTGCCTCGTCGAATCGGCGAGCTTGAAGCAACGCGTTGCCAAACCATTCGAGGGCGACCGAAAGATCGCGTTGAGCTTTCACGTCGCTCGGATCGACTTCCAATAGCTTTTGTTTGATACGGAGGGAAATATGACACGATTCGAGCGCCTCGGCGACGTCTCCAAATTGAAGTCGAACTTGTGCGAGATCTTCATGTGCGAAGGCTAGTTCACGTTGGGCTTGTTTGTCGTCGGGATCGATCGCGGCCAGCGACTGACGGAATTTCACGATATCCGAGTAGTGGACGATCGATTTGGGTTCTTGCGCGGCCGGGGGCGAGCCGTTGTTCTGCGCGCCGACATAGAAGCCTTGCGCCCATGGTGCGACTACACCCAGAACAACTCCCGTCCACGCATACGCCGTGAAGCTTTCTAGCCGCGGTCGCCTTTGGCACGTTTCTCGCGCGCGACAATTCGACATCGGGCCAACGTCTCCCATGCGCCATCCAAAATCAACGGTCCAAGGTGACCTTGGACCGCGTCGTTTTGAGTAAGTTCGGTTTGACCGAATTATGCCGTTACTTGACTGCGGACGTCTTGGCGTCGCTTTGCTTGGCTTTGGTGTACTTCATTTCCATCGCCTTAACCTCTTTGCCGTCCGCGAGCGCGTAAATCGTGAACACTTTGGTCCCATCTTTATTGTAGACCGTGATCATCTTCATTTTATGTTCAGTTCCCGTTGGATCTTTGGCGATTCCCGTTTCAGTCATGGTTTGAGTCTTTTCGTCCCACGTTCCTTCCACGGCCATCGGATATGGGCTCATCGTGTCGACCCAAGTTCCCGTATACTTCTTTTTTTCGGGATTGAAGCCGAATTGACCGCTCCCCTCAAACGGCATGCCCATCATTTCTCCTTTGAAGTGACTGATGAGCCACATGCCACCCATCAGGAAGTTGGTCTCGCTCCCTTTGCTGACCGCGGGTTCCGCTTTGGGATCTTCCGGGTTCCACATGCGCATTTCGCAATCCCGGGTCCCCACGTCGGCTTTGAAATGCTCCATTTCCTTGGGCGGTTCCTGCGCCACGCAAATCCCGGCGCTCAGGACGACGACCAGACTCGCACATTGAATGACTCGACGCATCATGGTATTTCCCCTTCTCGTTTCCGTTGTGGTGTTTTGGCGATCGGAAAGCGACAGCCGCTTCAATCGCGACCGTGAAAATTATCCTTGCCCTCATCGGGCAAATCAATGGCGTCCAGAAATCGGGTAGTGGGTCAGTTAAGTAGAACGGAATTCATTCCGTTGAATTAATCCGAAGAAAAGCCGAACGGAATGAGTTCCGTTTTACGAGACTCTGCAAATTGACCCACTAACACAAATCGCGGCAGCGACGGCGATTACTGAGCCGTTCCGAATTCCAGGTTGGAAACGATGATCCCCTGGCGTGGAAATGGTTCCTCGCACCGGTAGAATGTGAGGGCCGTAACACCGCAACGGATATTCGTCCCTGGCGAGTTTCTCGCATCACGTCCCCGTAGCTCAATTGGATAGAGCGTCGGCCTCCGAAGCCTTTTCGGAATTGACGTTTCTCCGCTGAAACATAGGATACTTTTGTAAATGGTACTGCTTCGGTACTGCTAAATGAAAACCTCCGCTTGGTTGCACCCAACACGGAGGCAAAGGACTCTCGCCCTTCTGTACGGGAGTTCAATTCATGCGGCATCCAAAACCGTGGCTTCGCAAGGGCAAAGGCTACTTTGTCCAAATCAATCGCAAGCAGTATTCCCTCGGCAAAGATAAAGCTGAGGCATACCGCGCCTTCTACGCTCTCATGTCGAGCGGCTCGGAGAAACTGACGTTTCTCGGCGAGATCGTGGACGAGTTCGTCCAGTGGGTGAAACTCCATCGCGCACCAGATACTCACCGTTGGTACAAAGACCGATTGGATTCCTTCAAAGAGTTTTACCCTCGGATCGCGGTGGAGGAGCTTCGTCCGTTTCACATTCAACGCTGGATTGATAACTACAAAGTGTCCAGCACGACGAAGAGAAATCTTGCAAGGTCGATTCAAAGAGCCATGCGATGGGCGGTAGAGCAGGGCTACATCGACCGAAGCCCGATTGAACACTTCAAGAAACCTCCAGCAGGTGTCCGCGAGACGGTGATCTCGCCGGAGGAATACAAAAAGATCCTCGCCAATGCAGGTGTTTTGAAATCCGTAATTGAGTTCGCTTGGAATACAGGCTCCCGTGCAAGCGAAATTTTGAAAATAGATCGTTCCCATTTGCAAGGAAACCGAATCATTCTTCCGCGTTCGGACGAGAAAATGAAAAGGGCTCCGAGAATTATCTATCTCAATGCGCGAGCTTTGGCGATTGCACAACGGGTGTCTGAGGGAAGGATCTTTCGGAACTCGGACGGTAAGCCGTGGACGGCTGATGCAATCAACTGCGGGTTCGGAAGAATCAAAAAGGCGACGGGGATAACGTGCTCGTTGACGGCCCTCCGGCACACTTGGTGTCATCGGATGCTTAAGGCGGGAACTGATTCCTTGACCGTCGCTACGCTTATGGGTCATTCCGGTACAAGCATGATTGCCAAGGTTTACGGACATTTGAATCACGCTACGCAGCACCTTTCGGACGCGGTGGAGAAGGCGGGCTGATCCGACAGGACTCCAAGAATTTTTCCACGTCTTCGGTTCGGATGCGGATGGCTCCTCGGCCGTTAGCTCCGATCCGATAAACCGGGAGCTGTCGTTTTGCAATGAGGGCGTAGACCGTCTGAATGGAAACGCCCAGCTGTTGTGACACTTGTTTCACTGTCAACATTGCGCACCAACGATTTCCATCGCCTTTATTGTTCATTGAAAACTCATTCGAACATTGAAAATAAATCGAGAACCAATCTCGAATTAGTCTCACGCTTTAATCTCATCAACAACGACAAATCCTTCGATAAAATCACCTAAACCGAACCCCGTACATCACGTCGACCGCGCGCCGGACTAGCGGCCCATTGCCGCCTCCCCACCCTCCCACCGTCACACAAAAACCAACGGCCAAATCTCCAGTCATAGCGACGTCCTATTGCCAAATGCATCGATCCAAATCATGCCCCGTGGCTCTCGCATAATCGCGTCCAGCGTCGCGAACAACGCGATCTCCCGGACGCTTTGGGCGTCGGCTATAAGCCGAGGAAGCCGTCGTTCGGACAGGGTGACAAAAAGGAGGTAGTCCTTCACGCCTTGGTAATTGCGGAGGCGGTCACTAACGCGTCGGTGGTTTAGGTGCCCTGTGTCTAGCTCCACATAGAATTTGCGGCCGTCGAGCGTCATTTCCGCGTCAGGGCGAAGCCGCTGATCAACCTTCCAGCCACGAACGACGTCAGCGGATGGATAGGACAGCAATAAATCAGTAAGAAGGACTTCGTGCCGGAGCTGATCCGACTTGGGCTTCCACGAGTTGCAATAGGCAATTTCAGGCGGTCCTCGCTTTTTCATGACGACGACTCCGACTCGCTTGAGTTTCCCGGCGTTCCGCAATTTCGTGATCGTTCGGTATTGAGTCGGGCGGCTGGGGAAGTGGGGAGCGAAGTGTCGGCTGACGACGACGTGTTTGTCGGCGAGGTCGACGGCGATTTGTTCGGTGTCAAATTGCTTGTCGATTGAGTCTGGTCGGGGGAGGGGACTGCTGTCTGATTCGAGTCGGTCTGTGGACATTCGCTTGGACTCCAATACTCAGGTCGCTTTTGGATTTCGGTCAGTGCTTTGCGGGCCTTCGAGTCGGCAAGGCCGGGAAAAGTCCAGGGGTCTGGGAGGGGAGTGACTTGTTCAAAAGTGACGCGGTTGAGTCGCTTGACGTAGCGCTGACCACGGCGGAGCGACCGAACGGATTGCCGATACTCCGCGTCGCCAAGATCTCGTGCAGCTTTTTGAGCTACCGCATCGTTTGCCGGAAAGAACCAATGGTGCTCGATGCAATTGGTGAGGACCCCGTCCTCGACAAAGGAATTGGGGAAGTTGGGGCTCTGGCAGAGAATGTGAATATCGAGGCCGCGCTTTTGAAGTTCTGCGAGCGCTCTAACTTCATGTCCCGCGGCCCCAATGAGATTTGCATTGGTGGCCTCATCAATGACCAACAAAACTCGAGGATAGGGTTTTGGCCGTGATCGGATGAAGTGAAATACCTGAAGAATGATCGCACCCATGATGGTGCTCGCGGTATCGGGGCTGATCCCATGCGAGGCACCCTCGATCAACAAGATTCCACGTCGATTGAGAAATCGATTGAGGTCAAACGTGGTATGGCAGCGCGTCGTAAACGCGGGCGAACCGCACACGCCGCTAATCAAGCGGCGAGCTGCAGCGTATTGACCACTTTTGATTTGTCCGGAGGCAATTGCGAGGAACTTTCGCCGGACCTCTTCATGTGTGCAACCCGAGATTAGGCGATGAAAGTGAGGCTCTTGGGGCTCAAACGCATATCGGATCTCGGATGCCGGAGTCGGATGCTTCTGGTAGATAATGAGTTGGCACGCAAGAAAAACGAATTCTTCGATTAGCGGGTGCGAGGCCAAGGATTGCATGTCTCGCCGCCGCAAGAGCACGTCGATGAATTCGCGAATGGTCTGCTCGTTTTCCGCGTCGCGCCGATTCGTTTGATTGGCGGTCGAGGGGCGCAGAAACTGATACCCCAGAACGCGATCGAAGTTGGACAGGCGATCAAAAAGAACCCGGCGCCAAAGCCCACGCGCCACCAAATGGATATAGGCGTTCCAGGCCAACGACATGAAATGCGGGTCGATGACGACGATCGCGATCGTGCCGAGGAGAGCTGCCGCCACAATATCGATCACTTCCGCAGTCGTTTTTCCGCTGCCGGTAGTGCCAAATGTGACTCGATTGCCGAATTGGAATTGCGGAAGCGTCATAAGATCGCATTCCGCAGCCGATGCATGTATTTCTGTTTGGCTTCGGCAAGTGCATATTCCAGTTCGTCTTCCTCCAGGTTAGCTCTTTTCAGCAAATCGCATTCGAACTCGTAGTCGAGCTTCGCCTGGCGGGCATTTCGACGCATTGTCTCTTCGCGGGAAGTAGGGATCGAAATCGACGCATCTGGATTTTCCTTCAGTCTGGCCGCGCGCTGATCGGCGAGTTCTTTCGCAACTTTCTGCAAAACGGTGATTTCGGATTGAAGGTAACGAACGCTAAGGTGCGTTAGAAAAATGAGTGGCACCGCAACGCAGACGTAGAACAGATACGTCGCCAGTGAAATCCGCAGAAGCAATCCGACGACGCCTGCGAAATCCTCGAACCAATCGATCGTGTTGGATAGATGCAAAAGGTAAACAATCAAAAAGAACGCTGACAGAAATCTAGCCGCCGGTCGCCAATGCAATTGGCCCCGCAACTTGACGGCCATCAAACGGAGGAAAAGCGCGATGAGAGCCATCACGAACAAGTTGCTGTCGTCCAGCCAATGGACGAGCCATGCAAATGCGTCCGCAACCGATATCGAGTCGCTCGAGACCATAAAACGCCGTTTACTGAAATGAGATCAAGAGAGGTCGGTTAACGCTTAATCCGTTCCGAATTCGTCGGGAAACAACGCCGTCAAATTCAGGCGCGTCCAAGCGTCGCTCGCCGTCCGATTCAAATGGTGGCTGGCTTCATCACCGCGAGACGCGTTCAGATCGGTGAACAATTCCTGAATTTGCCCGTTCCAAACGACGACTACTCGCACTCGCACGGGTTGATTTGTCCAATACACATCTAGCCAAACGGTGAGGTCCTCGAGGCGATTGTGGGAAATCTCGGCGCATTCCCAGCTTAGAAACTCGTCGGCGTTTCCTTCGATCGTGCCGGCGGCCCGAATGTCGCGATACAGCCTTCCAAACGGCGTCTCGAGGTGTCTGTAGTTTAACTCTTCGGTTGATCCGCGACTGCCAATCCATAAATCGATATCACATTGCTCTCCGCCTTGACCAACGGTGACCCAATTGATCGCTAAGAAAATCTTGTCGGTATTGGCTTGGGCTTGCTGAATCATCTGCTCGACTTCGGCGGAAGACGCGGATGTGATCAACGTCGGGCTTTGCGCGACGGGGATTTGCGATGATTGACGCTGTGCTCGCGCTTGGGTCGAGTTCTGAAGAACCGATACCATTCCAACGAAGGGACTCTCGTCTGGGTCCGCGGTTGGCGTTGCCAATAAATCGCCACCATCGACCGATGCAAATGCTGCCGCCGAATCGTTGGTCATTCGGGAGAGTCGACCATGGTGCTTTTGAAAATAAAGTTGGTAAAAGCGCGTTACCGCCGCTCGGTGGTTTTCGTTTTGGCCCCAATCAGGCGACGACGTGAGCCAGCGTATATCGGTTCCGGGCGGGAAATCGGCGCTTGAACTGAATGGGCAAAATTCGGAGCCTAGTGATGCGTCGGATGGAACAACGGCGTTTGTCATCGACCAGCCCGCTTGCTTTTGGTCGTCGTAAATTGGATTGCCAACGAGGATGATGCGGGCGGGAGCGGGTGTTCGCTTCAGGCTTTGAATCGTCCTGGCAATCGCCAGCGGATCGATTTGATAACGGCCAATACTTCGCTGCGCTTCGGCGCGAGGCTCACGCAGAAAACGTCCGATCCGCTCTAAATGCGATCGAATGTCCGGCTGCCGGATGCGACGTTGATGACTACCCGCTGGTACGGTAAAAGACGAAACGGGGTCGTGAATCGGCGTCGCAATCACGTGAATGACTTCGCCGGCGTTGGCCGTCGCGATGAGCTTATTCACTTCCGATCCGACGCTCGATTTGGCGTCCGATGGCAAATCCGACGCAACGAATACAAAGTACTCGACTTTGGCCTCCGAAGCGGGTTCGGTTTTCTTTGCGACGCAACCGCCAAGCATCACGATCGAGGAAATGGCCAAGGTGAAATAAAGCGTCTTCATTTTCTATCTCCCGTTCAATTCATGAGGAATTTTTTCGATATTCGACTTGGACTCGCTGCGCACGGACGCAACCTGCTTTCGAAACTCCGACTCGGCGGCTTCGGATTTTTGCTTCGACTCGGCCTTTAACGCTTCGATTCTCGCGCTCTCAGCGGACTTGATCGCTGCAAATTGAGCGTGGACCTGGGCCTTCGCCGTCTCAATCTTCGCGGCCTCGCTGGCCTTGATGGCCTCGCGTTTGGCCTTGGCCTCGGCGCTCGTTAGCCGATACAACGCCACGCATCGGTAAACAAATGCGCGGCGATCTTGGTCCAACATTCGGAGCGTTTCATCAACTTGGGTGCCGAGTGCGGCCGCCTCGGCCAATACGGCGTTTATCGCAATCACTCGTCGAGAAGCGATTTGAAAGGCCGTTCCTTCTCGGAATGAAAAGGGCCATAGTTGGGTGACGGCTGATTCCATCAAAGAGGGGACGGCCATGAGGCTCAGCGCAAGCAAGAGCATCGTGAAGCCGATCGTGAGCCAGAGCTGTGGCTCCCACGACGATTCTGCAAACGGATCCACCGTATCCCACATCGTCCCCATTTTCCACGCGAACAACCACATGCCGATGAACGTGACCGGCAAGGCGATGAACTTCATCCGCAACGCCCATCGAAGACGTTCCAAATAGTTGTGATCGTGTTTGATGAATTCGCCGGCCAGAAAAGGCGCGATACAGTAGATCGAACCGAAAAAGAAAGCCGCGATGTAATTGCCTTCGAACAACCCCGCATTACCCACGAGGAACAGCATGTTGGAAACTTCAGCGACTAGGGCCCACACGAAGAGGGCTACGAAGAGCGATAGTTTGACGACGGCCGGAAAGTTCTTCTTTGTGAAAATGTTCGGCACATTGTCCGACGGGATACGCTCCAACAGGGGAACGCTCCGCTTTGTTTCGGACCATCGACGACGCATCTGGCGTTCTGTCCTGAGTCGCTCTTTTAGTGCCGCCCTCACCCGTCGGCATTCAGTCGCGAGTTGGCGCCGAGTCGGCTCAGTTTCGGCTAAGGCTTCCGCGAGTTGACGAACCACCTGTTCGCCATCGGCCTGTTCGGAAACAGCGAGCTGGCGAATAGGTTCTGTCGGTACCGGCAAAGGGTCAGGTACCTGTCGGAGGCTCTGGAGAACCGGCTCGGTGAGTTCGATCAGCGGGAGTTCCGTTGCCGCGCTATCAGGTTGCTTGAATACCGAGCCGCGGTCGCCGGTCCGGCGGTCATCCGGGCGGCCGTTTGACTCTGTAACGTGTTCACCGTTGATCTGATTCATGGTCGTGATCCTTGGCAAGTGAAAAACCCCGAGCAAGGAATCCCTTGGCGGGATGGCATTGGCAATTGAAACGACGACGCGGCTTTCCGTTGCGTCAATTCGCAGTCACCAACGAACGGATTAGCGATCAGAACTTTCATGCGTTTCCCCCTAATGTTGGTAAAACAAAACCTCAAACGCACGCCGTTTTAGCAAGGTGAAAAATGCTTCGGTCCGGCAGCCGGACTTATGCTAAAATCCGTCGGTTGACGCCTTTGGCGACGGGCATGTAACGTCGTGGCGTGGAAACAGATACGCCTAAAAATCGGCCGGCCAACGATGTCAAAACAATTTCCTCAGATGACGTAATTGCATACCTACATGGCAAATGCATGGACGAGGGAATCCGTCGTTTCATTGAGGCGGAGATGGCGAGAGACGGGAGCCCGATTCAGACGTGGTTTGAAAAGCTGGTTGAGGCTCGACAAACGCAATCCAGGCTCCGGTTGAACATTAAGGCGTTAATTGAAACGTCACGCTGACAGATTCGTAGGTTGTATTGAACGACTTTGATGACAAATCGCCCGAACAAGAATTTCAGCGAAGAAAAAATGCGCGAAGCGGAAGAACGGCTTCGTGCTGAAAATCCTGAGTACCTTTTTGAGCCAGACGAAGAAAAGGATACTCCGCAAAATCGGGACATCCGTCGAGCGTTTCGCATTGGGATGCGGGATTGTTGCGGGCGACGCGCATGGCGCAAACTTGAACGCGAATATCGTTCCCGTTATTCAATCCAAGAAGATACGAGGTGGCAATATTATCTTCACCTCGGCGAAAAAGAGATTTACCGTCTTCGGCTTGGACAATTCACAATTGAGACATTGCTTTCAATTCTCTACGACTTAGATGTCGATTATTCTTTTATTTCTCCTCGGCCCAAACTGTCCTTACTTTGGCGTAGTGGCTTCCGGTATGCGCTTCACAAAGCGCGCGATCCGAAATGGATTTGTCCTCCTGAAAGCCGGAAATCGCATCTGCAGCTGATTTCCTTCCGACAGTTAACGTTGCTACTTGCGACAATCAGCAACGATGCCTACCAAACTTCAGAGCCGATCGCGGATGTTGATTGGACTGAGATTGCACAGAGCCTAAAGGGCAGCGCGAAGCGCCATCGCTGGGTTAACAAGGGTTATTTGAGAAAAATGACTGAAGAATGGTTGGAGGCAGCTGATCGCGTCCTGAACAGCGTTGGTGACTTCAAGCCTGGGATGGCGAAACGATGACGACCAAGGTGACAACCGACGATCTAATCGATTTCTTGCACGGAAAATGCAAAGACGAGGGAATCCGTCGTTTCATTGAGGCGGAGATGGCGAGAGACGGGAGCCCGATTCAGACGTGGTTTGAAAAGCTGGTTGAGGCACGAAAAAATCCGGAGAAGCTTGTTGCCTCGGCGGTCGACGTTTTTGAGTGGGAGTCATCGGAAGAGGCGACCATACCTGACGATAACGAATCTGCGCAACGATTGAGACAAATTCTTCAACAGAAAATGGGCGGCTCGGACGAGTATCATCTGATCGACAAAGAGCAGGTCGTATTTCATCAAACAAAACCAATTCCAAGTCTTCCGTTAACCTGCGAGTTGCTGTTTGGAAACGCCAATGTGTGGGAATCAAAAATCGAGCTGGAAACTGTTGTTGATGAGGAAATAGAAACGATTGCCGATTTTGCACGCTTGTCCAAGGATGACCAGCGAACGCTGCGAGCAAGCGTTTCTGGAAAACGGCAGCAAGCCATCAGGTTAAGAAAATCAGGCGAATTAATTAGGGCGCTCGTTGAGGCTCAACAAGCTGCATACTGGGCGTTATTGGGCACAGGGAGTTCCAGCCGACTGTATGCAGATTGCTTACTGGAAATTGTTCTTATCGGGCACAAGTCTTACCAGCACGCGGAAATGGAGCCATTATTGCGGCGTGCGCATGCCATTCTTATGAAACGGCTTGACGGGAATGATACGCAGGTAATGGCTTGCGAAAAATTGATGTGCAACACGTGCAAACATGAAGGTCGATTAACGGAGGGTCTCACTAGAACTGTCGCACTCTTAGAGAAACAGCTTGATGTGTTCGGCGACGAAATTATGCACATTGGGGATTCGGTCTGTGAAGCGGCGTGGTTTTTTGGCGAGCTTGGGGAGGTGCAAACGGCAAAACGCATCCTTTCCAAAGCAGTCAACCGTACTGCCAACGCGATAGATAAAAAACGATATTTTCATTTGTACGTTTCGCTGGAACTAGCAAACGTACTGGTAAAATGCGGCGAATTGCAAGAAGCGTTTCAAATTGCAAAGTCTGTTTTGGACGTTCTGCAATCCATCGGGCGCGCTGGACACGGACCCTTAGCAACATCGGCGTTGTCGATCTTGGGCGCAATTAAATCGCGTTGGGGTGAATTCGAAGATGCGGAAAAGTTTCTACTTGAGGCTTCAACGGTTTCGCAACAGCGCACTACGCTGCATGCGAACCAAGGAACTCTACTGGCGGCGTTGGCCAGGCTCTATGGGGAAACTGGCCGATACGAAGTGAGCTCCAAACTTCGAATGGACGCATTGACCATTCTGAAAAATACAGTTGGCACGGCCCACCCCTACTATTGGCGAGAAGTCGTTAGGTTAGCTCGAGGTTTTGTAAAGCAAGGCGAGTTGGAGGAAGCCGAAGAACAATTGACCGAGGCAATTGAATTCGTTCGAAAGTACGTTGATTATCGAACAATATTAGTTGGTGCGCTGATCGCGATGGGACGGTTGCGGGAGTACCAAGGACGAAGCGACGCTGCTAGAGACAACTTTGAAGAGGCGCAGGGCTTATGCGGCATAGTCTATGGAACGATGCATCCTCGACTGGCTACCGTGTATGAGTGCCTTGCCGGCAATCGGGAAGTAGCTGGCGAATTCGACGAGGCGTTAGAATTTCTACGACGAGCTACCGACATCTACCAGAAATCGGTCACTCACAATCTGTTCGGGGAAAGTGCCGGTCGAATTAACCGCGGCTCCTTATTTCAATCTGAAGGTGATTTCAAAGGCGCTGAAGCGGAATACCAAGCGGCTTCGCAATTGATCATGAATTCTGAGTTCGCATCGCATCCGTTAACCGCATTGTGCGAGTGGAATGTTCTGAAGCTAACAGGCCCGAAAAACGATTTGATATTGCCCGAAAGCGTAATGAGTCGCGGGCTTTTCGCGAGATTAGGCGGCAAGCAATTTGCTCGTGTAACATTTGCAGAATGGGACCATGGGGCTTCCGTGCGTCTGTGATAACAACATTCTGCAAAGAAAAGCGACACAGTTAAGCAAAGACTTTCTCTTGACGCGACGTCTTTGGCAATCGCGAGTCGTTGATCCTAGAAAAACCCCCACCACCACAAATGCGGAGTCGGGGATTGGTTTCCGGAACGCAAAGCTCCGGAAAAGGTTCAAGCCTTCCGAGAGGACGCGAGACCGAAGTGGCCGTAGCGGCTGCCTTCCCAGTAGTGGCTGACAACGAACCCGTCGGAATCGAAGCAGCCGACATCGACGCGGTCACCAACCTAGGCTTTGTCTTGGCAGCGCATGTAGACGTCCGGCAGCAGGCGCTCGCGGTGCGTGAGACAGTAGAGGATGACCATGTAGGTCACCTCACAGGCATGGCACCTTTTGATGGCACGCCTCTTCTGCCTTTCGGCGACCACTGAGAAAACAAAAAACTATCTTAGAAAGCCAGCACTAATATTTGTTAGTTGAAATTAGCCTCAAACTGTCGTTGCCAGCTTCGACTCTGCTTCCTTAATTGGAGTCGCCTAACCGAATGTGTCCCGGAAAGCCAACTGAACAGGATTGTGACTAGTTGAAACGCCTCTAAACTATTCGACGACTTGATTTTCAGGCAATTTCGGCCCCTTTTCAATGAGGTGAGGGCCGTAGGTCGCTGATGTTGTATCCACCCGAAGGTTGGCTACAATTCCTTGTGGCGGGCGGCGGTTTTGCCGGTACAAGTTCGCCATATAAAGACTTTACACGTGTTCTGTTGACACGCGCGAAAATCAACAATGTCTGTTCCCAGTTTAAAGGGAGTTGCAGGATGGATACGTCGTTTCTTGAGACAACTATTACCGAAAGCATGAACGAGCTTGAGGTGAAGGGAATACAGGAATACCGCTTAGTCGTTGATCGGCAACGGCGACTCGTTGGCACTCAGACACTAACTAATGAGGTGGAAGCGTTAATCGAACGATGTCTCGAATCGACGCCTGAATCAATGGATTTGCTGTCACAACTTTACGTCGTCAGATTTTTGTTTGAGTCGGCCTTCGCCGTACGGCTAAATTCGATGATAAAGAGTAGGGAACCGGATTACTCCATCATTGCTCGAAGCAGGCTTGAGGCACTTCAAGATGAGATGAGTCAAATTGCGTCGGAAAGTCGAGTTTGCGATGACGTTTTGGAAAAATTCTGGCGAAAGGATGGGGAATTTCACGCAACCCTCGGGATACTTGTCGAACGCCCTCTGATGGCCGAAGTTGTTCAGATAGTGCAGGGGAATCCGACGCTAGCAAACAGAATGCTGCCCACGTCTAGTGGCACACTTCAGAGGATTTTGGTGGAACATGGACAAATCATCGATCTTATCTTTGACGATAAATCTACTGAAGGAATGATATTGGGCGCCATTCGGCAACATCTTTCCAGTGCAATTAAGAGTTGGCTGCCGCAAATCAGTCGTAGGATATCACTGTTCATGGACGAGCGAATTAAGCAAATAGGCAATCCCGCCCCGCCCGATCGCTCCGATGAGTACCGTGTTCGCGCCCGCCAGGTACTCGGTCGTGAATGTCCTGAGCTTGAAGAAATGATCGACGGGGAAGTTCGTCGATTCGACGAGGAATGTAAGGAGGAAAGTGTTCTAGATCTTGATTATTCCATTGAGCAATTGATTCTAGAGTTTGCATTCCCAGGCAGCTACATTGCCTACTGCTTTATCGATCGAGAGAAACTCGGACAGTGCCGAAGACGTCTTAAGGTCTTATTTCACAACGAACGCGAAGACGTCTTTCGCAGTATTGAACAAAGCCACATTTCCAAAAACGATTCTGATTATCTTGTTACTCACGTGGATACTCCATTTTCACATGCGATTGGCAAGTGATGCATTTTCTGGTTAACGCCTTATTCGAATCATTGACCAATGACGTTGAGTATTAAGGGAACGTGCGGCCGCAGTGTTCGATTGACGCGGCCGCGTTGAGTTTTTGTTGGTCAGCATCGAGCATGGCGGACACTGATTCACGTCGCAAAGTCGAAGGACCAAATAGCGCCGCTGGCGCTCATCTCTTTTGACACCAGACCTCGCTTCTGTGTCTTCAAAAAATTCAAATTGAGCGAGTGCATTCTGCGCCTTCTCTTGCCTGCAATCATCATATCTATAATCCAAGGCGCGCGCCGGGTGCACGAGCACAACGAAGAGCGACCGCACAGCAGGATTACCAGACCCCCTCGGCATTCGCCGCCGACTGTGCGAACTCCATTCGGGCTACGCCCTCACTTCGTTCGCAAAGTCGAAACCCTGTAGAATCAACCTTTACTGTTCTGACCTCCTCCCTGTTTTCTGGTCCACGCGGAATGTGAGGGTTTTAGATACCTTACATTTTGCGAAGGAGGGCTGGAAGCATGAAGCGGAAACGATATACGGAAGAGCAGATTGCGATGGCTTTGCGTCAATCGGAATCTGGAACGGCAGTGGTGGAGATCGTCAGGAAGCTGGGAATCTCCGAGCAGACCTTTTACCGTTGGAAACGGAAGTACGCTGGCCTGGGAGTGGCTGAGGTTCGTCGCCTTAAGCAGATCGAGGAAGAGAACAAGAAGCTCAAGCAGCTGGTGGCGGATCTGAGCCTGGACAAGAAGATGTTGCAGGACGTGCTCTCAAAAAAACTTTAAGGCCTGATCGGTGGCGTGCTTTGGTGGGAGAATATCGAGTGGGTTACGGCCTGAGTGAACGACGGGTGTGTACGACGTTTGGGTTTCCCCGATCGACTCATCGGTATCAGAGCATCCGCGCCGATCGGGCCGATCACCTC
>JBGTJE010000039.1:0-4402 GCA_041745295.1 Pirellulaceae bacterium | reverse complement strand
GGCGGCCGTCGTTACGACCGGCGCTAACCGGGCGTTGGGTACAATAAAGTACAGAACACCGTCGCCTCGACCGCGGGGCGACGGTGGCTTTTTTGGGTGGGTTTCCTCGCCCGAAAAGTGTGATTTGGCGATGGGTTGAAATCATGTTGCCTCCCATTCCGACCGATTTGTCAGATGCCGAAAGCTCGCGCAATCAAATCGATGATTTGACAAGTTTGTTCAGCGCCTTGGCGCACGAAATTAAGAACCCGCTTTCGGTCATTCACATGAATATGGACTTGCTGGCCGAGGACTTGGCGGAGATGTCCACTCCGCAAGCCCGCCGAGCGGCGGAACGGGTCGAAATGGTGCAGCGGCAGTCCTCGCGTCTCGAGACCCTGCTCAAAGACTTCACCAAATTCATTCGCCTGAATAAGCTGGCACTTCGCGCGGGAAATCTCAATGAACAAGTCGGCCAAGTGCTCGATCTGTTCCAGGCGCAGGCAAGGCGACAAAAAATCGAACTCGTCCGCTATTTTGATAACGAGTTGCCGAGCATGCTCCTGGCACCGCAAATGATGCAGGCGGCGCTAACGAATTTGGTTAAGAATGCCCTTGAGGCAATGCCCGAGGGAGGGCAATTGGTGGCCCGAACTCGTCCGACTCTCCGCGGGATCGCCCTGGATTTGATCGATACCGGCTGCGGTATGAACGACGAAACGTTGCTCAAAATGTTTAATACGTTTTACACGAATAAGCCGGGCGGAACGGGGCTTGGGCTGCCCACCGCCAAGAAAATCATTGAAGCCCACGGTGGCGTGATCAACGTTCAAAGTTCGGTCGGGCGCGGCACACAATTCACGATCGAGTTTCCCACGCCCAAGCGCCTCGACTAAAATCCACTTTCGTTCCTCAGTCCCCGTTCGCGACCGCAGACGCCGTGCAGCTCATCCGAAGTATCGAAGAGATTCCCGATCATTGTCGGGGCGGCGCTTTGACGATTGGCAATTTTGACGGCGTTCACCGCGGGCACGTTCGCATCATTCAGCAGCTCAAGCAGTCGGCAATGGCAATCAATGGCCCTGCGATTGTGTTCACGTTTGATCCGCATCCCGTCTGCATCCTTCGTCCGGAAATGGCTCCCGCACCGCTCACCTGGATCGATCGCAAGGCCGACTTGCTTTCGGAAGTGGGCGTCGACGCCGTATTCGCTTATCCCACCGATCGGGCGTTGTTGGAACTTTCCTACGAACAATTCTTCGATCGCGTCATTCGCAACCAACTTGGAGCCAAGGCCGTCGTGGAAGGCCCTAACTTCTGTTTTGGCCGAGGCCGAAAAGGCACGATCGAGCAGCTTCGAATTCTCTGCGCGCGGCACGCCATCGAGTTGAGCATCGTCGAGCCGCTTTTGGACGGCCCATCCTATATTTCCAGTAGTCGCATTCGCGAATTAATTCGGGATGGTCACGTCGATTCGGCTGCCCGCCTATTGACGCATCCTTACCGAATTCGCGGCATGGTCACCCACGGTCAGGCCCGGGGCGCCGCGCTCGGATTCCCCACGGCGAACCTCGAAGCCGTCGACACGCTGGTGCCGAGCTTTGGCGTCTACGCCGGCCGCGCTTACGTCGATCACCGCTTGCATTGGGCGGCAATCCATGTGGGAAATAACCCAACGTTTGGCGATCGAATCGCTAAAGTCGAGGTTCACATCTTAGATTTCGCCGAATCGCTGTATGGACGAGTATTAGAGGTTGATTTTGTACGTCGCCTGCGCGATATTCGACGGTTTGAATCCGTCGACGAGCTTCGCGACCAAGTCCAACGCGATGTTGCGCTGACCCGCCGGGCGGCCCAAGAGGAACGTACGTAGTACTATGACGATCGACTGGAAACTGTTTTGCCAAATGGTCCGTGCGGCCGACGACATCATACTGACGAGCCACATTCGGCCCGACTGCGATGCGCTCGGGAGTGAATTGGGGATGGCCGATGTACTGCGCGCGATCGGAAAGCGAGTGCGGATCATCAACGGCCAAGCCACGCCGCCGAATCTTGCGTTCATCGACGCGCAAAACGAAATCAAAGTTTTCGGTACGGATATTTCTGTCGAGCAAATGGCCGACGCGCAACTCGTAATCATTTTGGACACCAGCGCGTGGGCGCAGCTTGCACCGCTGCGTTCGTTTCTCGAGAAAACCACGGCAAAAAAAATCATCTTGGACCATCACATCGGCCAAGACGACTTGGGGGCGATTCACTTTAAGAATACCGCCGCGGAGGCGACCGGACGACTCGTCGTGGAAGCGGCCGATCATTTGGGCGTCCCCCTCTCGCCAACTGCCTCAGCCGCACTGTTTGCGGCTTTGGCAACCGACACCGGCTGGTTCCGATTTGGCTCGACGACGCAAAAGACCTATCAGTTGGCGGCTCGACTTGTGGAGGCCGGGGCGGTTCCTGCGCAAATCTACGCCGACCTCTATGAGCGCGAGTCGGTGGCCCGCGTGCGGCTGCGCGGGATCGTACTCTCGCGCATCGCAACTGATCTCGACGGACGGCTTGTTTACACGCACATCCTCCAGGACGACTTTGTCAAAACGGATGCCCTGCCGAGCGATACGGAAGACCTGATCAACCAAGCCCTGGAGATTAATGGGACGTTGTTCGCGGTGATTTTGGTCGAACAGACGACCGGTGGTTTCAAAATTAGCTTTCGCAGCCGCTGTGGTTTATCGTGCAACGACGTCGCATCGAATTTTGGTGGAGGGGGACATCAGGCAGCCGCGGGTGCGTTTCTCCAAGGAGATTTTGCTTCGGTTAGTTCACAGATCTTGTCCTACGTGCGCCAACAATTGCAAGAATACTTGGGCCGCAAGACGGAATTCAGTCTTCAGGCGTGATTACCAATCCATTTCCCTCGCCCTTGGCGGCAACGCTGTGGTGGATTTACTCACTTCGTTTAACGCCGAGCCGAAGGCGACGGCGCCACTATCGCCGTCGCCTTCGGCTCGGCGTTAAACGACCTCAGATTGCAGAATAATCAATCAACAACTCTTCTCCGTTTGGTATTCAGCTGCCAGCAAATCCGAATGACTCCAGGCGTCCGATCGATTTTTATCAGCGATTCGCATTTGGGTCAAAAGCTCGCGCGCGGCGACGAGCTTTTGGCGTTTTTGCGTGCGATGGAGCCCGACAACCTATATTTGGTTGGCGATTTCATCGATGTCTGGTGCCTGCGCTGGAACTGGCATTGGCCCGATTCATATACCGGCATTTTCGAGCGATTGATGGAACTCCGTGCCCGAGGAACTCGCATTTTTTACACGCCGGGCAATCACGACGCCGTCTTGCGCCGGCCGCTCCCGAAAATGCCGGGCGTCGAAATCGCTGACGAGTTCATTCATCAACGGGTCGATGGCCGGCGCCTTTTGGTGACGCACGGCGACTTGCTCGACTCGATCGAGCATCGCTTGAAATGGCTGTCGCGGATTGGCAGTTTCTTGTTCAATCGCATAATCGATATCAATTTGGCGACGAATTTTGTCTTGCGCAAGTTCGGCTTGCGCCCAGTATTTTTCTCCTTTTGGATCAAGCGGACGTCGAAGCGATTGCTCGGCGCTTTTGGGCGATTTCAGCGCAAGTTGATTCAAACCGCCGCGGATCGCGGGCTCGATGGAATCGTTTGCGGACACGTCCATTGGCCGCTGATGATCGAGGGACGCGAAATCCTCTATGTCAACACGGGGGATTGGCTTGAGAACGCCTCCGCGTTAATCGAACTCGACGACGGTAGGCTCGAATTATGGAACCATGGCAAAGTCATTCGCCGCGCAGAATGTCTGAGTGCGCAACCAGCAAGCGCAATCGCGACGCACGCCCAGCCTTCGCTCGACCACAGGTTTCGCGAGTAGGTACGTGAAACAGACTAAACCGCCTGTTGAAAAGGGGTCAAGAACTTTGCACACAATTCAAGTTTGTCCTTGCTTAGAATGTCTAACAAGATTTATGTCATTCCGGGCTGAGACCCGGAATCCAACTCCAAGGATGGGGACGTTTCTTACCGCGCAAAACGAAAAACGGATTCCCGCCTCCCCCGGAGTGAATTCTTTTGCCGACTCGGTTCGATTAGGCGATCGGCATAATCTCAAGAGTTCCTGATCCCTTTTCCAATCCCCTTCTAACCGCGCGTTCGCTCCAGGAGGGTTGGTGTTCCCCAGTAAAAGTAGACAGTAGAACGAGTTAGGAAAAGGAAAAACGTTTGGGCGGCGGAGCCGCACGGTTATTTGCTGGTGAGCTTCGCTCGGAATTCACCAACAAAGGCAGGTGTCGGTCTGGCCTTCTCTGTCGCATTGTCGGTCGCCAATTCTGGCGAGCGACCGACGAATGGCTCCGACGAAGGCAGACCTTAACCAACTTGTTTTGA
>JBGTJE010000038.1:0-7275 GCA_041745295.1 Pirellulaceae bacterium | reverse complement strand
TGCGGATTCGGAGACGATGATCATTGCGGATCCTACCAGTGAAGGGTGAAAACACAACGAACTCGTCATGGGCTGGATCCGTTTTTATGGCAACCTCAATCTTCCCTGCTAGCCAACAAAAAGCGCAACTTCAAAGCTTCGCCGCGAGGGTGGGTCAATTTAATCAGGTCGATACTTCATCTCATTTGCCTTGCGAATTGGGTAGATCGGTCGCCACGTCCAAAGCACACCGTCCACCTTTTCTTCGACAAACGCGCCATCGAAAACCGATTTGCCGACGTATTTAATTCCTTTGGCATCGGTGGTAATTGTGCATGTAGTGTCAAGGACAAGGCGGTAACGGTCGTCAATCTCGATGTAATACCGGGGATTGGTTTCCGGTCGGTCCAACTCGCCATAACTCGGCCTCCGTAGCGGTTGGATTAGCATTCGAGCAGCGGTCATGAGATCGGCGTCAGTCGGGACGTTCGGTAGCGTTGCGATGATTCGTCGAACCTCGGCGGGATATTCACTCGGCCAGAAGACTGCCAAAGCGATCGAAGAGCAGGTTGTGACTGCGAACAAAGTAACGAGCCGGAATCTCATTCGCCTACTCGGTTTAGTTGTGACTTATTGAGCAGGAGTCACCAAGGTTGATACCGCTCACATCCATCGACCACCGTGACCGCCACCGCTTTCATTTTACGCGCTGCCCGCCGCGGAGGGGTGACAGCGTGTTCGTCGAAACGGCGGGAGTTGTCGCTCTTAATTACACACGGAATTATTGCGTTAGAAAGGCTTGATCAATCGGGGTGTTCCTCAATGCCCTGGTTCCTAATAGGTTCCCAGGTATCGTCATCGTAGACAATCAACGTGTGTGACTCCTCCGTCCCATCTGGGCCAACTATCGTAGTCTCGTACCACACGCAACCGTATTCGTCGATTTGCCAAATCAGTACCACGGGGCTTTGAACGATAATTCGTTCGATGGTGTCAGCGGTCCACCCGGCTAATTCGGACCCAGATGCGATCTCGTTTTCACGTTGGCGCATATCAGCCTCCGGTACTTTCAGAACGCGAATTCGATCGCCAACACGAAGCATTTTGGGGTCAGGCAATGTCGCCCTCCTTAAACCGCTTGGTTCGACAATCGCCCCCCGCCAACCGAGTCGCGGTCAAGGATTTTCAAGGATACGCTGGACACGATGTCGGTGAATCGAGGTGTTAGTTACTCGGGCCAATGTGCTGAGTTCTTTCAGTGCCGTCGTCGTAGTAGCGGTCGAGAAACGCGTTGGTTTCGAGATCGCTGTTGCGGAGAATGGAGTATACCTCACTCACGTCGCTTATCTCGTCCTCGCCGATGTCATACGCCGCAACAAACCCTGTGTACTCTACTTCTTCCAAAGATGCCGCGTACTCCTTCGCTTCCTCTTCAGCGCGCCTGACCGCCTCGTTGAGATCGTTGGCAAGTAAAACGATCACGCGTTCTTCGTACACGAACCTGCCAGGATCACCGGCCATCGGGCCATGACGAAAAACGCACTTTGCGGAGTACCACGACATGGGATTCTCAAACGAGTGTTTACCGCCCCCCCGCCAACCGAGTCGCGGGCAAGGATTGTCCTATTCCAAAACGCACGCAAGGTGGGCTTGGGGGCGGGGTTGTTATGTTGACAATCCGGAGTCACGGTTGCCGCTTTGGGTACGCAGTCGTTCCGTCGCGCGAATGAGCGAGTCAACAGTTCCATCCATATTGTTGACGATGTTGTCTGGAAATTTCAACCCAAATTCGTCGCCAAGTTCGAGGCAAATGTCCCTGAGATCGAGGTCGTCAAAGATGGTTGTGACATTGTCGTCGGGTCGGACGTTGGACATCGACAATTGGGTGTTCAATACCTTACGAACCCTGGCGCATGTATCGAAAGAAATCTCACTGGTCCGGTAAAACGCATCGTAAAACGCTTGGTCGGTCTGATTTGGTCGAGTTTTGCAAAGCTGGCGAAACTCACGCTCCGCTTTGTTAGCAAAAAGCGTATAGAGCCCATCGAACAGCCAGCGGAAGAGTGCCATGAGCAAATCTCCGTCGCAAACCAATCCGTCAACATAACGCCCCCGCCAACCGAGTCGCGGTCAAGGATTTTCTAAGGACATGGACTACGTGGCATCGGTTCGCTGCAGCGAATGGTTAGGCGGCGTTCGCAGGTCAGTCACCCCCTCCGTCTCCACCACCGCCATCTCCCCCTCCGCAATCACCACCATCGTGTCCACCACAGTCGTGTCGTCCTCCGTCGTGATGACTGCCGCCACCAAAGAGGAACCAACCGCCATCGCCGCCCGAATCGCTGCTGCCGGAAGAAGTACGGCCTGGCCGCTTCTGCCAAACGATCACCGCCGTGCCCGCGAGCACGAGAGCAACAATAATGAAGATTATGACCATATGTGTGAAGCCGTCGAACATTCCCCGCCAACCGATTCGCGGGCAATAATTCTATCCAAACCGCGCGCACGGCGAGCTTGGGTACGGTGCGGTGTTATTTGCCGTTTCGTCGCGAGTATTTGGCCAACGTCTCGATTAAATCCGTCAGCGCATATTCGTAAGCATTGTAGCATGGCTGCGCCGGCCGAATGCCCGTGAATGTTTTCCGAGTTTGCGTCGCCAACTGGGCGGGATCAGCGTTGACGTCGAATGCGACGGACTCCGCGGCTGAATCCAAATCGATCTCATCGGGAGCATGTTTCTTTAGATCGGCCCAGGACCGTGGCCAACGCCCATCGTTTTCCACAACGTAAATCTGAGTTGCGATTACGGCCTGGCGCATTGCGTGCAGATGCATCTCGGCGTGCGATGTAATCCACACGGCGTAAATGACGAAACCAATTCCGGAAACAATCGCGAGGATTCCCAACGCCGCGATCGTCCAAAGTACGCGTCGTCGGTTTACCATGTCGCGTATTTCCGAGGTTGAATTGATGCTCGCTTTAGGCTTGCGAGCGGCTCGCTCGACAACCCGCCCCCCGCCAACCGAGTCGCGGTCAAGGATTTTTTCGATTGTCAGTCGTCGTTGGTCGCGATTTCGGTTCATCGCGTGGTTGTGTCGCATTATTGGATCACGGATTGGATTCGCGCCATAGGTTTTCCAACAGGGATTCCAATTTGCGCTTGAGGTCATCTTTTTGTTTTAGATGAACATTGGCACTTTCAAAGTCAGCTTGTCGGACGGCCGATTCGATTTGTTGTTGGGCATCATCAAGCAATTCGCGAAGATTGTGTACGCGCGAGTCGTTCGCAAATGCAGAGAGGGCTTGGTACAGAGGAAACGTCGGTTGAGGTAAACGCCGCTCGACTTCCTCAGTTAGTTTGTCCAGATTAGCGCCAATCGATCGTAAGAGTCTCGCGCAATTGCCATCGCGGTCGGCAATCAACGCAATCAACACATGTCCAACATCCAATCGATTGTGTTTCAGGCGTTCGACCTCTTGGATCGCCCCCGCAACGAAATCTTTTGCGCGAATACTATCGTCGAGCGGACACTCCAGCGCTCGCCTTTTTAAGTCGGCGAGATTAACGTCGCATACTGAGAGCGATTCGAACGCCGAACCAGGTGCCGATGCTACGCCGACCAGGAGGTGCATTTGCGTGATGTAACGGGACCCAGTTTGCTGAGCTGATTGATTTGCGATCTGCATCGCAGTCCGGCAATCGATCGTATGCGAGAACAACATATGGAAGGCATGAAAACACGACACACAGCGACAAACACCCCGCCAACCGAGTCACGGTCAAAGAGTTGTTTTAAGGACCTGCTGTCGGCGACTTCGGTGCTTCCCCTTGTTTGGCGTGCCCGTAGCGAACACCAAACCACCAGCAGCCAAGGTAAGCAATTGTATACGTGGCCAGTAAAGGCCAGCTCTGTCGCAAGCTGTCTACGATGCCGGCCATATCTAAAGAGAAGGCCAGAAGGACGAAAAGGTAGACGGCGTAACAGCAGACAATTGGTGCGGCGAAAATGGTGAGTACCGTATTCCGTAATGGCTCCGGGGATAATAGGACAAAACCAATCAGGCAATATAGATAGGAGCCGACTACAAACGAAACCAGCAGTCGAACGGCGAGCGACCTGCGAAACGGCGACGCGACTCTGGCAAGCCAATTATTCATGGCGACGGCGTTCAATGGCCTAACCCCCCCGCCAACCGAGTCGCGGTCGGGGATGTTGATCGTCCCCAACTCTTCGCCGTAAAGGTGGGCTTCACTGCCTAAGTCCAAACTGGACAAACTCATTCGTTGACAAAAATTCGCTTTTCAAGGGCACCGGTTTTGGCATCCAGTATCACCACGCTTGATTCCAAGCAACATGCAACCCGTTTCTTGTCATGAGACAACTGGGGCGTCTGGCTAAAGCCCGGCGGGCTCTCATAGGACCAGATCACTTCGCCATCACTTAGCTTACGAAGTTGAATTTGGGGCGCTACCCAACTTTGCAATCCATTCGCGCTTGTTCCGATTAACTCCGTCGTTGCGACAAAGCTATCCTTGTCCGGCATGTTTTCAGTGGAACGAAAGCCCGAGAAGCCGTCGATCAACAAGCGTGATGTTTGTTCCTCTTTATTATCAGCAACCCACACTTTACCGACATCTTTAGTTGCGCCAGGACCTATTTCCACTTGCTCGGCCCCGCAGATTACAAATTGTTCATTGGTCGGACTGATTGAAATGGACCTGGCGAAGCCCGGGCCGAAGGGTATCGAACCAGTTATTTCCCAACTATCCAGGCTTACAACGTGTACTTTCGAGTCTCGGCCACCTCTGAATCCCGTTCCAACGACGAGTAGCTGGCCATCCTCAGAAAACGCAATCGCGCTTGCAAATTCGCCGTCAAGTTCAACCGAGCGTAGAGTTTTGCCTGTTTCAGCGTCGAAAACTTTGAGCCTCGCCGAGTATTCACCACCCTTATTGACGGAGTCACAACCAACAATAAGCCGACCGTCTGGTGAGAATGTAAGGTCGCTGGCGGAATTCAGGAGTTCTTTGATCACCACTACAGGTTCTGCTTGCGCAAGTTTCCAAACACTGATGTTCCCATTGAGACTGCCAACCGCAAAAGTGTCCGCATCGGCAGGTGAGAACGCGACAGAAATTGCCATGTGTTCGGGCTTGATTCGTTTGACCAATTCCCCAGAGTTGGCGTCATAGATCCGGATGCTATCCCCGCCGACAACTAGCTTCGAGCCATCGTTGGAGAAATCGACGCTGTTGATAATTGGCGTGGCGGGTAACGCAACCGTTCTAATTTGCCCGTTAGTTTGCGACGATAAGGCTGCCAAAACGAACATGGCAAAGAGGATCGCAAATGGAACGTTACGACGCATTAAACTCTCCTCGCATCGGTGCATTCGTTGACCTTAATTCCAGACCACTCGCGCCAATTCTATTCCAAACCGCACGCTGGGTGGGCTTGGGTGCGGGGTGTTGTCGAGTTACGGCCTTGAACGTCGAGCACGGTCACGCTCGAAAAGCAGGTCAAGGCACTTTTGGCACGATACGGCCTCTCGGTTATCCGTGGCAATTCCCTCCACTTCCCCACGATGGGCCGCTTCCTTATCCCGAGGGTTGCAAAGCACCATGCCATCGTCATCCAAGAAGTGAATATCCCGTTTCTGCTTTCGGCTTCTGGTCAATAAAGAATCCATGTAAGTCCGAGGCTTGGGGTTGGGGTCGTTTGTCATAGACTGCTGACCAAGCGTTCGTCACCGCGTTAACGGTGCGAAAAGTTCCAACCCCAAACCAACGGAGATAACCATGAACATTCTCGCGATCGATCTGGGCAAATTCAATTCGATGTTCTGCTTTTTTGATTCGATCAGCCAATCCGCCGAGTTTTTGCAGGCCGCCACGTCGCGGAGCTACTTTCGCTCGGTCCTGGCGAACCATCCAGTTGATCTCGTCGTGATGGAAGCCTGCGGGCCGAGCGGCTGGGTCAAAGACCTGTGCGAGGAACTGCAGATCCCCAGCCTGGTCTGCAGCACCAACGAAGAAGCCTGGCGCTGGAAGAACGTCAAACGCAAAACCGATCGGGATGATGCTTTGAAACTCGCGCGCCTGGCAGCGATGAACCAGCTCAAGCCGACCCATGTTCCCAGCCAAGCGATGCGCGAGTATCGAACGCTCGTTAAATATCGCAAGACGATCATTCGGCGGATCAATCGGATCAAGAACTCGATCCGCAGCCTGTTCGCCAACCGAGGAATCGAAATCAGCCGGGGCGCCAGGACCTGGCACACTGGTCGAAAGTTCCTTTACGAGCAGCGCAAAACACTGGACCAGTGCGCGATGACCGAGCTGTGGCGGGGCCAACTCGACATGGAGCTCAGCCAGCTCGAAGCATTGGAAGCCCAACTCGAAACCGCCGAGCGACGCCTGGCCGAGATCGCAAAAGATGATCCTCGAGTCCAACGACTGCAGCGGATCCCTGGCGTCGGACCTCGAACCGCCGAAGTGATCGTCACGGCGATCGACGATCCGCATCGCTTTCAGACCGCGGGTCAAGTCTCGGCCTACGCCGGCTTGGTCCCACGCCAGTATCAATCGGGCGAGACCGATCGGCGCGGCAGGATTACCAAGCGCGGTTCGCAGCTCCTTCGCACCATGCTGGTGGAGAACGCTTGGTGCTTGCTGCGCTATAACCCTTGGGCTCGCACCACATACCAACGAATCTGCGGCGGACAGAAGACCCGCCGCAAGAAGGCCGGCGTGGCCTTGGCCCGAAAGCTACTCGTGATTGCCTGGGCGATGCTCCGCGACGAGACCGAGTGGGATGAGTCAAAACCATCGCGAACCCGGAGACGCTTCGCAACGCAAGGGAACAAACCAGCTCTCTGTTAAAAACCAAGAACCAAAACCGAAGAACCTTGAGTGATTAAGAGAGAACCATCCAACGATTGACCGAACTGGAAACGAGCAGGTTTTAAGACGACAGAACTCATGGTCACCAAGATCACGCAACGGTGGCGAGCGAATGCCGGAGTTAAACTCCTGCCCAACGCTGTCCTAACGAATGTGACGCGTGGCCGCCAATCCAAAGCGATTGGCACTATGTATTGATTCTTGAGGCGACGCGAATCATTAGCCGAGCGTCGAAACCTCGAATAGTCGTTTAAGCCAAATCGTTTTGAACCCAAGCTCGTATCCAGCTCACCGTCAACTCAACACGAAAGGCTGATCCACGATGAAAAACTAAGAACGCCTCTGCCACCCCATTGCCAACCCACGGACTTCATAGTCGCTACCGTTCACCG
>JBGTJE010000037.1:0-75028 GCA_041745295.1 Pirellulaceae bacterium | reverse complement strand
AGGCAGCAACGCCGGCGGCGTGGAAGTCGATGCCCAAGGCGTCTTGCGAACGAAGTCTTTCGTCGAACCCACCGGTCGTTTGGCCGATCAGCGGATAGCGGCTGCCCGCGCCGTGCTCGACAACGATGTCGTGAAATCGTCCAAGCTGCGTAAAGTCAGCTTGAATCGTTTGGAAAAAGAAATCGAAGAACGACGCGCCGCCGGCAAACCGGTGAGCAATGAGATGTTGTATTTGGCGGGACTGACCCGAGTCACGCACGTCTTCTTCTTCCCCGAATCCAATGACATTGTCCTCGCTGGTCCTGCGGAAGGTTTTTATACCGATGCCGCAGGTCGAGTCGTTGGCATGGAAACCGGCCATGCAGTGTTGCAATTGCAAGACTTGATCGTCGCGTTGCGTTGCTTCGGACCGGGCGGCAAAGGGACGAGCATGATCTCCTGCTCAATTGACCCCACCGAACAAGGTTTGAAGCGATTGCGTGAAACAATTGAACAAATTGGCGGCACGTTCCAACCGGGTCAAGAAATGGCGATCGTCCGGGCGTTTCGCACCGCGTTGGGCATGCATGACGTCACTCTCAAAGGCGTTTCCCCCAAGACGCACTATGCCCAAGTGATGGTGGAAGCCGACTACCGCATGAAGCTCATCGGGATCGGCCTGGAGCAACCACTCGTTCCGATTACCACGTTCATTGCGAAAGCCGATCCGACGAAAGTATCGAAGAACGCATTGCAACGCTGGTATTTTCAACCTAATTACGACTGCGTTCAAGTAAGTGCCGACGGCCAAGCAATGCAGCTCGTCGGAACGGGCGTGAAGCTTGTTGGCGAAGACGAACGAATCGACGCTCAGGGGCAACGGTCGAATGCCGGCAAGGCAAACCGAGCCAGCAAGGCATTTTGTGATTCGTTTACGAAAAACTACAACGCGCTAGCCAACGTCACGCCGGTTTTTGCCGAGCTCCGCAATCTCATGGACTTGACGATCGCCGCTGCTTTTATCCACGAAAAAGATCTCTATGGCAAAGCCGGCTGGAATATGCCGTTCCTCGCTGACGAAAGCCGCGCACCCGTCGAGTCCTATCCGTTCGTTCGCCAAGTCGAACCAGCGATCAACGCGGTCTGGAAGGATGGCGTTTTCATGACCCCGATTGGCGGCGGTGTCGTCATGCAACCGAAGTTTGCTCTGGACGCCGAACATGTCAAAGTTGAAACCGCCGGCGAGGTCTCCAAAGTCCGCGACGAAGTCCGACTCGATCACCTCGCCGCGAACCAATGGTGGTGGGACTAAGAAGCCATCCAACAACCTGAATCGTTCCCTCGCCCGCGCCTCGGGGGAGAGGGTAGAGTGAGGGGCCCTCACGAAGTCAAAGCCAATCCAACGTCATGCCTTCGCCTGAAATCAGACGAAGGCATTTTTGTTTCTTGGAGCGATTTCGCAATTTGACTAATCCAAGACGCCAGCCGCTGCGCGGGTTAAACGAGGATGGATGTTTGCCGCGGAAATCTGCTATGGCCGCGGCGGACGCAATTCACGCCACGGCGATCGCTCAAACGCCGAACGAGGCGATGAATTCCGCCGTTTTACTTGAGCCCCTTGAGAAATCGACGCAAATCTATCATGATCTGCTGCTCGGATTGTTGAATTGTGCGCTGGCGGGGCTGCCGCTGGCGAAGTGCCATCAATCTTGCATCCTTCCTCGGAGTGTCGTTTCGAATGGCTCGGTACAGCGGACCTAAGGCGAGAATCAACCGCCGACTTGGAACCTTGATTTACGAAGACGCAGGTTCAGCGCGCGCTTTGGAGCGACGCAACCAGCCGCCGGGAATGCACCCCCGCCGAGGTCGTCCCTCGAATTACGGCACGGCGCTCGCCGAAAAACAAAAAATCAAACACTATTATGGACTCGGCGAAAAACAATTGCGGCGGTACTTCGACAATGTCCGCCACGTCAAAGGGAATAGCGGCGAGTTCATGCTGCTGATGTGCGAATCGCGATTGGACAACGTTATTCGTCGCGTCGGCTTGGCCAAGACCCGCCCGCAAGCCCGCCAAGGCGTTGCCCACGGTCACTTTCAGGTCAACGGCGTCAAAGTCGATCGGCCCTCGTTTCAATTGCGGCCAGGCGACGTGATCACTCTTCGAGATCATGACAACGTCAAGAATCTATACCGCAGCATCATGGCCCAAGGCGTCGAAGGAACGTCGCTAGACTGGGTCGCCTTTGATGCCGAAACGTTGACGGTGACAGTGCAAGGCAAACCAAGTCCGGGTGACATCAGCTTGCCCGTTGACGTCAACATCGTCGTTGAGTTTCTATCGCGCTAGTCAACAGGAGCGACTGGCATGCATTCTCCACTTGTTGTGGTTGGCGGCGGTCCGGGTGGATACGCAGCCGCGTTTCGCGCGGCGGACGAGGGAAAGCAGGTCACCCTCGTCGAGGCTGACCCGCGTTTGGGCGGAACCTGCTTGTTGCGCGGTTGCATCCCGTCCAAGGCGCTGCTGCATGTCGCCCGCGTTATCGCCGAAACGGCCGAACTCCAAGCCGATTGGGGGATTGAATTCGCGAAGCCGAAAATCGCGATTGAAAAACTCCGCGCCCGCAAGGAAAAGGTAATCGATACTCTCGCCGGCGGACTGGCCCAATTGGCCAAACGCCGCAAGATCCGCGTCATCAACGCCAAAGCCACATTCGAGAACTCGACAACCATTCGACTCGAAGGAAACCACGACTCGATTCCCGTCGAGCGCCAATTGACCTTTGACCATTGCATCTTGGCCTGCGGCAGCGTTCCGGCAATGCCGGCCGCGTTTAACATCGGCTCGCCGCGCGTTATGGATTCCAGTGGTGCGTTGCTACTCGAAGATATTCCCGAAACAATGCTCGTCGTGGGCGGCGGCTATATCGGCTTGGAAATGGGTACGGTCTACGCCCAACTGGGAACCAAAGTCAGCGTGGTCGAGTTGCTCGACGGTTTGCTGATGGGAGCCGATCGGGACTTGGTGCGACCGTTGCACAAAACTCTGGAAGGCCTGTTTGAAGGGAGGATCTTCTTGAATTCCAAAGTCGGTTCGCTCGGCAAAGGAACCGGCGACAAAGTCCAGGTCGCGTTTCAAGGCCCTGGAAAATTCGGCACCGAGGAATACGACCGCGTTCTGATTTCCGTCGGCCGACGACCAAATACCCAGGACATCGGTCTGGAAAACACTCAATGCAAACTCGATCCGCGCGGTTTCGTCCTCTGCGACAAGCAAATGCGCACCAACGACCCGAACATTTTTGTCATCGGCGACGCGGCCGGCGAGCCGATGCTCGCGCATAAGGCAACGCATGAGGGTCGGCTTGCTGCAGAAGTGATTTTGGGACACGACGTGGTCTTCGACAAGCGAGCCATTCCCGCCGTCGTCTTCACCGATCCCGAGATTGCTTGGGCCGGTCTCACCGAGGACGAAGCGAAAACGCAAGGGATCGCCTATGAAGTCGCCGCCTATCCTTGGGCGGCCAGCGGCCGCGCCATTGCCATCGGGCGCACCGACGGACTCACCAAATGGCTAGTTGATCCCGAAACCGAAAGGGTCCTGGGGTGCGGAATCGTTGGACCCGGGGCGGGTGAGCTGATTGCGGAAGCGGTCTTGGCCTTGGAAATGGGCTGTGAAGTTTCCGACGTCACGGAATCGATCCACCCGCATCCAACCCTCAGCGAAACCGTAATGAACGCAGGCGAAGTGTTCTTCGGAACGGCCACCGAAATCTACAAGCCCAAACGGCGCAAAGCGGAAACGGGCGCCACCAGCGAACCGTAGTGAATGGATCGCAAAACATTTACCCAACCGCGGCAGTTGCGATCAGCGCGTGAGATCGGCCTAATGCGTCGGGCTGGCCTCGTGGTCTGGGAGGCCCACCAGGCCGCCGCGCGACTCGTTCAACCGGGCGTTACCACGCAAGAACTCGACAACGCGATTGCCGAAGTATTCGGCCAATACCAGGCGATTCCATTATTCCTGGCGTATCCCGGCAAAACGCCGTTTCCAGCCGCAACGTGCATCTCAGTCAACGAACAAGTCGTGCATGGCATTCCCGGACCGCGCAAGCTGTTCGAGGGAGACATCGTAAGTGTCGACACCGGCTGCAGCCTGGCAGGCTGGTGCGGCGACGCCGCGGTGACGCATGCAGTCGGCAAGATTGATGCCACGGCGAATCGCCTTTTGCGCGTAACCCTGGGGGCGCTCAACTTGGCGATCGAGCAGATGGCAGTGCAATCGCGCTGGAGCCAGATCGCGCGGCAGATGCAGCAGTTTGCCGAACAGGAGGGCTTTGCTGTAATCGAGACGCTCGTCGGGCATGGTATTGGGCGCAAGATGCACGAAGCACCTCAAGTGCCGAACTATTTCGATCCTAAACATATGCGCGACGATTTTGATGTGCGGCCCGGAGTCGTCCTGGCGATCGAACCGATGATCAACGCCGGTTCAAAGCAAGTCCGCACGCTGCCCGATCATTGGACGATAGTGACCGCCGATGGTAGCCTCAGCGCCCACTTTGAACACACGGTTGCCCGCACCGATTCCGGAGTCCGACGTCTGACCTCGGCTCCCGATGAATCTGAACTGGAATTCGTCGGCAAATCGTTTCGCGATCCAAGCCGTTGGATGCATTGGTGAGGATGGAAATCTGACCTAGGACGGCATAAGCGGCCTCACGTCATTCCGGGCTGAGTCTCGGAATCCATCTTCTATGGACGGGAGATTTGCCTTTTCGGTGCATTTCGGAATCTTGATGCTCTCCTGCGCGGAAATGGCTTGGAGAGGAACCCCAGGCCTGAGAAGACTTGGCCTGGGCTAGGTAAACCGCTGGGCCTTCGGCCCGAAATGCACTATTGCCCTGTTAATCCGGGTGGAGACGTGCAGGTCAACGATGAGATCACGACCATTCACCCAACGCATCGGACCGAAGTCGACTGCTTCATTCGATGCGTACGCGTGGAAAATGCACTCTTTTACTTCTTCTCGGAATCCGTTGGCTCCTCGGCGGTCGACGTGCGCATTTGGCCTTCATCTACTCGGAGGACCTGCTGTACGAATGGCTTTTGTTTTTCGTACAGCCCGAGTCGCTCGCTTCGCGCGGCGGCGCGACTTGTGTCCATTGCAATCGCCTTGCGTTGAACTTCGACCGCTAGATTAAAATCGCCTTTGCAAGCATACGCTGCCGCCAAGGCTTCCAGGTTCCCGACCGTCTCGCCCGATTGCGCGATCGAATGGCGCGCCAGATCAACCGCCGTGTCGGGTCGATAGAATTCTTCCTCGGGACAAGTCGCGAAAAGCCAAGCCGTTCGTTCGGCGGCAAGCCCATTGTCGGCGATTTCGGCGGCGCGGATATAGTCGTCATACGCGTCGCGCCATTGGGCGAGGCCTAGTCGAGCATCTCCGCGATTGATGAACGCCGCCGCATCGCTTCCCCGCATCCGCACGACGATTTCGAAATCTTTTTCGGCGGCTGCATAATCGCCTAGTCGACAATAGGCCAATCCCCGGCCGGTAAGGGCTTGCAAGTCGGCCGAGTCAATCGCTAAGGCGCGGTCGTAACTGCCGACCGCCTTGCGGTAATTGTTCAGCGCCGAATGCATCTCGCCGCAATTGAACCAACCCGCCGATTCCTTCGGCTGCAAGCGGCAAACGGTTTGAAAATCGGCCATGGCTTCGGGCAAGAGTCCCGCGTCCGACAAGAGGATGCCGCGATTCAAAAACGCCCGCCAACGGGTTTCGTCCAAGGCAACTGCTTCCATCGCGTCCGCCAGCGCCTCGTCGTTCACGAGCAAAACCTGTCGGTCGTTTCCCGCGGCCGCGAAATCCGCGGCGAACTCGAGTCGTTTCTCACAACGGCGATTCAGCGCCCACGATTTCAGCGTCCTCAAATACGTACGATCCGAATCGCTCAACTCGCCGTCAAGCGCAATCTGGCATTGCTCGATGATCTGTGAAAAATCCTTGGCCGTGTGTGCGGTCTCGGTCAACCGGTGAACGCTTTGCTTGATCGTAACTTCTTGCGCCGGTTTTTTTTCATCCTCCGCCAGCAACCGCCCGCACATCAACCAACCTACCGCCAGCCAGATAACAATCCGCGAGGCCCTTTGTCCGTTTCTTGTTTTTTGCATGTCTCCCTCCGTGGAAATTTTCTAACTAGTGTTCAGTGCTCAGTGTTCAGAAAGAATTTTGAAGAATGAAGTAGCGTCTTGCTGAAAACTGAACACTGAAAACTGAACACTATTCCTTCGGTTCTGTCATCCGCATCGGATCGAGAGCCTCTTTCAGCTGCTCTTCGGTTAAAATCTTCTTCTCAAGGCATAACTCGCGAATCGTTTTGCCAGTCGCAAACGCCTCTTTGGTTAGCTTGGCCGCCATTTCGTACCCAATGATTGGGTTCAGGCTGGTCGCCATGGATAGGCTCTGTTCAACCGCGGCCTTGCATTGTTCGACGTTGGCCTCCAAGCCCTCGATGCAAAAGTCGATGAACGCCTGAACTCCGCCCGCAAGCAACGTAATGCTTTCGAGCGCAGTGTGCCCCATGATCGGCATCATGATGTTGAGTTGGAACTGGCCGCCGGCTGCTCCGCTGACCGTGATGACCTGATCGTTCCCCATGACTCGCGCAGCCACTTGCATCAAGCTCTCACACATCACGGGATTGACTTTGCCAGGCATGATTGAGCTGCCGGGCTGACGCGAAGGCAACTGAATTTCGTTAAATCCGCAGCGCGGACCGGATCCGAGCCAGCGAATGTTATTTGCCAAATTAAACAAAGTCATTGCGACCGTGCGTACGTGCCCGTGACATTCGACTAGTCCGTCGCGCTGCGCGTTGGCTTCGAAGTGATTCACGGCCTCGATAAACGGAATACTGGATTCGCGCGCGAGCACTTCGGCCACGCGGCGACCGAACTCCGGATGCGTATTGATCCCGCTACCAACCGCCGTACCTCCGACGGGCAACTCGCGCACAGCTTGAATCGCGGCGTTCGACCGACCGACCGAAAGCTCGATTTGCCTGGCAAAACCCCCGAATTCTTGCCCCAATCGCAGCGGCGTTGCGTCCATCAAATGGGTGCGGCCGATCTTGATGACCTGATCCCACTGATGAGCTTTGGCGGTCAGCGTCTCCTGCAAACGCCGCAACGCGGGGATTAGTTGGTTCTTGATTTGCAGCCCCAGGGCAACGTGGATCGCCGTGGGGAAAGTATCGTTGGTGCTCTGCCCCATGTTGACGTGATCGTTCGCATGAATCGGCTTCACCGAGTCGAAGCGATCACCGCCCGTCAACTCGATCGCCCGATTGGCAATCACTTCGTTGACGTTCATATTGCTCGAAGTCCCCGACCCCGTTTGAAATACGTCGATCGGAAACTGGTCGTCCAGTCGGCCTTCGGCGATCTCGCGGGCTGCGTCCAAAAGAGCGGCGACTTGCCGATCGCTGAGCCGGTTCTTGCCGGATTGTGTCAGCCGCCCCAAATCCCGGTTGGCCACGCCACAAGCGTACTTGACCAGTCCCATGGCCCGGATTAACGGCGGCGGCAATCGCCAACCGGAAACTGGAAAATTCTCCACCGCCCGCTGCGTTTGGGCGCCGTAATATGCGTCCGCCGGCACGTGCACGTCACCCATCGAGTCGCGTTCGACGCGATACGCCGGCTCGGTTGGTATTGTCTTCGTCGTCATCTCGTTTTGTCCCATTCCATGGCGGCGAAAATGATAGCTTGCTCGGACGCCCCGTCCAAGCCGAACTTTGCTAGCCGCCGGCCCTTGCATCCTTTCGAGCCCCTTCCCCAAATCGTATCTTATAGCTTTTTCCCCAAGGTGGCACTATGTCCAAACTGGCGGATCTGCGCAAGGAATATGAATCCCACGGCGTCTCGGAAAGCGACTTGGATGCCAACCCGTTTCGACAGTTCAAACTCTGGTTCGACGACGCCGTCGCTCGCTGCCCCGTAGATTGGTTTGAACCCAACGCGATGTCGCTGGCGACTTCGGATCTGAACGGACACGCCACCAATCGCACCGTCCTGTTAAAACACTTCGACGACCGAGCATTTACGTTTTTCACGAACTATGCTTCGGAAAAGGGGTTGCAAATCTCCGCCAATCCTCAAGTTTGTCTGTTGCTTCATTGGCCCTTCCAAGGACGCCAAATTCGCATCGACGGAACCGCGCTTCGAACTTCGCGCGAAATCTCCCAGTCGTATTTCCATTCGCGTCCGCGAGGGGCCCAGATCGGCGCAACCATTTCCGAACAATCGCAGGTCGCACCCTCGCGGGAGGAACTCGATCGGCAGAGCCAAATCTTAACCGACCGCTATCGTGACCAGCCGATTCCACTCCCCGAAACCTGGGGCGGATACATCGTCACTCCAGTCCGATTCGAATTCTGGCAGGGCCGCATCGATCGACTGCACGATCGCTTCCGTTATCAACTCGTCGGCCCAAGCCAATGGCAGCGAGAACGGTTGTATCCTTAGCGGCTTGTGAAATACTAACGCGAATTTCCTCACTTACGCATCGGGTTGGAATGAACTTTACAATACGCAACGAGTATCCAGTCCCAGAAAGTGAATCAAACTCGCAATGAATCGGACCTCGCTGGACAAGTCGAAAATCAGAATCGTTCTGCTCGAGGGGATCCATGACTCGGCGGTTGAGGCTTTTCGCGAGGTCGGTTATTCACAAATCGTTCAACATGCGAAGGCGCTTTCGCCAGAACAGCTTAAAGCCGAAGTCGCGGACTGCCATCTGTTGGGGATTCGTTCGCGCACCCAGATCACGGCTGGCGAACTTACGGCTGCGCCGAAACTCATTGCCATCGGTTGCTTTTGCATTGGCGTCAACCAAGTCGATTTGGACCACGCGTTATCACTGGGAATTCCAGTCTTCAACGCTCCGTTTTCCAACACCCGCAGCGTTGCGGAATTGGTTTTGGGAGAAGCCATCCTGCTGCAACGATGCGTCCCGGAAAAAAACGCGGCGGCGCACCTGGGCGTCTGGCGAAAATCGGCCGATGGCGCGCACGAAATCCGCGGCAAGACCTTGGGGATCATTGGCTACGGCAACATTGGAACTCAACTGAGTGTTTTGGCCGAAGGTCTCGGCATGAAAGTCGTCTTTCACGACATCGTGACTAAGCTACCCCTGGGGAACGCCCGGCAAGTCTCGTTGCTCGATCTGTTGCGCACGGCCGACGTGATCACGTTGCACGTCCCCGAAAACGAATCGACCAAGAACTTGATTGGCCCCAACGAATTGGGGCAACTCAAGTCCAATTGCGTATTGATCAACACCGCGCGGGGCAACGTCGTGGATTTGACGTCGCTGGAATCGGCGTTAGACCACGGTCGACTCAAGGGAGCGGCGCTCGACGTGTTTCCACGCGAGCCGCGATCCGAAGACGAACCGTTCGAAAACTCGCTGCGGCGTTTCGACAACGTGCTCCTTACGCCGCACATCGGCGGGAGCACGATCGAAGCCCAAGAAAACATCGGCCGCGAGGTCGCGGAGAAACTCACCAAATATAGCGACCAAGGCTCGACCGTCTCCGCCGTGAACTTTCCCGAAGTCGCTTTGACGGCGCACCCCGGACAACATCGGCTACTGCACATCCATCACAATCGACCCGGTGTGCTGTCCGAGATCAACCGGGTCTTCTCATCGAATTCGATCAACATCCTCGGGCAATACTTGCAAACCAATGCCACCGTCGGCTACGTCGTGATCGACGTCGACCGCGAGTACAGCGACTTCGCCCTGCAAAAAATCCGCCAAGTCGACGGTACCATCCGCTGCCGGATACTTTGGTAACCTCTTGCGCTTCCTTCGCCGCGATCATGAACCTGGCGATACCTGATTATTTCTTACCGTAGTCGCCCGATTTCTTTGTGGTCCCCGACGTTGCTCTTTGGAAAATGTACGTGTTGCATGCCCTGTCAACGCCGGCTAACTCCCATCCTGCCGATCCCATCTCGTCTAATGTGCTCATTAGTGTTGCCGCGGATTGCGCGGTCAATGTGTCGTCGTCATCGAGGGGAGGCAGCGGCATCGATCGCAGAATATATTCAAACTGAGTTGCCTCGTGCTCGTCAATTTCCTTTTCCTGACCAGCGCCCGTCGCGTGAAACGACCACACACCCAACGTGATCACGACAACAATTCCTGTAAAAAAGTGGGCCGTGAGAAGTCTAGTTTGCATTGTTAACTCCCTAAACTTGCAAGATGTAACGCTCGCGTATGGTCACAAGGCATTCTGGTTTTTCAAAAAATATTGAATGACCACTTCATTCTGTGTATTTGAGCCCCGCCTCAAATGTTACTCCGCCTTCAACGATACGCAGATTAGTTCGTTGTCGTTGCGCCAGTACATGCAGCCATTGGCGTACGCGGGGCAACTCCAGAGGGCCTTGTGATCGAACGAGTCGTGCGTCGGCTCGAGCAATTTCGCGCTGCAGATTTTTTCGTATTTTTCCGGCGTCATTCGGGCGATGGTGAGCTCACCGGTTTCGCCAGCGATCAAAAATCGGTCGCCGTTTTTGACAATAAATGCCGTGCCGGGATTGGTCGGGCGCTCGCCTACCGCCGGTTCGGTCGTTTGCCACTTGCGCTCGCCAGTCTGCAGTTCAATACAGCGCAGCCAGCCCGTTCGATCAACGCCATACGCGTGTCCGTTTTCGGCAATGATTGGGCTGTGGCTGGTTTGGAATCCCTTCCCCTGCCAGACTTCCGTCGCACTGCCGCTTGGATCGAATTTGAGCAGCGCCGAGGCGCCCAATCCGGAGGCGAACAAGAAGTCGCCGTCGACAGCCGGCGCGGCGATCGCCATCGCGTAACTTGGTACCAATTTACTGGACCACAAGACCTTGCCCGTTTGCGGATCGAGTCCGTTGATCGACTCGGCGTGCCAAATGATCAGTTGCTCAACGCCATTCTTGTTCACAAGGATTGGCGGGCAATAGCCGGGCTCTTTCGCCGACATGCTCCGCCATACTTCCTTTCCGTCTTTCTTGTTGAAAGCGACGGCAATACTCCCCTCGCCGCCGACGACGCAATAAAGCAGGTCGCCATGAACGAGCGGGTGGGCGGAAAAGCCCCAGATGGGCGATTCGGGCATCTTGTAGTCGACTTTCAGTTCCCGTTTCCAGATGACTTTGCCGTCGTCCACCGACAAGCAATGCAGATATCCTTCCGCACCCAGCGTGTAAACCATGTCCCCATCGACTGCGGGAGTGCAGCGAGGGCCTTCGGGGTAAGAAATGTGATAAGGTTGATCGTATTCATACGTCCACAATGACTTGCCGCTGGCCGCGTCAAAACACAGGACGCGTTCAGTACCCTTTAAGTCATTGCGATTGCTCGGATGGACCTTGGGGTCGCCCTCCTTGAGCACATAGTCCATGAGAAATATTTTGCCATTAGCGACGGCGGGGCCCGTGTAGCCCGTGTCGACTTTGGCTCGCCACAGTACCTTGGGACCTTCTGCTGGAAACGAAGCAAGCAATCCCGGCTCGTTCCAACTGAAATTGCGCTGCGGACCACCCCACTGCGGCCAGTCGTCGCCTATGACGCCACTCGGCGTCGCCACGAGACTAGCCAATGCCGAAGCGAATGCGCAAGTTTGAAGTAGCCTTGTTCGGTTCATATCTGCCCTCAGTTCAATGCCACCCAGATTCGCCAATTATTGACGAAGCCAACAGCGAATGCGACGGG
Organism: Pirellulaceae bacterium; assembly: GCA_041745295.1. Classification (GTDB taxonomy): domain Bacteria; phylum Planctomycetota; class Planctomycetia; order Pirellulales; family Pirellulaceae; genus JANMEB01. Next base: position 63,288 of record JBGTJE010000037.1, on the reverse strand, counting down.
GCAATTGGAATCGACATGAACAGTCACAAGGTTGCGGTTACAATGCATTGCGAAAGGTATCAACGTGTCGCATTTCACTTTACGATCGTTAGCAAGCAGAGCCGTCGCAGTCGTCATGTCAATACTTGCTGGCGATCGTGGCATGGCCCAACCGTACGAACGCGATCGACAAATGCAAGAAACAAACGCCATAGCGCCGTATATCCTGGTATTGGGGATCGCGCAGGATGGCGGCTTTCCGCAAGCCGGCTGTCGCAAGCCATGCTGCCAGCGGGCATGGGATGATCCGTCAAAAACGCGCTGGGTGGTCAGCTTGGCGGTTGTCGATCCAGTTTCCGGCGGTCGCTGGTTGATCGAATGCACGCCGGACTTTAAACAACAACTCCACGCGCTTAACGGCGCCTCGCCGCCCGCTCAAGGCCTTGGAATCTCGGGAATTTTTTTGACGCATGCGCACATCGGCCATTACGCGGGACTCGTGAATCTTGGACGCGAAGTTTTGGGCGCGCGAAATATTCCGACCTACGCGATGCCACGAATGAACGAGTTTTTGCGGTCCCATGGTCCTTGGAAGCAGCTCGTCGAGTTGCAAAACGTGGAACTGCGACCGCTTGAAGCGGACCAAGCGATCGATCTCAACGATCGACTCAAGGTAACGCCGATCTTGGTGCCGCACCGCGACGAGTTTTCCGAAACGGTGGCGTTTCGCATTCGCGGGCCGAGCCAGAGCGTTCTCTTTCTCCCCGACATTGACAAATGGGATCGTTGGGAACGAAAGATTGAAACCGAGCTAGATCAGGTCGACGTTGCGTATCTCGATGCGACTTTTTTTGACGCGGGCGAATTGCCCGGTCGAGACTTGAGCGAGATTCCGCATCCGCTTGCCGTGGAATCGATCGCCCGATTCGCTGGATTGTCTCGAGAGAGTCGCAACAAGATTCGCTTTATCCATTTCAATCACAGCAATCCTTTGCTCGACGCCGAATCGGCGGCTGCGCGGCAAATCCATCAATCCGGAATGCACCTCGCCGAACAAGGCGAGCGAGTCGGGCTGTGATGTTGGGTAGGCACGTGGCAATTCGTTCACGTCGCTCGTTTAACGCCAAGCCGTAGGCGCCGGCTCGCGAAACAAAACGAAGAAACCGTCGCCTTCGGCTTGGCGTAAACGATCGAAATCCGCCAGGGTCCCAGACCATCGACCCATTCCATTGCAGATTTATTATCTCACGCCAATGACATCACGGCCTTCGGCCACACGCGAGTTCGACACCGGCCCTGCTAACAGGAGGTTTTTGTCGCGCAGGAAATACGGCGCGGTTTGCACGATTCGATAGGTGGACGGCAATTGACTTTGCAACTCGAACCACGCTTGTTCGGTCGTGATGAAGAACGCATTTGGATACTTTTTGGCGAATTCGGCGGGGAGGAGTCGTGGTTTGCGTTGCCAGAAATGCACGCGATCCACTGACGCTTCGGCGGTCTGCTCGCTGGTCGCCAGTTCGTTGATCGGTTGTCCGGCGTAAAACACCCAGCTCGATTCGAGACAACGAAACGTAGCCACCGGCACGTCCCGTCCGCGAATCGGATCGAGCAATCGCTGAACTTGCTGCGTCTGATCCACGGCAATCGTTCCGTAGCCAAACAGCCCGATGCAGAATGCGGCCGCCGCTGCGGTATAGACGACGATCCATTGACGTGAGCCTTGTCGCGCCATCGTTAACCAACCCAGCGCTGCGACTACTACCCAAAGCAAACCGAGCGCGATGAGCCAATAACTACCGCCCAAAAAGCGCAGGCACAACACGGTTAAGCCAATGCTCAAGCCAAGTCCGCTGCAGGCCAGGGCCACTAAAACGGCTTTATCCATAAACAGTGGCACTCGAGTTTTCTCGCGCCATATTCGCTCGAGGTAATATCCGCAGCACAACGCCAGCGCCGGAAAGCAAGGCGTCACGTAACTTGGCAACTTCGTGGAAACGAGGCTGAAAACTCCGATTTGAACGCCGGTCCAGCACAGGAAGAAAACAAGTGCGGTCGACATGGGATGAGGCTTGCTCAGCCGCCGATCGATGCCCAACAACATGGGGACCAAAAAAATGGACCACGGAAAAAAACCGATGGCGATTGCCAGAGGGTAAAACCAAAGTCCGCCGCCGTGATTCTCGAATGTCGTCGTCGCTCGGCCCAAATGTTCGTCCACGAAAAACAACTTCAAGAATTCTCCATCCGTTCGCAGACCTACCAATGCGAACCACGGACCCGCGACAATCGAAACCATCGCCACAGCCAGCAGCGGATTCATCTTGAGCAATGTTTGCAAAAAATGCTTCGGTCCAAATGGCCGGGCTACGCTCGCGAGAAACCGGGCCAAATTTCCATAGCCCTCGAGCAGTCGTGGCTTAACGGCAGGGCGGGTCTCGATCAACATGAACAACCCAATGATTGCCATGGGCATGACGATTCCAATCAGCCCTTTCGCCAACACGCCCATTCCCATCGCCGCATACATCGTTGCCACAACAAGGTGCGAGCGCGGAAAGAACGCGCCGTCGGTCCGTAGTTGGGGTGGGTCAAAGCTATGTTTCTTGACGGCAAACGTGCCGCATATATAAATCGTCAAGGCAAGTGTTTGGCAAAAGATCAACGCGGAGTCGGGCGTCGCAGCCCGACCGGCGACCACAAACATCAAACTGGTCGCCAACGCCAACGCCCCCAAGACTGCTGCTCCGGGATTCAACAATCGGCGCCCGATAACGTAAGTCATGGTCACGGTTGCGAGGGCGAGAATCGCCGACCAGAACCGAGCCGCGAATTCATTGACGCCGAAAACTCGGTAGGCGGACCCAATCAGCCAATACAGCAACACGGGCTTTTGATGCCGCAGTTCATCGTTGAACATCGGAACGACCCAGTCGCCCCGCTGCATCATTTCGACAACACAACCGGCGTTCCGCGGCTCATCGCGATCCCACAAGCGCGCGGATCCCAAATTGAGAAACAGAATGACCGCCGCAATGGCAAGCACAAGCGCAAGGTGAACGTTGGTCCGCTGAAACACAGACGACTCCCTCCGTCAGTCCAATTTGGCGGCGGAAAGTCTAGACATTTCGTCGATTACGGGCAACGTCAAAGGCGATCGATAGCGGGGCTAGAAGACGACCGTGAGGAAAGGATCTGATATCTCGATCGCCCCTCACCCTGCCCTCTCCCCCGCGGCGGGGGCGAGGGAACTCGGGAACGGGAAACGCACCGGTGATTGAACGACCTTGACTTGATGTGGCCCTACAGCGCGAGTGCTCGGGCATAGTCTCGTCGCAAGTTGCGAATGCTTTCGCCGGCCAGTGCATCGATTCCAGGGGATTCGTCAAAAACTTCGACCGAAACCCAACCGCGATAGCCGGCGTCGATTAACGACTTGAGGATCGGCACAAAATCGACTTGCCCCATCCCCGGCCCCCGGCGATTCGGATCATTGGCGTGAAAATGTGCCAGCTCGTGTCGATGCGTGGCGATGATATCCGGAATCGGCTTGCCTTCGGTCGACATCGCTTTGACATCCAACTGCAAGCGAACCCAGGGCGAGTCGAACCGCCGGATGAGATCGCTGGCTTGATCCGCCGTGTTCAAAAAATTCGTTTCTTGAGGTCCCAAAGGCTCAATCGCTAACACGATTTTCGCCGCCGCCAGGCGCGGTAAGAGCCGCTCGATCACTTCGGCCGCGAAGTCCAAACCGCGCTCCAATGTAACTCCGTCCAGCAAATCGCGCTGACGGGGCGAACCCAAAACCATAACGCTGCCTTGCAGAGCGGAACACAAGTCGATTAGTCGCTCAAGATATTCGGAGGCCTTGGTCCGAACCTGCGGATCGTCCGAAGTTAAATGCAGCCCCTGCGTTTGGGCGAGCAACCAATGCAAGCCGACGATCGACAGTCCATGGTCGGCCGCCTCCTTCCGTAATTCCGCGGATCGCTGCGGCGAAAATCGTTCATCGGTATCGCCCAGCGTATGCGGGGCGATCTCCACGCCTTCGTATCCTCGGCTGCGCGCGTCCGCCAGCGCTTGAGCCAGCGGCCAATCGCGATAGAGTTCGTTGCAAACGGCGAAGCGAAGCATGGGGTTAGTGTTCAGTTTTCAGTAAGAAATCTACTTGAAGGTCGTTGTCTGGCGCGTCGATCGTTGTAACTTGGCGGCGTTCGCTTGACCAGTTCACATAGAACGGCACAGGGTTGAGCATAGTCGATTGTGCAAAGGCGCCTTTGGATCCGCGAAAGAACGTCCTTCCGCGGAGCGGTTGTGAATTTATTCATTTCAAAAGTAGCGCGGCCCTTCTGGGCCGTCGTTTTCCGGTCGATCGACGGCCTGGAAGGGCCATCGTACGAATAAATTCACAAGCGAGGAGCGAAAGGCGCCGATCGGCGAGACGGCGGGATCATAGCGTTGCCGCTCTATTGACTAGTGATTCTGTTTGCCAAGAAAAGGAAAACGCCGGTGTGGATTATCCCGGCACCGGCGTTCTGATTGACGCTTGCTTCGTCTCGCCACCAGGGTTGCTTGGTGGACGAAACGTTCTCGCGCGGATCGCCAAATCCAGGAGCGTCAAATCATCCTTGTGCACTTCGATCCAAGACCACAAAGCGCGAGCCGCCGTTGGCCCGCACGAGCAGCAAGATATCGTCGGTGCTTCGGTTGAGAGCGGCTTGACACTCTTCAACACTATGCACGTCCTGGCGGTTTACTTGCATGATGATCATCCCGGCCCGCAATCCCGCTTGGTCGGCCGAGCTGCCCCGTTCAACCGACGTGATCACGACTCCTTCAGCGTGTTTTGCACCGAGTTGCCGAGCGATTTCGGGCGTCAGTTCACCAACATTCAAGCCCACGTCGCCCAATTCTTCAGAATTGGGGGCGGGCATTTCTGGACCGTTGCCAGCAGCCGTCGAAACTTCCATCGGCAATTCCTCGGGGACAAGACTCAACGTTTTCGGTTGTCCGTTGCGCACGATATTGAGTTCGTGCGTCTTGCCCAACATGGCGCGTTCGGCGGCGAATTGGAGGTCGCGCGGGCTGTGGATTTTGAGCCCGGCGAAGTCCAAAATTACATCGCCAGCCTCAATTCCCGCCCGATCCGCGGGAGTACCGGGTTGGACTTGGGTTACGACAACGCCTTCCCGCGGCCGTATCCCCAATTGCTGGGCGAGCCGAGCATCAACTTGTTGGATCCCGACCCCTAAGTAAGCGCGACGGACTTTGCCCTCTTGCGCAAGTTGGTCGCCAACCCACTTGGCGATATTGATTGGAACGGCAAATCCGATGCCACTGTTTGCACCCGTGCGCGACGAGATCGCCGTGTTGATCCCAACGACTTGGCCGTCCAAGTTCACGAGGGGACCGCCGCTATTGCCGGGGTTGATCGCCGCATCGGTTTGCAAAAAATTCTCGCGTTCGTTGATCCCAACGCCGCGATGCGTTGCGCTAATAATACCTGCCGTCACGGTGCTTTCGAAGCCAAACGGCTGGCCCAACGCCAACACCCAGTCGCCCACCGAGATTTGATCACTGTCCGCCAGGCGGGCAGGAACGAGGTCGGTGGCGCCATCGATTTTGACGATCGCGATGTCGGTTTTTGGATCCGTCGCCACGCTGGAGGCCGTGAATTCTCGACCGTCCTGTAAACGAACTGTGATCTGCGAATGTTCGGCGCCGCGGACCACATGGTTGTTGGTCATAATCAATCCGGACGCATCAATAATCACGCCCGATCCGAGCCCTTGTTGCGGTTGCATATCGGGCGACGGCATTTCAAACTGAAATTGACCGTCCGAGGGAAGACCGCGGAAGAGATCTTCCAGCGGAGTTCCCTCCAAGGGGTTCCCGCGATTGGGGACTTGGCCAAAGCGTTTTTCATTGACCCGCGTCCTAACCGGCGTGGAGCGCGTTTCAATCGCGACTACGGACGGAAGCACGCGTGCTGACGCGAGTCGAAATGCGACCGACAAATCCTTGGCGGACGACGTCGCACGCTGGGCTTCTTCGCTTGAAACCGCCGGCGGAAGCACTTCTTGGTAAACGACCGGTTGACGATTCTTGCCGTCGGCGAACGAATCGCTGTAAGTTGCGGCGAGCAATCCGAGCATGGACATGCTCAAAACGCTCAATCCAAAAAACCACTTCGATGGAATAGTTGTCTTTCTCATAGATGTTCCTTTCAACAATGGAACCTAACGTTGTTTGATTTTGGAGGCTTCTGTCAAAGCCCATTCCGTGAATTCGAGCAATCAGCCGCAATGCGTTTGCGTCCGATTATTGAAACCATGTTCAGGGAAATAACCGTGGGCCAGCGCCCGGCGGCTGATGCTTCGAAAATCCGCGAGGCGAGAAATCAAGCATGCCGCGTTACTGCGGATAGTTTGCTCTCCCGAATATGCACTAATCGTGCCAAGGAATGATTTTCGCTCTACAATAGAATTTCCGATGTTTTCCAAGGTATTTATGCTCGATTCGGTGGCTCGAGCTGGGGCGAATTGCCCCGCGAGTCCGAAAGTGCCTCGCTACATACATTCGACCGGAGCCAACGCGTCACGATGAGACTCGCCACAAAAATAATTGCGAGCTCGCTGGCCGTCATCGTGCTCCTTACTGCGGTCGCCGGCTATTTCTCAGTCCGCAATAAGTACCACGAATTCGAGCTTGCCCAAAGAAAACTGGCCCAAGCAACGGCGACGGCGATTCGGCAAGAGCTCACTCAGGCCTGGCAGGACGAAGGATTGGCTGGTGTGGTCCAGTTCTTGGAGGACGCCAGCGTGGCGAGCAATGGTGCCTTGCAGATTCGATGGGTCTGGCTCGACGATCAAGCACTGCCTCAGGAGCGGCCGCGATTGCGGTTGCCGGACGCGTCGATTCCGTTTGGCGAAACTTTTTCGCTAGTCGCCGACAACGCTGTCGGACAGCGATTCCTTTTTACTTATGTTCCTGTTCAATTGACGTCGAATCGGCCCGGCGCCCTGGAGTTCGCAGAGTCTTTGGCGCCGCTTGAGCAGCGCATGTGGCGCGATGTATTGCTCACACTGGGATTGATCGGAGCGGTCGCAATGGTCTCGATCACTACGGCGTACATCACGGGAATCAGTTGGGTCGCTCGACCGTTGGAACTGCTCATTGCCAAAACGCAGCGGATTGGCCGAGGAGATTTTTCGACTCCGCTGGCCCTCGAAACCCGAGATGAGTTGAGCCAATTGGCGCAAGCCCTTAATGAGATGTGCGATCAACTTGAGCGGCAAAAAAATGAAATCGCCAACGAGTCGAAGCAGCGTCTGGCCGTGCTCGATCAATTGCGGCATGCCGACCGCTTGAAGACCGTGGGTCGACTCGCCGCCGGAGTGGGACACGAACTGGGAACCCCCTTGAACGTCATATCGGGCCGAGCCGGGTTGATCGCGGCCGGAAAACTGACCGACGCACAAATTCAAACAAGCGCCCAGGTGATCAAGGACGAAGCCGATCGCGTGACCGAAATCGTGCGGCAGTTGCTCGACTTTGCCCGGCGCCGACCACCGCGACGGACCGCGATGGATTTGGCCCAACTCATTTCGCGGACACTGGATTTGCTCCAGCCGATTGCCGAACGAAACTCGGTGCAGCTCCATGTTCGAGCGTCGGCGGCTCCGGCAGATCAAACGGCAGCCCTGGCCCATGTCGACGCGGACCAACTGCAACAGGTGTTTACGAATATCATAGTCAACGCCATCCAGGCGATGCCGCGGGGCGGAATCGTCTGCATTGCATTGAACGCGATCATGACGCGCAACCCTTCTGCCCCCGTTGAGTCTCCGGTGACCGACCATTGGCAAATAGCCGTGACGGATGAAGGGACGGGAATTGCACCGGAACATTTGCCCCACGTGTTCGAGCCTTTCTTCACCACCAAAGATGTCAACGAAGGGACTGGATTGGGTTTGTCGATTGCGTATGGAATTGTGCAGGAGCATCAAGGTTGGATCGACGTATCGAGCCAACCTGGCGCGGGAAGTCGATTTGACATTTATCTTCCGAGGGGAACGGATTAATGGCGGGGCAAATCTTGGTTGTCGACGATGATCGAGCCATGTGCGATTTGTTGGAAACCGACTTGCGCCTGCGCGGGTTTCAGCCGCAGTGTTTTTCCAGCGCCGTGGCGGCTTTGGACGCGCTACAAAAGGCCGAGTTCGATGTCGTCTTGACCGACGTTCGAATGCCTGGAACCACAGGCTTGCAACTTTGCGAACAGATCACCCGCGAACGACCGGACACGCCGGTGATTGTGATGACCGCGTTTGGGAATATGGAAACCGCGATCGCGGCGCTGCGTGCGGGCGCCTACGATTTCATCATCAAGCCCGTCGAAATGGACTTGCTCGCGGCCGCAATCCGTCGCGCGGTTCAAAAACATCAATTGCAAGAAACGGTGCGCCAGCTTTCCGAAGCCGTCGACCGAGCCGCTCACTTTGGCGAGTTCATCGGTGAAAGTCCTCCGATGCAAGCCATCTACCAACAACTTGCCCAACTTGCACCGACCGACGCAACCGTGTTGCTGACGGGCGAAAGTGGCACGGGCAAGGAACTCGTTGCGCGGTGCATCCATCGCCGCAGTCGACGGGCAAGTGGGCCGTTTGTCGCGGTCAATTGCGCGGCACTGCCCGAACCGCTGCTCGAGAGCGAGTTGTTCGGTCACGTTAAAGGCGCGTTCACCAATGCCCTGGCCGAGCGGAAGGGATTATTCGTTCAAGCCGATGGCGGAACCCTCATGCTGGATGAACTCGGCGACATGCCCGCCGCCATGCAAGCCAAAATTCTTCGCGCATTGGAGAGCCAATGGATTCGCCCCGTGGGAGCCGAACGCGACGTGGCGGTCGATGTCCGGGTCATCGCGGCGACTAACCGCGACCTTGAAGCCGCGATTGAGGCGGGCACGTTTCGAGCGGATTTGTTCTATCGCATCAACGTATTCCAAATCGAATTGCCTCCCCTGCGCTCGCGCGGGGCGGATATCTTGCTGCTGGCTCAGCACTATCTGGAGACATTTGCCAAGAAAATGGCGAAGTCCGTTGATGGTCTGCGAACGAGCGTCGCCCAGCGGCTGATGGCGTACCATTGGCCGGGCAACGTGCGCGAGTTGCGAAACGTGATCGAACGAGCCGTCGCTTTGACGCAGTCGGAACGCTTGGATTTGGAAGATCTTCCCGAGAAAATCCGTGACTTTGAAAGCGCGCGGGTCTTGTTCGGGGGAGATGATCCGAAAGAGCTGGTCTCGCTGGAAGAAGTCCAACGCCGTTATATTTCCCACGTTCTGAATGCAACCGGCGGAAACCAGACTCAAGCCGCCCGAATCCTCGGCGTCGACCGGAAAACGCTGTATCGCAAGCGCAAAGACTAAGAGGGCCAAGCAATACTGTCGTCATTCCGGGCTGAGCCCCGGAATCCAAGTTCCACGGACGGAGATATTTTGATTCCGCGCTATTCGAAGCTGGATTCCCGCCTGCGCGGGGATGACAATTCTGCACTCGGTTGACCATTATCGATCGGGCCGAATACACTGACTCGTCGAATTGATACGACATTCGATGAAATTTGTGCGGCCGAGCAGGTCGGTGTCCAAACGAAAAGGAGGTCTCGCGTGGCGGGACTGTGCGTTATTGGTTTGCAATGGGGCGATGAAGCCAAAGGCAAACTTGTCGACTGGCTGGCCGATGGGCAGGATATTGTCGTGCGCTATCAAGGGGGTGCCAACGCTGGACACACCGTCGTGGCTGGGGGCCAGACGTACAAACTACACTTGATTCCCAGCGGTGTACTCTGCCCTCGAACGCTCAACGTCGTTGCCGCCGGCGTCGTGATCGATCCCGAATTGATCTTGCGCGAGATTCAAGGACTTCGTGACCGCGGCATCGAATTGGTGGGCCGATTGGTGCTCAGCGATCGGGCCCACGTCGTGTTTCCTTGGCATGTGGTCGAAGATCGCATTTGGCACGAATTGGTGCCCGGCGACGGAAATCTCGGTACGACGCTGCGCGGGATTGGGCCGTGTTATCGCGACAAAGTCGGGCGCAGTTTCGCCGTGCGGATGGGTGATTTGATTCGCCCTGGGCTGCGCGAGCAGATCGCCACGATCGCGCGATTCAAGACGGCATCGCTCAAATCGCTACCGCATACCCAGTCGGTGGAGTTCGACGTCGAGACCATTACCCGCCAATTCTTGGACTACGCCGAGCAATTGCGGCCGTACATCGCCGACACGACAGCACTCTTATTAGATGCCGTCGATGATGACAAGCAAGTTTTGTTCGAGGGGGCCCAAGGGGCTCTGCTCGATATCGATCACGGCACATTCCCCTATGTGACCAGTAGCAACAGCTCGGGCGTCGGCATCTCGGCCGGTTCCGGCGTCCCCCCACGGTTTATCGCCCGAACGATCGGCGTCATGAAAGCCTACAGTACGCGCGTCGGCGGCGGACCGTTCCCGACTGAATTACAAGACGCAATCGGTCAGCAAATTCGCGAACGCGGTCGCGAGTACGGCACGACGACGGGTCGTCCACGTCGCTGCGGCTGGTTCGACGCCGTGGCAGTCCGCTACTCGGCTCGCTTGAGCGGGGCCAGCAGCCTGGCGGTGACGATGCTGGACGTGCTGAGCGATTTGGACGAAATTCGTGTTTGCGTTGGCTACGAAATCGACGGCCAACTCACTCGACAGTTTCCCAGTCACGTTGCCGACTTGCAGCGCGCCGTTCCGATATTCGAGAATTGTGCGGGCTGGAAATCCGACATTTCCAATTGCACAACGTTTGAAGAACTTCCCAGGCTGGCGCAAAGCTACGTCGACCGGCTCACCCATTTGATCGGCGTCCCCATCGATACCATCTCGGTCGGACCGGACCGGCGGCAGACGATCGCCTGCCACGAAGGTCAGTTTGCGTAACTCGGCAACAAGGGACCATTCGCCGTGACGCTAAATGATGGCATTTTCGAATTGACCGGCGTTCCGCGCAATCGAATGCCGCAGCACATCGCGATCATCATGGACGGCAATGGCCGCTGGGCCAAGCAGCAGTCGCAACCGCGAATCGAAGGCCATCGACGGGGCGCTGCGGTGGTGCGCCAGGTCACCACCGAATGTTGCCGCTTGGGAATTGCGCAGTTGACGCTGTATTGCTTGTCCAGCGAAAATTGGAAGCGTCCGCAGGAGGAATTGGACTTTTTGATGCATTTGCTTCAGTACTATTTGATCGACGAACTGCCGACATTGATGGAAAACAATTTGCAGTTGAAAATCATCGGTCGTCGCGATCGAATCCCTGAAACCGTGGCCCAGCAAATGGACGAAACGATGGCCCGAACCAGTCGCAACACGGGCACGCGACTCTGCTTGGCGATCAATTATGGCGGGCGGCGTGAAATCGTGGACGCTGTTCGAAAAATTGCCGTGAAGGTCGGCCAAGGAGATCTGGCGGTCGACGAGATCGACGAACAAACCATCTCGGATCATCTGTATACTTGTGGCATGCCGGACCCCGATCTGATCATTCGCAGTGCGGGGGAAATGCGTTTGAGCAATTTTTTGTTGTGGCAAATCAGCTATTGCGAACTTTGGGTCAGCCCGCGTTTTTGGCCCGAGTTTCGCATCGACGATTTGCATCAAGCGATTCGCGACTTCGCCGGTCGGCATCGGCGCTTCGGTGGACTAGAGCCAGAAAAGGAACCCAACTGACGTGCTCCAGCGACGTTTGATTTCTTCGGCAGTCGTAATTGCAGTCGTCCTGTCGCTGATGTGGCTCGATTATTACATCGGACAGACGCAAATGCCCGAAAGGCCGGGCGTCGTCTTGTTAGCGGCGCTGCTGATCCTCGCCCCGCTTGCCGGCGAAGAGTTGCGGCGAATGATCGCACCAGGTCCGCAGCGCCCCGGCTGGCTCACGGTTTTGGTAGCCGTGCTGCTGGCCACCGTTCCGGCGTGCATGCCTGTGTTTTATCCGCTCGAATTAAAAGACTGTTCGCTTGGAAAATTTGGATGGCTGTCGTTGGGCTGGGCGTCCGCGGCGGGTTGGGCGTTCGCCACGGAAATGTGGCGGTATCAAGCCAATGGACAAGCCTTCGAGCGAATCCTGCGTACGATTTTCATTGCGATCTACGTGGGGTTGTTGGGCTTTTTGTCGCAGTTGCGTTTTTTGGGAGATAATATCTGGGGCCTGGTCGCCCTGTTGTCGCTCGTCGTGACCGTAAAGATGTCGGATTCATTTGCCTATTTGATCGGTCGCGCTGTGGGCAAACGAAAACTGATGCCGGTATTGAGTCCGGGAAAGACGGTCGAAGGGGGCTTGGCCGCAATCGTTTTTGGCGTCTTGGGTGCGTTGCTGGTCCTGTATCCCGGGGCGTATTGGCTAACCGGCACGATCGGTCGGACGACATTCTTGTGCGCTGTGCTATTTGGCGTCATCGTATCGATCGTCGGCGTGTGGGGAGATTTGGTCGAGTCACTCATCAAACGCGAATCGCAATGCAAGGACTCCGGTTCGCTGATACCGGGGATGGGAGGCGTGCTCGACGTGTTGGACTCGATCATCGGTGCGGCGCCCGTGGCGTTTGGAATGTGGGCGGTCGGGTTGATTGGTCCGTAACGCGAGTTGCGCGAATTTACTCCCAGAGACGCGAACCTTGTCCGGAGAATAACTGTCGATTGAGTGGCATGCGTTGCGCAATTTGATGTTGCGGGTTGGCCTGCCGTGTTTGCGGAAATGACGCCCGAACCGTTTCGCACCGCCGAATTCGCCTGCAAAATTCTCGTTTCCGGCGAGGATTTTTCGTTCTCGTGCCCAAGCGGCAACGTAAAATTGTTATAGTGTTGGAAATCTTCCGGTCCAGGAGCGGTGTACCAAAGCCACCGCACGTTGAATGATCCAAGCGTCCATTCCGTCCGTTGAACCGCGCTTTGTTCTTCCTTTGTTCGGGGCGCGTGACCAACACCTGCGGCGGCTTCGCGAACGGTTTAAGGTCGACATCATTCACCGCGACGGAGAGATTCGAGTTACCGGCGAAGAGCCTGCGGTTAGCCAGGTGACCAAAGTTCTCGAAGAGCTGACGTCGATTGTTCGCCAACGAGGCAATATTACTCCCGATCTATTCGACGAAGCCATTTCCCATGTGACCGGCGACGAGCCGCCGCTGCGCATTCCGGCCATGGATATCTTGCAAGTCGGCCGTCAAGTCCGACCCAAGACGATCGGCCAAGCAAAGTATGTTGACGCGATTCGCAACCACGATCTCGTTTTTGCCGTGGGCCCGGCGGGAACCGGAAAGACTTATTTGGCGGTCGCCGCGGCCGTAGAAGCTCTAAAGCATCAAGTGATTCGCAAGATCGTGCTCGTCCGCCCCGCCGTCGAAGCCGGCGAAAGCCTGGGCTACTTACCGGGGGACATGCAAGCCAAAATCAATCCCTACCTTCGTCCGCTGATGGACGCCATTAATGAGATGATCGGCTTCGACCACATCCAGCGCCTTATTCAGCAAGACGTGATCGAAGTAATTCCGCTGGCCTACATGCGCGGGCGAACGCTGAACGATGCGTTTATCATTCTGGATGAAGCACAGAACACGTCGATTTCGCAAATGAAAATGTTTTTGACTCGGATGGGCCAAGGTTCGAGAATCGTGGTTTCCGGAGATCCGACCCAAGTCGACCTACCGACGAACCAAAAGAGCGGATTGGTCGACGCCATTCAACGACTGGGCTCCATCGAAGGCGTCAAGGTCATCGAGCTTTCGCGGGAAGATATCGTCCGAAATCGCCTGGTCCAAAACATCGTCGACGCGTACGAGGGTCGAGTCAACGGCTTTCATGTCAAATAGTTCGAGTCGAACGCGTTGGGCGATTCCGGAACCACGCGGTTCGTTTAAATCCTTCGTGGAATGGCTGCGCAGTCCCTATGTTTGGACGCGGGTCGCACTTTGTGCCGTTGCAGCGCTGGTGCTTTGGGTCGCCTGCGCTGGTTGGGCTCCCGCGTTTGCGTATCGCGTCCGCTTGGCTCCGCTGCATAGCCTACAAGCCCGCGTGCCGTTCGATATCATCGACCCCGTCGCGACGGAGGAAGCCAAACGGATCGCTCGCAATTCGGCGCTGTGCTTTTATCGACACACGCCGACGCTGTTGCAAAATTTGCGTCAAGCCTTGCGCGATCGCATCTTCGAAATTCGCAGCCGCGAATACGGCGATCAGCAAAAGCGCATCTGGAGCGAGTTTTTTTCGCCGGGTGACGTGGTCGATCCAAGCCAAACGCCAACGGCAGAATCCTATGAGCGGTTTCGTGCGGCGTTGGCCAAAGACGAAAAGCTCAACGCGTTGGAACACGCGTTGGAAAACGCATTTCAAGATGTGGAACGACACGGCCTGTTGGAATCGCTCGACCATGAGTTCGGCGATGGGAACATGGAAAAGATTATGGTCTGGCGCGATGATCCAGCCACGGCCGCCGAGATCGATGTCTCCGCCGTGCGGATCGGCCAGATGCGCGATCAATTGCGGCGGAAAATCGTCGACGAGTTAAAAAACCAAGACGAATTCATCAGCGATTTCGAGTTCGTGGCCGATCGACTTTTCCAGTGGCTCGCTCCCAAATTGCCGACTACGCTCGTGTGGGATCGCGGAATGACCCGGCGCAAAGCCGATTTGATGATCAGCCAATTGCCCCCCGTTTACAAACGATTCCAGGTTGGCGACCCATTGGAAAAAATCAATACGACCGTCGACGAAACGGGCTTGGGTATGAGCCGCCGCCCGCTCACCGCGGCGGACATCGAGCTTTTGCGGGCCGAACACGATGCGTTTTCCAGTTCGCAGTCGATCTGGGAGAAGATCATCCATTCGCTGGCGTTCTTTGGAATGATGACCGCGACTCTGGGACTGCTGAGTGCCTATCTCAACCACCGCGAACGCCCCTTATTGGATGTGTGGTGGCGATTTGCAGCATTGCTGGGCTTGTTTGTCCTGGCCCTCGTCGCCGCCTGGTTTTTGGCGCTCAACGTGGAGTCGCGAGCGGAGATTGTGCCGATCGTGATGCTCGCAATGCTGGTTGCGATCGCGTTTGACGTCGAACTTTCGATCCTGATCGGCGGGTTGGTCTCGCTCGTCTTCTCGATCGCCCACGGCTATGGCCTGGGCGAATTCGTGCTGCTCGGCGGAACGACTTGCACGGCCAGTTTACTTTGTCGCTCGATCCGCAGCCGGACCCGCCTGATTTACGTCGGCTTTGCCGTAGCCTGCGTGGCCGGCCCAACGACCATCGGCGTCAACTACATGCTCGGGCAGCCGCTGACGGCAGGATTGTTGCTGGATGCCGCGTGGTATTGCGGTTGCGCTATGTTGGCGGCCTTGTTCATGACGGCGCTGCTCCCGTTTTTGGAACGTTGGTTCGACCTGCAAACCGATATCAATCTGTTGGAACTGGGGGACGCGAATCATCCACTCTTGCGCGAATTGGTGCAACGCGCGCCGGGGACATACAACCACAGCATCAGCGTGGCTTCGATCGCCGAAGCCGCCGCAGAAGTCGTCCGGGCCAATGGGTTGCTCTGTCGTGTCGGCGCCTATTTTCACGACATCGGCAAAATGCGCAAGCCAGAATACTTCGTCGAAAACCAAGTGGGAGACGCCAACAAGCATGCGGATTTGGTTCCCACCATGAGCACGCTCGTCATCATCGCCCACGTTAAGGATGGCGCTGAAATGGCCCGGCAGCATCGCCTTCCTCGTCGCGTCATCGATATCATCGAGCAGCATCATGGTACAACGCTGGTTGAATATTTCTATAATCAAGCCACCCTGCGGGCCACCGAAGACGCAAAGCCCGAGGAATCAACGTTTCGCTATCCCGGCCCCAAGCCGCAGACGCCCGAGGCCGCGATCGTGATGCTTGCCGACGCCGCCGAAAGCGCCAGTCGAGCCTTGCGCGACCCAGGTCCCGCGCGGCTGGAATCGTTGGTGGATTCGATCGTGTTGAAGCGACTGACCGCTGGACAATTGGACGACTGTTCATTAACGATGAGTCAATTGCGCGACGTCCAGGACAGCCTCATTAAATCCTTAAATGCGATGTACCATGCGCGGATCAAATATCCGGAATCCACGCAACCCGCCTAAGCGATTAGCCGTGTCGCCTTTCGCTCCGCGAAAGAACGCCCTTTCGCGGAGCGAAAGGCGACAATCAAAGGTCGTCGTTGAAATCGCCAATCGACAGCGTCGCCGCGTTGCGCGTCGACCTGTCAAGCAAGCCGTGGAACTCGTTCTCCGATTGCGCGTTTGGAACACGGCTGATATCAGCGTCGCGGTGGTGGACGCCGCCACGATGCGCCGGCTCAATCGCGACTATTTGCGGCACGATTACGTCACCGACGTTTTGAGTTTTTTATTTTCGCGCGATGCCCGCCGCAAGAGCTTGGTCGGTGAGATCGTGGTTTGCGCCGACCAAGCGTACGAAACCGCCGCTGGGCAGCCCTGGAAATGGCAGGATGAACTGCTTTTTTACGTCATTCACGGCGCCTTGCACCTGATCGGCTACAATGACGAATCCGTTGCCCAACGGCGCCGGATGCGTGCGGCTGAACAGAAGATCTTACGCGAGTTGGGCGTCCGATTCTTGCCCGGCGATTTGGCATTGCATTCAAAGGAATCTTAATGACGGCAATGGTCTCGACGATAATCGTCTTGGCGGGAGTCGTTAGTTCCACGCTGGCCGCAACGGCCGCACAAGTCTTGCACGAATTTGCCCGCCATGAGCTGGAGTTGTATTGCCAACGCCGTCAGCGCCGCGAATGGTTCGACGTCATCATTCGCAATCGCGAGAAATTCGCCCTCGGTGCGGAAGCCCTGCAGATGTTCGGGATTTCGCTGATCGTCTTCGGCGGGTTGTACCTGTTACTGAAAAACGTCGCGATTGGATCGGTGGATGCCTATCCCGCCGTGGCAGGCGTCTTGGTGTTGACGCTCGCCTTGTTGGTTTGCAATAGCTGGATTCCCTGGGGAGTGGCCCATTTCGCGTCCGCTCCTTTTTTGTTTCATACCTGGCGGTTTTGGTGGCTCATCGCGGTGATCACCTGGCCGGTCACCATCGGCGTCCGGCTCTTCTCAACAATGGCACAGCGGATCAGCGGCCAAGGCCCCATCGACGAAGACGAAGAGCAAATCTTTCAGGAAGAGATTCGCTCGATGGCTTCCGAAGGCGAACGAGGGGGCTGGCTCGAAGCCCGCGTGCGCGACATGCTCGAAGGCGTCCTGGAATTGGACAATACGGCGGTCGCGAAAGTCATGACGCCACGCTCGCGGGTCGACTCGCTGGAAGTCGGCACCGATTGGGAGGTCATGTTGAAATTCGTGGTCGAAACCGAGCGGACGCGGCTCCCCGTGTATCGACAGCGCTTGGATAACGTCGTTGGGATCTTGTACACCAAGGATTTGCTCACGGAATTGCTCAAGCCCAAGGAGCAGCGACGGCCGCTCGACAAACTCGTACGCAGGCCGATTTATGTTCCCGAATCGACTCTGCTCGACGTGATGCTGCGAAAATTTTTGCAAAGTCGCGTGCACATGGCGATCGTGCACGACGAATACGAGGCGGTATCCGGCATCGTGACGATCGAAGATATCCTGGAGGAAATCGTTGGCGAAATTCAGGATGAAACCGACGTCGCCGAGCCTTCGCCGATCCAACGGATTAACGAATCCGAAGCGCGTGTGGCGGGAAACACGCACTTGGAGCTGCTCAATCAAGAGTTCGGTTTGCAGTTGCCGGAGGAGGAAGACTACGACACCGTCGCTGGCTTGATCATGAGCCAGTTCCACGAAATCCCCAGCCGCGGACAAAAGATTGTGGTCGGCAACGTTGAGTTCGAAGTCCAACAGTCCACGCAGCGAACCGTCGAGCAAGTCAAACTCCGCGTCCTTCGCGACGGGACGGAAAGAACGTAATTACGAATTACGAATTAGGAATCTTCGAGAAAGGATGCTAAGGAAGTGGATCTCGACTGGCAGTACGATGAACAAGCCTGACAACATTATTCAAGCCAAGAGCTAGGCGTTTGCAGTGCGAATCGTGAGACTATACCAACATCTTGCCAACGAGAAACGCGAGTTTGGCTTGTCAAAACAAATCGTGCGGTGCTCCACGGGCGTAGGGGCCAACGTCGAGGAAGCCATCGGCGGACAATCGCGGCAAGATTTTCTTTCCAAACTCTCCATCGCCTACAAAGAGGCCCGCGAGACTATCTATTGGTTGAGACTGCTCAAGGACACGGATTATATTACGGCGACGCAGTTCGAGAGCATTCACGCAGACGCTGATGAACTCTGTCGGATCATCGCCGCAATTCAAAAAACAGCAAAGAACAAAACCCCACCAGACAATTCGTAATTCGTAATTATTCGTCGCCGGTCTGCAGCACGGCCATGAAAGCCTTTTGCGGGATGTCGACCGAGCCGATGGACTTCATGCGCTTCTTGCCTTCTTTTTGTTTCTCCCACAATTTACGTTTGCGCGTGATGTCGCCGCCGTAGCATTTGGCGGTGACGTTCTTGCGCATCGCGCTGACTGTTTCGCGAGCGATGATCCGCGAGCCAATGGCGGCCTGAACGGCGATCTCGAACATGTGCCGGCTGATTTCTTCCTTGAGCTTTTTGGCCACGGCCCGTCCGCGGCGCTCGGCGTCCCCACGGTTGCAGATGATGCTGAGGGCGTCGACCCGTTTGGCATTGACCAGAATATCCACTCGCACCAATTCCGCCGCGCGATAACCGATCAACTCGTAATCCATCGTTCCATAGCCGCGGGTGATGCTCTTAAGTTTGTCGTGCAAGTCGTAGATGACTTCGGCCAGCGGCAACTCGTACACGAGCATGACTCGGGTCGCGGACAAGTATTCGGTGCTCATTTGAGTGCCGCGGCGTTCTTGGCACAGCTTCATGACGGCGCCGACGTATTCTTCGGGCTGAATCAAGCTGACGCGCACGATTGGCTGGCGGAATTCAGCGATCTCGCCGGGATCCGGGACTTCCTGCGGCCGATGGATTTCCAGCGTCTCCCCGTGGCGAGTCACGATTTCGTAGGTCACGTTCGGCGCGGTTTGCACCAGATCGATGTTTGATTCTTGTTCCAGGCGCTGTTGAATGATCTCCATGTGAAGGAGCCCGAGAAAGCCACAGCGAAAGCCGAATCCCAGGGCCTCGCTCGATTCAGGCTGAAACTCAAAGCTCGGATCGTTCAGCGAAAGTTTTGTCAGGGCGTCGCGCAATTCAGAAAAGTCCTGGCCGTCCGACGGATACAATCCGCAATACACCATCCGTTTGGGTTTTTGGTAACCGGACAATGGCGCCGCCGCCGCGTCTCCCGTTACGCTGACGGTGTCCCCAATTTGGACTTCGTCCAACGACTTGATATTGCAAATCAGGTAGCCAACTTGGCCGGCGTAAAGCTGCTCGCGGGGGACCCGCTTGGGACAGAATTGACCCAGCTCTTGGACTTCGTACGAGCGGCCCGTGGAAAGAAACTGTATCTTCTGCCCTTTGCGAACGCGGCCGTTCATCAAGCGAACGTAGGATATCGCACCGCGATAGTCGTCGTAGTGCGCGTCGAATATCATTGCCTGGAGGGCTGCGCCTTTGTCGGCCTCTGGGGGCGGGACTACGTCGACGATCGCTTGGACCAACTCAGCAATCCCGATTCCGGCTTTGGCGCTGACCCGCACGATCTTGCTGGTATCGATCCCCAAGGACCGTTCCATCTCGTTGGCGACTTCGTCGGCGCGCTGATGCTTCAAATCAATTTTGTTGATCACCGGGACGATCGCCAAACTGTGGTTCATCGCCGCGTACGCATTGGCGACCGTTTGAGCCTCGACGCCTTGGAACGCATCGACCACGAGCACTGCCCCCTCGCAACACACCAACGAACGGGAGACTTCGTAATGAAAATCGACATGGCCCGGCGTGTCAATCAAATTCAACTCGTACTCTTGTCCGTCGATCGTCGTCCGCATGGCGACTGCGCGTGCCTTGATCGTAATACCTCGGTCCCGTTCGAGCGGCATGTCGTCGAGCAATTGGTCCTGCATGTCGCGGCGGCTGACCGTTCCGGTAAACTCCATGAGCCGATCGGCCAGCGTGCTCTTGCCGTGGTCAATGTGGGCAATGATGCAAAAATTGCGAATAAAGCGACAATCCAATTCAGACATGCAGAGCACTACTTTGATTGAGAAAGGGACATGGCTCGCCGGGCGAGCCCCGCGGCACCGACCCACCCGGCGTCGGAGCCCAACTGAGAGTAGACAATCTTGAGCTTTTCGCAAATGACGGGAAAGGTCAATCGTCGCACGCCTTGCTCGATCCGCTCGATGAATTTGCGACCCAGCGGCGTTTGACTGCCGCCGAAGTTCATCGCCCCGCCCAAGATAAATAACTCGGGGTCAACTACGTGCGCCAAATCGGCGATTCCCCATGCCAAATAATCGGCGGTCTCCATGATCATGCGTTGGGCCAACGGATCCCCGTTTTGAGCCTGTTGATAAATCAGCAAGCCGTTTAGCTCATGACCGTCGTCGATCGCCCGCTTCAACGTGCTCGGGGCACCCGATTCCAAAATCTCGCGCGTGCGATCGATTAGCGCCTTAGCGCTGGCGTAAGCCTCCAAATGACCGCGCTTGCCACACGTGCAAAGCCGTGCGTCCGGTCGGCGGTCGATGCAGATGTGGCCCACTTCAGCCCCCGCACTATGCGCGCCTTCGATACAGTGGCCGTCGACGATGATGCCTCCGCCGACGCCCGTCCCCAACGTCAGGAGCAGGAGACTTTGTGCGTTTCGGCCTGCACCCGCCCAATACTCGCCGAACGCTGCGGCGTTCGCGTCATTCGTGAACGTCACTGCCATCCCGTTACAGGCTCCGGAAAGAATTTCGCGCGCGGGCGTATGATGCCAGCTCGGCAAATTGCCTGGCGTCAAAACGATGCCGCGTGAAATGTCCATGGGCCCAGGCGTTCCCAAGCCGATCGCTCGAACATTGTTCCAACCGCGTCCCAATCCGGCGAACTCCCGGTCCAAACACCGGCGAACTTCGTTCAGCGCCACCTGGGGACCGTTTCCCGGCCGCGTATCGAGCTTATTGCTCGACAAAATGGTTCCTCGATCGTCGACGAACCCCAGCTTGATATAGGTGCCGCCGACGTCGACACCGACATAGATCGGTGTGTCTGCCATCGCAGGCTCGGAAGATTTCGGGGCGGACATGGGTATCGAGCGGAAGGGCATGACGACAAGACTATTCGAATCGCGATTTCATCCAAGACGCCCGCCGCTTTGGCGAACGAAAAAGAAACGGCGTTCGCCAAGCGGCAAAACGCCATGTATCCGAACGACGTGGTTACCCACTCAGTATACGTAAAACATGCGTCGCAAATCAATTCCGCTCCGCGACGCAACGCCATGATAGTCTTTCCTACTTCGATTAACGCCAAGCCGAAGGCGACGGCAGGCGGTCGCCTTCGGCTTGGCGTTAAACGATCCGAAACTGCCAAACACTTAGCCGTTAGGGCGCAAAATCCGACAGCATTCGCAGGCTCGAATTTGTCTTGACTCAAATCAACCCAACTGGGAGACTTTGCGGCCTTTTTCCAATGGAAATTTTTGGGTCATTTGAAATGAAGCTCAGCCTCGTGGTCGTCATTTCCGTTCCGCTTCTGATCACCGGAGCCGGTTGTCAGTCGCTTGGTCCAAATACTCAAGCCGGCAGCGCGGTCGGCGGTCTATCGGGTGCCGCGATCGGCGCTATCGCGGGGGCCCATGAAGGCAAATCCTTGGAGGGTGCCGCCATCGGGGCAACCGCAGGCGGCTTGCTCGGAGGCGTACTTGGAAATCAAATCGATCGAGGCATCGCCCAAGATGACGCCGTACGCCAGGCAAGCTTTGAACAAGCCGCCGCACGAGCAGCTACGAATGAGTCCGTTGTCGAGATGGTCGCTAGTGGCTTGAGCGATCAAGTAATCGTCGAGCACATTCGGGCCAACGGAGTTCTTCGACCATTGTCGGCCCAGGATCTGATTCTGCTCAAACAGCGTGGCGTCAGCGACGCCGTGATCAACGCGATGCAACAAACGCCAATGGTTTCCGCAGAACGACAAGTGCGTCCCATTGCGCCTTATCCCGTTTACATGCACGAGCCCTATTGCCCGCCTCCCCCTGTCGTTTTCGTTGGCCCAGCTTGGCGCCGCCATCATCGCCATCATTGCCCTCCAGGCGTCTCCTGGAATTTCGAATTCTAGCACATCGTTGACGTCGCTCGATTATTGACGACAATCGTCTCGTGCAGTTCGGAGAGCCACGAGCGAACCGATGTTTGATTCAACCTATTGCCCCGATGCGAATCGTTACGACGGCCGGATGAGATACCGCCGCTGCGGGCGCAGCGGTTTGATGTTGCCCGAAATAAGCTTGGGCCTGTGGCACAATTTTGGAGACTCAACTCCGATCGATCGGCAGAAGGGCATGATCTTTAAGGCCTTTGACCTGGGGATAACCCATTTCGACTTGGCCAACAACTACGGGCCTCCGTTCGGCGCAGCGGAACGCAACTTCGGCCCCATCCTAAAACAGCTTCCACGCGACGAAGTCGTCATTTCTTCAAAAGCCGGCTACATCATGTGGCCGGGACCCTACGGCGAGTGGGGTTCGCGAAAGCACTTGCTGGCCAGTCTGGACCAATCGCTGCGACGAATTGGCGTCGACTACGTCGACATCTTCTACAGCCATCGATTCGATCCGGACACGCCGCTGGAAGAGACGCTCGGAGCCCTCGACTCGGCAGTTCGCGCCGGCAAAGCCCTGTACACGGGAATCAGCAGTTACCCGTCCGAACAGACTCGCGAGGCAATTCGCATTTGCGAGGACAACCGCTGGAACAGAATTCAAATCCATCAGCCCAATTATTCGTTGCTGAATCGCTGGATCGAAAGCCACCTGATTTCCTGCTGCGCGGAAGAGGGCGTTGGAATCATCGCGTTTTGTCCGCTCTACCAAGGCCTTCTTACCGACAAATATCTCAACGGCGTTCCGCCCGGATCGCGGCATAGCGCGGTCCCGCACTTGCTCCGTGATCAGGATTTGCAAAAGCCCGTTCTGGAAGGAGTCCGCAAGCTTCACGAACTCGCTCGGCGACGAGGACAATCGCTCGCCCAGATGTCGATTGCTTGGATCCTGCGCGACCCGCACATTACCAGCGTCTTGTGCGGGGCCAGCGGCATTGATCAAATTGTGGAAAACTGTCACGCCGTGAATCACGCCCGGTTTTCGGCGGAAGAATTACAGGAAATCGATGCAATTCTCGCCCCAATCAAGATGCCCCATTCGCTTTGGGCGGCGGACTGATCAACAATCGAAAGACGCCAAACTTTTCAGTGGATGGAACAAATCAATGAATACAACTGCTTTTTCTCGTCTTCGCATCACATTGGTCCCACATGTCCTCTTTGTCCTATTGAACATCGTGTCCCAGAGTGTTCGCGCCGACAACGACGCACCGGCCGATTCGATTTACTTCGGGGGGCATATCGTGACGGTTGATTCGGCGTTGCCCAACGCCGAGTGGATCGCCGTTCAAGGGGATCGCATACAGGCCCTTGGCCAAGGCCGCGAGTTCGAGGCATTGGTCGGACCAAAAACTCAGCAAATCGATCTTCAGGGGAGGCTCATGATCCCGGGCTTCATCGAAAGCCACGCGCATTTCGTCGGCCTCGGCCAGTCGCGGATGATGCTGGACCTGACGACGGCGAAATCGTGGGACGACATCGTTCGTGACGTCGGGCTCGCGGCACAAAGCAGACAACCAGGCGAGTGGATTGTCGGTCGCGGGTGGCATCAGGAAAAATGGACGTCGCCTCCCGAGAATAACATTGAGGGATATCCGACCCATGCGGCCTTGAGCGCGGCCTCGCCGAATAATCCCGTTTTGCTCACGCATGCCAGTGGTCATATGTCGATCGCCAACGGGTACGCTCTGCGGTTGGCCAAAATTGATGCTCGAACCAAGAACCCAAACGGCGGCGAACTATTGCATGACGGCAACGGCGAACCGACGGGAGTCCTTCGCGAGACGGCCCAAGGATTGTTGGGGAGCGTGCTCGCCGC
This sequence comes from Pirellulaceae bacterium, assembly GCA_041745295.1. Taxonomy (GTDB): domain Bacteria; phylum Planctomycetota; class Planctomycetia; order Pirellulales; family Pirellulaceae; genus JANMEB01. Next base: position 39,103 of record JBGTJE010000037.1, on the reverse strand, counting down.
CGATCAACGGAAAATGTCCGCCGAACAACGGCGTGCGGACTTTGAAAAGGCCGTCCAACTAGCGGCCGAAGACTGTCTGCAGCACGGCGTCACCAGTGTGCATGACGCCGGTTCCGATTTTTCGACGATCGACGGACTTAAACGCTTGGCCGACGAAAAGCAATTGCAATTGCGATTGTACGTGATGGTCCGCGATTCCAACGGAACGATGGCCCATGAGCTTTCGGCCTATCGGCTGATCGGGCACGCGGACAATTTTCTAACCGTGCGATCGATCAAACGCTCGATCGACGGCGCCTTGGGAGCCCACGGTGCCTGGCTCTTGTCCCCCTACGAAGATTTGCCCACCAGCGTTGGACTCAACACGACGTCGGTCGAATCGATCGAAGAAACCGCAAGAATCGCGGCTGAGCACGATTTTCAGCTATGCGTTCACGCGATCGGTGACAAGGCAAATCAGGCCGTGCTCGATATCTACGAGAATCAATTTGAAAAAAACCCCAGCCCTGAGTCGCGTCGATGGCGAATCGAACATGCTCAACATCTGGACCCGACGGATATTCCAAGATTCGGCAAACTGGGTGTCATCGCTTCGATGCAAGGAATTCATTGCACGTCAGATGCAGTCTTCGTCACGCAGCGGTTGGGGATACGCCGGGCAAAAACCGGCGCTTATGTCTGGAAAAGCTTGCTCGATTCCGGAGCGGTGATTTGCAACGGTACCGATGCGCCCGTCGAGCCGATTGATCCGATCGCCTGCTTTTACGCATCGGTCACGCGCCGCTTGCCGGATGGCGTGACGTTTTTCCCCGAGCAATGCATGACGCGCGACCAAGCGCTCCGATCGTATACGTTGGATTGCGCCTTCGCGGCTTTTGAGGAAGACCTCAAAGGCTCATTATCGCCTGGTAAACTCGCCGACCTGGTCGTGCTCTCCAAAGACATCATGACCTGCCCGGAAAACGAGATCCGCGATGCCCAAGTCGTCGCCACGATCGTCGGCGGAAAAGTCCAATACCAAAACGACGCGCTATGGAATCGTTAAACCAGCGCGCCTTCGCGGTCTGCCGTCAGGCAATCGACTCCGCCGCTGCGCTGAGAATCGAAGTCCTAGTTTGCAACAATCGGGAGACGATCGTGGATTTCGGAGTGTCCGCCCCGGGAAGCGACGACGCCGGGCTGATTCTGGCAAAGATCTGCCTCTCGGATCTTGGCCAAGTCGAGCGTACCAGGCTGAACCACGACGGCCGTTCACTCCCCGCGATTCGCGTCAAAACGACCGATCCGCTGCAAGCCTGCATGGCAAGCCAATACGCAGGCTGGCAAATCTCGGCCGGCAAATATTTTGCAATGTGCTCAGGTCCGATCCGGGCGGTTTACGGCAAGGAAAAATTGTTTGAAAAGTACTCCATTTCTAAAGTCGCGACGACCGTGGTTGGCGTGCTGGAAGCGTCGAGTCCGCCCGATGAGACGGTTTTTCAATGGTTGCGTGAGCGGCTGCCGATATCGGTTCGGAATATCGTCTTATGCGTGGCACGCACATCGAGCATCGCAGGGCGCATTCAAATCGTCGCCCGATCCATCGAAACCGCTTGTCACAAACTTTTCGAGCTGGGTTTTGATTTGAAACGGATCCGATCGGGCGAAGGAATTGCGCCGATACCGCTTGCCGCGTCAAGCGATTTGGAGGCGATGGGAAATACCAACGATGCAATTCTTTACGCGTCCCAAGTCAAACTGATCGTCGACATCGACGATGCCAAAATCGAAGCGCTGGGGCCGCAAATCCCAAGCTGCAGTTCGCCGCAGTTCGGGCGCCCGTTTGCCGAATTGCTTTCCGAATTTGGCGGCGATTTCTACAAGATCGACCCGCTCCTCTTTGCACCGGCCGAAATCACTCTGCAAAGCTCGCGAAACGGTTTCACCCAAACATTTGGCGCCTTACGCACCGACCTCTATGTTCGAGGCGTGAAGGGTGAGGCGTGAGGCTTCACGATTCGCGAGCTGCCTGCAAAACGTGCAACGGTGGCGATTGAAGCCTGACGCGCTAGCGAAGGAATCCCTTCCCAGATATTTCCTCGTTCCCATGCTCCTGCGTGGGAACGCACTGTCTTCGAGGCTCCGCCTCGGAATCCGTCGGCAGGAGCCGACAATCCATTGGGTTCCCACGCAGGAGCATGGGAACCAGTTATTACGGTAAAGAAATTCGAAGCATGAACTAACGCTTCTGACGCTGCTCATTCGCTTGCGCTTCAGGCTTAAATTGCCACCAAAATGGAATGTTGCCGAGGAAAAGCGAAACATCAAAACGCGCAAGCGAAGGAGCGCCGATGCCTCTACCGCCCCGCCGTTTCAGCCACTTCGGACTCGGCGTTTTGCAAGGCATACAAGACCACGTTGACGGCGATCTTGGAGGCGTCGTCCTTGCTATAGCCCAAGCATTGTGAGGCCGCGGCGTTTTCTAGGGCACAGCTCAAATCATACGGTGAAAACACCACGGCGGACCTCCCGTTGGCCAAGGTCAGCATTTCCATCACGGGGGCGGTTTTCCGTTCGCGGGCTGCCGCTGTTCCATCGGGATTCACTTCCGGAGTATGCAAGGCGACTTGTCGAACGTCGTAACCAAAGAACTGGTCGGTCCAGATCGGGTGATCACTCCCAATCAGCTTCAACTCGAACTCCGGATAGATCGACTTCAGTTCGCGCCGCACGGCATCCGCAAACGGCTTGGCTGCACAAATGCAATCGACGAAGAGGAAACCGCCGTCATCGAGGTATTTCTTCAAATCCGCACGCTGTGCGGCCGTAAACTCAAAGCTCTCGCGGCCATGCATGAAGACCAGGGGATACTTTTGCAGCGACGCCAGCTCGGGCGCTACCAGAATCTTTGCCTTGTCGACCGGGAGCTGCATGTCGAATTCGAATTGAGTTAGCATGTTTCGCCAAGCATTCGGCGCATCGTCCGACCCGCCCCCGTGATCCAATTTGGGGACTTGGATCAACCGCGAGCCAGGCCCCGCTCGGTTTCCGGCCAATATTCGCGGTGTGTCGAGCTTTTCATTGAGCTGCCGGCCGGTCGCGTAGGTGATTACATTAATTCCTACTCGCGTGGCATAATCGATTTCATCTTGAGCGTTTTTTGGATAGGTCGCCATCCACGCGGGTTGGTTTAACTCCCAAAGTCCTGCCAAGTTGCGAGGACAATACACCAAACTCGTCCGGCAACTAGCTTGAATTCCCAGCAACGGTCGGTTCTTGCTTGGCAGCAGTTTGAAATGCGAATTCCAAATCGGGTGGGACTCGGGCAGCGGCTCGAGCGCATTTCCCGGAAATAATTCGCCGACCAGGGCGCGAAATTTCTTATCGAATTCCACGTTCTCGCCGCAGCCGTCGCCTTGGGCAGCCTCCACAAATACGAACCCTCCTGACTCGATATACATTTTTAGGTTTTGCTTCTGTTCGTCATTGAACTCCAATTGGTCGCGACCGCTGATGAATAGGATCGGTGCCTCGTGCAAGTCGTCGACGGTGGCCCGCCGGCCGTCGATCGTTTGCCAATTGAGTTTGGCAGACCAAGCCTGTTCCATGCGACGAACTAAGTAATGGACGCCGAGCGGGTGGACGTCCCAATCCGACGCCTCATCCGCGTGTTGATACTTGCCAATCACGATCGGCTTTCGCCCCTTGGCCAAAAAAAGTAGCGCGAACGAGGTCGCAATAAATTCGGAGTCTTCGCCCAAGCCGGCGGTTCCCTGCCAGGCTCCCGTTCCCTTTTGCGTCTTGATTAAGTGCGCTGCGCCCAAACGATACCAATCGTGTTCGCCGAAAAATCGGCGACCCGAAATCCGGCCCGCTCGTTCCAAGCCATACAGATAATAAAACTTGGTCATCGTATCTTGTTCCGGATTGCGTTGAACCGAGAAGTGCTTCGCCATCCAGTCCAAGGCCCGGTCGACTTTTTCATGCAGGTGCAATTGGCGACAGCAACTGATGTTGCCGTTCGGGTCGACGGCGTCCTCGGGCTTCTTCAAATTCTCGTCGATTATGATCAGCGACGAAATTCCCGCACAGGTCATGCTGCCGTAGGCGTCGCTGCGAATATTGGAGCGATAGTAAAAGCCCCCGGAGGATGCGTCAAACATACTCTCCCAATAAGTCTTAGCCCGCCGCCAGACCCGTTCGTCAATCGGCAATCCAATCTGTCGCGCTTCGTGCAGCGCGAGGATCGCGAATTGACTGTTGGATGCGTCGGCCGTCGAGTCGTGAAGCCCGTTGCCATACCCCCAACCGCCGGCGGATCCCTCCCCTTGAACTTGCTTCAACTCTAGCCATTTCACGTCGGCGTCGATTTGGTTGCGATGGGCCTTGGGATCCGCCAAGCAGAGCGCCATCACGCGCAGCGACGCCGTGTACGTCGACAACTGGTCCTCGCGAATCTCCAAGACGCGGTCGATCGCCGCTTTCATCCGCGGATGCTTGGCGTCGACGCCTGCGTTGAGCAAAGCAAGCGTACAAAGCGCGGTGATGCCGCCTCGATGCTGTGGCGCAAGTTGCGGGAAGCTGCCATTTTCCAGCTGTTCCGCCGTGAGGAATCGCGTGCCGTTCTCGATCGACCGCCGCACGTCTTCCGCTTTGATTTTGTCGTCGCCGCGCAGGCGCCCTGAGTCCGACAGCAACACGACCACCAATAAGAAAACGACGGAGGCCGTTCGCCCCAACCATCGATTGGCCAAATCGAAATGGGCATTCATTGCCATTCTCCAAATATCCGCTGCCGGCGGGGGACCTTGCCTCTTTGATTATAGCTCTCGCCCAAGGGTCGTGCGCCAGTTTGGCGTTAGCCGTAGAACGGAATTCATTCCGTTACGGGAAAATCCGACGGAATAAATTCCGTTCAACGAAACTGAACCACTCCCCAACGAATCACCGCGTTGCTCGCGCGGCAGGAGAATCATAGAATCGAGGCTGAATTTAGCCGGCGGACTGTTCCCTGCTCCGTTTGACCGCTTTGCCCAAAAACAGCACTGGCAGAGCCAGTGGCACACAAGACAGAAGCGAATTTCGGTGTGCCACTGGCTCTGCTAGTGTTTCGAAATCACTATTTAGGCAAGGCCTAGTTGTGCCGGCCCGTACGAACGGAATCCGACCCCGCCTGCAATCGATTTTGAAAACGAGGATGCTTGTGGCCAGTACACAACGAAGTTTGGGAGACGTGTTACAGGAATTTAGCCGCAACCAGCAGTTGATGCGGCAGGAATTGCACAAAATTATCGTCGGACAAGATGAAGTCATCGAACAAGTTTTCGCGGCAGTTTTTACCCGCGGACATTGTCTGCTCGAAGGCGTGCCGGGATTGGCCAAAACCCTGCTCGTCAGCACGATGGCTCAAATCCTCGACGTCGAATTCAAGCGAATTCAGTTCACGCCCGATCTGATGCCGTCGGACATCACCGGCACCAATGTCTTGGATGAAGACGAATCGGGCCGGCGCGAATTTCGATTCGTCCAAGGTCCGGTGTTTACAAACATCCTGCTCGCTGACGAAATCAACCGCACGCCACCCAAGACTCAGGCCGCATTGTTGCAAGCCATGCAGGAGCGCGAAGTCTCCATCGGCCGCACCACACACGTCCTGCCCAACCCGTTCTTTACCATCGCTACCCAAAACCCGATCGAACAGGAAGGAACCTATCCGCTCCCCGAAGCCCAACTCGACCGGTTCATGTTCAACATCAAGGTCGGCTATCCGTCGCACGAAGAGGAAGAGCAGATTCTCGCCAGCACTGCGCGAACCGATGTGCAAGAGATTCGCAAAGTCCTATCGGCTAAAGCGATCGTCAACTTGCAAAAACTCGTGCAGAGCGTGGCGGTCAGTGCGTATGTTATCAAATACGTCGCGCGGCTCGTGCGCGCAACTCGACCCAAGGACGTCCTCGCGCCCGAGTTTGTTCGCCAATGGGTCGATTGGGGAGCTGGCCCCCGCGCGGGACAATTTTTGATCTCGGGCGGCAAAGCGATTGCCGCGATGGACGGCCGGTTTTCGGTGTCAATCGAAGACGTTCGAAAAATTGCCGTCCCCGTCCTCCGCCATCGAGTCAGCACCAATTTTCAATCCCAAGCCGAAGGGATGCAATCCGACGATATCGTTTTGCGCTTGCTCAAGGAAATCCCCGAACCGGATATCGCGAAATTTGAGAAAGGGAAAGCCTAGGTTATGTCGCTGCAACTTTCATGTTGTTTACCGCGAAATTCATAGGGGCAAAGTCCCGTTCACGTGCCTAGTCCGCCTTCGGCCTGGGCTAGGCAAACAACTGGGCCTTTGGCCCGGAATAGGAGAGTTAGCGAGTCTTGAAATTGCGCTTTTTGTGACATTGACTGGAATCAATACGAAACTTGGGCCGAAAACATAAACACCAAATGCGTAAGCCGATCTGCTCGCGCCGAGGGGGCTACTATCCATTGCAAAACAACCTCAAACCGGGTTGCCCAAAATTTGACAATCGATTGCCGGAATGATAGCCTCGCAAACAGATCCACCCCGATCGGCCGATCATCCCAATATCCGTTCTGGAGGTGATTTGTGAGTTTTGCAATCGCAGTTCCATTGGCACGCGTTGGCCGGCGGTTGGGCACAGTCCTGGCGGCAGTTTGCCTTTGCATGGTATTTGCTCACGCGGCCTGCGGCCAGCAAGAACTAGCCGATCTGATCGAGCGCAGCGAAAAATGCGTCGTCCGGATTGAGGTCGATGGCAAGCGAGGGGGAGGCTTGGGAAGCGGGTTTGTGGTCAGCGCCGAGGGAATGATGGTGACCAACGTCCACGTCCTTGCGGGAGCTCGAATGGCGACCGCGACATTTCCCAATGGGGAAACGTACAAGATCACTGGAACCTATTCCGTCGATGAGGGCCGTGACATTTGTATTGCCCAAATCGATGCCATTGACTTGCCCACGCTTCCGCTTGCGTCAGCCCTCCCTCGCAAAGGCGAGAACGTAACCGCTTTAGGTTCGCCACAAGGGCTCTCGTTTACGGCAACGCGCGGCATCATCAGCGCGATTCGAACGGGGGATGAACTGGGGGGTGATATCGGCCACACGCTCAAAGGAAATTGGATTCAGGTCGATGCGGCGCTGTCCCCGGGCAATAGTGGCGGCCCGCTCATCAACAACGCGGGCGAAGTCGTCGGGATGAGCACGTTGGCGTCGCAAGGCCGCGCCCAGAATCTGAACTTCGGAATCTCCGTCGACGACATTCGGGCTGCGATCACGGCCGCGACCAATCAATCGTTGGTTGCATTCGCGGAATCGGTGGGCAAGATGGATTTGGAAGATTCCCGGCCTGAGTCGTCGGAGATCATCGAACGTAAGCCAATACCCGCCTCGGCCTTGGAGGAATACGTTGCCCAGGGGCGCAAGCAATATTCCGACCTGGAAAAGAAACTACGTAAGGAAATTTACGACGCCGAAAAAACTTTGAACGAAATGAAGCGCGGCCAAACGGATTCCTCCGTCCCGCAAGGAAAGTATGCCGTGCGCGACACCGGTCGCGGAATTAAATACTACTTTCCCGACCGCAATGCCAAAGCCGAAATCGTCGCCGAACAGCAGGCGATTGTCGACGAATTGAAAGCGGCCAAAGAGGGCGTTGCGACAACCTTGGACAACGAATCGCTGTTCAAGATTCTATGGCATTATGGTCCGCGACTCGATCCGCGCAGTGAAAATGGCATTGGCTTCATGGCCAAAGGCTTGGTCCTTCATCCATTCAACAAGCACGACGTGGCAATTGACTACAACGACGCGCCGTTCTTGCTCTGGGTCAAGTCGACGGCGGGACTGGCTCGCGGACAAATGGTGAAGTCTGGACCTGTTTTCGTCGCCGGAACCGAAACGATGGAAATCCCAGGAGCCAGTTCCGTGGCCGTGACGGTGCTCCATGCAGTGACCGAAACCGAATTGCGTCAAGCGGTTTTCGGTGACGAATCCGCAACGGCTTCGGCGAACGGAGAAGAGTACCGAATTTGGACCGATGTCACCGGCAAATTCAAGATCGAGGCTACGGTTGTCGCGCAGGACGCTTCTAACATCGTCTTGCGCAAACGCAATGGTGAAACCGTGACCGTGCCGCTCTCAAAAATGAGCGCCGATGATCTGAAACATCTCCCCAAGTGATTGCTCCCAGGCAGGCTCTGTCCAAAAAAAATCGGCCGCGCGTGCTTGCCCAACGCTTGTTTAGATTAGAGATCGCAAGCGATCATTGTCGCCTTTCGCTCCGCGAACGAACGCCCTTTTGCGGAGCGAAAGGCGACGTTGTAGGTGATGCCTCGCGATGACAAACGCTGGTCGCATTTTCAGCCAAAAGTCGATCGAACTTGAGGCTGACAGAGCATGACGATTCCCAGAATTCCAATCGGTATTGAAAGAATACCCATTCTCGTTCGCGAGAATTCGCCATGGTGTTATACTTCGTAACGAAGCTGGCAATCACACGCGGGATCGCCGATGACAGTCGAACGCTACCTGAAACCCGAAGTCATCAACCAAATCAAACGGCTCGACCTGCGCGCCCAATTTGTCGTCAAGGGGTATTTGCAAGGGATTCATGCTAGTCCGTTTCATGGTTTCTCGGTTGAGTTTAGCGAGCATCGAAAGTACACCCACGGAGACGACCCCGCACACATCGACTGGCAAGTTTATGCTAAGACCGATAAGTACTATGTCAAAAAATTTGAGGCCGAAACCAATATCACGGGATATCTCGTGATGGACCTGAGCCACTCCATGGGCTACACCTACCGCCAGGAATTGACCAAGTTCGACTATGCGATTTGCTTAGCTGCCGCACTGTCGTACTTAATGATCTCGCAGCACGACCCAGTCGGCCTGATAACGTTCAACGACCGCATCCGCGATAGCTTGCCGCCGCGCTCCAAACGCACGCAATTGGGCAACTTGATTTCCCTGTTGGCGCGGCTGAAACCGCTGGGGCAAACCAATGTCGCCGGGAGCCTCTCGCAAATTGCAGCCATGCTCAAGCATCGCAGTTTGATCATGATATTCTCCGACCTGCTGGTCGAACCAGAACCAGTGATCCGCTCGTTGCATCAACTCCGCCACGGCGGACATGATTTGATCCTGTTCCATGTCCTGGACGAAGCCGAAATTCACTTTCCCTTTCGCGGCTCGTGCGAGTTCCTCGACCCAGAATCCGGCCAAAAGCTCGAAGTCGACGCGCTCGCCGTCAGCCGCGATTATCTTAAATCGGTCGAGCAATTTCGCCGCGGCTACCGCGAACAATGTCAACAAGCAGGGGTGGATTACGTGGAACTAGATACCAGCATGCCCTTCGACAAGGCATTGACCGAATACCTCGTGAGTCGGCGTGCGCGGTGTTAGGAAGGGATTTAGGATTTCAGATTTTCGATTTCGGATTTCGGACGAAAATGAAAAATGCAAACTGAAAATTGCAAAATGCAAAGTGAAAATTGCAAAATGCAAAGTGAAGATCCAAGGGCCAGCACAACGAGGTTGCGACTGGACGACATGACAACTCAAATTCTTACTGAACACTGAAAACTGAAAACTAAGATTCCCCCTTTTCCTTTAATCGACAAAACCCTCGAATGGCGATCGTCAATTCAGCCTTGTTGATTTTTGGCGGCCTGTTGATGGCCGTACCCATCATCTTGCACTTGTTGATGCAGCCGAAGCCGAAACCGATTACGTTTCCCGCACTGCGATTTATTCTTCAGCATCGACGTGCGAATCAACGCCAATTGCGGGTCAAAAACTGGCTGCTGTTGCTACTCCGCTGCCTCGCAATCGTTGTCGCCGCCGCGGCCTTGGCCCAGGTGAGCGTCTCATCCAACGCGTTTGGGGCCTGGCTCACGCTGGGTGGCGTCGGCGTGATCGGCGCGATCGTGCTCCTATTGCTCGTGGCAATACTGTTTTGGTTGCGTCCGGTCTCGCGGACTTTGGTGGGCATGCTGACCGCGATGCTGTTGGTTGATGGAATCGTTGCCGGATTGATGCTGGTTCGCATTTTAGGTGCGGAACAGCCACTGATTATCGGAGATCGAGCGGCGCCGGTGAATGCCATCATTTTGATCGACAATGCACCGCGGATGAGCTACCGCACCGAGAATCAAACGTCGCTCGATCGGGCCAAAGAACTTGGCGCATGGCTGATCGCCCAGTTTCCGCCTGATAGCCGCGTCGGTATCGTGACACCCGATGGCGACGAGCCATTTTTCTCGGTCGATCTCAACGCCGCCAAGAAGCGACTTGCGACCTTGGAAATGGTCTACGGCGAAGTCTCGATTCCGTCGGCGATTCTCTCCAGCTTGCAATTGCTGCAATCGACCGAACCGACCCGCAATGAACTATACATTGTCACGGATTTGAGCCGCTCCTCTTGGCCCATCCGTGGTGACGGGTTGCGCAAGTTGTTGAGCGAACGGCCCGACGTCAGCGTGTATGTCGTCGACGTCGGCGTTGCATCCTGGTCGAACATTCAGCTACGTCCGCTGCAGATCGCGAGCAGCACGATCACCCCCGCGGGACAACTGGAGGTCCAAGCTACCGTAGAATCGACTGGATTCGCCGGACCGCGCGTCGTGCAGTTGAAACTAGAACAACCGGACCCGACGCGACCGGTGCGGCGCGACGGAAACACAATCTTGCCCGAATCGCATTGGCAATTGGCGTCGACCGTCGAACTCTCGGATTCGACACCCGCCTTAATTCCATTTAAGTTGGGCCAGCTATCCGCAGGTGTCCACCACGGTTGGGTCGAAATCGAAGGTGACGATGCCTTGCCGATCGATAATCGGCGATTTTTCACCATCGAAGTTCGCCCCGCCTGGAAGACGCTTGTCGTGCATCCCGAGAATGTTTCCCCCGCCAACTTTGTCGAGACGATCTCGCCGGCTCGCCAACGCGAGGCAGGTACCGCGACGTTCGCGTGCGATACCGTGTTGCAATCGGAATTGTCATCGCGATCGCTCGCCGATTATCGCTTGATTGCCCTGTTGAATCCGGAGCCACTCTCGGAAGCCATATGGAGCGAATTCAAAAAATACGTCGATCAAGGTGGCGGGCTGTTTTGCTGCTTGGGACACAACGCGGCCAAAGCGGGCGCGACAGCTGCCGAGTTCAACACCGCCGCCGCTCAACAAATCCTTCCTGGTGAACTCACCGAGATCTGGCGCGCACCAGACGGAGACGTTTTCTTGAGCCCCGCAGAATATAGCCACCCAATCATGGCGGAATTTCGCAACCAAGCATCGTCGATTCGCTGGAATCGTTTGCCCATCTATTTGCACTGGGGCCTGCAACGATCGGCGTTCGACAGCGGCGATCCTGTGGAAGTCATTCTGCAATTCACCGACCGACGACCCGCGTTGTTGGAGAAGCGAATTGGGCAAGGTCGCGTCGTTCTCATGACAACGCCCATCACCGACCCGCCGCGGCCTGCCGATCACCCTCCTTGGAACGAGCTGTATTACGGCGAGGAGATGTGGGCCAGTTGGCTGCTCGTCCTACAAACGGCGCAATATTTGGTGCAAACCGACGCCCAAGCCCTGAATTTCGAAATTGACCAGACGGTAACTTTGGCCAACGACTCGCGGATTCAACCGCGCGATTATTGGCTGTTCTCGCCGCGCGACGAAGAACCGGTAAAACTCTCGGCCGAATCCAATCAAATCCGATATCGATTCACCAACGTTCCGGGCAACTACCGACTCCGCGGCGCCGACGACGGAACCGTGCTTCGCGGGTTTAGCGTCAATATGCGACCCGATGCAACGCGACTCAACCGACTCGAGGTCGCTCAACTCGACGAATTACTCGGCCCGCGACGTTATCGGCTTGCGCGCGGTCAAAGCGAAATTGAACGCGAACAAGGCGTCGCGCGAATCGGACAAGAGTTTTATCCAGTGCTCGCGTTGCTCATGGTGTCTCTGCTGGCGCTCGAGTATCTCCTGTCGACCTTGTTCTATCGCTCGTCTGCCGCTCAGAGCGTTGCATCGGCCTCCCCGTCAGCCAAGACAAGTGCGACTACGAAGGGCGCTTCGTTGGCCCAATCTCGCTGAGCATATTATGGGTAATTGAATCTTGAAGCGCCTCGCTTTATTTAACGGCAAGCCATAGACGCTGGCGTTGTCTTTTTTGGCCAGCGCCGTCGCCTCCGGCTTGCCGTTAAACGATTACACGACGTCGATCGTCCCCGCGAACGCAATCGGGTCGTTGTGGCCCAGATCGTCGCTGGCCGCCGCTTCGACGGTGTAGTGGCCGCGGGCGTTGGATTTGAATCTCAAGTCAAACGTGAACACCACGGTCGCAGCGGCAGGTCCGGCGGCCACGACGGTCGTAGTGCTGAGGTACAAATCGGCAAGCGGTCCATTCAGCACGCCGTTCGATCCAACCTTTTTGGCCGGCCCAAACTTTCCGCTGGCCGAGTTGTACAAGCTGAAGGTGCGGTTCGCCTCGTCGAACCGAATCCAAATCAGTGCGCCAAAATCGTCGCGAAGTCGCAAGTCGACCTGCTTGAGCACCGTCCACCCGCTGACAGGAACAGTCCAAGCCAGCGACAATTGCGTCCGCTCCCCTGCGCTTACCACAGAGTCTGGCGGCGTGAGTTCGAGCGTCCCCGCCGATGCCGGGCGGATGGTGATGAAATTGAATCTGCCGGCAAAGTCACTATTGTCGTCGGTGTCGGTGTCGATTGCCAAACGGAGAATATGCGGACCGGCCGTTAGGACTACATTTGATGCGGCCGGAATCGTAATCATGTTATCTTGGCCGTCGGTATCGGGGACGGCAACAGACGGCGCGATGCTCACGCCATCGATCTCGATGTGGAAGCTCGCCCCGGGATCCGGACTGGAGACGCGCGCGTCGAAATCGTAAAACCCGCTTGCGGCGACATTGATCGTGTACTCCAGAAATTCGCCGGGCGCGGTGTTTGAGACGCGGCGGGCAATGCTGGGCACATCGACGGAGGGTGAAACATCTACGTCGATGTTCTCGACGTTGCGGAACCCGGGAGCGCTGCCGATATTGTCAACGGTGGTGTCGTGATACGCCACACCTTCGCCACCTTTGTCGAATCTAACGGCTGGGATATCGGTCGTCGCGGATGAGCTGAAAGCCGACGATGCCAGCCACATTGCTGAACTGACTGACGAACTGGAAGGGGCCATTGTCGCCCAGCGTAAACTTGTAGAAATCATTCAGGTCGTCCATCAGATCAACCGAACCCTGACCGAGGAAATCGCTGAAAGTTCGAATGGTGCTCAACGTGCCAAGGTCGCGCGCGTCGGTGGGCGTGTTGCCGGCGTTGTCGGGGCGTGCATTGAACACGATGACGCGATAGAGAGTGCCTTCATCTTGGACGAGGGCATTCACAAGCAAGAAATTAGCAAGGCCACCGATAAGGTTGACGCGTTCAAAACCGCCGGTCCCGGCGGCGATCGTTTTGCTGAGCCGTTCCTCCACTTGATCGAGCAGACCGTTGCCATTGGTGTCCTGTCCGAGGCGAATCAACAGCGGTTCGTTGTTCAGCTTCACTTTGACGCCAACTTGCCTGGTCGTTCCGAGTGTGAACTTGTAAACGTCGGTGTCATCTTCCGGACCGAGAAATTCGAGGTTGCTGCCGCCGCCCTGGGAGATCAGCATTGCCTTTGCCAACGTGTTGCCAACGCGATCATGGACCAGCCCGCAAGTGATACGTCGGCGCGCCGGCAATTCGCTCGACGAGGACGAAGTAAACTCCAGGCGTCAGAGTTCGCCCAATGAACTCCGGGGCGTTGTTCGCGTTATTACTGCTCGCCAATATCTCGCCTGGGTCGATGACGCTGTCACCATTGTTATCGCGAACAAGCCTCAGTCCCGCATTCGTGCCGGCGGGCATTGAGTTCAACGCCACGTCAAAATCCGACTGGACCGCAAGCTCGAATCTAAAGAAATCTAACGTATCGAACGAGCTAACCTGATCGGCCAAGTCATTGAATACGAAGTTGCCAAGGTTCTTAAAAGATCCATTAAACGTGTTGCCGGCAAGATCGGTGTTGCGGTTTTTAAATTGCAGCGTGTAGACCCCTTCGCCGGAGTTATGACGCACCTTTACGAAGTAAGTCCCCGGCCTGGTGTACGGTACGGACAGCTCTTCGACAGCGCTGTCACGGCGACTCGAGCTGAACAAATCTTCGGCGTCGGCGTTTCCGTCGCCGTCCAAGTCAAGAAACAAGTCCAGCTCGAAGTTTGACCCAGCCGCCATCCCCGACAGCGTTCCTTCTAACACAAATGGCCCGTTCCCGACGGTGTCGAACTTGTAGAAATCGGCCTGATCGTTGGGGCTAATGTAGTCCTGAAAGGTTTTGAAGAAATTATCGACAGCGCCGACTGGCTTGGCCGCCGCGCAAGTGTTCCCGGCACCGTCGGCAACCGTGTACGTCGTGCGCAGCCGATAGTTGTCGGCTTGAGATAAATTCGACGTTGACAGCGTAACAAATACTGCGATGCCGTAGCGGCCGGGTTCAAGGGTCCGGCTGACGATTTGTGTTTTGCCGCTCGTGATCCCGGTCTTAGTGTCAGCGGACTAGGCTTGAAGCTACGCGTCGATCTGGAACCGCTTAAGTGAAGAAAGATTGTTCTCGAAGCAAGTTGGCTTAATTCTGTCGCGGCTCAACCCACCGTCGCCATCGCGAAGGGTAACGATTTCCGCGTACGTCTCCGGAGTTGTATCGCGGTCCGTGAAGTGGATCCGCCGGGCCGGATTACGATTCAAGGAATGGACGCCCACGACTTCATCGTACTCGAAAGCCGAGGTAAAGCGATGGATCACGTTGGCAGCGATCGAGCCGTTTCGTCTTAACTCCGCTCGCGTGCCAGTCGTTTGCGGGCCAGCCAATTCCAACGATGACGTCACGTTGTTAACGGTGACGAATAAATCCTGGCTGTTGCCGGCGCCATGCTGGTCGAACCACCGGACATTGATGCGATATTGCCCGCCGCTCGGTTGGCCGTCCGGATAGCGGTGCTTGAGGCGGAACGGGGCGGTGCCGAGATGCCGCGTTTGGACCGGCGAGCCATCGCCCCAATCGACCTGGAGAGTCAAGTGACCGCGTCGATCAGGGTCGACGAGGCGACCGGTGAGCGTCACTCGCCCACCTTCGTCAATGACATCCGGTGTTACAGCCAAATCACGGGCCATCGTGGCGGAATTGAGGTAAGTCAACACCACGTCGTTGCCGGTCCCGCTGTTATAGTTGATTCTGTAAATCTGGTTTTGAAACACGACTTGCCCGTTCAATACGCCTACGGCCTGGACCGCGAAGGTCGCGTTTTCCGGCAGATTGAGGAATGTCCCGACCACAGCATCGGTTCCGTCGTTTTCGATGATCCGAAACGTAGCACCCGGTGTAGTCGAGGGCAGAAACGTGGGTTGGACTTGAAGCGTGGCGCCGTTGATGTTCACTGTGCCCACGACCGCGAGCCGGTCTGGAGGCGCGTTGAAAATTGGAATGACCTGGGCCGCAAAGACAGAGCCGGCGGCTAGGGAAAGATTCCCTTGGGAAGTGAGTAAGCCAATGCCACCGCTCCCAGGATTAACCGTGCCGCCGGAGTTCACGCTCAAAGGTTGCAACGTGCCTACGCCGGAAAGAGTCGCTCCCGAGTTGACGAAAGTTCCCCTGTTTAAACCCAAGCCACTAGCCTGATTACCATCGACGATCAAGCGACCGGCATTAATGTCAGTGCGGGGATAGGTGTTGTTGCCGGTTAAATGCAACGTGCCTGGGCCGGACTTGAGCAGTCCCGCCGGGAAGCCCGGGGAGGTTTCCGGACCGCTGCTAATCACGGCGCTGATTAGCATGTCTATGTTATTGGTGCCATCGTTGATTGTGAACGTTCGGTTGACACCACCCAGCGACAAATTGCCGCTGATCTCGGCCGGCCCCGTGGTCGAGGCGGACGTTGCTGTAATGTTGCCATTCAGGGTAAGCAGTCCGGTCCCTGTTGTAATGTCTCCGCCGAACATGGTCAGAGCCCCGACCGTTTCATTTCGATTGTTCAGGGCCAATGTGCCGAACGCATTGATCGAGATCGAGCTGGCGTTGGCAATCTGGTTATCGATCAGCAAGGTCACGACAGCGGGTAAAATAGCGTTCAATCCATTAATCGCGAGCGATCCTGGTACAGCCGTGGTGCCGGCGGTCTGTTTGTTCAGGCGCAAGGTCCCATTCACGGTTGTCGGACCGCTGTAGGTGTTCGCCGCGGTACCTTCTAGCGTCAGTGTGCCGGCGCCGGTTTTCGTCAGCCCCCCGCCGCCGCTGAGTACCCCAGCGCCCCCAAAAACAGTATTTCCTGCGCCCGTCACCGTCAGCAAGAAACCGCCGTTGGCGATGTTGCCATTGACCGTAAGTGTGTTGGCGTCGGAACCGATCGTGCTGGCAGCAGCGAGAGCAATATTGCCGGGCCAGGTGTTGTTGCCGCTGATATTGCGGAGCGCGCCGGTCGCGCCGCTTCCGGCGCCATTAAGCGTGAGCGCCTCTGCGTTAAAAATGACGCCTCCTTGGAGTTGAAGGACGGCCCCGTTGGCTACCGTTGTCGCATTCGCTGCTCCCCCACCAAAATTCCCCAAGGCGGACGCTTTTCGAATGTTCAACACTCCTGCGTTCACGTTGGTAGTTCCGCTATACGTGTTCGCACCGGCCCCAGATAACTGGAGTGTGCCAGCGCCGACTTTCGTCAAGCCGCCGGCCGCACCAGTAATGTTGCCGTTCAGCGTCAGTAGTGTGCCGGTATTTGTACCAACGGTGCTCGGTGAGGCCAGAGAAATATTGCCCGGCCAAATGTTGTTGCCAGTGATGTTCCGAAGCGCGCCGGTCGCGCCAATTCCCGCGCCATTGAGCGTGAGCGGCTCGGTGTTAAAGGTGAGGCCTCCCTGCACTTGTAGGACTGCAGCCGTGGCGACCGACGTCCCAGTCCCGGCGCTCGGACCGAGTGCGGACGCCTTGCGGATATTAAGAATGCCTCCGTTGACGTTGGTCGCGCCGCTGTAGTTATTGACGCCGCTCCCGCTCAACGTGAGAGTGCCCGCGTCCACTTTGGTCAATCCGCCAGCGCCGCTGAGTACGCCGGTGCCTGCGAAAGTTGTGTTTCCAGGGCCGGAAGCAGTCAGCAGAAAGCCGCCGTTGTTAATATTTCCCGTGATCGTCAGTGTGCCGGCGGTTGAGCCGATGGTGCTTGCCGCAGCAAGCGTGACCGGTCCATTCCAAGTGTTGTTGCCGCTGATGTTGCGCAGTGCGCCGGCGCCGCTCGGCCCAACGCCTTGGATCGATAGCGTGCCCGCATCGATAGTAACATTGCCCTGTAACTCCACCGCCGCGCCATTGTTGACCGTGATGTTGCCGACATCGACATTGCCTTGCAAATTTAAGATTCCCTCGGCCACCGTGCCTCCGCCGAAAGCGCCTTCGGCCACGGCCAATGTGCCTGGCCCGGTCTTGAGGATCGGGTCGCCGATCAGCCCGCCATCTTCGAGGGTTAGCGTCGCGCCAGTTTCAACCCGGATTTCCGTGCCGAGGATTTCAATCAGGCCGGTCCAAGTGAGCGTAGCGCCGGCGACGAGCGTTCCGCCCAAGCGAATGACTTCAGCACCGCCATCAGCACCGGCTTCCAATCGCAAGGTCGCGAAGTCGACGACGTTAGTCTCCCCCGTGGTGTTTCCCAGCGCCTCGGGGTGGGTAATCTGAAGAACGCCTGCGTTCACGTTGACGAAACCAGAAAAAGGCAGTGTGCCGTTGTTGTCGGCGGTGAGTACGAGCGTGCCATCGGAACCCTTGTTGAGTGCGGCATTGCCACTCAGCACACCGTTGACAGTCAAAGTTGCGCCAAGAGTAGTTACAAAAGGGACGCCCAATCCATTAAGAAGGAGGTCGGCGTTCCAGATATGCGCACCCGCCGGCGCGTTGACAAGTAAACCGCCGTTGCCCAGTGCAATCCGGGCGCCGGCGATGGTGTAGCCGGTGTTACCACGCAACTCAATCGAGGCGAACGCCGTATCGACGGGAAAGTCGTTGGTGTTGTTCCGACTGGTGGCATCCACACCAACGGCGGGGAAAATCAGGGAATCACCTGCGACAACTGCGGCATCCCAGTTGGCGGCCGTTGTCCAGTTGTTATCCGCGCCGCCGCCATCCCAGATCCGCGATGCCAAAAGAAGACGCTCCTCGAGCGGCTCCAGCCAAGGGCGGCAGGACATAGGCTCCTCTGACCTTTGCGTTGCACGCCTTTTCGATCCCGTTTGCAGAAACGCGTTTAGGAAGTTAAGTGCCATGAATTAAAACCCGCTTTCCGGTGTTTTTGAGATTCGGATTTGGTATTCGACGAATTCCTATTTTACTTAACTGCGCAACGGCGCGGCCCGAAGACCGCCTTTCCGAAATTTACTTTTAGATAAAAGTGCATTTCACGAAATGGGTTATAAGCTCGACTCAAACCACTGCAATCGCTCCCGCGAACTGGAATGGGTCGTTGTGGCCTAGGTCGTCGCTCGCCGCTGCTTCGATCGTGTAGTGGCCGCGGGCGTTTGCTTTGAATCTCAGGTCAAATGTGAGCACGACGGTCGGCGAGTCGGGACCGGCTGCAGCGACGGTCGTGGTGCTTAAGTACAGATTAGCCAGCGGACCCCTGAGCACTTTGTTCGAACCAACAGCTTTCGCCGGGCCAAACTTGCCGGTCGCCGAGTTGTACCTGGCGATCGTATTCGTTGCTTCGTCGAATCGAAGCCAAATCAGATCGCCCGATTCAGTGCGAAGCCGCAGGTCGACCTGGTTTAGGACACGCCAACCACCGACCGGAACGGTCCAAGACAACGACAATTGCGTCCGCTCACCGGCTCGCACGACCGAATCCGACGGAGTCAAGTCAAACGTACCTGTCGATGCCGGGCGAACGGTAAAGAAATTGAAACTCCCCGCAAAGTCGCCGGTGGCGGCTGTGTCTGTCTCGATGTTCAATCGCAGGATGTGTGGGCCGGCGTTGAGGAACACGTTGGACCCGGCGACAATCGTCACCATGTTGTCCACGCCGTTCGAGTCCGGAATTTCGGTAATCGGCAAAAGGGTTCGCTGGTCGATATCAATGCGAAATGTTGCGCCGAGATCCGGACTGGAAACGCGCGCATCGATGTCATACAGTCCGCTTGTCGCGACTTGGATCGAATACTCGAGGAATTCGCCCGGGGCTGTATCGGTGACTCGACGTCCCGCGCTGAGAGGGTCCGTCGTGGTGGAGACATCCACGCGAATGTTTTCGCCGCTGCGGAAACCGGGTTGATTGCCCGTATTGGCAACGGTGGTGTCGCTATATGAGATCCCTTGACCTCCCTTGTCGAATCTCACTGCTTTGATTTCCGTCGGCGCCGTGGCACTAATCGCAATAGGTACATCGAATGGTGTCTGCGGCGAGAATGCAAGTTCGAACTCGTATCTGGACTCGCCGCTTGATGTCCCAACTCGGAGGAAATAGTCACCAGCGACAGGCAGAAAAAGGCCATGCAGAAAGTCGCGCACGTCGTCGTCTATGCGAGATGCCAGGACTTCGTTTGAGTCCACAGTCCCATCATTATCCGCGTCGCGAATAATAGACCAAACCACCGCGGATGTGTTGACGTTTCCGGTAAGTCTTGCGAACAACTCACAAGGGCTGTTCACCGAAAAGCGGAAGAAATCCAAACGATCAATATCACCCACAAAATGGTTTTCTTCATTGATCCTGTCGGTCAGCACGCCAATACTTGCCGCTGCGCCCAGCGAGTTGCCGGCGGTATCAATCGAAGCGAGGCTCATTCTCAGTGAATAATCGGCTTGCCCGTCCGCACGGAATACGCGGAGATAATGGGTCCCTGACGTCAAGAGTGTGCGGATGATAAAGTCGGGGGCGGTACCTACCGTTGCCGTCGTAAATAGGACCTCGCCCCCGTCGATTACGCCGTTTCGATTGTCGTCCCGTATCAGTTGAAGGTTGGCATTTGCCGTCACGTTAGTCAGTTGGGCGATCAAGGCAAACGCTCCATTCAGGCCGGGCGTGAATCGATAAAAGTCGTTCAAGTCGTCCATTGGATCGACGGAACCATCCCCCACGAAATCGACAAACGTCTGTTGCGAGATTAATCCGGCGAGATCGCGCGCCTCGGTTAAAGAATTTCCAGCGTTATCGGGTCGTTCGTTGAATAGAGTGAGGCGGTAATTTGTCCCTTCGTCCTGAATCAATGGATTGAGCACGAGGAAATGGGTACCCGCGCCCAGGTTGACCTTTAGCAATTCGCCCCCACTGATTTCCAGGATCCTATCAAAAACTTGTTCGTTCCCGTCCAGCGTTCCATTTCCGTTCAGGTCTTGCCCTAAGCGAATGGCAATCGGTTCATTTCTTGGTCCAAATTGCATGCCGACCTGGCGCGGCGAACCCAAGGTAAAACGATAGACATCGGTGTCATCTTCGGGTCCCAGGAAGTCGGCATTGGTTCCACCGCTCGCCGAGAGTAACAGAGAAGCGCCCAACGAATCACCTACCGAATCCTTGACGATCCTCAAGTTGTACGACGGCGAACCTGCGACTCGTATCACGCGAATGTAATAGGTCCCGGCGGTGAGGTTCCGCAGTAGGCTTTCGATCGCATTCCCAGCCGTATTGCTCGATGCTAGGGTCTCGCCGAAATCAATCGTCAGGTCACCATCGGTATCTCGAATGAGTGACAGATTTGCATCAGAGTTGGCAGGAATTCCCGTCAAGCGCGCGCGAAATGCGGACTGCCGATCGAGCGTGAATTTGAAGAAGTCGTTGACGTCGTTCGAACTTACGCTGTCCGCGAACTGAGCTGCACCGAGGAGCGGCCCGAGAACCTTCGCCGCCCTAAGAGAGTTACCTGCAAGATCTGTATTCCGGTTGCTGAATCGGAGGACGTAGGGACCTTCACCGGCCGTGCGGCGGACTCGCACGAAATGGACACCCGGTGTGGAATACGAAAACTCGATCGCTTCACTAGCGGTTCCGGCGCGATCGGAAACCACGCTTTCGTTTGAATTGATCACGCCGTTGTTGTTGAGGTCGCGAATGAAATCCAACTCGAAGTTGGATCCGCTTGCAATGACCGACAAACTTCCCTCAAAAGCAAATGGACCAGCGCCGCTCGTCGTGAACCGATAGATATCAAACGGGTCATTCGCACTGACGTATTCGCTGAATGCGACCGTGGTGCTGCCGACTACTCCTACATCTCTTGCGGTCGCGAGTGTGTTCCCTGTCGTATCCGGGACCGAATAGTTCACCCGCAGCCGATAGTCGCACGTTCCTGAGATTAGTGGAGTGGGGACTGGTCCACCATTGTTCGAAGGAGGCGAAACAAATACGGCTATGCCATAGTCCCCAACCGGTAAGTTTCGCGCGAACGTTCTCGTCTCTCCCGCAGGCAGTCTTGTCCTTTCGCCAAGCACCTCGGATGTCCCGCGCTCAAAAATTCCATCGCCATCGCTATCTTGAAATACGACAATGTCAAGGATGCCGATGCTTTCCGAGCCGGTAATTATTTCGAACTCGACTTGTCCAGGATGGATGAGTGTGAATGAGTACGTGTCCAGTAAATCATTCAGCGCAGGATTATCTGCCTGGTCCGAGCCGACTCCGACATTCTCACTGACATCGAGATCAAAGCCGTCGCGAAGCGTATCTAGATTACGTCTTTCGGATACCAAAGGATCAAAGCTTCCCGCCACAAATGTTCCGGGCACTGTGTCGGCAAAAAGGATCAGGTCATAGCGGCCCACGTTGACTTGCGGAGGTAGATCGACAGCGTAGTCGCCCGGCAAAAGCCCAATATCTAATTGATCGCCGGTGCTTTGGCCATAACTCCTTGTTGCCAATGGCGCCGAAACAAGGCCGTTGAGTGAAACGATCTCTAATTCGGCGGCCGGCGTGAGAAGGAACAAAATGTTTTCTCGCTGTAAATCGGTTAATTGGGCGCTCACAAGTGCTGGTCGGCTCAAGCTAAACGTGTATCGCTCCGTTGGCTGTTCAGCGAGGATACTTCCGTTCGGAGTTTCATGATTTTGAATGACTCGGAGGGATGCAGGATCGGTGATGTCTCCGAAATCCGTTACGACTACGGTCGACAACAATGTGCGAGTTTCGAGTGCTTCGACGCACAGCGACGGCGACGCCATTTGTTTTGCCGATTTTGGTTCGCAATGTTTCGAGACTCCGCCATTGGATACTAAACGGCGCAATACCCTTCCAAATCGTTGCTTGCAGTTCGTGTTCATGTTGACAACCTTGAGGGAGGGGATGGCAATGCGGGGCAACTAAGCTACATCGAGCGTCCCGGCGGCCACGAATGGATCAGCATACCCCAGTTCGTCAGCACGCCAAGCCGCGCAAAATCGCCGCTTATGGCTAACTGCGCGCGAGTCGGAATTGCTGACAACATGAACTCGAAATATTTCGGATTTCCGCCAATTTGCCGGCACTGAGAAATACCGGCGACGAGATGGGATCCATCCTAATCGCGCGGTCACGGATTGAAAGTGGGCAAGATGGTCCGGCTTTGCTAACAAACAATCGCAAAAATCACCGCAAAAATCTGCTAAAATAGTGTCAGGCAAGCAGTTTGGCGCGCAGTTACATTGACAGAGGCAAACTCGCGTCGGCGGTTAAATTATGTCCGGTCCAGAAAACGAACCCGATCGAACCGATTTAGCGACGCAACTCGCCGAGCATCGGGAGCGGTTGACGAAAATGGTTCGCTTTCGAATGGACAAACGAATCCGGGGCCGCATCGATCCGTCGGATGTTGTTCAGGAGGCTTGTCTCGAGGCGTTCCGCCGATTCGACAAATATCGCGAAGACGAAAAAATGCCGTTTTACGTTTGGCTTCGTTTCTTGACCGTTCAGCAATTGCAGATTGCCCAACGAAAACACTTGGCGTTCCAGGTTCGATCCGCAGCCAGAGATGTCTCCCTGAACGGAGGCGGCTCGCCGGCATCCGATGTTGGAATCCTGGCGGAAGCACTTTCGGCCAGCATCACTTCTCCGAGTAACGCGCTCGCCGGTAAAGAATTAAGGGAGCGGCTTGTTGCGGCTCTGGAATCGTTGGATGACAAGGACCGCGAAATCTTGGCGCTGCGACATTTTGAGCAACTGAACACAATCGAATCGGCTCAAGTGCTGGGAATCAGCGAAAGCTTGGCCAGCACCCGCTACGGGCGAGCCCTTCGCAAACTCATGACAATCATGAAAAATCAGCCGGGTTCCGAAAGCGAGATAGGTTCATGAGCCACTCCACTGACGTATCGCGCGACCAGATTGATCGACTGGCGGAGGATTTTCTGG
Source organism: Pirellulaceae bacterium (assembly GCA_041745295.1). Classification (GTDB taxonomy): domain Bacteria; phylum Planctomycetota; class Planctomycetia; order Pirellulales; family Pirellulaceae; genus JANMEB01. The sequence continues at coordinate 15,714 of JBGTJE010000037.1, read as the reverse complement.
CCCGCTATCGGCGCGGCGATCGTCCGTCGAGCAGCGATGTCAGCAACTACGCAAGGCAATTTCCCGAGATCGGCGAACAGGTCGCCGAAGTCATACAAGTTCTCTTGTTGATGGAGAATTTGGGAGCCGAGCCGATTGATGACGATGAAAACGCTTCGATTCCGATCCCGGAGCAACTCGGGGAATATCGCATCGTCCGCGAATTGGGACGGGGCGGAATGGGCGTGGTCTACGAGGCGATTCAAGCTGAACTCGGACGACGCGTCGCACTCAAGGTGCTTCCGGCCGTGTCGTTGCTGAAATCATCGCAATTGGCGCGATTCCGCCGTGAAGCGAAAGCTGCCGCTCGACTTCATCACTCCAACATCGTTCCCGTGTTTGGCGTCGGTTCGAAGGATGGAGTTCATTACTATGCGATGCAATTGATTGAGGGCCGAAGCCTGGATCATGTGCTGAAGGAAATTCGGCGTCAGCGATCCGTCGGCGGTTCACGTGAGACGCTCCACGACGCCGGAGAAATCACGAACCAATCCGCGATTTCTAACCAATCCAACGGGCAGGAATTCGCTCATTCTGTCGCCCGCATCGGCCAGCAAATCGCGGACGCCCTGAGCCACGCGCATAGCCAAGGAATGCTGCACCGCGACGTAAAACCCAGCAATATCATTCTCGACCTAGAAGGACGCGCTTGGCTCAGCGACTTTGGCATGGCTTTGTTTGACGATAGCGAACAATTGACCGGAACGGGGGACGTTGTGGGCACGCTGCGATACATGGCACCCGAGAGGTTCAAAGGACAAAGCGACGCCCGCAGTGACGTTTATTCACTCGGCTTAACGTTGTATGAATTGTTGACGGCAAAGTCGGCGGTGTTCGAAGTCGATCGCGCAAAGCTTGTTCATCAAGTTCTCAATGAAGACCCGCCTGCCCCGCGAACCGTCGAACCGTCAGTGCCGCGCGACCTGGAGACGATCGTACTCAAGGCAATTTGCAAAGAACCCGCCCATCGTTATCAATCGGCCGCCGATTTGCGCGAGGACCTGAGCCGGTTCCTTTCTGACCGTCCGCCGGCCGCAAGACGCCTGCGTTGGTGGGAGCGAGTTCGGCGATGGGTGAAGCGCAATCGTGCCCTGACTTACCTTGCAACCGCGGCCTTTGCCACGCTGTTTCTGGGACTGGGGATGACCTACACACAATGGCAGCGCGCCGAGTGGAATTTCGACGTAGCAAAACGTCAAACCGATCGCGCCCAGAAGGGCTATGACGCCCTCCGAAAGATGGTGGATGGGTTATTCGATGCCTTTAGTGGCGACTCATTGACAGCCGAGTCCATGCCATTGGCTTTGCGCAAGTATTTGCTGGCGCTGGCGGTTGATCATCACCGCGAGCTGAATGCGCTGAGCGACGACGACCCGGAGAGTCAAGCCGAGCTGGCGCGAAGTTATTTGCGGATCGCCGAGCTTCAGATCTCGGTTGGCTCGGACGTGAAGGCCGTGGAAGTGTGTGAGGAGGCCGAGGAACTAATGTTGCGAGCCACCCGGCAATATCCCGATCAGCCGAATCTGCGCGCACTTTTGGCGTCCGTCACCAGTCAACTCGGGTATTACAGATTGGGTGTTAACCGAGTCTCCGCAGCGCGCGAAACATTAGACAGGGCGATTGCCATTTGGACCGACCTGCTTGCTAAACAGCCCGGCGAACCGGATTACCTGAATGGCTTGGCCAAATCATACAACTGCTTAGGTTATCTCCTTAGCCCTGAGAAGAGCCCACACGAAAACCTAGGTGAATCCATTCGCTTACACGAAAGCGCGGTGGCCATTCGACGGGAGCTCGTGTCGCGATTTCCAGACAGCGCGGCGTACAAGCAAACGCTGTCGCTTGCGATCTCCAACTTGGCGAGCAGAAAGTCACAAACACAAGCGTTCGAGGAAGCCACTAGGTTGCAGGAAGAGAGTAACTCGTTGTTTGAGGAACTACTCGCTTCGAATCCCGATTCTGTGGACCTTCAGTTTAGGATTGCCAAGGGGCACAACCATTTGGGCGACAAGTTCAGGGACTTTCGCGTACTCCCGGACAGGTACGATCGCGCGATCGAAGAATACCTTCGAGCACTCGATGCGCAGGAGCGCTTCGTGAACCAAAATCCCGGCGTCGTCCCGCTCAAACGTGACTTGGCTAATACGCTGGATAACTTGGCGGAAATCCACTACCGCAAAAACGAATACACCGAGGCTCTGACGCGAAGCGAACAGGTACTCGCACTCTTTGACGAGATGCTGCGGCAGGATGCTCAGAGCGTCGTACGCGATTTAAGGGCCTCGGCACTGGGAAGGAACGCGCGTGTCCTTGTGAAACTAGGTCGGCGAGATGAGGCGATTTCCTCTTATCTCCGTAGCGTCCAGGCGTTTCGGGACCTCGTAGAAGCCAACGACGAGCGGCCATGGCTGCGCGAAGGCTTGTCGAAGTTCTTGCGCGAGCTGACGCCGCTCCTGCGCCAAGCCGGCCGATTCAAGGAAGCGATTGATGCGGTGAAAGAACGCCGCAAATTAGCGACCGGCAATGGGGATGAGCTCTACTCGGCGGCCCAGGATTTGGCTGAGATTGCGGATTCCCTGGCGCAAAATCACAAGTCCCACGGAAATCACTCCGGCCGAAACGAGTCGCAACGAACCGCGAACGGCGAACTTCGCGCAGCCGCCGATTTGTCTCTCGATGTACTTCTTGAGGCGATCGACTCCGGTTGGAAAAACTTTGCCCAGTTGCAGATAGAAACGCCAGCGGGCCAAACTCCGTTTGTGACGGTTTGGGAGCGCGCCAGGTACACGAAGCTGCCCCCGGAGTTAGCGTTCGCGTTTGACGTTCGAGCACGTTCACATCTCGCCGACGCAGAGTTCTACCAAGCGATGTTAGATTGGACGCAACTCGTCGCACAGGGACTGATCGAGCCATCCACTTATCGCGCACTGGCTCGCACCTACCTGAATTTTCCGCCCGATCTGCCCAGCGCCGGGAAATGACTTCGGCGATTCCAAGCCTCGCCTCGTTTAACGCCAAGCCGCAGGCGCCGGCTTGCTCTGGTGCGTGCGCTGGCCGTATTCGCCGGCGTATTTTTTGTCCCACGCTGGCGCCAACGACTTGCCGTTAAACGTCCAGGCCCAATGAGATTCGCTGTTACATGCGCATCGTATTGTTCCGTTTCGCGAAGCGCCTATTCAATCAGCCTGCACTAGGTAAAATGAAGTTGCTCACCGAACGCTGGATTTGATCAAGATTCCGGAACGAGACCTCAGCCGACTTGGAGACGAACGATGAATACTAAAGTCAAGGCAGTAATTGCGATCGCGCTAGTTTGCTGCGCCTTCGCCGCAGCCCAAGAATCTCAGCCGAACCGTGACCCCGTTGCCATCTCCGTCTTACAGGCCGAGACATCCGAGCGAGTCGTCCTTCAGGAACCCGCCGCGCCGGTACCCGAACAGTCGACTCCCGCTGAAGTGACGTTGGCGGCTCCGATGTCTAGCAGCGGTTGCGACGTTTGTTGCGCGACACCTTGTTGCTGCCCCGCTCCGTGCGTTCCGACCACATTCTGTTTGGTGGATCCGTGCGGGTGTAGTCATGAAGCGTGCGTCAATGTCCCCGCGTGTTGTGCCGGCGAGCAACCGAATGTCAGTTGGCGCGGTGGACTTTTCGGTCGTCAAACCGCGACGCTCTGCTGGTCCTGCTGCGACTTCGAAGCCAGAGTCATCGTGACACGCAACGGCAAAGTCCGCGTCCGCGCTTAATTCCAGAAATGCCATGGCGCGCCACTGCGATCATCCGCGAGGCATTTATCGGCGACGAATTGTTCGGCGATCGCATACCAGTCGGAGGGTTGGGAACGCCGTGTGTGGATTTTTCGGCGTGAAACGCGGATTGATTTTGAATTTGGCGAATTTGCTGATGCTCAAATTTCCGGCGCTAAGACAAGGCTGAGCTGCTGTCGAACAATTCATTTCTCCGAGATTATATTATGCGAGGAAACGACCGATGAAGCTGTGCAACGCGCTTAGTTGGACCTGTGCTGCAATTGCCTTCACCGCGGCAAACGCGTGTGGGCAGTCACAGGGGACACTGATTTCGAGCGACAATATCGCATCGCGAAATTGGACGAGTTCGGACGGCAAGTTTTCGGTCAACGGAAAGCTTGTGGCCATTGAGGGAGATCAAATTTCCATTCGCTTCGACGACGGGAAAAACGTCTCCGTGCCTCTGGGAAAGATCTCCGCGACGGATCAAGCGTATGTGGAAGGGATGCGGCAAGGAATGGCGTCCAGGGCCCAAAGCCCATTCGAAGAAGTGACGCCAAATACGAAAGCGGAATCTGCGCGCGGTGACTCAAAGGCCGACTATTCAGGCTTGGAATCGATCGATCTCTCGAGCGATGTAACGGTAAACCTCGCCGGACCGAATTGGAAACGGCCGGACCGCAGCAAGCTCCGACCCGTCCGAATCCGCAGGTCGTCGATCCACGTTCGAGTGCAATCCGTCGCATCAAACGTGAACGACTCGCGTTTAGTTGTGTCCTTCCACGACCCATTTGGTGATGCCGACGATAAGGAGGCGCCTAAAAATTGGGTATCGCTCGTGGACTTGAAAACAGCCAAAGTATTGCGTGAATATCCCCTGCTTGGCGACGACGTCACTGCGTCGGATATCAGTGCCGATGGCGCGCGATTACTTTCTTTTTCCGCGAATCACCACAATCCGTCGCGAATTCGCATTTTTCAAATTGGAGCGCAGGAATTGGCGCTCGCCCAAGAATGGAAACTGGGCGAAGAGGTTGGTTTCTTCAAGGATGTGACCTCGGCGCGTTTCTTGGCGGATGGAAGCGTGGTGACCGAGCTCTTTGACAAGTTGATCGTCTGGCAATTGAACCCATTGGCGGCTCGTTTCCAGGTCGAAAAGAACGGGGATTGGACGCTGGCTCCGGATTGCCGACATGCGTTAGTAGGACGGCATGGGAGCCGATTCGAAGTCGATTTGATTGAAGGCAAATGCACTGGCGCGGACGCAAGCGCGGAGGTAACCGACAACGCCCAGGCGAGCTCGCCCGATGGACAAAAAACTGCCAGCGTCGACGCTTGGTCGGTCAAGATCGTCAATTCGACGGGGGACGTGCAGGAACATTTTTATGCGCCCATCCATTGGCCAAAGGCGAGTGTTGCATGGGTCGACGACCGATTCCTGTTAATTGAAGTGCCCAGTCGAAGCATCTACGTCGACACGCACAATCGTGTTTTGCTTTGCGAAGTTATCCATCACGGTGGCAACCAGCGAGATGAATCGGGGTGGCGGGTCAGCAGCGGCAGCCAAGGAATTGAGATCACTCCGAGCCAAGCGGTTCGATCAGAACAGCCCAAGTTGTTGGACTTGGCGAAACGGTTGCCGGGAGAGCGCGATGCGTTACTCGTAATGAAGCCCGGCGACGACATCAGTTTATCCGTCAACCTGAAATCGGCGCCCGGACAAAACAACGCGGTGCGCCAGGGATTGACCAAACTTTTGCAAGGACGGCAAATCAACGTGAGCGACGGTGCAAAATCCCAGATGGTGGCGTCTTCGGATCAAACCACGGAACAGGTCGAGTACCGGAGTTTTGGTACTCCACATTGGCAGAAGGACGCAACTCAATCCGTAAATGTAACTAAAACGCTGACCCAGCTGCAATTGCGGGTCGGCGACAAGGTGGTATGGCAGATTTCGTCGTCATACGGAGCTGGGTTTGTGCTGATGATGCAGGAAGGTGAATCCGCGCAGCAGGCTGCCAATCGAGAATCGAATGCTCGTCCGGATTTCTGGACGACGCTTGACCTGCCTCCGCAGGTGGCGATGCATCCTAACGGGAGATCTTGGTTTTCGTTTAGCTCGACCGAAGCTGGCCTTAAACCGTGGAACAACTAGAGAAGGGAGACAACCGGAAGATAAGGCCGAAGTCAGGGTGGGGTGGTCGTGATTGAAAAGAACATCGCCTTAGCCGTGTAGCCGCCGCGCGCCTCTCTGCAATGCGTCAAATCCTTACGTGGACCCCTTATCACTTTGTCAAATTAATTGGCAGTTCGATGTGCGATGCTCGACGTATCGATCGGACGCAGATGATTCGTCGGTTGATGCGAGCGCACTAGATTCATAACTTAGCCGAGTCGCCAATGGTTGCAACATTTGGATGAATCGTGATCGTTTCGTAAATAACGGTTCGAGTCCAATTTTGGACGCGACCCCTCAAAAGCTCGCATCGGCAACGCTCAATCTAGGTTGATTAATCGCTGCAATCGCGCCTCCCGCATTCCTGCGAGAATCGCCGTCGAGTTCGCCGGCGAGTTCTATAGCTGAATCCATTTTTTTCGATTGAATCCGTTCGCAGCGCAATTTTAATGGAATCATGGCGCCTTTCGCCGAAGCGCACCCTCGAATCCGCGCTGCCATTGATTCCTCAACGTGATGTGCTCCATGTTTCCATGCTTTCGCTTGGCGAAGCGTTATCTTCGCGCGCGGCAAGAACGCCTGACGATTGTCGCGCCAACGGAACAAAAAGGCCGGGGGGCAGAATTATTCTCCGAGTCACTCGAGCGGAGAGACCTGCTCACACTTCCACCGGGTTTCTCGATCGAACCGTTTGTTGCGGGATTGATCGAACCGATCGGATTTGACTACGCCCCCGATGGCCGAGTATTCGTCGCCGAGAAGGCCGGCCGAGTTCAAATTGTCGATAACGGAAACATCGTTGGGACGTTCATCGACTTGCGGGACGAAGTCAATTCGCAAAAAGGTCGAGGCCTAATCGGCCTGGCTCTCGACCCGCAATTCGCCGCTAACCAGCGAGTCTACCTGAACTTCACCGCCGAACTTCAGCCCACGAATCCTGACTCGACTGCTGCCGCCGGTGGCTCGCTGATACGCGTCGCCGCTTCAACCGCGAATCCCAATGTCGCTGATTTGTCGACGCGAGTTACCTTGCTCGAAGGACATGACAACCCCGCGACCACTCACAGCGTGGGAGACATCGATTTCGATGCCAATGGAAATGTCGTCGTAAGCTGGGGCGATGGCGGCCTTACCCTTGCGTACCGATTAGCCGCGCAGAATCCCGATTCTGTGCAAGGCAAGATCTTTCGCATTAGCCCAGAGGATGGTGCAGGTATTCCTGGAAATCCTTATTACGATCCTCTCGATCCGTGGAGTACCCGATCGCGCGTATTGGCCGTCGGAGTCCGCAACGCATGGCGCATGTCGCGTGACACCGTCAGTGGCAATATCTATTTTGGTGACGTGACGGACAACGGACCCGAAGAGGTCAATGTCATTCAACCGAGCGATATCGGCTCGGCTTTGAACTTTGGCTGGCCCTATTATGAGGGGCAAAACCGAACGGCTTACGGCGTATTACCGAATAATTTTGTATCGACAGCTCCTTGGATCAGTTATCCGCACATTGGAGATTTTGACGCAATCACCAGTGGCATCGTGTTTCGAGGAAGCAACTATCCGAGCGCGTACGACGGCAAGTTCTACTTCGCAAACTATGGGCAGGACGTGGTTTACACCGCGACTGAGACCGGCACATTTACAGAATTCGGACGCGACGAATGGTCGTTTCCCGTGGATATACGTCTGGCACCGAGCGGCAGAATTCAAATGGCGTCGATTGCACAAGGGATCCTTTACGAACTTGTCCATAACAGCTCACCGACGGGGCGACCAAGCGCAATTGCCGCGGTTACGAATATCAGTGGATTGACAGCTAGTTTCAATTCAGCGGCATCATCGGACCCCGACAACGATGTCCTCAAATTCCATTGGGATTTTGATCAGGACGGCCACGTCGATTCGACTCTCGCCAATCCGACTTTTACTTTCTTTGTCCCCGGCGTCTATCAAGTCCTGCTTACCGCGGTCGACACGAGTGGACAAAGCAGTCCCGCTACCATTGAGGTTCAGATTGAGGCTGAGAATATGGCCGTCGGCAAACCGGCAAGTCAGAGCAGCACACCTTCCGGTGAAGACGCGTCCATTGCCGTCGATGGAAGCGTGACCACCGGGCATTCCAGCACGGGTGTCGACCCGCAAGCCTGGTGGCAAGTCGATCTCTTGGCCAATGAGCCCATTGGCGAGATAACAATTTTTCATAACGAGAACTTCAGTCCGGGCGTAATAAGAAAATACTATGTCTTGGTTGCAGATACTCCTTTCACCGGCGGATCGCTGACAGACGCCCTTATCAATGCCGACTGGACGTATTATTGCGATGATGTATTGACTCCGGCGAGAGTTTTTACAGTCGGTCAACTCGGGCGCTATGTGAGAATCCAGCTTGCCGGGACAAAGTCTCTTTCGCTCCGTGAAGTTCAGGTCTATCGAAGTTCGTGGACGCCAAACATGGCCCCGCTGGTAGGGGCTTGGTCCGATACTCGTTTTGCGACAACTCCTTATGCCTTCAAATTCAATTCCATCGGCACGAGCGATCCAGACGGAAATCCGTTGACCTACTCGTGGGATTTTGGCGACGGGCAGAAATCCTCGCTGCCACATCCGGCGAATACTTATGTCAACCCGGGAACCTATACCGTACGGTTGACGGTGCAAGATTCGCTGGGAGCGGTGGCGAACAAAGCGATCACGATTCATGTACTACCGCGCCTGCCCGAGGTGAATCTCGCATTTGGCAAAGCGAGCGTACAAAGCTCAACGGCCTATGGCGGCCTTGCTTCGCGAGCCGTCGACGGGAAAGAATTCGGCGACCACGTGCGTAAGAAGTCGGTCTCCCACACAGCTCGCCAACGGCAGCCTTTTTGGCAGGTCGACCTTGGCCAAGTCTACAAGCTGGACTTGGTGATGTTGTTCAATCGTAGCGACGTCGGCCCGAATAAGCTCAAAGATGCCTGGATCCTCGTTTCCGAAACCCCATTTGGAAGCGATGACTTGGAAACCGTTCGCTCGGCCGCGGGGACTTGGTCGACGTTCGTTCCCGGTTTGGTGGGGCGGCAGCGCAGCGTTGATCTCGGCGTTCAGGGGCGCTACCTCCGAGTGCAACTCGCCGGAAATAACTCGGCGTTGGCCTTAGCCGAAGTCATCGTTCGCGGAACCGATTTGACGACGTTTACCTTCAACGGCCATCAGTACCGATTGACGTCCAGCGCCGTCGACTGGTTGACGGCGAGATCGCAAGCTCAAGCGCTTGAGGGAACGCTGGTCGCGATTGATGACGCAACCGAAAATGAATGGCTGAAGCAAACATTTGGACCTGGGTTGTATCACACTGATTTGACCGATCGTTTCAGCGAAGAGAGCTACGGTTGGGAAAGCCAACAAACCCTCAGCTATTCCTACTGGGCGGCGGGCAATCCGAATGCAGCAATACCGGATGGCGACTTTGGTCAGTTCGACGGTCTTGACGGACAATGGAGGCAGGGAACATCGACCGATTTGCGTTTCGGAATCATCGAAATCGGTCCGCCGCTTGTCAACCAGTTTTTTCATTACAACGGCAAGCTTTATGGACTGACTCAGACCGAGACAACGTTCTTCGATGCTCGTATTGAAGCCGCTTCCAAGAATGGCAATTTGGTCAAAGTCGAGGACGCGGCCGAAAACTCTTGGCTGTCGGCGACTTTTGGACCGAGGCATTATTTCATCGGGCTGAGCGATCAATTGATCGAAGGACAATTTCGCTGGCATGACGGGACGAATTCGGTATTTACCAATTTTGAAACCGGTGAACCCAACGATTTGGATGGTCTTCAAGACGGAGTAATTTTCTCGGGAGCCACTGGCCGCTGGTACGACTGGAGCGCCGCGTTTCTCGCCTACGCGATCATCGAGTACGCACTGCCCCAGTGATACTCGATTCTGCACGGAAACTTGGCCGTTCTTTCTGCGAACTCCGCGCCTCTGCGCGAGCCTTTAACTTGAACTCAGCACTGCGCGAACGAGAAAATCGGTCTCGCGCAGAGGCGCGGAGTTCGCAGAGGAGTGCAGAAACAAGCACGGCCTGACCTTTTCTCGTTTCACATTTTTCCGTAGGTCGGTATGAGTGGTGATCCAAGTGCACTGGAAGCGATTTGGGGAATGGAGATTTGCCAGCCTTTTGCATCGAATCGAGGCCAATTCCAAAACTCAATGGCGAGATAACAGAGCCCGAGATGCGGCTTGGTAATCCAATTACGCATTTCGTTGGTCGCCGCACAGGCCGGGCATTGGAGCGTGGACGGGTGATCATTGAGGAAGAAATCTGCACTTGCATCTATAACACGATCGGTGAATTCATTGCCACCATCAAACGTTGCACGCACTCGTAAACGACGAACCCATTAAAATTCACCCATTTAACAAAAGAACAAAGAACAAAAAACAAAAGGACAGGCATAATTGGTGGGTGCGGTTTTGTATTTCGGCTGGTGGGGTGGCGGAAGGCCGAGGTGTGATGGACGGTGGGATTGGCCTAAGGTGGTTGGAAGAGTGCGCGGATCGGCAAGTGCGGGTTAGAAGGTGCGCGGCCGATGAAGAAGGCCATGACGGATGGCCAAGAATTCAGAGCGATGAGCGAAACGCGAGTTAGCCGGTCGCAGTCAACGGAACCGCGTTGTCCAGATGATGAAGTCCTTTGCGACGGGCAAGCTCGCGGAGACGATCGCGGCTGGCTGCAAAGTAACTCCCCATCAAGCGACTCTTGGCAAAAAGCGATTTCAGACGCTGCTCCCAGTACTCGGCCGATGTGCCAAGCCGATCCATGATGCAGGCCACTTCGCGAGAAACCCGGGCCTTGCCCGTGCGGCATAAGCGACTGGTGTAGTCCACCAAAAGCAGATAACTCCCCAGTGAAAAATTCTCCAGCATGCCTTCGCGCGTGGAACCCTTGGCTCGCCGGTCGTCCAAAGGACACAGCCAGTGGGACTCTTCGAGTCGACCGACCGCTTTGCTTCCCGCGATCGAGCCCTTGGCGGCTTCTTTCAGAGATTCCAGTTTTCCCGACGCGCGTGCGTGCTCGACCCTCTGACGCACCGACGTGTGCCGACTCGTCTCGGGAGTGGCCGCGAGTCCCGCCGCCACCGGGTTCAAGTCAATGTAGGCGCAGATCGCCAATAAGGCTTCCTCGTCCAGGATCGCGATCGATTTGTAGCGGCTTTCCCAAAAAGTCCCTTTGCAGTCGTCCTCTTTGTTGGCCAGGCGCGCCAGCGGTTCCTTCAAAGCCTTCATAAACCAGCCCAAGTCCCGCAGACGAACTCGCAGTTGCTCGACCTTCTTTTTGTCTTTGGCTGTCTGCGCGACCCACGCCTTGACCAGCCCGGGATCCTCCAAGTCCACGTTGCGGGGTGGGTAGACATTGATCCAGCGGCGGACAATCTCGTCCGCCTCCCACTCTTGGCTGACTGCGGGGTCCAGTCGGACCAGCACGTGCAAGTGATTGTCCATCACGGCGTACCCGCAGACCGAGAGGGCAAAGTTCTGCGTGAGGAGCTCCAAGCGGTCTTCGATCCATTGTTTGCGGTGTTCAAAGCCTTCGCCGCAGAGCATCGCTCGTCGCACACACCGCGAAATGCAGTGGTAGTATCGGGTCACGTCCAAATCGACTAGTTGACTGCGTGGCTGCGTCATCTCGTTCCTCCCCCATTGTTCCACGCATCTTGCCAAACCAAAAAACACCTGTCAAGATTATGCCTGTCCTTTTTTTTTCTTTTTTTTGATGTTGGCGGGTTTGAGATCGCGATGCAAAATTCCCCGCTCGTGGGCCGCTTCGAGTCCGGAGGCAATTTGTCGGGCAATCGAGAGCGATTGCAATGATGATAGAGGCCGCCGCTCAATTCGCTCGGCAAGAGTTTCGCCATCAACGAATTGCATCACAATGAAGTCGATGCCATTTTCCGTTCCTACATCGTAAACAGGGCAAATGTGCGGGTGTTCGATCGCCGCAATTGCGCGAGCTTCTAATGCGAAAGGCTCACGAAATCCCGATTCGGCAGAAAGACTCTCGGACAATGTCTTAATTGCGACCGTTCGACCCAGTCGTGTGTCGCGTGCGCGGTAGACTTCGCCCATTCTGCCGTGCGCTGAGGCCCGATTGAAAGCCGACTTAACGCCGCCGGCAATCCGATTTTTTTGGATCGCTGCACTTGGGTTTCAAGCGAGAGCATGTCGACAAAAAAACGCCCCGCCTTTCTGGACGCGGGGCGTTTGGGGATGGTCAAAAAGACCGGCGATACCTACTTTCGCACTTGCAGTACTATCATCGGCTCGAAGTGCTCAACTTCTGTGTTCCGGATGAGAACTGGTGTGACCACTTCGATTTGTTCGTCTGGGCCAGATAGGAGAAATGACTACAGCGTTTTCAAAAACGCAATCAGGGCCTTCTTGTCTTCGGCCGAAAGGTCGTGCCCGAACGCGTGGCCTGGAACAGCACGGTGGGTGACGCCGTGACCCTTCCATCCGGTCGGGACGAAGTCCTCGCGCAACCGTTTTGGATCAAACCAATCTTCGAGCGAGGATACCGAACCGTTATGTTCATACAGCCCGCGATACCAAAGTCCGCGGAGCGAAGGGACTTTGTAGTAACCCGTCCCCTTCCGCGTCTTGAGGGCCAGACCGGGATCGGTCCCGACTCGACGTTCGGAAATGTTCAGGCGTCGCGTCACGGGATCATCTAACGGGGGCTCGAAGCCTGGAACAGGGACAAGTTTGTTATTTGTGTAGATCGGCGGCGTGTGGCACTCGGCGCAACCTTCGGACTCAAAAATCTCACGACCTTGCGTCGCCAGTTCGTCGAACGGAAACGGACTTTTCGGCGGTTCGAGCGCGTAGACGTAAAGTCCCAGCGCGTACATCGCCTCATCCGGCGGACGGACCGGCAATCTCTGGTTGAGCTCAGGTGTGAACTTATGGGAGCCGAATACGCCGTTGTCGGCAAATTCCACCATTATTCCGTATCGTGCGATATCGGCCGGACCGCGGTTGACATGCGTTCCCGTCGCATCCAAATACCTTCGGTCTTTGACGCCAATCAGATCGGCCATTCGCGTCGAGAACAAGGGACTTCCATGGAACCGGTCGAACATCGTTCCAGCCGGAGCGCCGGATTTCTGATCGAAGAATTTTTCTAGTTCCTCGTCGCTCTGGTTCCGGAATGTCGCATGAACGTCGTTCGGTAGCCAAGGAACGCCAAATGAGTGAAAAAACTGCTCGCCTTCGGGCAATGGTGGTTTCGGATAAAAACTTGAAAGCAAGATTTCCGCGGCAGGGGAGTCTGCCAAATCGAAATTCGACGGTGCGCCACGCAGCAACGTGCCGTCGGGCATAAGTCGCGAGTGGCAACCTGCACAACTGGATAGGCCGATCTTGAGCGATCCATTCCGATCGACTACCCAGCGATAGTCGAGGATGACCCCTTCCTTGGTCATCGCATCGTGCGATTCATCGCGGAATTTGTCGATCGCTGCCGCGTCGCTGAAGTAGCCGATCACGATCGGATCATCGGAACGGCTAATGGCAGTATCCAAATCTTCAAATACTCGCCTCCCCGCTTCGATCCAATCGGCCTTAGTCTTGAGTTGTTCCGGTTCGATGATTGGTTGCGGGCCTTGTGATTTCAACCAATCGCGATAGCCCTTCGGCTCGAACTTCGGATGATAAACGGGATATGTGCGAAGATTGTCGATCGGCGCAGAATAATATTTTTGTTCGCTGTAATGTCCCGGAGCAATTCCCAGCCCGGCAATCGGAGTCGCCCAATCCGCAAGCTCTCTTTCGTCCCATATCTTGGGTACGACGATCGCGTTGTGCCCGGTAAGTTCTTGGCAAAAAGTTTGTCGACAAACGATGGCGCAAATCGTGACCGCAACAACTAGAGTTGGTAAACAATCGCGCGCTGCATTGAACTTATGCTTCAAGAGTTGAGTCTCCACATCAGTTGACTCGACCAATATTTCATAATTTTCATGATTAGGAACGTCAATCACAGGCGTCAAACAAGACGATTTCGCTTAGAATTCTGCACCATTATGGCTGTGCGCGGGCGATTGAATTTCACTTTTCTTCTGAGCCAAAATCGATCCAGAGCCTCATATGATGACAGGGTCCTCGCGCACTCGGAAAGACCCGCGACTATCATTTGGGAGACTGTCTGTTCTGCTTCGCGCGGTCGAGGATGCCGTTGGCTTGGCCGATCAATGCGACGGCCTGAGCATACGGCGATTGCAACGCGTTGACCCAAGTCTCACCTTCGCTGTCGAACCCCAGTTTTCCGTGTATTCTCGCAACCGAATCGATATTCGAGTTGGACTGCGTGGGATCGAATTGCTGCACGTGATACCGGGTCTCCTCGAGCAACTCCTGGGCTCGCAAAACGTTTCCGTTTTGGAATTCTGCGACTGCGACGTCGAGCAGCGTTTGTGAATAGGTCCAACCGTCTCGCTTGACCGGGTCAATGGTTTCGTTAATCGCCAGAGCCTCATCTAAACGACCCATCTTGATAAACGCCTTAGCAATCTCTCGCGCGGTAAGACAATGGTACTCGTACGTTGCGACCAACTTCGCCGTTTCACATGCTTCTTCGAGCTGGCCTGCTCGGGCTTGGGCTTCGGCCAAGTCAGTTGAATAATGGGTTTCATCATGTCCGCCCCATCTGACAAACGGAATGTCCATTAATCTCAAGCGATTCGCATGAGCGTTGCGAACACCGTCGACATTGCCACAAGTCGATTCCATCGACTGAACGCGCGCCCAGGCATGGGTTGATTCCTTTGCATTAGCTTTTTCCCGCGCAATGATTTCGAGGGCGGAATCACGCAAGCCCCCGCCTGCATATATTTCGACCAACTGCTGAAGCACTCCCATCCTGATCGAGCGACTGTCGATCTGGTTTGCATAAAAAATGGAACGTCGTACTAGTCGTTCCGTTCGGACAATATCCGATTGACGGTTTGCAACTACCGCAACATCGGCTAATGCCAGGGGACGACACCAATCATCGGCGATACTAAGACTCAAGTCTTCCGCGCGATCGAGAACACCGCCCTCTGCCTCGTGGCGAGCTATTGACAATAATACCCAGTCCGCTTCGTCTTCGTTATACTGTTCATCGGCTCGAATGCGAAGAACGATCTGGATTGCATCGCGGTGGAATCCGGCCGCAGCCATTCCGCCGGCGACATGTGCCAATTGGCTCGATCTGTCTTTCTCCGGAATGTATGTCAACGCTTGTTCGAAAAGTTCATAGGCCGCTTCTTGCTCGCCATTTCGAGCCATAATTAAAGCCACGTCAGACATGAACTTCGCTTGATTGTCCGTGTCCGAATCGCGAATTGCGGCGAGCGCTTTCTCGCCAAGAGCGTGAACGCGATCGTCAGTTTGTCGCCCGAAGCACGATGCGACGAAGGCCCATGGAATAAGGCCAAAGACAGTTATGTGCCAGAAGTGCATGGCGTTATTCTAACCGCACCGAGCCGCTAGCGCCCCCAGAGCCCGGCGTCGTTTAACGGCGAGCAACAGTCGCCGGAGTTTCTCTACGACCACATTTGCTTTTGTTTAACGGCGGGCCGAAGGCGACGGGGTAACGTTTAGAAAGTTGCGCACATTGGATGATTGAAGAGATAGTCCTTTGGCTGGTAGGAATTTGTTTTTGCAGACGAAACCCTACGAGCTTGAAAGGACTATCCGATGACCAGTTTAACGAGTGTGGAGACCAAGGGA
>JBGTJE010000036.1:0-2815 GCA_041745295.1 Pirellulaceae bacterium | reverse complement strand
GCGAGTTCGACACCCTTCATGTCGGCAGTCAGAGCATAGATGCCATCGCCCATGGTCCGGCCGGATTTCGTAGCCGTGGTATTCGCGTGTCCGACATACACCGCGCCGAAATAGGCCAAATTGGACGGATCCTGCTGTACCGCCACGCCCGTTGGCAGAGTGAAGTCGTCGAACAAGTTGCTCGGATCGGTGATCGATGTCCAGCCTGCCGCCGCTGAGTCCTCAACCTTGATTTCGAACGAGCTGAAGCCGGTCATGTCAAACGTATGCCGGCCGACGCCGATCGTGCCTAGGTTGACCGGGTTTGCGCCGTTGCGCAACACGGTCACGTTATCGGCAGCCTCGTTGAGCACGAACTCCCAGCTGCTGCCGGATGTATTGCGAACGCTTGATGCGTAGGGAACAGCGGAAGCGGCCGAACACAACGCAGCTGCAAAACTAATCGAAAGTGAGAATCTCAAGAAGCGATTGAACCTCATCGCGGGTCCTCCTATGCGGAAATCTGTCAACTTTGTTAGGTCTCGTCCAAGAATTGCGTGAATGATACGAACTCCGAATACGTTCAATTGCGCTCGAGGGAAGAATGGTTTGGAGCAATGACAGCGGTGAGCCATCCACGACAGCGACCGTTATGAAAACGCTTGCAGGTCGGACGGGGCACGAACGACACACCACCAAAAACCACTACCCCGTGAAACACAGCTAAACTCCCAGCGCCTGCCGATTTTCACAAACCGATAGAAAGCAGTTCGCAAACCATTGCCACATGCCGACCGAGGTTATGATCCGAGCTTTGCGGCAACCACCCCCTATTGCGCCCACCCTGCAACACCTTGCATTTTAGCAACGAAAGCATGGAAAAGTATCGATTTATTCCAGGAATTTTCCGTTTTGCGAAAAAATTTCCAAATAAAAACCCGCAGTCCGGATACCGGACTGCGGGCTGTATATTTTAACTTTCGCCTCGGTTCGCCTAGCGGCGACGAACCCCCAAAAAACTAAGCAAGCCGATGGCCAATAGCGCGGCCGTACCCGGCTCCGGGATCGTGACGCGTACGTTGTCAATGAGGCTAAACAGCAGAGCACCATCGTTTGGGTCGCTCGACGATGTTGCGTTTGTATCGGAGTGGCCAAGAAAAAAGTTGGCGCCGCCAAGGACCGTGTCATCGGCCGACGGCACCGTGGCGATCAACACCCCATCGACCGTCCACGTGACACTCGCGCCGGACTTTTCAATGACTACTTCGTGCCACTCCATTCCGGCGGAACCGACGAGGGTATTGCCAGTTTGTTGTGGAAACAGAGTAACCTGCGCCGCCGGCGCCGCAACGTTGCCAAAGCCGGCATAGTAGGGATGGCTTTGATTTCGAGCGTCGGGACTGGTGCCTGTTCCAGCCGCGTAAACGCCGGTGGGGGCCAAGTAGCTCGTCGGAGCGGTAGGCGAATAGGCTCGCCAATCCGCCGAGGAATTTCCATCGCCGGTGCCGCCGAACCATATGCTGTCCTGCACGCCACCTGGCCATTGGGGAGTGGTTCCGGTTGTGCCGACGCCAAACGTAGACAGTTGAGTTGATCCACTTCCGCCAACCGGAAATGGGCCGTTCACGTTCGCCCACCAATCAAACGAAAGCTTGTAATCCGTGGCGGCTATATTCAAACCAGTTGGTGAAACGCTTACGCCACCGAAAACACCGCTGGACTGGTTGGCTTGCAGCTTGACGCCATGCGTGCCCAGCGGACCAGAATTGGGCGCAGGAGGAATGCCGACGGTGCTGTAGTCGAAGAAGAAGTTATGCGCTTCATCGGTCGTGGCGGGACCCTTGTTCACGTTCCAGTTGGCGGTCGTATCGGCTTCGAACCGATTCAGGTAGACCGGAGCGCCGGACGAAACCATCGGCATGCAAAGCACAGCCGCGAATAGGGCAAACGATGCAGTAACTTTCATTACATCCTCCCAGATTAAAACGCCGAATCTTCCCTGCTGCGATTCTGGCCTTCGAAAGTCAGTAAGCGCCCGCGGTCCGTAATCGGACCGCGGGCTGCAAGTTTCAAAATTCGGTCGATCGCTTAACGGCGACGAACCGCGACAAAACCAACCAGGCCGATGGCGAGCATGACGAGCGTGCCCGGCTCGGGAATGACCGTCCACGTCGGCGGGCGAAGAATTGCGTCCGGCGTGCCGTCGGCGCCAGCTTGGGTGTTCTCCCGATAGCCGACCATGAACTTGCCGCTATGGTGAGCCGTGGTGAATCCAAACACGTTGGTGCCGAATCTCGCGGAGCCGTTTCCCAGCGCGTCGATCTGTAGCTTGAGGTTGTACCAACCGGACGCAGTCGAGCTCAGATCAACCGTAGCAAGAACGGTCCAATCCAAGGGTCGAGTGCCGCCCAAAGACGCGTCGCCACCGTCATTCATGTCAACCAACAGAAGCTTCTCGGATACATCTCCAAGCCCGGCAACGGTTTCGCCGAACTTCTCATAGATCCAAGCGATGCCAGAAGTGCCGTTGAGCGAATCCGTACTGCCACCCGCATTGCCGCCGATGTTAAAGAGCGGGAAGCTTGACCCGTCCATACCGCCGATTCCCCAGAGCGAGTGCTCCGAGCCGCGGAACGATGTCGTCGTAGTGGTCGACAGAGGCAGGTTGCGGGTGTCGATGTAAACCAAAAGATCATAGCCAGATTCGGTCGTGTTGAAGGTTTCCACAGACGCGACGCCATTACCGCCACCCGACGGATCCCAAGCCATAATCGCTCGGTCCGATGTCGGCGGAGCGGGAATGGCGTTCGGGTTCGTCGCGCTCACGACAGTGGGG
>JBGTJE010000035.1:0-54069 GCA_041745295.1 Pirellulaceae bacterium | reverse complement strand
CATTGCGGATCCTACCAGTGAAGGGTGAAAACACAACGAACTCGTCATGGGCTGGATCCGTTTTTATGGCAACCTCAATCTTCCCTGCTAGCCAACAAAAAGCGCAACTTCAAAGCCCCGAAGCGGGGGCGAGGGAACGATTCTGGTTTTTTTCGCCGCTTAGAAAAACGCTGCCCCGTTACTTGCCGAAAACGCATTGGCGTTCCAAAGTTGCCCGCAGTTCGCCGACGTCGTATTGGGCTTGTGCCGGAATGCGAAGCAGCGGAAATCCGGCGGAACGAAACGCGGCATCGACGAATGTGTCACGTTCGGTCCGATCCGGTTGCCCGTGAGACGCATCGTCCAATTCAATCGCCATCACCGCGTCCAGCGACTCGGGATCGCAGAGCACAAAATCGACGTGTTTGCAGGAGATTCGATTGAACCAACCACCCCCGTTCGCCGTTTTGGAGTCGACGACGAGTAGATCGGCGATTCGAACCATCGCAAATATCGTCATGCGATCATCGACCGCTTTTGCGAGCGTTCGATAGAATCGAGCCTCCGCGGTGGTCAACAGCGACGGACGACGACAATACGGAAGGCCGCGCGGTGCGTTGAGCGTGCGCAGCAAGATGATCGACGCGATCACCATGGCGGCGACGACGAGAAAAGCCCAAGTTCCGCTGGCGATCAGCATGTCGTTTCCCAATTTCGAGCCATCGCAAGCCCGCAAAAAGTACTCGGCGACCAGGAGTTCGGTTAGAATGTGCGGACCAACGCTCGAGCTCTGAAGATACCGTAAACCGCCGATTCAATGAAGACAGAAGTCCAGTTGCAGCGCCTGAAAATCGGTTCAGTCGAAATCGGTTTTCCCGTCGTGCAAGCCGCACTTTCGGGCTACAGCGACTGGCCGATGCGGGTGATCGCCCGCCGTTTGGGTGCGCCCTATACTCTGTGCGAGGTCATGCTGGATCAATTCTTGACGCAGCTCAAGGATCGCCAGCGGACCAGTCACTTTCTGCACGTTAGCGCTGACGAGCATCCGGTTGGTGGCCAGTTGATGGGGGCCGAACCGGAGCAGTTCGCGGCCGGGGCGTTGCGGTTGGTACAAGCAGGTTTTGACACCATCGATATCAACTTCGGCTGTCCCGTCAAGAAAGTCTTGGGGCGGTGCCGCGGCGGCTTTCACTTGAGTCAACCCAATGTCGCATTGGAAATTGTTCGACGTACGCGCGACATCGTGCCGCCCAACATTCCCGTCACGGTAAAGATGCGGCGCGGAATCGATGACTCGGCCGAGAGCCGCGATAAATTTTTTCAAATACTCGACGGCGCCTTTGAAAGCGGCGTGGCAGCCGCGACGGTCCACGGTCGAACCGTCGAACAGCGTTACCTCGGGCCTAGTCGCTGGGACTTTTTGAGCGAAGTCAAGCAACACGTGGGCGACCGCGTGATCATCGGCAGTGGCGATCTATTCACGCCGCAAGATTGTCTGGCAATGTTCGAGCAAACCGGCGTCGACGGCGCGTCGGTCGCCCGTGGTGCCATTGGCAATCCTTGGATTTTCGCACAAGTACGCGCGCTGGCCGCCGGCCAGACGCTTCCCGAGCCGCCCAGTTTGTTCGAACAGAAAGACGTCATCCAAGAGCATTTTCGATTAGCCGAGCAGTTATACGGCGTTGGCCGCGCTGCGATAGTGATGCGGAAATTCGGCGTGAAGTACTCGATCCTACATCCCGAATTTGAAGCGGTCCGCGCCGCGTTTGTCACGGCCAAGTCGACGGAAGATTGGCAGGCAGTGGTGCGGCGATTCTATGGCGAGAATTTGCCTGGGGTTCATCCCAACGGCCGAATGCACACAGCCCAAGGAAGTTGCGAGAGCGATTGATGTAAACGAATTCTGTGTGCCACTGGCAGAGCCAGTGGCACACAAGACGAGAGCTTATCACTGCGATTTCTTGTCGTAACCGTGTGGATGACGTCGGTGCCAGTTCCAGGCGGATTCCACAATCGGCCGCAACTTTTGATATTTGGGGACCCAATCCAAGACGCTTCGCGCAAGCCGCGCGTCGGCGACGAGTTCCGGAGGATCACCAGCTCGGCGCGGTCCAATCACTTCAGGAATACTGCAGCCGGTGACTTGTCGACATACTTCAATCACTTGTCGAACGCTATACCCGGTTCCTGTACCTAGGTTGACTTTGATGCCTTGGCCGGGCCTGAGCCGATCGAGAGCAGCCAAATGCGCAGCGCTCAAATCGTCGACGTGAATATAGTCTCGAATGCACGTGCCATCGGAAGTCGGGTAATCATCGCCGAAGATGCTAACGTGAGGTCGTTGACCCAGCGCCGTTTGCAGGACGATCGGAATCAGGTGCGACTCGGGATCGTGATCCTCGCCAATATCGCCCGAGGGCGAGGCTCCAGAGGCGTTGAAGTATCTGAGTGCCGCAAAGCTAAATCCGTACGCCAGCGCGTAGTCTTCCATGGCGCGTTCGATCACCAACTTTGTAAATCCATAGGGGTTGACGGGCAATTGTAGTTCGCTTTCCGAGATGGGAACGTGCCGGGGAATGCCATACGTGGCGCAAGTGCTCGAGAATACGATTTTGGTAACCTCGGTTGCGCGCATGGCTTCGAGCAGTTGGAACGCTGCGACGACGTTATTTTCATAATACTTGGCGGGATGCGTGACCGACTCTCCCACGAGTGCGCACGCTGCAAAGTGCATGACGGCGTCGATCGCTTCATCGCGGAGAATCCGCGTGATCAGTTCGCGATCCAGCAAATTGCCGCGGACCAGCGTGCCGTAGGTGACCGATTGGGCAAATCCGGTCGACAGATTATCGAGCACGACGACTTGGTGCCGGGCTTGCCCCAAAGCGCGCACCATGTGGGAGCCAATATAGCCTGCACCGCCAACGACAAGGACGTTCATTCCATTTGCTCTCGAGCTGCGCACCATCGATTGAATCAAGCAGACTTGGCCCGAACGTCGTGCCGCTCGACCAGTTCCGCAAACGTTGCGTCGGGTCGATGCTGATCTCGATACGCCGGAGCGAATGACTCGGCCGATGCTCGATAATGGGCATAGTGCGCAACGACTTCACGGATCGCTTCCGGGAGCGCCGCGACATCGGCTGCAATCACGCCGACGGCAGACCGCGGCACCGCTTGGCCCGCGGTGTTTATTCCGAACACGCCGACATCGCGAAGACTGAGCGGGCTGTCGTCACACGCGTTGGAGAACCGAATTTGGCATTGATTGGCCCGCCGGTCGATGCGAAACAAAGCGGACAACGGTTGCAGGTTGGGGCGTGTTCCCAGCGTGACGGCTTGGGGTGGAGCAAGCAATTGATCGCCCACAAATTGATGGAGTTCCATCCGGCAAAATGCACCATGTTGACTGGGGAAATGGCAGCGGTAGTGGATGGCGAGTGCGTCGATTGGTTGCTCGAGCGGAACGAGAGCTTGGAATGGGCGACGTTGCTTATCGAACGAGACGATGCCGCCGTGGTGCGGAAGATTGTCGGCCTGCGGGAGGATTTCACTCAGCGACCATCGTCGGACGCAATCATGATCACGGAGGATCGCGGCGACGTGGCGTTGCACGGATTCTTGAATTTGCTCGGCCAACCAACTGCCGCCAAGCACAATCACGGGGCGGCCGGCCGAGAGGTACTCCCCAAGGATTCCCGCGCGCCGAGCGTAATAGGCGAGCGAATCATAGGCTAGCAGTCCGATGTCCGTCGATTGAATCAAACGAACGTATTCTTGTTCCGCCAAGGGGTGTTCGAAGTAATGAATGGGGCTGCTGCCGTCAGCTCGAAATTCGGGCAGTTCGATTTCAATTTTCGGACGCAGAAATCGAACCCGTCTGGGCCGCTGAATCTGCATTTCGACTTGCCGAGTGGCAAACAACTGTTCCCACAACTCGTTGACGATCGATTGGGCGACGTGACATTGTCGCTTCTCTCGGCGAATGGCGCCCGCTAACGTTATCCGCATGGGTTTCGGTCCCTCAACACATGCGGCTTTGGGCGAAACGGGCTGAGCAAATCGATCGTTGACCGGGTAGGAGAGCTGCGCGAAGGAGGCCACTTTTAATCGATTGTATTGATCGGCCAATTCAGCCGTGGTTGTGTAGAACGAAATGTCGTGATACGGAACTCGGGCTAGGGCTGAGACAAAGCATCGCCGGACGAGTTGCGCCGTGGGGAACTGTGCTGCGTAGTTGGAGGGCCAACCATTGAACACATTGAAGTGAAAAAGGATGTGCCAACGGATTTGATTGGTTCTCGGATGGTTGCACAAGTACGCCGCCAGGCCCATCAATTCCAGTTCGGAAGCACCGGCCAGAAAGGCTTGATCGCCTTCTTCAAAGATGTGCGGGGCAAAAAACTTCTCACAGTCGATGGCGAACTGGCGGATGAGACTGCGACGCTGGCTCAACAGGTGGCGGGTCAACCAAAATGAAACCAGCTTTCGGGAGATGCGCGGAAACTCGAGTGCCTTTCCCTCGCTGAGTTCCGAATCTGCGGTGAGATCGCACCCCGATTGGCGTGCCATCGCCGCCATTCCAGCTAAATACGAATGTTTGGCATAAGTCGTGTTGCGGAATACGGGGGTCGCGTGAACGTTCTCAAAAATGGTTTGCGAAGTCTTAAAGTGCCGGTGAGCGCCAACGATCGATTCCCAACCTGCGCGTTGGGCGGCCTCGACGAGGCACTCGGCGAGATCAAAATGGTGGCCGCCCAATCCTTCGAGAGATTGGTCGATCAGAAAAAACTTGGGCAACGCGACAACTCCCCTGCCAGAGCGGGTTCGACGAATCGCGAATCATAGGTCGATCCCGTTGGCAGGGTCAATGCGAATCCCGCCGATTCGCCGTGCTGTCATTCGGCAGGAGTGACGTTGACGAAAATCAAGTAAAGTCCTACATCAGGGGATGATCGTTGGACAATTTCTTGGTGATTTGCGCGACCGCCTGATCGGCGGCACTCGAGACTCTCGTATGCTTGAAACTTTGCACGCACCGGCGCATGTCGTCATCCTCCCCTATTTTTGTGAGGCGGAAGTCGAGCGGTATCTGCAGATTGTGGTGAGCTTACGGCGATTTGGCCCTCAAGCGACGGCGTACGAGTTTTTGTTGGCAGCCAGCCCAAAAATCGAGATCAGCAGACGATTGCATAAAGCGTACGCATCGTTGGCGCCGACCACCAGTTTCCAGTGTCCCACTCAGATCTTTGGTTATCCCCAAGGTCCCACGGCGATGTTCTGGGATTGCATGGACTTCATTGCCAATCATCTTAATCGCCAACCGGGTTTTAGTTTGTGGCTCGAGTCGGATATGGCAATCGTCAAGCCGGACTGGATCGACCGCTTGTCCCAAGAATGGCATTCGAACTCCTCTGCACCACTGATGATGGGCTGCTTTGTGCCAGACGTTTATCGCTGGCGAGTCTTTCGCGGTTACAAGCATATATTACATGCGCACATTAACGGCGGCGCCTGTTATGTCAAAGACTTTGCGAGTCGGATGCCGGCGGAAGCCAGGCTGGGGGTTTTTGATATGGCCATTTATCCGCACGTCTGCCAAGCTGGCGGGGCGCGGATTTCGTCGCAAATCTGCTTCTCGACAACCGCGCGTGCGCGGCGCGATGTCCTGGATCCAGGCAAAGTCATCCTGCATGGGTTCATGCAGGACAAAGACCAATTCATTCAACGCTGCGTGGCTCCAGTCACCGGTCGTGAACTCTCAGCTATGATGTTCAACCCCTTGCTTAACCGCTGGGAACACGCCCAGCGGCGAGTTCGCGTTTTTTTTGTGCGCCGAGGGCCGCGCGCCATGTTCGAGAACATGATGCTGGCCCAAGACCGTCGCAACCGCCAAGCCGCCTAGCGCAACATCAAGACTTGTCCTTCGGGTTGGTGTCGACACCTAATCCAGAAATCGTCGCTGACTATCCGTGATCGTCAATCAATTCAACACGTTTCCTTACGGCGGGGCCGGAACTGCAGCGGTTCGACACCATCTGGAAATGCGCCTTCAGGGTGTCGATAGTCGATTTTTTCACCGAGCGAGTCTCGATTGGCACTCAGCCGATCCGTCGATCCGTCCTGCCCTGTTCGAACAGCCGCCGGAGACGCGCGGCTTTTTCGACAAGCGTCGCGCGAGAATTCGTCGCCGCAAGATCATACGCCAGCACGAACGACATCTCGCCAGCCGCACCTCGAGCATCGAGTTGTTTTCGCAGCCTGAGTTGCTCGAGCCGACGCGATTCGATCCGGGAGGGCAATGGGGGCATGTCGTTCACTTGCACTGGGTCTCGTTCCTGATCGATTTCCCTTCGTTTTTTGCGGCAATTCCCCGCAGTGTCCCGCTCGTGTGGACGTTGCATGACATGAATCCCTTCACGGGCGGATGCCATTACAACGGAGGCTGTCGTCGGTTTGCCTCGGGTTGCGGCCAGTGCCCGGCGATCGACCAACCCGGTCGACGCGATTTGTCGCACGATGCGATTCGAACCAAGCAACGTGCGTTGGCCGAGCGAAGATTGCATGTCGTCACGCCAAGTCGCTGGTTGCGCGGAATAGCCCAACAGAGTCCCGTTTGGCCACAAGGAACCCAATTCCAAGTCATTGCCAACGGGTTGGATACCAATCAATTTCGACCCACGGAAAAGCCATTGGCGCGGCGCAAACTCGGGTTGCCGCAAAATGTTCCTTTGATCGCCTTTGGCGCCGAAGACGTTGAAAACCCGCGCAAAGGCTTTCATTTGCTGCTGCACGCCTTGCGATTGCTTCCCGCCCAGCATTCGATCGAGTGCCTGGTCTTTGGCCGCGGCCGCGTCACCGATGCGCGCGACGGTTTGCCGATCTTCCACGAATTTGGATATGTCGATCAACCCGAACGACAGGCCCTCATCTACTCCGCAGCCGACGTCTTTGTCATGCCGTCGCTCGAGGATAACGCACCGCAAACGGGGCTTGAGGCGATGGCCTGTGGTACGCCTGTGGTCGCCTTTGATGCCGGCGGCATTCCGGAATTTGTGATGCCCGGACAGACAGGCTTGCTGGCGGCCGTCGGCAACGTTTCCGAGTTGGCTCGACAAATCGGCGATTTGACCGACCACGCGCGTTTGCGACAACGACTCGCCGCCGGGTCGCGCAAGTTGATCGAGTCCGAATACGATGTGCGGACACAAGCTCGCAAATACATCGAGCTCTACTCATCTCTGATCGGAATCTCTCACTCCGATCCCCGTCGCCGTGCGGCGTAAGGTCAATGACGAACGAACAGATCGCCGACGCGTTGGAGCAACTGGCCGACTTGCTGGAAATTCAGGGTGCCGACTCGTTTCGCTTGCGCGCGTATCGCACGGCGTCCAAGGCGATCGTTGAGCATGCGGACTCCATCGCCAAACTCGTTCACGATGGTGTCGACCTAACCACGATCGACGGGATTGGAAAAAGCGTCGCGCAAAAATGCCAAGAGCTAGTCGAGTCTGGTTCGCTGCGGCAGCTTGAGGAATTGCGGGTCGAAGTACCTCCATCGGTGAGGGAGTTGTTGCGCATCCCCAAACTAGGTCACAAGAAAGTGGCGGCGCTGTTCCGAGAGCTCAAAATCACCAACCTGGAACAATTGCGGGCAGCGTGCGAGGCCGGCCAGGTGCGGAACCTCGCTGGCTTCGGCGAAAAGACCGAACGCGCGATCCTCACTGGAATGGAACTGGCTGTCGCGGCTGGCCAACGGATCTATTGGTCGGCTGCCGACGTACTGGTCGCGGAATTGCGCGAACATCTGGCCGACGTTGCCGCGATCGAATCTTTGGAATTTGCCGGCAGCTATCGTCGCGGAAAAGAGACGGTCGGTGATCTCGATATCCTCGTGGCTTCCCAAAAACCCGACGAAGTGATGGACCGCCTCGCGCAATTTGCTCGGGTCCGGAACGTCACGGAACGCGGGCCGACGAAAATGTCACTCCGCGTCGACGATGGTTTTCAAATTGATTTGCGCGTCGTCCCGGCGGACTCCTTCGGTGCGGCACTCCTCTATTTCACTGGCTCCAAAGAGCACAATGTCGAGCTGCGTGGACTGGCCAAGCAGCGCGGACTGAAAGTGAACGAATGGGCAGTATTTCAATTGGTCGGAGCGAACGAGACGTACTTGGCTGGACGAACCGAAGCCGACGTTTATCAAACGCTTGGGCTGCCGGTATTTCCACCCGAACTCCGCGAAGGCCGTTCCGAGTTTGAGTTGGCGCGCCGAGGCCCACTGCCCGAGTTGATCGAACTCGCGGACCTCACCGGCGACTTGCATATGCACACGACCGCTAGCGACGGATTGGCCTCCATTCAGGAAATGGCGAGCGCGGCGCGGCAGCGCGGACTTTCCTACATCGCCATCACCGACCATTCCAAACGCGTTTCAATGGCGCGAGGCTTGGATGCAACCCGGCTGCGCCAGCAATGGGCTGAAATCGATCGGATCAACGCGGAATCGGACGATTTCCATATCTTCAGGGGAATTGAATGCGATATCCTCGAAGACGGCCGGATGGATCTTGATGACGATGTTTTGGTCGAAGCAAATTGGGTATTGGCAAGTATTCATTACGGGCAAGATCAACCGGGCTCACAGATCACGCGGCGCATTCTCAACGCGATCGAGAACCCGAACGTGGATATCATTGCCCATCCCACCGGACGCTTGATCAACCGGCGTAAACCCTACGAAGTCAACCTGGACGAAGTGTTTGCGGCAGCCGTCTCCCATCGCAAACGATTGGAACTCAACGCCAATCCCGCGCGACTGGATTTAAACGAGATCTTCTGCGCTCAAGCCAAATTGATGGGGATTCCAATCGTGATTAACAGCGATGCGCACAGCCCCGAAGGCATGGGCGTGCTGCGATTCGGCGTTCAACAGGCGCGTCGCGGAGGACTGACGAAATCTGATGTTTTGAATACCCTCGGACTGGCCGAAATCAAACGCGAGCTTTTGTCCTAAGTAAACCCACGGAGGTCCTGGTTCGGTTCTCATCGCCGGCCTTGTTGTCGCACTCGTGTTCCTACTCGTACTCCTACTCGTACTCGAATTTCTGGCTAGGAACGACCCGCAATCGAGTACGAGTACCGCTTCGCTGAGTACGAGTACGATTTTCGGTCGAAATCGAAATTTTTTCCTGAACTAGCCGATGGGAATTCGCTAGCTGAATTCAGGTTGCCGTGTTCAGACAAGCTTGTCAAAATCGATGCGAACGATTTAGGAAAATATTGGCAAAGACTCGTCCATGACTCGAAAACGACAGCGCATCGCGCTCAGTAGCGGACGCAAATTGGCGTGCGACGTAATCCAATTCGCGGTGAAGACGCCGTTGGGTGCAGTCCGCGCTACGTTTGACTTGACCGAACTTTCAGAACTGCGCAAGCAGATTCGGCCCAAGCTTTCGTGGAACGTGATTTTCATGAAAGCCTATGCCCAATTATCGGATCGTTGGCCGCAACTGCGGCAGTGCATCGTTTCCTTTCCCTGGCCTCATTTGTACGAACACGATCGCAACATTTGCTTGATTGCGGTCGCCCGCGAGTATGAGAATCAAGACACGCTGATGTTCGCCCGGTTCGAGTCGCCCGAAAGTTGCCCGCTGATGTACTTGCAAGACCGATTGAATTTTTTCCGCGACGCGCCAATCGCTGAGATCCGCCAATTCCGGCACCAACTGCAGTTTGCGCGCTGGCCTTGGCAATTGCGGGCCATCGGCTGGTGGATCATGACCAACTTGTGGGTCCGCAAACGCGCCAGCCACATGGGTACGTTTGGTATGAGCTTATCGGGATTCGATAACGTCGCCTTCGCGTCGTATCATTTGGGCCCGAACACGACCATTTTGGGAGTCGACGTCCTGGCGCGCGGCGGACAAAGCCAAGTGCTGCTGACGTTCGATCATCGCGTTCTGGATGGCAAGCCGGTGCTCGACATCATGAAAGCACTGGAGCGCCAATTGCTCGGACCGATCCTCGCCGAGATGCGCGAACTCGCCGAGGCAACGCAGGGTGAATCCGGCAGCACAACCAAGTGTTCGCGCGCTGCGTAGACAATCGGACTTGGGCCGCGCGGCATTAGTAGCATAAATTTCCGGACAGGATCATGCCCCAGTCTTAACAAGAGGCACCTTCGGCTGTGATCCAAAGTCTTAGGGGCGAAGCCCCGATCGTTTGCCTAGCCCAGCCCGAAGGGCTGGGTCGCTGCTTCGTTATTTGATAGACGACGCGACCCAGGCCTACGAAGATGTTCGTTGAAGAGACATGGGTGGCGCGCGTTGAAGACACATAGGTAACAGATTTAGGGCAGACTAGCTCCTCTAAAAGGAGGTGCTTTATGCCCTGGGAAGTTACCCACATGAACGAACTACGTATGGCTTTTGCGAGTCAGGTGGCGTCGAACATGCAATCGTTCCGTAGTTTGTCGGCGCGGTCGTGAATAGTGTCTCGCGACATTCAGTTTCGTCAGGTAATCCTCAATCGCCGACATCGAACTTCGATGGCAAATACTGGAAATCGCACGGCAAACTTAAATCACGTCAGTTACTAGCGCTTTTCCAACCATTGCGTGAAACGTCGTCGGGGAATCGGCGAATCCATCCAGGATGTGTCGGGCGACGGGAGTTTGATTGCGTCAGCAACAGTCAACCAACCGCGACGCAATTCCATGGAACTGACGGTCCCTTTTCGAGTTTTCCAATGGAATGAGTTCTTCCGCTCGCATGCTTCGGCAATTTGAAGCGCCATGCGGACGTCTTGCGATACGTACTCGATGACTTGTTGGTGCTGGCCTTGCGCCCAAAGCTGCGGGGCCATCTTTCCCGCCATTCCGGATGGCTTGCCGGGAATGCCGAGTCCCTCGGCGGCCTTGTCGAGGGCAACGGGAAATCCTCGATCGCAAAACACATGGAACATCATGTCGACGTGATTCATCGCAAGATTTCTGCATGCCTCAGCGTCGTCGGCTTCTTCCGCCAGTACGTCCAGGTCAAATCCAAGTCCGTTCCAGGTGAGCAAGGTGCATCCTTGGGCAACCAATTCACACAATCGACTCAACATGAGCCGCGTTTCTGCTTTCGACATCAGCCGGGAGGGCGTTCCGTCCTCGTGTTTTCCGTGCCAGACAATCGGTTCCTGAGAACCTGACGACAATGCAGCCGCACAACAAATTCCCAGCGGACGATGCGGTTCCCAATTGAATTCGTCGCCAGGAATATCCTTGGCGGTCTCGATATCGAATGCCAAATATTTGCGGGCCATGCTTCGACTTAATTTTGAATGATCGAACATTGCGTCGTGAATGACAAGCCTGTTCGAGAATTCCAGCCCCCTCACCCTGCCCTCTCCCCCGAAACGGGGGCGAGGGAACAATGATGACGTTTCGGGTAGACCTTCAGGACGCAAGGTTCAGCGATACTATTCTATTTGTCGTCCATATTCGTTGGTCGGATCTCGGTAAATCGAGTGCAAGTGATCAAGCGGTTTGTCGCCGGGTCCTTGGCAGGAGAATTCGATGATCAGGCTCGGACTCTGGATCAAGTACGAAATATCTCCATGAGGAGCAACCTCGCCGTTCCACGAAAAGTGCATTTGGTCAAGCTCCTCGGTTAATTCCTTCGTTCGCTGCTCGGCTTGGGCCGGCGGCAACGTTCCGACCCAATTCGAAATGAGTTTGAGCAGACTCTCGCGCTGCGCCTCGTCGAAACCAGAACAAGGCACTCCGCGAACTTCTGGAACGATTCCGTCCCGTCCGGCGCCCGTTTGGATCTCGCCACCAGTCGCACTGGTGACTGCTTGGATGCGCTGCTTGTCAGATAACTTGGCAATTAAGGCGTATGCGTCATCCACTTCGCTCGCGAATGGTCGATACTTTCGTCCTGCGATTTCGAACACTTCGGGTTGAGCCCCAACGAAACTTGGCGACAGCGAGACATCCGCACCGTGGATCGCCACGTTCACGGCGAGGTGGTGCCCATCGAGTTGAAAGGCCCAAGGCTCTGTCGGCGAAGGTTTTCCAAAAACCATTACGGCGTAAGCAACCGTGCCAAATCCCTGCTGCGGACGACCGTTCTGCAAGAGTTGGTCGTCCCCGAGAATGATCTGACAGGATTTGTCGTACCCCGATTTGCTGAATAGTGTCGCCATCAAATCGCACGTTGCCTTGAGCTGCGCTTCATTCATTTCACCCAGGCGGACACCCCCTGCGTTGGGTTGCGGAGGCAGGTTTGTCCATTGGCGGCGCTCCTTGTCGTCCAATGACAGCGCGCCGCGCGTTTGAAGTTTTTCACCCAGTGCCGCGATGAACTTATTTCCGGCCTTCGCCATGGCGTCCGGCGAATGGTCGCTGGTTTGGGGATCGTACGTTCCGACAACGTGGCTTGCATCGGAAACGAAGTCGGCCCGTTTGGCCACCTTGGGTCCGCTCTTATCTTGCGCGCTGATCACTCCGGCAGCGAATAGACATGCAATGAAGATTGAAAAAATTCGTACCATGCGGGTTGCTCCTCATCTCTTGTGTGCCACTGGCTTTGCCCGTGGTGGCGATACAGATTGGCCAGCTAAGAGCACTGGCAAAGCCAGTGGCACACAAATCCTCGAATTCAATTTCCACTTGCTCGAAGGCTCATTTTAAGCCCTTCCTATCCCGCTAGGCAGTAGTCTTAATCGAACACCGACACGTGGGAACCGTGCCACGCGTTCCCTATTTTCGAACGCGAATTGGATAGGCTGGTTTCTTGTATTCCTTAGGCGGATTTTCGGCGAGTAGCTGGAGGACAACTTCAATTGCCTTTTCCAATTGAGGATCCTTGCCGGCGATCACGTCGGCCGGCATCTGTTCGACTTCAATATCGGGAGGAACGCCTACGTTTTCTACAACGAAGCCTTCGTTGGTCCAGATGGCAAGATTGGGCGCGGTTACCGACCCGCCATCCATCAAGACGGGAAAGCCCAAAATGCCGACCAAGCCACCCCAAGTTCGTCGGCCCACCAGCGTGCCAACTTTGAGATTGTGAAACATGAACGGAAGCAGATCACCGCCCGAGCCCGCGGTCTCGTCGATTAACATGACTTTCGGGCCAAAGATTGCGCCAGTCGGCGTTATAAAATCCTTGCCATAACGAGTCGCCCAGTGGCTGACATAGGGTCGGCTCAAATGATCGATGTAGTAGTCCGCGACTTGTCCGCCGCCGTTGAATCGTTCGTCGATAATGATGGCTTGCTTGTCGGTTTGCGGAAAAAAGTATCGCTTGAAGTACTCGTGGCCGGACCCGGCGGTATTCGGCACGTAAACGTACGCGACACGCCCGTCGGTTGCGGCGTGGACTTTTCTCAAGTTCCCCTCAACCCAATCGCGATTGCGCAAAGCGGCTTCGCTGGCGACGGGCACGACGGAAACGCTGCGCGATCCGGCACCATCGGCTGTGGGACCGACGGTCAGTTCGACAATTTTGCCGGATGTGTTTTCCAAATGGCGGAAGATATTGTCGCTAGATTTCAAGTCATTCCCATTGACCGCCAGGATGTATTCGCCGGCTTGGACGCGAACGCCGGGCTCGGTCAATGGAGCGCGCAACTCGCCGTTCCAATTCAAACCTCCATAAACCTTTTTCACGCGATACCGGCCCGAATCGATTTCAAAATCGGCACCCAACAATCCGCCGGGAACGGATTCGGGGGCCGTGATATCGTCGCCGCCGCCAACGCGATGGTGGCCGACCGCAATCTCCGAGCACATCCACATCAGAACTCGATTGAGGTCATCGCGCGTTACGCAGTGCGGCAGAAATTGTTTGTATTTTTCCCGCATCGAAGGCCAATTCGCGCCGTGCATCGCCGGATCGTAGAAGTAGTCGCGGTTGATCCGCCAGACCTCGTCAAAGATCTGCTGCCATTCTTGGCGGGGATCGATTCGCACTTGAATCGTGTCAATCGCCAGTTTGCCTTTGCTCGAGTCGATTTTTCCCGAGGCATCAGCGATCGCCCAAGTCGTTCCGGTCTGGTACAAGACCTTTTTCCCGTCGGGTGTGAGTTCGAATGCGTCCACGCCCGTGTCGATCAACGTGGTCGGTTTGCGGGTCTTAAGCGAAAAATTGACCAGCGAGCGTTCGCCGTTGGCGTCTTGTTTGATAAAGAAAATATTTCCGTCATTCCCGGCCTGCAGACCCGAGTGAAGCGCAGTTGGAATTGGCAAGGCGACAATACGTTGATCGAGACCGACGATGTCAATTTTCACTTCGGGCGGCGGTTCTTTCTTCTTAGCGTCGGCTTTCGTGTCGTCCTTTTTGTCGGCGGCCGAATCGTTTGGCGGTGTCTTGTCTTTTTCAGCAGCCGCGCTGTCCGCCGGAGTCGGCGCGGCGTCGTCTTTCTTGGCAGGCTCTTCATCCGATTCTTTGGCCATCGGATTGGCGCCGTCGTTCGGTAATACGGCGACGTAAATCTGGTTCGTGGCCTCCATGTCGTTGTTGCTCATCGCGAACCAGTGTTTAACTGGGCCGGCGTTGGTCGACGCCAAAAAATACAGGTGTTTGCCGTTGGGGTCAAAGCACGGTTCGCTGACTTCGCTCAACCCATCCGTAATCGGAGTCGATTTGTTTTCGGCGACGTTGTAGACGAAAACCCGCTGAATCAATGCATCGGTATTGACGGTGTAGGTGATCCATTTGGAATCGGCGGACCAGTTATGGTGCAAGCCACGAAGATTGGACGGGCCGTATTTGGGTTCGCTGCAGATCTTTTCGCAACGATTGCCCTCGATGTCCAAGACATACAAGCTCCACGAGTTGTCGCGGTAGGAAATCTTCTTTCCATCCGGGGACCATTTGGGCTCTTCAAAAAACCCGTTTCCGACCAGCGTGATTTTCTTGGCTTCACCTTTGCCATTTTGCGGAGCGATCACGAGATGGTATTCACCCCCTTCATCGGAAAAATACGCGATCGATTGGCCATCAGGACTCCACGACGGAGATCGCTCGTGAATGCCGGGCGAATGCGTCAGATTGCGTGGATCGCCTTTTTCGGCCGGCACAGTGACGATTTCACCGCGGAACTCCATCGCAGCACGCGACCCGGACGGCGACACGGTGGAGTTGCGAATCCACTTGGCGTCTTTCGCAAACCGCTCGCGTGTTTCGATTGCGTCGGTCGAGATTCCGATTTTGATTTGCGCCGACGTGTTCGCCGTGGGATCGTATAAATGCAGATAACCTGCCTGTTCAAAAATAATTGCGTTTTCGCAACCGGATAAGTTGTTGATCGGAAAATCCCCAAAGCTGGTGAGTTGCTTTACTTCCGACGTCCCGGGTTCAAATGAGAACAAGTTGAACTCGCCGTTGCGATCCGAGCGAAAGTAAACGTGGCTGCCAATAAACGCGGGATTGGTATCGTTGCAGCGGCCCTCCGGCTGAGGCACCATCTGCACCGAGTGGTCGGCGACGTCGTAAATCCAAATCCGCGAGCACGTCCCGCCACGATAGTTCTTCCATTGCTGGAATCGCTCGCCGATCGGGATGTAGGCGATTTTCTTTCCGTCGGGAGAATACGTTCCCCGCAACCCGTTGGGGATCGGCAATTGAGTCGGCAATCCTCCGCTGAGCGGCGCCGTAAAGAGCTGTCGAAAGCGACCAGTGAATACGTTTCGCGACGACGAAAACAAAACCGCCGTTCCGTCAGGCGTAAAATCCTCGACCGCGTCGGAATCGGGGTGGTACGTCAATCGCTTGGGAATGCCGCCGATTATTGGCATCACATAGACATCGACATTGCCCTCGTATTCGCCACTGAACGCGATCGTCTGACCATCGGGGGAAAAGCGTGGCGACGACTCGGTCCCTGCGTGCGAAGTCATTCGTCGCGGATTCGCGCCACTTCGATCGGCGATCCACAAGTCGCCGTCGTAGCTAAACGCAATGTGCATCGCGCTGACGGCGGGTTGTTCTAACATCCGCGTGTTCTGCGTGTCTTGGCACATCGCGCCGTGCATCGGAAATGAAATCAACAGACTGGCAAGAAAACAAGAGCGGAGTGCGGCGCGGTCGGTCATTGGGTTGCCTTTTCGGGATCGACAAAGATGTCAGCGCATAGTTGGAAAAAGAGACTCCAGGATAGTCCACCGAGTCGGAGAAGTCGAGAAACCGAAGGCCTCGATCGGAATTTATGGAGATCAGTTCGCAATGACCAAAGCCATCGTGTTCCGACGTACAATTTTGTAGCGGAGCTGAAATGGTACGCCGAATTGTTCCCCAATAAACATTTGCCGAGTGCAATCGCACAAGCGATTCCATTGGTCGTGCCGAACCTATCTCTTGATTTGTGTGCCACTGGCTTTGCCAGTGCCTCACTCGGCGAGACCAATCAAAAAATACAACTTTGAAAACGCTTAACGCAATCGACAAACTCTCTAGACACTGGCAGAGCCAGTGGCACACGGATTCACTGTTCACTTGCCAGTTGTTTCGTCCTCGGCGATGCCGACGACGTGACCCAATGTGCGAATGACTAAGAGGCCGTCGGAAATCGCCGGAGTGGCCATGACAACTTCGCCCATTGGATTCGTCGCCAACAACTCGTAACCGGGCTCGCCACGCAACACGAAGACTTCGCCATCCTCGCTGGCAACATAAATCCGTCCGTCCGCCGCGACTGGCGACGACGAGAACGATTTTCCGGAACCTGCGACTCGAGCGCGGTGGACTTCTTCTCCGGAATCCACGCGGTAAGAGGTCACCACGCCGTTGTTATTAATGGTCACCATATGGCCGCGGTACATAATCGGTGTTGGCAAGTACGTCCCCCCTTTTAAATGGCTCCAAGCCACCGCGGGGCTCGAACTAACGCCTGTGGGCAATGTGAGATCGCCGCGGGAGCCGGTTCGGATCGCGTACACGGGCCGCACCGGAGGATATCCGGCAGTTACGTAAACCATGGCCTCTGCGGCGACCGGAGTTGCAACGACCACTTCGGAATTCGGGCCCAAACTCCAGAGAAGCTCGCCGGATCGAGGGCGGTAAGCGCGCACCGTCGTACCGTTGGTTACCAATTCGTCCCCCGACGGACTCGGCACGATTGTCGGCGTTGACCAAGTCGATGCTTCGTCACGTGGAATGTTCCAGACTACTTCACCGCTACTAATTTGGTATGCGGCAAGAAAAGAATCGCGGCGCCGATCGGCTTGGACGATGACCAGGTCCTCCCAGATCACCGGCGAGCTTGCGTGTCCCCATTCGGCGCTTCCGGATTGGGGATCGTTGGAATCAAGCACGCCGATGTCGCGCGTCCAAAGTTCGTTCCCCTCGCGATCATAGGCGGCCAGGATACCGATCATCCCGAACAGGACGACGATTCGTTCGCCATCGGTGGCTGGTGTGGAATTCGCCAAGCTCGATTTCAGATGTCGCCGCACTGTCGGCGCGACATTGGCCACTTCGCGTTCCCAAGCGATCGCCCCATCGGACGAATTCAAGGCGTAAAGTCGGAAGGAGTGTTCCGAAGTATCTTCCACCGAAGTCCCGTCGCCGTAGAGACCGGTGCGAAAGGTTGTGTCCCCTTTGGAACTGACGGCGGTGGTGACGAATATTTTACCCGAGTCGATGATCGGACTGGCGGTTGCAATTCCTGGAATCGGAGTCTTGAAACGAATGTTGCGGCCGGCGGCCACGTCCCAATCGGCGGTTACCCCTTGTCCGTCGCCAATACCCGAGGCACCCGCACCGCGAAATTGCCGCCACGATTTCGTTTCGCCGCGCGGCGCGCTCTTGAGCGAAATCTCCGCCGCTGGCTTGAGCGTTTCCAGTTCGGGACTATTCGCGGATGACAAGAAATTCACATCGCCGTTGGCCCGAACTAAACTTGCCCATTCAATGGTTCCCGCTCGGCCGCCAATTTCAAATCTCAAATCCCCGGCTTCGTTTTCGAATCTTCGGTCCCTCACTGCCTCGAGTTCGATCGGTTCTGCATCGCCGATCGCCACGGCAAGCTTCTCGCCGCGAACACTTACCTCGACCACTAGGTCTTTATCGCGGTATTTTCCAGCGAAGGCCTTCAATCGTTCCGGACTAAATTTTTTCTCTTGGCGCTGTGGTTCGTCTCCCGACCGAGCCACTCCTGGCTGTTCTTTCTTTTCCCTCCCCTCTTTCTGTTCCGTCCCCTCGATGGGGAGGGCTAGGGAGGGGTGTTCCTTTCCACTTGGATTTACTCTCTTCCCTGTTGCCTTTTCCAATAGCTCCTTCAGTTCCTTCGATTTCTCGCTTGCGGCTTTTCGCGCGACCGCCAAATCCAACGGTTCAACTCCCTCGCCCTCAAGCGCCGCCTTGGCGATTTCCAAATCTCCTTCATCGATGGCCCAATTCAACGCCCCTGCACGATCTAGGGCATTTTTTTCCAAAAGCAATTTCGCGATCTCGCGTTGCTTAGAGCGCAATGCCGCCGCAACAATCGACGAATTGAAAAACGTCTCGTCCGCATCGATATCCGCTCCTCGTTCCACCAATAGTTTGACTACGTCGAGTTGTCCCCGTTCGGCTGCCAACCGGAGCGCGGTGACGTTATGCCGCGCGGGGGAATCGATCGGCGTCCCGGCATCCAGAAGTTCGGTCACCTTTTTTGCATCCCCTGCCCTGGCGGCCTCACGAAGATCGGTGGCCGAATCTTGAGCGTGGGTGTTGGCTATTGTGGCGAGACATAGGACCAAAGGGACGAATGGGACAATGCTGACTGAATAGAGTAGATTTCGCGGCATCAAGCTCTCTCGTTAGAAGTGTCAAAATTCAGAGTGATTCGATTGTTCGAAGCCATTTTAGCGTTCTAAACCGCGTATGAGTCGATGGGATATCTCAATACGTGCCACGCTGTTTTACATCGCCGAACTGCGCCTTTTTATCCCAGGGATAATGCAATCGGCCTGGTGAGCGGGCGACGTCAGCCCCCTGATTCTGACTGTTTACCATTCGAGGGACGCGCCCCTCACCCAGCCCCACACCCCGGAAGCCGGGGAGAGGGACCGAAGAGGAATTTTGGATGTGCTTTAAGTTACTTCCCCGTCAATTACGCCGAGCCAGTTTTCCAACGCACTCAGCGCCTGCGGAAAATTTTGGCGGCCGAAGCCGATGCGGAAATGGTTGTGGGGATCGTCGTAGACGCTGCCGGGGAGAAGAAAGACGCCGGCCTCGCGCACGGCGCGATCGCAAAACGAATCGACGTCGCCACGCAAGAGCTTGGGGAATCCCATCGGGCTTGCGGTGGGCCGGACCCAAGAAAACCAATCCGCGTGACGAATCAAAAAATCGTCCAGTCGAACGAGGTTGGCACCGAGCAACCCGACGGTCCGCGCAGACAACCGCTCGCGTTGCCGCAGTGCGATTTCTGCAAGAAATTCGCTCGGTCCGCTATTGCAGATCGTGGTGTAATCCTTGATCGCGGCCATTCGCTCACGCAACGCCACGTTATGCGTAGCGATCCAGCCGATTCGCAGACCAGGCAAGCCGTACGTCTTGCTCATCACGCCCAACGAAACGGCAAGCGGATTGACGTCGCACGCCGCCGGCAGGCGCTTTGCAGCGTCGAGTTCCGACTCGCGAAATACTTCGTCGCTAAAAAGCACGATCCCACGCTTCAAGCAAATTTGATTGATGGAGTCGAATGTTTCGTGGGGGAGCAGCGAGCCGGTTGGGTTATGCGGCGAGTTTATCAGCACGGCTTTGGTATTGGGTCGAATCAACCGCTCAAGATCGGCGCCGTCCAGTTGCCACGCGCCGGATTCGCGGGCTTCCCAAAGGCCGACGTGAGCGCCGATGCTGGCCGCGATTTCTTTATGCGATTGATAACAAGGCGTATGCACGACGACGTGGTCTCCGGAATCAAGCAAGGCATTGGCAAAACAAAAAATGCCTTCTTCGGCGCCGGCGAACATCAAGATTTCATCGGGTTGGATCGTCGTATAGATACGTGCGACTTGCGCCCGCAATCCGGGAGCGCCTTCGCTGGGAGAATAGCCAAGCTTGAGATTGAGGTATTGCAATTCACTGCCGGGTTCGAGTTCAAGAATTTCGTTCGTCGACCAGCTTTCGGGATCGCTGCTGCACATGAGAAATTGGGTGCAGAATTCGTATTTGGCAAAGTACCGTTCGAGTTTGAATTCGGGGATTTTCATAGGAAGAATATTGGAATGGATCAGAATTTCACGCGTAAGTGGACGTCGATGACGGCACTAACAATCACATTTCTTGGTGAGGTGCATTCTCCGGGCGACTCGCT
This sequence comes from Pirellulaceae bacterium, assembly GCA_041745295.1. Lineage (GTDB taxonomy): Bacteria > Planctomycetota > Planctomycetia > Pirellulales > Pirellulaceae > JANMEB01. The sequence continues at coordinate 33,792 of JBGTJE010000035.1, read as the reverse complement.
TTGGCACGGGCCATGGGAGCCTGAAGCGCAAGCGAAGGAGCGGCGTCATAAAACTTCGGCGATCTATCGATTTTCGATAAATTAGCGGTTACGAGCTCAAAACGCTTTAGCAAACCGCAAACTGCGCCACAATAATGAAAGCGTTTTGCTATTAGGTCGCGTCAGCAAGAGCGTCTAAAAATACTTAAGAGTCATTCCCGCGAAGGCGGGAATCCAGTTTTGAATCGGCGCGTAATTGTAATTTCTTCGTCGGTGAAACTTGGATTCCGGGTCTCAGGCCGGAATGACGAAAGATGGCGTTACGCAATCTGATTAGGGATTTGACGGGTTTTCCTCAATTTTAGACATTTTTCCAGATTGCGGGAATCTGGCGAGTGGGTAACGGTACTACTTTCCATTGAAACGACTTCGCGATTGCCATTTCTCATGCGAAACGACGATCACCGCCGGCGATTGTACGAGCAGTGCGTGCAAGAGCATGCGGCGTCGCTTTATCGCGTCGCGTTTCGCTTGACGTGCCGCGCGGCACGGTGTTATCGCGGTTGCATCGCGGCCGGCAAAAGCTCAAAGCAATTCTACTTCGGGATGCTCACATTGAGCCCGGACAATGTCGCCAGCCGCCAGCGAAACAAACAGAGTCGGACTCGCCGGAGATCCCCGTAAACGACGGTTTGCAGTCATGAATATTGAAGATCGACAACTTGACGAGTGGCTTCGCGATGTAGACATCCCCGCGGACTTAAGCCAGCGGTTATTGGCTTTGCCAAACTCGGATGTGAAGGTCGAACGATTGCCCAGGCATCGCTTGACTGTTGCGGCAGTGATTTTCGCTGTGGCCGCATCGATCGTGGGGGTCATCGTTGTGGTGCGCTGGTCGAACAGTTCTGCAGAACCCGCGGTCGCGGACAAAAGTCCCAACGATTCGCCAAATTCCACTGAGCTAGTTAACACGCCGCGTTCCGCATTCGTCAGGATTTCTCCCGATTCGCTTGACGACATTCGAGCCAACATTGATTTCATCGACATCATGGTTCGCGAGAGGGCCATTCGAGACCTGAGCGACAAGTTGGCGGCAATGTCCAAGTCAACACGGCCCAAGTCGCTCGATTCGAATCAGCGTGCAGCGTTGATCGTGAGCATGTCGGACCAGTCCGCGCTGCAGTTGGGAGCCGCTCGGCAGTGGGTCGAGCGGGACATGGCCCGAGTCATCGAGAGATTTCCAAACACGAGCGGAGCCAAATTGGCGGAACAATTCATCGCCCAAGAGAATCTTCAATAGTTTTTATTTACGAGGAAGCGCAATGGCTATGCAACGATACCTACAAACAGCATTTCTAATTTCTGCGATTGGTTTGACGGCGATTTGCCAAGAGTTGGCGGCTCAAGAGGCCGTACCGTCCCTTACCAACCCGACGACCGATTACCTTGAAACAATATCGGAGAGCCAATTTGAGATGCAATTTCAGATGGTGGAACAATCCAAACGGACTGCCGAAGTTCGTTTGACGGAAGCAAAAACTCGCATCGAAGAGTTGCATAATAAGCGGGCTGATTTGCTCAAACAACAAAGTGATTTGGGGGTTTCCAGCGCGTCGTACGACGAGATCATGCGGTTGCTGCAAACGCAAAAAGTTCAGCTCACGATTGATTTGGCGGGCATTGAGGCGAGGCGTGAAGCGATGATCGAGCAAAATGAGTCCCAACGAGCGATCGAGAACGAAACAAACGGGTCGGTCGCGCAACCGCTGCAAGAACTAGTGGCAATTCAACACGAGCGACTTCAACAAGTTGAGGCGTTGCGCGAAAAGGGCGCCGCGCCGCACGCGGAGGTGTTGGATGCGAAGCAACAATTGCTCGAAGTTCAAGTTCGCTTGGCAGAAGTGACGGGATCAGGGGGAGGTGCCGGAGGGAAACCGCTGGACCACGAGTTATTAAATGTCTCGTTGGCACGGGCTGAAACCGTAGCGCGGCTACACAAAGTCAATCAACTCTTGGAGGAATACGTCGGTGCCAGGACTCCAATCGATACCTTAGCGCGCGTCCAATCGGACATTAGTGTCGTGGAGGCATTATTGTCCAATCTCAATACCGACGTGGCGAGGCGCGATGACCAGTTGAGCAATATGCAAATGCTCAAGCAGCGGCGTTCTGAAAATCGGAAGAGTGCCCAGGAAGAAAAGGACAACGATCGGGAACAATAAGACTCAATTTTTCAACTTGTTTAACGGCAAGCCGAAGGCGACGTCGCGCGGAACGAACGAATACACTGGCGCCTGCGGCCCGTTGAACGAAACCAAGTGCGAAAATCGCTGACGGATTTGCCCAACGGGGCGGGCCTAATCAATGACTTTCGCCATCACGTCGTCGGCTCGTTAATTTGGTCTTGGACTTCGAGGAGTTCTTCGATCCAGATGCGAATGTCGTTTTCGTATTCGCTCGCCATGTCCCCTTTTATCAGCTGGCGATGAAAAGCCGCCGCGCCGTCGTCGAATAGTTCGGCGGCTTCTGCCGACGGAAAGCGTTCGTGGGGGTCAGCGGCAACCAGCCCATAGCAAAACGACATGAGCAATTCGTTGCAGGTAACTTCATTGGGAAGAATATCGTACATGCGATCGGCCAAAGTTCGCTTGGCAACCAGCATCTCTGGCAGACGTTCGGTCCCGTTGAAAAGCGGACGGCCGGAAAGCAACTCTATCAGCACGTAACCTAGGCTGGCCAGGTCGCTGAGCGCAGTTGGCGTTTCACCTTCGAGGACTTCGATGGCAGCGTAGGCGGGAGTGCAAGCCAGTCGCGGCGGCGGAGCGGCAATTTCAAACGCGGCTCCGATGTCGATGATTTTCGCATGGCCGCTTCGCTTGAGCATGATATTGGCGGGCTTGATGTCGCCGTGCACAATTTCACGGCGATGCAAGGCACCGAGGGCCTTCAGGCAGTGCCGCACAATGGCGATCGCAATACCCGATTTGAAGCGAGTCTGGGCAACACCCGGCGTGACGACCACGTCATTGACGTATTGCCATCGCCGTTGGCTGACCCGATCGCGCAGCACCGCCAACATTCGAGGAGCGAGCAATTGGCGGAGGTCAAAGCCTTCGACCCATTCCATGACGAGCATTCGAACGCGGTTGCGATCCAAAAAGTTTTCGACGCCGACCAAATGCTCATTTTGAATCCGAGCGACTTGGGCGGCGATTTGGCCCATTCGCAACATGTCTTCGTCGTACTTTTCCGGAGTTTGGTAGCGTTCAGGCGAAAAGATCTTGAGCGCGACGGGGACTGTAAACTCGTCGGCCCCTTTCTTTTCGGTCAAGTACACGACGCCTTGTCCGCCCGAGCCGAGCCGGCGCTTAAAGCGAATATGGGTCGTCCAATGAAATCGACTCTCGTTGATTAAACTTTTGTATTGTTCGAACAGTTCGGCGCAGAGTTCGAACTCCGCCGAGTCATTGTTGGACCGCGAAACAGTTAAATCGATTTCGTTTCTCGTTTGTGTGTGCATTTCCATGGCTGATCGATACCATCCTTGGTCATTCGCAGTTGTAGCCTCAATCTTAATCAGCACGGCGAATTGCGGTCTAGGGCGAAAAAATTCGCGAATGGACGGAGAGGGGTATTTGACGCGTTAGGATCGGCAGAATCGCGAGGATTCATAACGACTAACGGTGGCATAGCCGTCGGCAAACCTCATTAGGGGCGCCATAAGTTACTGCGGGTGCCAGCGATCTTCGGGTCGGGGAAATCCCAGAGTTTTGTCAACAACGTTGATCAGCCGCTGGCCATTTGTGAACCGTTGCAAGTTGATGCAGAATAAATCGGTTGTCCGCTCAATGCGACTTGAAGACTGGGCGCCCACGTGGGGCGTTACGATGAGGTTGGGCGTAGACCACAGCGGACTATCGGCCGCGGGGGGCTCATCGTACGTCACATCCAATCCGGCACCAAAAAGATGTCCGGAGCCCAAAGCCGCGATCAAGGCGTTTTCGTCAATCACGCGACCGCGCGCGACGTTGACGACATAGCCGCCCGGGCGCAAGCGAGACAATTCGATAGCTCCAATCAAATGATGCGTGCGGTCGGTCAACGGTACGGTCACAATCAGAATATCCGCCTGCGACAAAAGCTCGGACAAAGCTTCGGGAGGCTGCACCATGTCCACCGCCGCGTTTGCTTCGGGGAACCAATCGGTCGCCACGATTCGAACGCCGAATGGGCGAAGCACTTGGGCAATACGTGAACCGTTTCCGCCGAGTCCGACTAGGCAAACCGTCTTTCCTTTAAGATCATCCGTCGGCTGGCGGATGAATTCACGACGACTCCAAGCCGCGGAGAAAACGTGCAGGCGGCGGATAAGTGCCAAGAGAAGCGCCAGAGTCTGTTCCGCGACGGAATCGGCAAAAACCCCCGCCGCACTAGAAACGGCGACTTGAGAGTGGATAATAGCGGGCGCCAGGCAATGGTCCAAACCGGCGGCGGACGATTGAATCCAACGGAGCCGGCCTGCGCGGACAACGGCAGACCAGTCGACTGGGACTTTGGCGTGTCCGCAGAAGATCTCCGAGTCCGGCAAGCGTGCGTTAAGATCTGCTTGTTCGACCCGTTCGATTTCGGCGGCGGGACTAGAGGCTTGGATTCGGCGGATGTGTTGAGGTTCGGCCGGATACCCCAAAAGAATTTTCATGTTGTGGAATGGACCCGATCGGCCATTGTTTCGTTGCGAAAGTTTATTATGTCAGAGATTACCGTACGCGAACTACAACGGGGAGTGGATCAGTGGATCAAGTCGGTCGGTGTTCGGTACTTTTCGGAATTGACGAACATGGCGCAGCTCATGGAGGAAGTTGGCGAGTTAGCTCGGATCATGTCGCGGCGGTTTGGCGACCAGTCCTTTAAGCCGGGGGAGCTGGCTACGGATTTGAGCGATGAATTGGCGGACGTGTTGTTCGTGCTGGTTTGCATTGCCAATCAAACGGGAGTCGATCTAGAATCCGCGTTTGCCCAAACCATGGCCAAGAAAAATGTTCGCGACGCGCAGCGCCATCAAGCCAATGCGAAGCTAACTTCATGACGAGTTTACAAGTTTTGCGGCGAATTCGCTTCTGCGCAGGGCATCGTTTGCTGGGGCACGGCGGGAAATGCGAAAACTTGCACGGGCACAATTACGTTGCCGACATTTACGTGAGCGGGCGAGGCGTGGATCCCATCGGCCGGATCGTCGATTTCGCAGAACTCAAACGACTGTTCAAAGGCTGGATCGATGAGCACTGGGATCACGGTTTTATTGTGTTCGAAAAGGATCGCGAAACGATTCGCGCAGTCACGTCCGTGACACCGCACAAGATCTATCTGCTGGCCGATAATCCAACCGCCGAGAACATCGCCCGGCATTTGTTGGAGGTCGTCGCCCCCAAGCTGCTCGCCGGAATGCCTGGGTACGACTTGCAAGTCAAACGCGTCGCCGTGTGGGAGACCGACGACTCGTGTGCAGAAGTCAGTTTGGAATAGGCTGTGTCTCAATTCATCAGCCTCCGGGCGCTAGCACCCGGTTCCCTCGCCCCGCTTCGGGGAGCGGGTTAGGGTGAGGGGCGTCCAAGGAGCATCACTTCGCTCTCGTCCGGATTTCGGTCCTCCGATTGGCAGCCCCGCGGCCAATCTTTAGACTTGCGTCGCCGAAGTTGCGGATCAACGAAGGAAAAGGGCGTTAATATGTCACTTGTGCAAACCGAACACGTGCTGGTCGTACCGACGAAACTCGTTCATGAGCTCGGGTATTTCCAAGGATTTTGCGCCGACGTCGAACGCTACCGCGACACCCTGTTGGATGCTCGGCAAACGAGCTATCGGCCGCGCGACGAAATGGAGCGTGATCCGGCATACAAGCAATTGATTCCCTATGTCATTTTTCGCTACCGTGATCCTCATGGAGCGCAACTGTTCCAATACACTCGTGGAAAAGGGCAAGGAGAATCACGGTTACATCGATTGCGAAGCGTCGGTGTCGGCGGGCACATCTCATCGCTGGACGCGAGCGATCATCGGGCGTACGAGGTCGGTATGCGCCGCGAGCTCGAAGAAGAACTGGTGATTGAAACGGCGTACACCTCGCGTTGCGTGGGATTGATCAACGATGATCACAACGACGTAGGGCGCGTGCATTTGGGAATCGTGCATCTCTGCGAAGTTGAAGGGCTTGCCTTGCGGGCGCGGGAAGTGGATTTGGTAAGTGCAGGGTTTCGGCCGGTGGAGGCGTTGATACGCGAGTTGGACCAGTTCGAAACTTGGTCGCAGATCTGCCTCGAGGCGTTGTTCTAGACTGCTTCGTGATATTCCAACCTTGCGCATTTTTTGCTGTTCGGCATTGAACCCCGCAAAATGCGACATCAAGACGCACAAGCGAATCGCTGACTGCGCGCATTGAGCGCAGAAACCGTCGCTAGCAGTTTTGCTGTGATAGCACCACATTTGGGAGATTATGAAAGTAATCGATCTAGATGTGGAAACAGAATTGACGTCTTGAGCGGTGCAGAGATATTGGCCCCAGTTTTGGTCGTCGCGAGCGTTGCCGACGGCCGCCTCCGCTTCCACCTCGTCACACAAAGGACTTTTGTCCCGAGTCTTGCTTAGGATGAGTATTACTCGCAACAACCCTTTCCGCCATCGAGTTCACGGATTTGTTCTCGAGTCATAAAACTCGATTGCGTTGAGACCCGTAGTGTTGCATCGAATCTCATAAGGCGTCCATGGATTGTCTTCTTGCCTAGCAGTGCTTGCGATAGGAAGTCGCGTTGCGAGCGGAGCTCATGAAGAGTATCTGCCACAAGGAGATTTTCGATGCATTCGAAGCCAATGATTGGTATCAACTCGGACTATCGCCGCGCCAACGGCACGCAACCCGCATTCTCGGCGATAACTGCAGGATACTACGATTGCATTCAGGCCTCGGGTGGCATTCCGGTTGTGGTGCCGCCGATCAAGGACGAAATGGACCTGGCAGGGTTATTGGACCGACTTGACGGATTCGTGCTGATCGGGGGCGCCGACCTGGATCCGCGGCGAGATGGGTTCATGCTGCACCCCTTGGTGCGATTGCTGGATTCGCGGCGGGAAGCGTTTGATCGCACGTTGATGCGCCAAATCGCCGCGCGCAAGTTGCCGGTGTTTGGGATTGGAGTCGGGATGCAATTGATCAACGTCGTGATGGGGGGCAATTTGTATTTGCATATTCCCGACGATTTGCCGGAGGCGATTCCGCACAAGGATCCGCACGATGCAGCGCACCGGCATGGATTGGAAGTCAAGGACGGTTCGATGATGGAGCGCGTTTACGGCGATGGCGAGATTCGCGTCAACAGCCGACACCACATGGCCATCGATGAACTCGCCCCGGGCTTTGGAGTGACAGCACGCTGTCCCGATGGCGTGATCGAAGCAATTGAATATCAAGGGCACGATTGGATCGCGATCGGCACGCAATTCCATCCCGAAAGCGAGTATGCATCGGCTCTGGATTTGAGAATTTTCGAAGAGTTTATCGACGCCATTCGCCAGCCCAGCAGCCGAGAGTTGCGCGCGGTGGCTTGAGCATTGTCCTCCCAGTTCGGCGCGGTGATCGTGCGATTTGACATCCACAACTTGCCGACGCTTGGCGGTATTGCCGATCGTTTCCCCACGAGCGATTCTCGGAAAAATGCGACTGTTCAAGTTTCGTCGAGACCCCACTGATCCGGTCGAGCGCGTCGACCGATTTTGGCACGGCCGCCGCTTGAGATTGATCGCGGGGCTTTCCGTCGCCGACGATTTTTCGTCGATTCGCGGGGTCGTTGTGCGGGCGCAGGGCGAGGGAAAATACTTGCGGCTTGAACCCCTGGCCTCGGCGAATTCGCCCCTGCGCCACGAATTGGCTGCGGGATGCCGGGCGTTTTCCGTTGCCGGGGGGAATACGACGGAATTCGAGGCATTGAAGAATGATTTGGCGACCAGCCAGGCCGAGCTGCTCAATCGCCTCCGCAATGCCTGCGGCTCAGCCGCCGAATCGCTCCTAGCCGTCTGCGTTGCGGATCCGGGTTTGTGGGCTTGCGACTTCGATGGCAAACCGCTTTACGCCAGCTTTTGTAACCCGGAATTATTGAGTGCGCTCTCGGGAGTCAGCGTCATTGACGCCCTGCCTGCCAAGGATTTGGTGGCTGGAGGCCACGGATGGCCATTGACTCCGCTCGCTTGCTGGCTGGTGGCCGCCGACCGTAGTGCTCCCCTAGCAACCTATGCCCGATTGCTCATCCATGTCGATCACGACGCAGAAGTGTTCTACTTGCCGGTGTCGGATGGATTGGACGACGAGTATCCCCCGATTCGCTATGGCCGCGTCACTGAAATTCGGGCAGCGGATGTTGAGTCCAAGGCAGAGCATTGGAAAGGCCAGCAATTGGAAGTGGTTGTCGCGACTTGCGTCGCGGATCCCAATCTTCCGTTGCAGATTTTCTTGGCGGGGGAGGATCGCTGTCACCCACAACTTCGCGAATTGCTGCAACGCTTATTTCCCTCCGCACCGATCGAAACCGTGGAAGCACTTGGTATTGCGCCGGACAATTTGTCGGCGGTGTTGGTCGCCGCGCTGGGCGCCATGCACGTCGATCAAATGCCCGCCAACTTGCCTTGGTTAACCGGCGGCGAAACGCCGCGGATTCTGGGCCGCTTGACGCCGGGTTCTCCCAAGCAATGGCGGATGCTTCTGCGCGAAATGGCCGACTACCATCCCGCCGCGATGCGCTTGCGGGATGCCGTCTAGTAGGTCTCGCTCGGCTCGCGAGATCTACTACCGATTATCTTCCGGTTTGATTTGGAAACCCAGGATGTGGACGCCCGTTTCATCCGACGTGACGAACATTCCCGTCGGAGCGAAATATTGCCGCAGGTCGTTGAAATCCGGCAGCGGGTTATCGTCGAGCACTTTTTTAAACGCCGACGCAACTTCGTTCTCGGCAGCCCCCTTTTCAAGGAATTTTTGAGTGGCGTCCGCTAGGGCCAAATCGTACAGCATTTCCAACGAACGCTCGGGGCGGCTGAACAGCATGCCGCCGGGGACGTTCGTTCCCAAGAGCCGCTTCATGTGTCGCGTGATTCGCGTGAATTGCTCGTCGTCTTTGAGCGCCGGCGAGTCGTCTTTGGCCGTGTCGATCGCTTTTTCGATAAACGCTCGGCTGTCGGAAACGATCACGAAGTTGTCAATAATCGCCACGTTGGGGTAGGCTTGGCGAATACTCTCGCGTCGCATGCGGCTTTCTTCGTCTTCCTCTTCCTCCGCGTTTTGCGAATCATTAGGAGTTGGTGGTCCGCCATCAAGTTCAGAGAATTTCCAGCAAGGAACGCCGCGATAATCGTCGCGTGGATCCTTTTGTCCGCTCGCGCTGTAATTCTCTTCGATGAATTTCGCAATGATCTTTTCGTACGTCTCCGTAAACAATTTGGCGTCTTTTAGTTCAAACGCTCCAGCGTTCGTTTGACTGTTGAACTTGATCGGCTTTTCATACCATGTCGCGTAGGTCACGCGGCCGCTCAAGGCAGCGAGCAGATCTTCACGCAGGTTGATTTCCAGTTCCTTGTTTACGTTTTCGTCGACCAACTTCTCAAACGCCCCTTCTCCTTGGAACGCATTGATCATCTTGTCCAATTCGGTGTACATCCGATCGACATCCCAATTCCAGGAAAGATACGTAATCGTGTCGTCGGGAACCCAGGGTTCCGGCGTAAGATCGCCCGGAGCCAATGCCGCCATCTGTAACACGCCGGCACGCGGATTCGCCATTAAGACGTGGCCGTGCGTGATGGATTCGTATCCGTCCTCCTGATAAATCACGCTCCCCCCTGCGGCGAGGAGCCCGTCTAAGCCGACGATTTGCAACGAGTTGATCACGACGCGGGCGCCGAAATTGCCGCGCGTCAGAGCTTTGGCCAAATCGATCGGATCGATATAGGCCCGCATTTCCGGCGGCGCGTCTTTGGTCCCCCGGCAACGATTCATGATCGTGATGAATTTGCGATTCTGGGATAGCGGTCGGATCTTTTCAACCACTTCGCCGCGCCAACGGGCAAGCATTTCTTTGACAAGTTCCAAATCCGAGGCACCAACGAACGTTCCGGAATTGAGAAAAAAGAAAAAGTCCTGGTCGTTGCCATGTACGGTCTCGATTTTGACATCGGCTTCGTCCGTGCTTGCAAAAGTGGCCCCGTCCTTCTCGGCGAATTTGCGCCCGGATGCCAACAATGTGGGTAGTGTTTCCGATTCGGGATCATAGTCGAACATCAACACGACGCCGGGAGCTCGGTCCTTGAATGCCGCGACCGCAAAGCAAAACTCGCCGGTGAGGAGGGTGGTCAATTCGTCCAACGAGACGCCGACATCGTCGCGGACTTTTTCGTATTGGTTTTTGACTTCGCCGTATAAACCGGAGACGAGTTTGGCAATTTTTTCGTTAGCCAAAAGTTTTCCACCCGCAGATTCGTTCATTTGCTTGCTGAAGTTGGCAACGCTGTGCATTTGCAAATAGACAACTGTGTTTTCCGGAAGCAAATCCGCGGACGCCGGGCGGTTGGGATTGGACCGAACTTCTGGTTTTGGCTCCTGTTGAGCCACACAGGGAAGACAAAACGAAAAACACAAGTACAACCAGCAAGCGAGCGATTGGCGAAACACGATCAGGCTCCTTTTGCGGCTATGCCGCTGCAAAAATGCGCAGGCCGAATTGTGGCGAACGCTCCAATGTATCGCACACTGCCTGCAGAAATACTCGCAAGCGAATGGCAAGATCCATCATTTCAGGTTATGCGAACAACTGTCGATTCGAATACATTCCGCGCTGCCCGATGGGTCAACCGAATCGGAATACCTTCACAAACCCGCAAGAGTTGTACAAAGTTTCGTGACAGGGCTGGGTTTCAGTGAACTCGCCCAAAACCCCTGAATTGGACCTAGCCACGATGGCTCGCACAACTCGACTTTTGGCCAAACTCTTGCCCTGAGGGGATCCTCTCGCCGAAACTTATATAGACTGTGTGCGAAACTTGCTCGGCGTATAAGGGTTGGAATATATCTGGATTCCCTAACGATGAAGGTGCGACCAATGTCATGCAAGATAATCCTGGCCCTGGCCGCAGTTTTTGGGATAGGCATTGCACAAACTTGCTGGGCGCAAGGTCCCGGCGGCACTGGCGGAACGGGTGGCACCACAACGAGCACGAGCTCAAGCACGAGCACAACCACGGGGAATGGAACGACCACTACTCAGAGCCAGGCGGGTAGCGTTTCCGGAATGACCGATGCATTGCAGCTGGGAGATTTATTGACCATCGGCCCAGAATTTACGCGCGAAACGGTCTTCGAATCCGAACGCATTCAGCCGTTCGTGGGACCATCCTCCGAAAATATCATTCATCCGCGAAGCCAGCTTGAGGCGGGATCGACGTTAGGATCGTCCGGCGGAGGTGGCGGTGGCTTTACGTTTTCGACGGGTGGACAAAATCGAGCCGGCACAACTGGTTTCGGCGCGACGGGGACGACGGGAACCGGCTTTACGGTGAGTCGTCGGGGTGTGCGCGGCGCTTTGCGTTACACTCCCACATCGCTTCCCTCGGGCGAAATCGTTCGAAGCAATTTTAGTTCACGGCTCATCCGCTTGTCGGCATTGCAAAACGTTGGATCGATTAACATGAGCGTCGATAATCGAGTCGCCACGTTGCGTGGAGTAGTGGCCAGCGACGAGCAGAAATCGCTGCTTGCCCGCCAAGCCGAACTTGAGCCTGGCGTCGATCGCGTTGTCAACGAGCTGGAAGTCAGCAAATAGCTGGAATAATCCTTCCAGCGTTGGGCGCTTCGCTCGGTATGAGCCGAACGCGATAGGCTGTGTTGCCTAATTGTTACCAATCGATAAATCTTCGTCATTCCGGGCTGAGACCCGGAATCCATCCGGCATGGACGCCAATGAGTAGCCTCTAAAACCCTTGTCGGTTGCCCCCCTGAAGGGCTCGATTGAGCAGGGTGTCGAATGCATTGGTGGGGCCGTCGGGGTAGGTTCCCCAAATGACCGCCCCGCGGGCTTCTCCCGGAATCGGAGTGGGCCAAAACTGATCAAAGTAGCATTCGATTCTTAAGTCTTGGATTTGCTCGTCGGCCGAATGCGATTTGTTCCAGCGTTCTGCCATGAACACGGCTAATCGCTGGCGCACAAAGGTTGTCGTGTAATCAGTTAGGTTTCGATGGATTTGCCGCCAATGGTGGTGGGGAATGGAATCGCGCCCGGAGAGCGGGCGGTCCGCGGGAATTTCTCGGCCTTCCAAAAACACATCCCGCACCGCGCCGTTTCGCAGCGTCGCCCGGTAGATGAACCAGGCATCTTCGTTGGGTGGAAAGCCAAACATTTGAAAGTGTTGGCCCACTCCCAACGCATGACCAACGATTTCGTATCCGCGATAGATCGGGTTCGTGGATTCATCATAGCCCAGTAAAACGGACGTCCGAATGCGATCGTATATCGGAGTCGCAACCCATTCTTGGTGCACGTTGATGACGTTCCAAGCGAGCATAAACGGAATCATCAAACCGCAAAAAACTTGCACGGCAATGCGACCAACCGACGCGATCCAAGACCCCCTCACCCTGCCCTCTTCCCCGAAGCCGGGGGCGAGGGAAGGATTTTGAGTTTTGGATTGGCTCATTGTGATCGGGCGATCGGTCAATTGACGTGTCCCCACAAGCGTTGCCCTAATTCCCAACCGATCCCAAATCGCACTGGGAATGATCACCAGCCAGATCGTGATGCAGATGTACGAAAACAGCCCGATCGACAGGATCAACAGAATTCCGATGTGCATCGAGACAAAGGTCGCCAAGCATAGCATGCGCCACCAGTTATTCCTAAACGACACAAACAGGAGCCACGGCATCAGGACTTCGCTGGCGACAGTCGCGACGGACAGGACGTGGCAAGCAGTTGGATACTGAAGGAACGACTGGGACCAAGTGGTGTTGTAAATCGTGAGCTTGACAGCCATGAAAATGCCGTCGCCATTCCACCAAACTTCGTTCCATTTTGCCAATCCCGAAAAGAAATAAAGGATGAAGATTTGAATAATCAATCCGGCTGTCGCTGCCGACACGAATGACTTTGCCCTGGGCACCTCCCCGATTCGCAACGCGCGGGCGGCATCCATCGACCAGACCTTGCCCAGCGGCAAGAACATTGCCCAAAACAATACGATCCGCAGATGCGTGTCCCCGGAGGTCAGCACAAACGGAACGCGGTTGTGTATGGATACGATCAGGATAAAACTAGCGATCGTCGCGACTCGCGTCCAAGCACCGGCGGCCAAAAGCAGAGCGAAGAACGCAGATGCCGCGAACAACGTGTACTGCCAACTGGCATCACCCGAAAGCGCGTGCAATGACCAAGTGCCAATGCCCCATTGGTGCAATCCGACGGCGTCAAACGACCGCCAAACCTCCCGCATGACCGCTCGCGGCAGCATTCCTTCATCGGTATACACATCCGCGACGGTGGGCAATCGAAGGATTAAGTCGGCCAACAGGATGCATCCGAGGCCGATTCGAAACACGGCGAGCGAGCGGTAGTCGAGGGCAAAAACCGTCGACCACCAGCGGCCGATTTCACGCAGCAAACGCATGCCAAGATCTCGTAGGTTTCGAATGGTGACAACGATCCCTGACGCCAGCGTCGCGGCACCCTTCGATCAACTATAGCACGCCAAAGCGAAATCTCGGGAGATGAATTTTCCCGAGTCGACACTCGGCCACGCCGTCAACAATTATCTCACTTCGTTTAACGCCAAGCCGAAGGCGACGGCTCAATGGATACGAGGATTTGCCATCGCCTTCGGCTCGGCGATAATCGAGTTGCGTTCCCTTCGCTATCGCCGGACCAAACCGGGGATCACGTCGACCTCCAACGAGTCGAACTCGTGAGCACGAAGCCGCTCGAAAGCGATTGCTCCCATGACCGCATTGTCGGTGCACAGTTCGGGGGGCGCAATGATCAGCCGCGCCGAGCGATTTTCCATCTCCTCGCCGAGCTGTTTTCGCAACAACAGGTTCGCGGCAACTCCCCCGCCCACGCACAGCGTAGACAAACCCGTGACGTCGAGTGCGAGCAAGGCTTTGGCGACAAGGCAATCGACGACGGCCTGTTGGAAGCTGGCAGCCACGTCGGCGATCGTCTGTGAGGAAAGGCGTAGCTGGCTCCAATCTTGCTTGCCTTGACCCGCGATGGCATACCGGACTGCGGTTTTGAGGCCGCTAAAGCTAAAGTCCAGCCGCGTGCGATCTTTGACCAATGCACGGGGAAAATGAAATGCACTGGGATTTCCGCTGCGTGCAGCTCGCGAAATCGACGGTCCGCCCGGAAAGTCCAGTCCCAACATGGCGGCCACCTTGTCGAATGCTTCGCCCGCGGCATCGTCGATCGTTCCTCCCAAAAAGCGGAACTCCAAAGCCGTCGCACAGTGATAAAGATGGCTGTGCCCGCCGCTGGCAACCAAGCCAACGCACGGAAAAACTTCTTCCCCCGCCGCCATGCGACAAGCGTAAATGTGGGCGTGCAGATGATTGATCGCGACCAGTGGTTTGCCCATTGCGAGGCAGAGACTCTTTGCCGCCGTCACGCCAATGACCAACGAGCCCGCAAGCCCAGGTGTATGAGCCACGGCAATCGCATCCAAGTCGTCAAGCTTCAGCGACGCTCGTTGTAACGCTTCGTCGATAACGGGCAAAATCCGTTGGACATGGGCGCGGGCGGCGATTTCTGGGACGACCCCGCGATAGCGACGATGCAACGATTCCTGAGACGCAACGACGCTAGCGAGCACTTGCAGGTCGTCCCGCACAATGGCGCACGCCGTTTCATCACAGGTGGATTCCAACGTCAAGATAATTTTGGCCATGGGCGGTGCGACTGGGGGAGAAGGAACCAGAAAGGCGGAACTTGAAAAAGCACATGCAATACAGGCTCGTTTAGCAGCGATTCAGATTGACACCACTTGCCATTTTGCCCTACTTTTGCCTTCTCAAATAGGGCGTCGAGGCGAATCAATTGCCATGAAGCAACCCATCACGGTCCTAGTTCCCTGTAAGAACGAAGAGCACAACCTCCGAGCCTGTTTGGAGAGCGCGGCCTCGTTGGCCGATGAAATCCTGATCGCAGACTCGGGTTCGACCGACCGCACGCTCGAAATCGCAGCTCGATTCCCCAAGGTCAGGATTATTCAACGCGATTACATCACCTCGGGGGATTTCAAAAACTGGGCGATTCCCCAAGCGAGCAACCAGTGGATCCTACTCCTCGACGCGGACGAGCGGGCTACGCCGGAGCTCTGTGATGAAATTCGACTTACCCTCTCCCGGGGTCCGGAATTCGATGGCTATTGGATTTATCGAACCAACCATTTTATGGGCCATCGACTGCGCTTTGGCGACGCGCGAACGGATAAAGTCATTCGCTTGTTTGCCCGCGACCGATCGCGTTACGCTGGTCCGAGCGACCACGGTGAGATTCAAGTTTCCAGCGGTCGCGTTGGTACCTTAAAAGATCCAATGCTGCATTACTCGTATTGGACCTACGATCAGTTTTTTCTCAAGTACCATCGCTACACCACACTCCAAGCCGAGCAATGGCGGCAGAGTCGACGGGACGCGAGCTATCTCAACCTGCTGATTCGTCCGATGTGGCGATTCTTTCGCGAATACATCGTGCAGTGCGGCATCCTCGACGGCAAGAAAGGTCTGCAATTGAGCTGGCTGGCTGCGTTTTATAGCTTTACAAAACAGGCTCGTTTGTGGGAATTGAACCACGCCATCGAACAACCGCTGCCGGAATTGGACGATGACGGCGAACACGCCGATCATTACAAGGCGGCGTAGCCCTCTGCCGCCGCATGCTTTTCGTCATTCCGGGTCTCAGCTCGGAACGACGGATGCGCGGCTTTTGGCACAATGGCATCGCTAGCCGCATAGTCTGAAAAGGGAATGATTGAATTCCAGGACTCCCTCACGCGGGAGCATGGGAACGAGGAAAAGCCAATGTCTGCGAAGCGTTTCCTTCGCTCGCACGTCAGGCTGCAATTGCCGTCTCCAAGCGAATTGCCAGTGCGCCCGCATACGTGCACTCCGCGGATACAATGGCCCAAGGTAATTGATCCGCGATAATCCGGAAACCGGTTTCCCGCGGCCGAGGATTTTCATGATGTCGAAATCGAAACCGGCAACCGCACAAACGACGCAGCTCGACCGACTGTTTGCGGCACCGATGTTCGTGATCACGATTGTGTTTTTAGTCGCCGTCGCGATCACCTTGCACATGGATGAAACGGACTTTTGGATTCTGCACGGTCAACGCGTACTCTGGGTGTTGGCCCTGTTGTATCCGCTTTATCCGCTGGAGGCGTTCGCCCATTGGTCCGAAGGCAGCCGTGGGTTGAAACAGAACTGGCTGTTTTGTTTGGTCCCGTTTGCGCGGCTCGGTTCCCGCGACCACGTCGACCAAAAACATATCTGGTTGCCGCTGCTAGGTTGGCAGCCCGTATCGCGATCGTTGGCCCATCGTCTGATGCGGTATTTTTCCATACCGATGATTGTCATTGCATTATTGGTCTTGCCCGTGATTGCGTTCGAGTTGTTTTTTGATGAGTTTCTCCTCAAGCATCGCGGCTTGAAATTGGTCGTTGAGGCGACGAGCGCCTTCATCTGGGCGTCCTTCGTGACGGAATTCGTGATAATCCTGTCAGTCGTCGAACAACGTTGGCGATACTGTCGGCAAAACTGGATCAATATCGCGGTAATCGTTTTACCGATGATCGCGTTTTTACGAGTCGTCCAACTCGGTCGGTTGCTTGCGATCAAGCAACTGGTTCGGACGACGCGAGTGTTTCGCTTGCGAGGGTTGTTGTTTCGGGCCTGGCGCGCAATCGTGACGCTGGAGGTCATCGACATGATCTTGCGGCGAGAGCCAGCGATTCGATTGGCGCGAACCAAGGTCCTATTGGCGGAGAAACTGGACGAGATCGACGTGCTGCGACAAGAGATTGCGCGGTTGGAGCAAGTCGTCGCTGCCGAAGCGGTCGAAGATCGATTTGCCGAAGCGGAGCCGGCAATCCCCGCGTCCACAAGTCCTTCAAATCCGGGAACCCACGTCGAACCAGCGTCGGCCGCGGCGTCGGGTGGGCAAGGCGGTTCAAGCCCTCTTTGAGCAACGTCGAAATGCCACATTGCGGCGGTCGGTTGGCGGCTTCGACGCAAACGGTTATGCTATCAGCAATTCGGAATGCGTGAGAAACACGCTGCGGATTACACGTGGCGTTGAGGGGAAGTTTCGCGGCCGTTGCGAGAGAACTTTGCTTGAGGAATGATTCCGTGACAGTTACCGCCTCGGGAAATCGTGCGACGACACAAAGCGCAAAATTGATCGCCGACGATCGGGAAATCGAATTGCCGATTGTGTCGGGAACCGAAGATGAAAAGGCAATCGACATATCACGGTTGCGCGCCGAGACGGGATACATCACCCTCGACGACGGATATGTGAACACGGGCTCGACGTTGAGTTCGGTAACGTTTTTGGATGGCGAGCAAGGAATCTTGCGGTACCGTGGTTACCCGATCGAACAACTCACCGAAAAGTGCGACTTTGTCGAAGTCTCCTATTTGCTGATGTACGGCGAACTGCCAACGCGCGCTCAACTGGGTGATTTTCGCGAGTCAATCCGGCGGCACACAATGCTGCACGAGGATGTCCGCTCGTTCTATAACGGATTTCCGCGGGATGCGCATCCGATGGCCTCGTTGTCCTCGGTCGTCAGCGCCATGTCGACATTTTATCAAGATTCGCTCGATCCCGGCGACCCCAAACAAGTCGAAGTTACTTCGCATCGCTTGATTGCCAAGCTGCCGACGATCGCTGCGTATAGTCACAAGAAGTCGATCGGCCAACCGCTCGTCTATCCGGACAACAGCCTGAGCTATTGCGAGAATTTTCTGAAGATGATGTTCTCGGTTCCGTGCGAACCGTATCAACCCGATCCCGACGCGGTCAGCGCCATGAACATGCTGCTGATCGTGCACGCGGATCACGAACAGAATTGCAGTACGTCCACCGTGAGGATGGTCGGATCGTCGCAAGCCAATTTGTTTGCATCGATTGCGGCGGGAATCTGTGCACTGTGGGGTCCTTTGCATGGCGGAGCCAACGAAGCCTGCGTGGCGATGCTCGAACAAATCCGCGAGGACGGCGGCAATGTCGAGAAGTACGTCAAACGGGCGAAAGACAAAACCGACGATTTTCGATTAATGGGCTTTGGCCACCGCGTGTACAAGAACTTTGATCCGCGTGCCAAGATCATCAAGGCGGCCTGCGATCGCTTGCTCGACAAAATGCATATCGACGATCCGCTGTTCGATATCGCCAAAAAACTTGAATATGTGGCGCTCAACGACTCGTACTTTATCGAGCGAAAACTTTACCCGAACGTGGATTTCTATTCCGGCGTCATCTATCGGGCGCTGGGAATCCCAGTGCGCATGTTTACCGTGCTGTTCGCGATGGGCCGGCTGCCAGGTTGGATCGCGCATTGGAAAGAAATGCATGAGGCGGGTAATTCCAAAATCTGCCGGCCGCGGCAAATTTATACTGGCAAAAACATGCGCCAGTTTGTGCCGCTCGATCTACGCTAAGAATCGGGCCCGGTGCTGTCTCCAAGCATCAGCCGCCGGGCACTAGGCTGGGTTTCTTAATTGGTTCCAAACGACGAATCTACTTCATTCCGGGCTGAGACCCGGAATCCAATCGGCATGGATGCCAAGACGTGAAAGTTTTGGCAATGGCGTCGCACGGTACATTGAGCGGTGTTGGCAACTAAAAAACACAACCTAGTCCGATTGAAAATGGCGTTTCCGTGAACGAAAGTAATCCTTGGAATGCGCCGCCGCGATGGTTCGGCTCAAATTGGGATCGACCGAACAAGGACGCGAACGACGCGACGTGAATGCACCATCCTCATCGCGATCGCCAACGATGGCTGCCATTGCGGAAACGAAAACGGGCAACAGTCTGCCGAGTCGGCAACCTGTTATTCTTGTGCTTTGTTGCCTGGCTTTCGGGATTCTGTTCGATCGCTACCGCGACCCCATGTGGCAATTGCTTTTGGGTGCGAGTCTGCTGAGCCTGGTTGTCTGGCTGATCTGCTTTCGCATCCGCCTCACGAGGTTAGCGTCGTGCTCGATTTGTATTGCCACGGTCGCGATTGGGGGGTTATGGCACCACGTTTGGTGGAATGCATATTCGTCTGGCGACTTGGCGATGTTTGCCGAGGATCTCGAATCGCCCCAACGCATTCGTGCGGTCGTCCAGCGCGAGCCCCGTTGGCTTGTCGCCCCGGCATCGGATGTATTCGAATCGACCCCCAACGGAATTCGAACTCGCATGGTCTTGCGAATCGAGTCGCTTCAACAGGGATCCGAGTGGACCAGAGTCTCCGGAAGCGTGCCGACGTTTGTCGATGGTCAACTCTCGGGGTTTGCCGTCGGCGACCGGATCGAAGCAACCGGATTGCTATCGCTGCAACGCCAAGCACACAATCCCGGCCAATTTGATCTGCGCGACTTTGGGCGCTCCGAGCGGCAATTCTGTTCGCTCAGGATTCTTCATCCCGAAGCAATCACGCTCTTGGATCGTTCGCACCGTTGGGGAATCACTCCAGCATTCTCGCAAATGCGACAACGACTCGATCAACTTATTTGGCGAACTTTGTCGCCGACCAACGCGGCGTTGGGTTCGGGAATCCTTTTGGGTATTCGCGAGCAACTCGACGAGGCCGAGAAGGCCAATTACTTGATGACCGGGACGATTCATTTGTTGGCAATCTCGGGATTAAACGTTGGGATACTTGCCGGCGGGATCCTATCCCTGGGTGCGTTGGGTATTGTGAGCCGCCGCAGCGCTTTGTGGTTGACGATTGGTATTGTCACGCTGTACGCCGGGCTCGTCGAGTTTCAGCCGCCGGTGGCTCGCGCGGCAGTGCTGATCGTCGTTTGGTGCTGTTCGAAGCTTGGCGGCCGACCGGGATTTTCGTTCAATACTTTGGCGGTGGCGGCCATCATTGTGCTCGCCGATAATCCAAGCCAGCTCTTCCAAGTTGGCGCGCAGCTTTCGTTTCTCGCGGTGGCAACGATGTCAGCCACGCATCGCTATTTGTACAAGCCGCAGCGGCTTGATCCGCTGGATGAACTCTTGCAACGCGCGCGTCCCATTCCGCTCAAGTTCGCCCATTTCACGGCGACAACCATCGGCCGGGCAGTCGCGATGAGCGGGCTCATTTGGCTACTTGCCCTGCCGCTGGTCGCCTATCGATTCCATATCGTGGCTCCGATCGCATTGCTCGCCAACCCGCTGCTCATGATCCCGATTACCGTGGCGATGCTCAGCGGCATTCTATTCCTACTTGTGGGGTGGTGGCTCCCATGGGCGGGCGTCTTGATCGGTGCTGTTTTTGACGGGAGCCTGGCTTCCATTCAGTGGATCGTGAACCGTTCTGCCGAGGTTCCCGGCGGCTATTGGTGGACGGTCGGTCCGTCGCTCGGTTTTGTCATTTGTTTTTGCTGTTTATCGCTGTTTTTGTACGCGTTTCCCACGACTCGCATGCCGGCCCGCTGGGCGGTCAGCTTGAGCGCGCTGGCGATTGCCGTTGGCTGGCTGACCCCGGCCATGGTTGAACTGCAAAATCAAAAGCAGCAGCGTTACATGGAGATGATTTTTGCGGACGTCGGGCACGGGGGATGCGCTCTGCTCAAGCTACCCGGCGGAAACCACGTCTTGTTTGACGCGGGATCGACCGCATCACCAGGATTTACCGCGCGCACGATCGCCGCGATGTTATGGCGCGAACAGGTTTCGCACTTGGACGCGATCATTATCTCGCATGCCGACTTGGATCATTACAACGCCGTCGATCGCTTGACGGAATTCTTTTCCGTCGGAGCGGTCTATTCTCCGGCGGCGATGGTCGAGCAAACCAACTCACCGGCCGGCGAATTAATTGCGCGCTTGGGCAAGCGGCGAATTCCAGTGCGGGTTGCGGCCGCTGAACAGTCTCTTTTCGGACAAGACGGCCTAGAGTTGGCGATCTTGCACCCCAAATCCGGAGCGGTTTTTTCCAACGACAACGCAGGGAGCATCGTTTGCGAATTGGCGTTTGCCGGCCAGAGGATCCTGCTGACCGGTGACGTCGAGCGTGAAGGTCTCGACGCGATTCTCGCGCAACCAGTGCGCCGACGGCTGCTGGCCGTCGCTCCACATCACGGTAGCAAAAACAGCGATCCAGCCCGGTTCATGTCGTGGTGCCAGGCCGCCCACCTCGTCGTGTGCGACGACTGGAAACCTCCCGGAGAGCAAGACTTATCGGGGTTCATGCTGCCCGGCACCCAAGTCTATTTGACCGGCCGCGACGGTGCCGTGCGGTTGTGCGTTGTCGCTTCCCACTTGCCGCCCGAAATCCGGACTTGGAAGGCGCAACCCTGGTGAGTCAAACTTCATCGACCGTAATGTACTCGCGGTTGCGGATGACGTAGGCAGAGATCGACAAGGCCGCGACTGGGATCAGGGCCAGGACCAGGATGTTGACCCACAACGGCAAGCCGGCGAACCACATTTCCATGGTCTCTTTGTCGGGCTCCACTTCCGGAATGAACCAGCCGATCCATCCCAAGGTCAGTCCGACGAGGTGATAACGCACGGAGAATTCGCTAATGAGGGCGGGTATTGCCGCGAACAAAAATTCATTCACCAACGAGTAGATCGCTGCAATCACCATCGCTCGCCTTTGGAAAAGGACGCCCCACAAGGAAAAAACGGCCGCGTAGTTCACGCAGGCGATCAGTGCGATGACGGTGAACTTGGGCCCAAAGGTAGAAAGCTCCTGTAAGACATCGGGCCGAAATCGTCCCACGGTTAGGGCCATGATCAAGCACGAAAGTGAAACGGCAATAAAGCAAACTAAACACGCGCTCAGGCTCGCCGCAAGGAACTTGCCGAGCAGCAACGAAACTCGTCCTCGAGGACGCGTGGTAATGAACAGCCAATTTCGACTCTCCAATTCCGAATACACGTTCGGCGTTGCCCACAGCAACAGCGACAGTATGCAGACGACGTAAGTCAAAAACATGATGATGAGTTGGTAGCCGTTAAACGCCGACACATTTGCTATCAACAGGACCATCGCCGGCGGGAACAACGACAAAATGAAATACGCGGTCATACGGCCAAAGGTGAGCGACCGTTTGAATTCGAACAGGCAGACGGACAAAATCTGTGGAATGGAAATCATGGTTGTTTGCCTTGGATCGCTCGGTTTTGTCCGCGGTGAATCTGCATCAGCGTGGAGAAAAGTTGTTGTAGCGTACTGTCGGACGACCGCAGTTCGCGGATCTTGAGGTCGAATTGTTGGTTGAGTTCCGGCAGTCTTTTGAAGATGGCTGCCGAGGAACGGGTCGTGACATAGAGCGATTCTTGATCGAGCCCCAGTCGAACGGCTTCCAACTCGGGCAAGTCCATCAATTGGTTGAGCAGTTCTTTACGATTGCCGCTGCGGATGACGATCGTGTTGGGGCAATCGGTGAGCATGTCGCGGACTTCGCGGGCCGATCCAGACGCCAACAGTCGACCGCCGGAGAGCAGCAAGTACGAAGGCTGGATCGCCTCAACCTCGTGCAACACGTGACTTGCCAAAATCACGCTTTTTCCATCCCGAACGAATGCTTTCATCAATTGCGTCATTTCGTGTCGTGCGACCGGATCCAAGCCGTTGAACGGTTCGTCCAAAATCAACAACTCCGGATCGTGCGCAATCGCTTGGGCTAATTTGGTCCGTTGACGCATCCCCAGCGAATAACCGTTCATTGCCCGGTGCATGGCTCCCGTCATGCCGACCATTTCCAACGCTCGCTCGGCGCGAACTCGCGAATCCGCCATCGAGAATCCGTGCTGCCGGACCAGGTATCGCACCCATTCCAAGGCCGTGATTCGCGTAAGTTCTGGGTGGGTCGTGGGGCACAGACCAATGCGCCGCAACAAATCGTCGCGCCGCACCGGATTGGTGCCAAACAGGCGAACGCTGCCCAGCGTTGGGCGGAGCTGCCCCAGGATCAGATTAATCAACGTCGTTTTTCCGGAGCCGTTGGGGCCGAGAAGTCCGTAGGCCCCGGGCTTGAGCGTCAACGAGATGTCGTTGACCCCTAAAACTGTCTTGTACATTTTCGTCGCGTTGATTAATTCGATCATGGTGAGTTACGCGTTGATGGGAGCGGTCACGCGGCGGTAAAGAACAAATGCGGCAACGACCGAAATGCTCAGGAGGACAATAATGAAAGGAATTACGGCGCGCGGATCCGATTCCAATCCAAAGACCCAGGTCTGGGCCTTCCCAACTGTGCCGAAAAGCGACACGAACGACCAGTCCGTAATTCTTTGCGCAACGGGCTCGCCGCTGGGTAGGGTTCGAGGATCAAATTGTGCCGCGCTGATGGCCCGATATGCTCCTTCTCCCAAACCCCAGACAGCGAGCCAGGCGAACGCCGCAAATCGACTCTCGTGGGTTAGCGCCGAAAACATCAATGCCAACAAGGACGTCGGAATGATCAGCACGGCCGACGCGATGACGATCCGGAACGGAATGTCCCACGTGTCGAGGACAACCGAGAAACCTGGCGACAACATGACTCCAAACACGTAAATGGTCATCGCCGGAATGAGCGTGATCATCGCGAGAAAAGTCGCTGGAATCGCCAGCTTGCCCAACAAGTATTCGAGTCTCCCGATGGGTCGCGAAAAGTACATCAAATAGGCGCGCGAGCGCAGGTCCCGCGAGATTAATGGCGGAACGATCAGGCCGATCATCATGATCATCATGATGCCTTGCGGATACTGAAAAAAGAACATCAACATCCAACACCAGGTGGTATGCCGCGCGACGCTCGGTGAATCGTTCATGATCGACCGGATAACGACGTCCGACTTAGGAAATAGACTGAGTGCACCCCTTAAATCTCCAGGCGGAATCCTTTGGTTGGCTTCGTGGGGTCGAATATTTTGTTGGGCTTCGCGTCGAAGGCGTTCGAAATCGATTTTGTTTTCGGTGTCCAATCCTTGAATGGTCTGCCGGATCTGTTCATCCATGTACTTTTCGAAAAAGAAAAATCCAATTCCGACGTAAGCCACCGGCAGCCACGAGACGAACAACATGCGGCGAATCCACTGGCTCTTGAACGTAATTCCGATTCCCGTTGATGCGATCGCAAGACAGCGGCTGAGGGCTCCGCGAGTAATTCCATCCCACGCTCGATAGCCAACGTTGTTAATGGGCATGGTTTTCCTCGCGCACCGTGTTCATGAAAACCTCTTCCAGCGAATTTCGGGCCGGGGTTATCGACTGAATCACCACACCGAGCTCGTTCGCAATTCGCCAAACTGTGGCAATTAAATCTTGATCGATGCCGTTAAGCTGCAGGACATCCGGCGACGATTCAACCGCATCCACGCCGGCGCGCTGGAGCTGCCGCTGGAACCGTTCGGGGTCGCCATCGAAATGCACAAAGGTCGTGGGGGACGAAGGCAAGCTTAGTTGTTCCATGCTCTGATGTAATTTGACTTGGCCCCTAAATAAGATCACGACGTCGTCGCAAGTCGATTGCACATCGCGCAAAATGTGGGTGCAGAGAATTACCGACTTGTTGTAATCCCTGGCCAACACGCGGATCCGGTTGAGCAAATCTTCGCGCTCCTCGGGATCGAGGTGAGAGGTTGGCTCATCCAAGATTAGCAACTTGGGGTCGTGCACGATGGATGATGCAAATTTGATCTTTTGCCGCATCCCCGAGGAATAGGTCTCGATGTCGCGATAGCGTTCTTGTTGGACTCCGCAAAAATCCAAAATCTCGTGAGCGCGGCGCAAACCCTCGATCGGGGGCAAGCCGGCCAAACAAGCCGAAAAGCGAACGACTTCCACCCCGCTCATCCCTGGGATGTAACAGTCGTCCTCGGGCAGGTATCCAATTTGCGACCGAATTTCGCGGCCATCGCGACCAAGCCGATAACCGAGTACCGTTCCCTCCCCACCATTAATCCTAACCAAACCGAGAATCACTTTGATCAGGGTCGATTTGCCGGCTCCGTTCGGACCAAGCAGGCCCGTAATCCGCGGCCCCATGTCGAGGCTCACATTGTCCAATGCGCAAATCCGGCCATAGAACTTGACGATGTTTTCCAGATGAATCAGCGGAGCCATCAATCCTCCATCAAGCTGCAAACGATGCCAAAATGGCTGGGGCCGGATACAATCAACTGCCCCAATTGGGCTTGATGAATCGTACTCGCACTATGACAATTTCGCTACGAGGTTTCGTGGCCTGGTCACTATTTTGGGAACGACTTTGATCCGCTGAACTTTCACAAAGGATATTCGCAAAATGCGCCTCGATCTTTGCGCCGTTGCCATGGGACTTCTGGTATTCACCGGTTCCGCCCGGAATTGGGCTCAGGAACAAGGCAAAGAGCCTCAAGCCAAACCGTCGTCGGGGGCAACCGATTCGACCTCAACCGAAAAGCCCCCAGCCAAATTCAGCGACGAAGATGTTGCCGCCGAATTCCAACGATTGACCGGAACTTGGCGACCCAAGTCAGGTGTTCTCGCGGGCGAAAAGTTCCCCGATGAAGTTTGCAAGCAAATAAAGCTCGAACTCTCGAACGGTCGTTATAAATCCACCTTCAATGAAGAAGTTTCCTCCGGCACCATTGAATTGGACTTGTCCAAGGAGCCCCGGGCGATGGACATCACAATCGAAGACGGCTCGGACGCGGGTAAGATCATCAAATGCGTCTACAAATTGGAGGATGAACTGCTGCACGTTGCCTATTCACTTGCGTTCGACGATGTTCGCCCTACCAAATTCGAATCCAATCAAGACAACAAACTGTTGCTGATCATTTACGAGCATCCCGACGAACCGGCGAACTCCAACAACCAGCAAACGGTGTCGCCCCAATCCCCACGCGATAAGTAAGTTCGGCGGCATCCACGTAGTTTCGGCGTTGCCCATTTCGATTTACAATCGAGGGAGCAGCAACTGGCGTTTCAGTCGCTCGCGTGGTTGGACTTGGCAGTTGATTCATGTTGACACGGCACCACATCGCAATCCGCATCCTGGCTTCCGGCTGGTGTTGCGGCGCTTTGCTTTTGGCACTCTCCTTGTTTCTCCTCGGCTTCGCCCAGCCGTCGGTAATGGCTCAAGTGAAGCAAGAGGGCGAGTTTTCCCCCGACGATTTAGAGTTTTTTGAGAAGCAAGTTCGTCCGATTCTGGCGAATCGCTGTTTTGAATGTCACGGGCCCGAAGTCGACGACCCGGAAGGCAAACTTCAGATGGTCTCGCGCGAGGCGATTCTGTCGGGTGGAGAGACAGGTCCGGCCATTGACCTTGAACATCCGGATAAAAGTCTGTTGGTTGAAGCAATCAACTATTCCGGACTTTACGAAATGCCGCCGGATTCCAAGCTGCCGGACGCCGAGATTGAGACGCTGACCGAATGGGTCAAGCGTGGTTTGCCCTGGCCGCCCACCGAGCAGACCGCGGCAATCGGGCCGAAAAAATTTGATCTTGAAGCACGGCGCAGCGAACACTGGTGTTGGCAACCAATTGCCAACCCGGAACCCCCGAGGGTCTCTCAGGCCGCTTGGATCCGTCAACCACTCGACGCTTTTGTATTGTCGGAATTGGATAAGAACAAACTTAGGCCGGCTCCGGAAGCGGATCCCCGTACACTGATTCGGCGATTGTATTTCGACCTGATCGGCTTGCCCCCCTCTCCCGCCGAAGTCGACGAATTCCTCAAAGATACTTCTGCGGACGCTTACGAAAAACTGGTCGACCGTGTGTTAGCGTCGCCGCGCTTCGGCGAACACTGGGCTCGTCGTTGGATGGATTTGGTCCGCTACGCCGAGACGTACGGTCACGAATACGATTATCCCCTGCCGCACGCCCATCAATACCGCGACTATCTGATCCGAGCCTTCAACGCGGACGTCCCTTACGATCAATTTATTCGCGAACACGTGGCCGGCGACCTGTTGCCTGAGCCTCGACTCAATTCGCCCGATCATTTCAATGAATCGATTGTCGCGACAGGATTTTGGTTCCTCGGCGAGGCAACTCACGGCCCGGTCGACGTGCGCGGCGATGAGGCGGGCCGCTTCGACAATCAAATCGACGTTTTCGGCAAGACGTTTTTGGGGCTGACCGTTGCCTGCGCCCGCTGCCATGACCACATGTTCGACGCGATTGCTGCGCGCGACTACTACGGTTTGGTCGGATTCATGCAAAGTTCGCGGCGGCAGCTTGCGATGTTGGATTACGGCCACAAGATCGATTCGGCAGCCTCAGACTTGGCGGAACGGCAGCTTGCGTTGGACGCCAAGTGCTCCGAATACCGGCAGTCGTTGAACGGAGTGCCTAGGGACGAACTCGCAAAATATTTTGCAGCGGCACTGGAGTGCATCTCGAAGGACGGCCCATTTTCCAAGCCGCAAACCGTGAAATTTCAGGGCGAGGAATTTGCCACGACCAAACCCTCCGGCGGACAGGTCACCGTCCAGGAACTCGCAGCGGTCGGCGACACGCGCTGGGATGCAGACAAGCAGCTTTGGTGGCTCGATGGAAAAATCGGCGATCAACTCGCGATTGAGTTTTCCGTTGCCGCCGATGGCCAATACGACCTCGTCGCGGATTTTACCAAAGCGCGGGATTACGGCATTGTGAAAATTCGATTGGACGACGAGGTCATCGCCGAGAAAATCGACCTCTTTGCACCGGAGCTAGGTAAAACGGGCCAACAAGCGTTGGCGACACCTTTATTGGCCGCGGGAAAACACGTCCTGCAAATCGAACTGATCGGGACCAACAAAGTGGCAGCACCGAAATTCATGTTCGGATTGGACTATTTTGAATTGCGGGCGCATCCCGACGAGCTGTTCACCAATCTGAAACGGTTGATCGATGGCATCGCCAAGGAACAATCACTCGACCCCAAGCAACTTGGGCTGTGGGTACGAGCACTTCGCGATCCTCGACTCAACGAATCAGATCACCCGCTGTACGTCTTGCAACAGATTTTGCGCAACGGCGGATTGGGCGATCCCGCTGCTCGAGCCGAAGTGATCGCACAAGTTCAGCGGAAACGTGACGAGGCTCAAAAACTGTTGGAAGAATCTCCTACCTTCGCGGATTTCAACGACCCCAAACTGCCCGGTTGGTTTCGAACCGGTTGGGCGTTTGACGATTCTGAAACGCCGCAATGGTCCGTCGATAATTCGCAAACCGCTGGACAGCAAATTGGGCGAGCTGGAACGGTCAGCAGCGGGCGCAAGGGAACGCCGTTGTATGGCGTGTTGCGTTCTCCAACGTTTACGCTCGATCACAAGTTCATCCACTACCGGTTGGCGGGGCGCGAAGCCCAAGTTCGCCTGATCATCGACGGTTTTACACTCGATACCTTTAACTCGTTGCTCTTTAACGGCATGTCGCTGAACGTCGATTCGCCCAATCGATTCACGTGGCTTGCGCAAGGACAAGACGTCGGCAATTACTCGGGCCATCGAGCCCACCTTGAAATCATCGACCATTCCGGCGGATCCATTGCCGTTGATGAGATTCGATTCTCGGATCATCCGACGCTCGCTGATGTCCCATCCGACTTCGCTGCTGACTTGTTCGCGGATTTGCCGGCCGATGCAGTTTTTGAGCCCTTGCATAAAGTTGCGGTGCGCGACGCCGATGAACCGACGCTAGCGGGACTTGCGGAACAACTCGTTCGGCGCATTTGTCAACAGATCGAAGTCGATAAACCGGATACCTCCGGCACTGCCCTGCTCGACTGGGTACTCCACTGGAATCTGGTTGTCGATCCGACGATCCTGCAGTGCCGCGAATCGATCGAGCAACAATTGAATGATCGACAAGAATGGTTGCGCGAGAGCCGTGTCCCGGCGCCAGTCTTCGCGCAAGCCATCGCGGACGGAACCGGCGAAAATGAATACGTCCTTGTTCGCGGCAATCACAAGACGCCGGGGCCCGAAGCCACGCGTCGAATGATCCAAGCGATCCCGACATCCGAAGGTTTTGAAATGACGCCTGAAAATGGGAGCGGTCGCCTGCGCTTAGCGAATGCGGTGGCAAGCATGGAAAACCCGCTCACAACGCGCGTGATAGCCAATCGCTTGTGGCATCATTTGTTTGGCCGCGGCCTCGTCGCGTCGGTCGACAATTTCGGTGTGCTGGGAGAACGGCCGAGCCATTCGGAACTTCTCGATCATTTGGCAACGAGCTTTGCCGAACACGGTTGGTCGATCAAAAAAACACTGCGCATGATCGCGACGAGTGCAACTTACCGCATGTCGAGCCAGATGGATCCGGCCGCCGAGGAGGCCGATCCAGACAATGTATTGTTGCATCGGGCCAACGTTCGACGCTTGTCGTCCGAGTCGATTCGCGATTCGATTTTGCAGGCCGCTGGAAATCTGGATACGACGATGTACGGGCCGAGCGTGCCGATCTATCTGACACCTTTTTTGGAAGGTCGTGGGCGGCCTGGCGAAAGTGGCCCCCTCGACGGCAATCGGCGGCGCAGCGTTTACATCGAGGTCCGCCGCAATTTTCTTTCGCCGATGATGTTGACGTTTGACACGCCATCACCGTTTAACGCCATCGGACGCCGCAACGTTTCGAACGTTCCCTCCCAGGCGTTGATGCTGTTGAACCACCCCTTCGTCCTTCAACAGTCCGAGGTTTGGGCCAAGCGACTCTTGGCGGATGAAAAATCCGAAGCGGGACGATTGGATCGCTTGTTTCAAGAAGCCTTCGCGCGTATCCCGCAACCCGACGAAATCACTTTGGCCCAAGAATTTCTCGACGCCCAGCGGCGACAATTGGTCGAATCAGGATCATCCGGCGAACAAAACGCCTTGTTTGCTTGGCGCGACTTGTGCCACGTCCTGATCAACGCCAAGGAATTCTACTATGTCCATTAATTCGCTCGTCGCTGTGCGCGGGTCTCCCGACCCCGCACCTCCTTTGACCGCAGGTCTCCCAACCATTGGCGACATGGATCGCCAAGCGTGGAGACCTTCGGTCGGCTTTTTGGCGAGGTCAGGAGACCTGCGCCGAGCGCGAGTCCGGTGCGTCGAAACGCTTTTAGATATTGAGTTGAAATGAGCGATTCCTGTAATCATTGCGGTCGATTTCGACGGACTCCGCTGACGCGACGCCAAATGCTGCGCGACTCCGCCTGCGGGTTCGGCGCGGTCGCCCTTTCGGCCTTGTTGACCACGCCGGCGTTTGGCGACAAACTCCCGGCACCAGAAGCCGGAGCGTCGGCGTCGCCTTGGTCCCCTCGGCCAACCCACTACCGGCCCAAAGCAAAACACGTCATCTATCTCTACATGGACGGTGGCCCGTCGCAAGTCGACACGTTTGACCCGAAACCGTTGCTGGAACGAGAACACGGGAAACCGTATCAGCAAAAAATCGAACCGACCCAGTTCAACAACATTGGCACGGTGATGCAGTCGCCGTGGAAATTTCGCCCTTACGGGCAAAGCGGCATTGAGGTCAGCGATTTGTTTCCGTACGTTGCCCAGCATGTCGACGACATGTCGATCATCCGTTCGATGGTCTCGAATTTCTCGGAACACACAAACGCGAATTACTTTTTGCATACGGGAAACGGTTTTCAGGGCCGTCCAAGCATGGGCGCTTGGGCGGGTTACGGTTTGGGAAGCGAAAACCAGAACCTGCCGGGCTTTGTCGTTCTCAACGGCGGCCTGATTCCACCGGGCGGGCTCGACTGCTTTAACAGTGGCTTTTTGCCGGCCGCGTATCAAGGCTCGGTGTTCAACGCCAGCGATCCGCCACTCGATAACATCCGACCGGTCGACGCGAATCGCTCATTGCAACTCAACAAACTCAAGATGATTCGTGCATTGGACGATTCAGTCGTCACACGGTGGGGCCCATTCGACGAATTGGAGTCGGCGATTTCAAATTACGAGCTGGCGTTTCGAATGCAAACGGAAGTTCCTGAGTTGACGTCGATGAGCGATGAAACCGAGGCGACTCGCGAAATGTACGGCCTGAACGCCAAGCACGAGGGGACCGCGACATTCGGTCGACAGTGCTTGGTCGCACGCCGTCTCATCGAGCGAGGCGTTCGGTTTATTGAGTTGACCTGCCCCAGCATCGGCCACGATCGCTGGGATCAACATGGCAATCTGCGACAGGGGCACGCCGACAATGCCCGCGCCGTCGACCAAGGCATCGGCGCCCTCCTAACGGATTTGAAACGAGTCGGGCTGTTCGATGAGACACTAGTAATATGGTCGGGCGA
Source organism: Pirellulaceae bacterium (assembly GCA_041745295.1). Lineage (GTDB taxonomy): Bacteria > Planctomycetota > Planctomycetia > Pirellulales > Pirellulaceae > JANMEB01. The sequence continues at coordinate 2,320 of JBGTJE010000035.1, read as the reverse complement.
GTTTGGCCGTACGCCGTTTGCCCAAGGCTCTGATGGCCGCGACCACAATCCATTCGGTTTTAGTCTCTGGCTCGCCGGTGGCGGCATCAAGCGGGGCAACGTGTACGGGGCGACCGACGAATTTGGCTATCGTTCGGTCGAGAACAAAGTCGAGATTCACGACCTGCACGCGACGATGTTACATTTGCTGGGAATCGATCACGAACAGCTCACCTATCGCTGGGGAGGTCGCGACATGCGCTTGACCGACGTCCACGGCAAGCTCGTGCACGGAATTCTGGCGTGACCGCGTGATTGGCCCGCTCTCAGCCTACTCTAACCAAATTCTTGTGTGCCACTGGCTCTGCCAGTGCGAGCTCAACACTCCTATTGACCCAAGACACTGGCAGAGCCAGTGGCACACAAAAAAAAGACTTATCGATTGGGAACGACTAACTACTTAATACGTTTGATGATATGCCAACCGAAGGGGCTCTTCTTCGTGTCGTAATTCGCGATTCCCACTTGGCCGGCTTGGAGTGGAAATCCTACATCGCCAAACGCTGCGACCATCTTGCTTCTCGGCCGAACGTCTCCGGGCATTGCGTTTTCCGAAACGTTATTGTTGGCCATTTTATAAATGCCGGGGTGAGAGTCGTCGGTGTACTTTTTAACCAGGGCGTCGAAATCGGCATCGTCGGCTTGGGCCATCGCCAGCACTTCGTTGGCCAGGGATTCTGCTTCTTCTTTGGTTCGAGCGATGAGTTTCTGTCCAACGGATCCCTTGAATCCAATCAAGATATGCTGAACCGTGATGAAATCTGGTTCTGGGAACGGGACAGTCGCAATCACCGGATTAGATTCGAGGGCTTGCGCGGGCGTGCTGTTGGCAGGTCCTTCCACGGGCTCTGCCGCCGGCGACTCCGTTTTGGATTCGACGCGAGGTGATTTCACATCTTGAACCGGGGATTCGGTGGCCGATTTACAGCCGAGGCCGGCTGCGATTCCAACGGACAAAAACAACACCGACAGTTTCCAGTAGATTCGTTGCATACGTTCACTATTTCATCGAGTTCATGGCGGCGGGCAACTTCGGCGATCCGTCGGCTTCGAACGGGCGACCTCGGCTGAAGCAGAGGATATCGGTTCGATGATAAATGCTTTTGGGCGTTGCATCAAGCTGTCGGTATCATGCGAATGGTCGTCGCATGCATTTCCAAGCCATCAAATCGACCTGGATTTAAGCCGGCAGTTTCGGGACACTACGAGTATTGAGAACGGCATCCGAAAGAAATTGCGCAGGATTGACCGCGGACTTTGGGCGATCGAACGAATGGAAACGATCGAGAAAAAAAACGAAATTCGCGAATCGACGCGTAAGAGACCGGCGATGTTTCGAGCTCTCGGGCCGGACGAGCCTCCCTCGCGAATCGAAGTCGACGGCAAGCATTTCGAACTGCAAACTATTTTTAAGCACGACTCGTGGGCCGCGACAGCCCTTTATCAAGGCAACGGCACAAAGGTCGTCTGCAAATTCAATCGAGTTCAATCCTGCGCGGGGATTCCCATGCGTTGGCTAGGCAAATGGCTGGCCCGCCGCGAGGCAACATTTTTTCGCTTGCTTGAGTTCGTGCCCGGAATTCCAGCATCGGCCAAGTCGGTAATGATCAATGGCCGCATCGCGCCGACCGCGTTTTGTCATGAGTTCATCCCGGGCCGTCCGCTTTCGCTGGTCCACGATCCGAACGAAGCGTTTTTCAACCAGTTAAGCAGCTTATTGGATGCCATTCACGCGCGGCAAATGGCTTACGTCGACTTGAACAAACCTGAGAATGTGTTGGTCGGGGACGATGGCCGACCTTATTTGTTTGATTTTCAGATCAGTTTGCGATTTCCCGATTGGCCGGTGGCGCGGTGGATGCTTCGCGTTCTGCAACAGAGCGACCGGTACCACTTGATGAAACATCGAACGTGGCGATTGAACCGAGCGGCATTCGAACAAGAAATGGAACGGCATCGCCCTTGGTGGATTCGCTGGCATCGCAAGGCTGGCGTGCCGCTGCGAAACTTTCGCCGGCGGTTACTCGTTTGGCTCAGGATCCGGCAAGGCCAGGGCGCCGCGCACACCGAGGTCGCGCCGGAGCACGGTCTTTGTACGGCGGAAAAAGTAGCTGCGAATAAACGCGTAGCGTAAAGAAATTCTTAGGCGTGCGGCGGGCGTCAGCCGGCTTTGCACAATAATGCCAACGCAAGCACTGGCAAAGCCAGTGGCACACAACTGCTGTTTCAATGCATTGTGTGCCACGGGCTATGCCCGTGTCTTTTGGTGCAAAGCCGGCTG
>JBGTJE010000034.1:0-1953 GCA_041745295.1 Pirellulaceae bacterium | reverse complement strand
CCGTCCCATGCAACGGCGGACTAACTGTTCCAAATCAAATGGATTTTCCAGGCTCGTAGCCTGCGCGCTGAACTCATTACGCTCAGCGGTACACGTGAATTTTTCGTTCATCGGTCTGCCCTCCGATTTCAACTTCAAATCGTCCCACTCAGTAAAAGCTGTAAATTCTGCCGCCGAACCCAGATCCGTATGCGACTCCGGTTTCCGACGGAAGTAACACTCAATAACTACGTTGACGAGTGCGAACGTCAAACATTCGCTAGCTCGCATTGATGGGTTGTCGCAAAAACGCCACGCGCTTCTCAACCGCTACAAGTGATGCAACAAAATGGCTGCGCTAGGACAACGCCCGTCACTCGGCCCGGACAACTGTTGCAATAAGCATGGCGGACTGGACGTTTCTGAGGATTTGCTGGCAGAACCGGATTAAGTCCCAAGTGAAGCATTTCCGATAGGTTCAAAAGGCGTGCCAATTGCGCAGATTGTGTCACCGAAACCAGGGCGGGCGACAATGATTACCAAAGGATTGGGTCGGGCACAACTTGCTTTGTGCGTAGGAATCGTTTGCGTCTTCTTCGCGAATACGAGCGAAGTGCATGCGCAAGGCATCTTTATTCCCTCGGTCGGGCCGACCAATCAATCGATGAGCGGAGCGACTGTTGCCGCGCCGATTGATTCCATTGGCTCGTTGGCCTGGAACCCGGCCGGGATCTCCGGCCTGCCGAACTCCGAACTGGCGTTTGGCATTGGATTGGTTCTGCCCACGACTTCACTCTCGTCCGCGATCCCTGCTTTTGGCCTCGCGGGCACGACCGACAGCGAGCCGGGCGTAGCGCCAGTCCCGACGATGGGGCTCGTGCAACATATTGCCGACACTCCCTGGACAATCGGCCTAGGCATTTTTGGCATCGGCGGCTTTAGTGCGAACTATGCCGCGAGCGGAACGAACCCAATTCTCACGCCGCAACCTTCGGCGGGATCGCCACTCGGCGGACTGGGAGCAGTTTTCGCCGAGGCAGAAGTCTGCCAAATCGTTCCCACCGTTTCGTTTGCGGTGACCGACCGACTCTCGATCGGCTTCGCGCCCACGTTGACCCTTGCGAGCCTCGTCTGCAATCCGCTCGTGTTCGGTGCTCCCAACGATGCCAACGGCGACGGCTTTTTCAGCTACGGCCCCGGAACCGGCACGCGAATGGCTTGGGGCGGAGGCTTCCAAGTCGGTGCTTTCCTCACGACGGAGTCCTGCTGGAATTGGGGCCTCAGTTACAAGAGCCCGCAGTGGATGGAGCCGTTCCGCTTCAACTCGCAAAACGAACTCGGCGGGCCGATGTTTGCCGAAGTCAACTTCGATCTCCCCAGCATCGTCTCCCTCGGCACGGCCTACACCGGCTTCGAGCGCTGGCTATTCGCGACAGACCTGCGTTACTTCGACTACGAAAACGCCGTCGGCTTTGGTGATCAAGGATTCCTTCCGACGGGCGCCGTCGCGGGCTTAGGATGGGACAGCGTCTTCTCTTTCTCACAAGGCGTCCAATACCTGATGACGGATCGCCTCACGCTCCGCACCGGCTACACCTACAACCAGAATCCGATCAGCGACGAACAAACGATGTTCAACGTCGCCTCGTCGCTGATCATTCAACACTGGTACAGCCTCGGCGCGACATACTACTTCAACGACTGCCTCTCGATGACGTGCGCCTGGACGCACGGCTTCGAGAACTCGGTCACCGGTCCGATCCAAACGCCGCTGGGAGCAATTCCGGGCACGAGCGTGACGACGACCGTTTCCGCGGACATCTTCAACTTCGGGGCGACGGTGGCTTACTAATGTAGGACGGGCTTCCCAGCCCGTCGGGCAATAAAGACATGCATGTAGGATGGGCTTCCCAGCCCGTCGGGACTTCTTCCCCCCAATTTACAACCTGAAATGCAGGGTCCCAAATCTCCGTA
>JBGTJE010000033.1:0-43746 GCA_041745295.1 Pirellulaceae bacterium | reverse complement strand
GGCAACGAACTAAGATATTTGTCGAAACGCCTAAAAACTTCCGGAGGCATCGGCAAACTCAAACGCCTCCTCGCCAACGCTTTACCCTCAGAATACAGGAGCGTCGCATGATATTGTCCAGAAAAGCGCAACTTCAAAACTTCGCCGCGAGGGTGGGCCAACCAATGTATTCGACGCCCGCTCTGTCCCCCGCGCCAACCGAGTCGCGGTCAAGGGAATTGGGGTCAACTCGTGACACTTGACAGTTTCTCCGCGAGATCGCGGAGGCGAAGACCTTTCCAAGGTGAGCAGCCCGATTCACGTGGGTTCATTTGGCTAGCGTTTAGTCTTCAGCTTGCGTTTGCAGAAATTGAAATCGTCTTGAAACGCGGACGCAAAATCGTAGACATTGTCAAAGTGCCGGCGGTCGTCTCCTTTGGATTTTTTCATCAGGCCGACGCCGATCATGTTGTAGACGATTTCGCCAAAGTCGGAGGTGGCTTCGATCCGCCAGTTCTTCAATACGGCGCGAGCCATCAAGCCAAACTGATTCAATGAGAATACGCGAATCGCCTCGCAAAGCTCTTGGCCGGTCAGATGGTGTTCAACGCGCGGTTGGGGTTGGTCGTCCGGATCGGTCACCTTCTCCGATCCCATCTCGAGGATATCGGAGGCGTAACTGAGCGCTTCGCGGACAAAACGGTAGGCGTCCACGGGATACCGCTGGTCTCGTCGGGCCAATTCAATCAACGCATCGTCGGGTTCGCACGTCATCGCCGTCTGCCTTTTCTAAGTCAAGGGCACGCTTCGCACGTCGAAGAGGCCGAATTTCATTCCGTCGCTTGCCCGAACACTTACCGCGCTCGCACCACTATTTTTGCCAGCAATTCCCACCCAAGTCAAGTTTGATGAGTGCGGACAATAGACAAGACCTCACCTGCATCAATTAAGACTCGTCGATGGTCCTCGGTTTCAATCAAGACTTGTTGCGCTAAAATTTCATGATCGATAACCTTGGCGTGTCCCCGCGCGGTCACAATTTGGGCGCCGATTGGCGGCAACTCTTGTCGCATTTCCAAATACGTGTCGAATTCATAGCGCAAACAGCATTTCAACCGCCCGCAGCGACCGGAGATTTTCGTGGGGTCCAAGGTTGCTTTTTGAATTTTGGCCATTTTCATCGAAACGGGAGGCATTTTGGACAGGTGGGTTGCGCAGCAAATCGGTTGACCGCAGTCGCCATAGTCCGCCAGCAGCTTGGCTTCGTCGCGAACGCCGATTTGTCGCATTTCGATCCGCGTTTGAAACTCGGTGGCAAGCGCTTTCACCAAGTCGCGAAAATCGATTCGATCCTCGGACAAAAAATAGACGACGATGCGTTCGCCGCCAAACAGATGTTCGATATCGACCAATTGCATCGAGAGTCCGGATTCCGCGATCAATCGGCGGCAAGCGTCCAGCTTGGCGGATTTTTGCGATTCCAAGTGCCGGGCCTCGTTGAGGTCGTCACCCGTCATAAGCCGCAGGATTTGGCCGACGGAAGGTTCGTCCAGATGCGAGAGTGCGTCGTCGGTCGCTTCGCACAGCACCGATCCAATTTCCAAGCCCCGGATTGATCGCACGACGACCTCTTGGCCGCGGCGAAATTCGTCGCGGCCGCGAACGCCCATCACCCCGAGCGTGCGCATCGATCCAAAGCGAACGATGTACTTCGGCAATTCCAACTCCCCGTTATGGTCCGCAGTGGACCTTGCACGCCAATCAAGCCGCTCAATCTCCCGGCAGCCACAACTTGCCGGCGTCCGCTCTCTCCTCCGCCGACTGCGGAGTCCAAACGGAACTCCGTTCATCCCCAGCGGCAACCGGTGCCAGATCGGCGGCCGGCTCCTCGACGCGGGCGTTGGGATCGCCAAAGCCGAGTGCCGCGACCAGTCGTTGCATGCGCGATTCGACGTTGGGCTCTCCCATGTGCCGGACGCGTATTTCTTCGAATAGTTCTTCAGTCTTCTCGGTAATGTTTCGTTTGATTCGCAGTTCCAATTCTGCCACCAGCCAAATTCCTTGCGGCTTGCCCTTGGCGTGAGCGATCTTGCGGGCTTGGCGAATGAAATTCAAACTCTCTTCGTTATCTTTCGTTATGTTCGCCAGTACGTTGCACACGCTTTCTAGCGGGACGTTGGCTTCCAAGCTAGGCCGTTTGAGAATTTCTTGGCCGATCGCCCGCAATACTTGCCAATGCCCGGCGGTCATCGCGTAATAAAAATTCGCCATCAGCATCTCGTCGGGAGCCAACTCCCATTGGATCCGCTGTCGCTGCAAGGGGGTCAAGACCGCAGACGGATTGGCTCGCGGATCCAACGGCTGCGGTTTCGACAACTTCAGTTTTTCGCGGAGCCGATCGATTAACGACGGATCGAGTCCATGCAATTGGTCGGCGAGTTCCAGAAGGCCGAGCATCGCTTCGAGTTTGAGACGGTATTGGGAGTCGCTCACAACGTCGGCAGGAGCCTTGCCCTCCAAGGCCGCCGAAGGGACTTGCGGCCAGGTTTCGAGCATCGTCGTTTCTTCGTGGCGGCGTTCCAGTTCGGCCAAGCGAATCCGATCGATATCCGGTGGCAAATGCCACCGCGCCGCCAAGCGAAGTTGTTTTTCGGGAATTAAGCCAACGGTCTCGCGTACTTCGCGCGACGCGTCCGCCAACTCGCCGAGTAGATTCAATAGATCTTTTCGCAACTCCTCCTCGCTGCCGTCGAGAACGACGTCGAATTCTAAACGCGCTGGGCGATCCGTCTGCCGCCCAAATAACAAGATCTCTGTCAGCGCGTTTGGGATTCGATCCGGTTCGATATCCGCAGACGAGCGGAGGACTGGCCGATCCAGAAAAACAAATGCGGCTTTGGGTGGGGGTCCCTCTTCGCTGTCGAAGGCCGATGTGGGGATCGTGGCGAACCGATCCGATGAATGCATTCGCTCCAACAGTTCCTCGATGTTTTCGACTGGGATCGTGTGCTGAACGATGTCAAACGACCGCGACGAATCGACGTCGCGCAACACCTGAATCCATATTTCGGCGTCGATCGCTTGGTCGACCGAAATGCCAGGCGTCGCGGCAAAGGCCGCCCAGGCGTCGGCCGCTTTCTCGTTGCGGGCCAGCCATAAGGCCAGAATCGCAGCGGCCTTCAACAACGTCGGTTCGGCGGGATATTGCGGCAGGAATTTGACCTCCAAATATTGCAACGACGTTCGCCATTGGCCGCGTGCGGCCAGCCGCCGAAGCTGTTGGTACGTTTTGGTCCACGGTTGGCTGTCCGGCGGCACAGGCAGTTCCAAATCTTGCTTGAGCAACTGCGAGCGGGTCGGAATTCGATACGATTCGACGATCAGCAGGGCGGCTTGTTCGTCGTTCTTATTGAGCGAACGGGCAAAGCTCAAATGCTGCCGCGCCGCGATCGGATGTCCCTGGCGGAGCAACTCCAGACCGACCAAGCGAAACGCATTCGCCAACGAGACCGGCACCGCGTTTCCCTTGATCCCATCCATCGCGTCTTGCAACGCGTTGATGGCGCCAAGCAAATTGTTTTCCGCCAAGCAGATCATCGCTTGGTGTTGCATACCGATCGGATGCTTGGGGTTCGTGCGAAGAAACTGTTCGTTGCACTCGCGCGCCTTGTCGATCTCCATCATGGTGATCAAGAAGTGCGTCTTGAGCGTCAGTAAACAGTCCTTGGGCCCCCGTTCGGCGATCAATCGGTCCAGCTTGTCTAAGGTCGCCAGCGTTTGATTGCCGCGGGCCAAGGCCATGACCTGGTTCAAGTCATCGACAATCTGTTTGCCGCAACAAAACTTGATCTTTTGTTGCGCATGACAGGGGCACGGTTGATAGGCATTCAGTTCCATAAATCTTCAAACAAGTTTGTCGCGAGATCCATCCAGGTCACGAATGAGCGTCGAATCAAATTTATGGGATGGATGTAATACAGGAAACAGGGCAGCGCTTACGGCGATCGTGAGAATCGGCGTGAAGCAAGCATTCCACCGATAAATCGCCGAATCCCCCCGTCGGAACGGCCGACGGCTCTTTTCCCCAACGAACGATTCGGGATAATGGCGGTCAGACCGGCTGGTCGAAAGAGCCGCGGTTGGACAAGAACTCCCCAACGATGCAAGCGGAATGAAACGATGCGCGCCAAATGGAACCCCGTTTTTCGAATGCTAGGCTGGGCTGGACTCTTGTGGTCGAGCGGACTGTGGTTTGGCGCATCGCAGCCGGGGTGGTCACAAGATACCGAGTCGTCGGCTTTAACACTGGTCGTGATGGATCCGTTGTCGGCGCCATTGGCCTGCGATTGCGTTCAAGGTTATGCTCAGCGGAAATACGAAAAACTTGCTTTACACCTGGCCAAGCAATTGCAGCGTGAAGTCAAAATCGTATGGGCGGAGTCGATTCCAGCGGCGTCTAAAGAAACGCATGGTCGCGTCGACATCGTCGTTGCCAAGCATTCGGTGGCTTTGGCCAACGCGGCGGACCTCAAACTAGAATTGCAACCCGTTGCCAGCCTCACCGACAAAGAAGGCGAGACCGCACAGTGGGGATTGATCGTCGTTCGCAAAGACGACGCGGCGGCCGGCGTCGCCGATTTGAGGGGATATCGGTTTCTATTTGGGCCGAAGGAATGCGAAGAAAAACACGCCGCGCCGATCGCCTTGCTCCGCGGCGCAGGGGTTGAGGTTGCCGAGGAGCTGGAAACATTTGCGGCTTGCAGCGTCGCTGCCACCAAGCTCTTGGACCTTCCTCAAGACGAAAATGCCGCCGCAATGATTTCGAGCTACGCCGCCCCGCTGCTCGAAGGCTGCGGCACGATCAAGAAAGGGGACTTGCGCGTCGTCGGCAAGACCGAGCCGGTTCGATTTATCACAGCATTCGTCAACAAGGACCTCGATGATTCGTTGCGGCATCAAATCACTAAATCGCTGATCGCTGCCGGAGAAGATGCCGATTTGCTAACCGCCTTGGAGACTGATTCCGGCTTTGTTGCATTCGCCGAGGATGCCTTAACAGAAATTAAAACAAGTCCCGCCTCGAGCGAACCTCCGGCTGCATCCATCGAGCAAAAAAAAAATTAGGACTGTCGCGCGAGTGGAAAGGGTGGCGCGGCGATCATCGCAACGGACTCGTTTCTTGGTTGCCCAGCCAATTTCCCGAGACCATGGTGTTTGCTTGGCGGCAGGAATTGCCCAGCGAAGGCTTGGGAGGGATCGCGGCCGACGAACGACGAGTTTTGCTGGGTTGTCGCGATCCGCTCGACCGGAATGACATCTTTCTGTGCCTCGATGCGGATACCGGCAAGACGCTGTGGCAGCTTTCCTACGCGGCAGCCGGGCAATTGGATTATGGAAATACGCCGCGTGCCACGCCCTTGATCGTGGGCGCGTCCGCGATCTTGCTCGGGGCCTTTGGCGATTTGCATTGCGTCGATCTGGAGACCGGCGCGATTTCATGGCGAAAAAATTTCGTCCGCGATTTTGGTGGCACGGTTCCGATTTGGGGCTTTTGCGGCACGCCACTGGTGGTCGATCAACGGCTGATCTTTCAAACGGGCGCCGAAAATCCTTCGTTGGTCGCCGTCGACCTCGAATCGGGTGATCTCACTTGGCAAGTCGCCGGTCGACAATGCTCTTATTCGTCGCTGGTTTGGGCGCTAATCGGGCCTCAAAGGCAGATTATAGGCCTCGATCATTCGTCGCTCGGCGGTTGGTCTCTCGACAGCGGGAATCGGCTCTGGGAAGTGGTCGCCAACCAGCCGAACGATTTCAACGTTCCGACTCCCCTTGTCGACGAAACGGGCGTGATGGTGGCAACCGAAAACAACGGCGCGCGGCGGTACGAATTCGACGACAAGGCCATTGCGCGGCCTAAGCCAACGGCTACGTTCAACGATTTCGCACCGGACACCCACACGGCCGTTCAAACCGGGGATCGGATCTTTGGCGTGCACGGCGACCTCTATTGCCTCGACGCCAAAACCCTTCAACCGATTTGGGTCGGTAGCGACGATGGGTTCGGCAGTCACACTTCGATTGTCGCCTCGCCGGAGGCAGTTTTAGTCGTGACCGCACAAGGCGAACTTCTATTGGTCGACGCTCAAAGCGATCATTACGTTCTCATCAGCCGTGCTCGGTTAGCCGAATCAAACGTCGACGTCTTTTCTCATCCCGCGTTCGTTGGCAAAAAGATGTACGTCCGCCTTGGCAATAGCATCGCCTGCCTCGATTTGAGCCGGTAATCGACAATTGCCGTTTGTTTTCTTTCTTGCGAGTGTCGACGAGTATTGCTGCCCTTCCTTTTCGCCGGTTTCCGCGTCGCAATCGGCGAAGAATCGAGTACGAGTACCGTCCGGTGGACTGAGCACGAGCACGAAGCGTTATGCTCCTTGGTCCTGTCGCTTTCCTCATTCCTCGTTCTTTGCTCGTACTCGTACTCAGCGAAGCGGTACTCGTACTCGATTGCGTTGCCGACTTGCCGGCAACAACAGGGTCGAACTCACCGTTTTGAGGACCACTGAGGCATCGAGCACACGGAGCTCAGAGCACGCAGCGTCTGAGTACCATTCGATGACCTCTGCTTTCAAAAAATCGCCTTCCATCGGACTCGCAACTCTTCTTAGGAACGACGTGGCGATACGAATTTTCTTTTGGCAATTCGCAAATCAAATCATCCAGACGAGGTCGACTCGCCGACCGAATCATCATGCCGCCGCTCCGCAGCTATTGGATTCATTTAAATGTTCACGTGGGCTTCGCCCACGGCTAGAAGCTTTCGCCGCTCCGCGGCTGTCGAGTTGGCGGGCTGCGTTCTTAGGCAGAATTACGATTGTTCGGTTAGCGGTCCGCGTCCAGCTTTGCTAGTTCGCCGCGGAAGTATTCGCCTGCCGGAATCGAGCGACCATCGGCAAATCGAATCTCGTACTCGAGACCTGTGATTGACGATTTTGACGCGACAAGATCGATGAACTGCGTAGCGGATGTGATTTTGCTGGCGGCCGCATCCAGTTTTTGCCGTAGGTGACTTGCAGCATCTTTTGCCGAATGTTCGACACCGTTTCGGAGAAACACTGCGCCAGCCATAGTCTCGACAGATGCAATCAGGCGTTCGATTTTCTCCGCTTCGGTTAGCGATTCAGTACCGGTGTCGGAAATCGTGGGCGACGAAGACGCAACAGTGGGGGTTGGGGACGAACTGGGCGTGGTACGCCAAAGATGGACACAGATAAACGCAGCTAAACAACTCCGGCATCTGCGTCCATCGGCGTGCATCTGCGGCGAGAAAAACTCATGGCGAATTGAAGCGGCCGGAAGATGACCGACTCCTACCGGAAAAAGAAAATCGTACGCAGGAGGCGCAGGACGCGCCAGCCGACGGAGGCGGTACCGACCCGGATTTTGGCCGTGCCGCGAAACCCGGGAGTCAACGAGAGTTCTGAATTGTGCAGCGGCACGATCGCTTCAAAGTACGTCAATTGCGGACGCTCGTCGCCCTGCGGGCCCGGCGTGCCCCCTACCGGGCCGCCGTGCGACGTCGATAATTCGGGAGGGAGTGAGGCGAGTTGATTTCGCGAAACGGCTTGGACAACGCCGTCGACGCGTCGACCGCGAAATTCGTCCAACATGAGTTGAACGCTTTGATCGCCCTGGACGAATTGCACGTCGCTCTGCTCCACCAATAAAACGGCCTTCATCCGCTTAGGGTCGCCGATCACGCATACCAAGGTTTGTTCCGGCAGCATCGCGCCGACATTTTCGCGATCGAGCGGAGTTCGCGACCAAGCGATCTGTTGCATTTGGGAACTGTTGCCTGCGGATTCCGGTGGGGGAAAGACGAACCCACTCGTCGTCGAAGTGATTTTTAGTTTCGCGATACTTCGCTCGTCCGATTCAATTTGTTCGATGGTCGCTTGCAGCCTGGCTTGCAATTCGCCGATTTGGCGGGCCGCTTCGGTCGACGATTTCGCGGCGTGTTCGCGGGTTTTAATCTCTTGAACGAGAGCCTGCCGCTGCCCCTTCAATTGCTCGCATTCCATTTCGAGCTGCGGGTCGCGAAGGTCCACGATCGGCTGGTTCTGTTCGATCCGTTGACCGGGAGCCACGTGAATAGTCCGGAGCGTGCCGGGGACCGTAACGTAAATGTGTTCGGCTTGGTCGGGGCGGACCACGAGCGGCGCGTAGATGTAATGCGGCAGCGGAATGAAAGCGATTCCGGTTAGTGCGGCTCCGATCACGATGGTCGAAGCAATCAGTCTCGGCTTTTTCACTTGGCGCCACCTTCCCGGAACTTTGAAGAATTTGATGAGCTTGTACAGGGGCACCACGACGATCCCCACCAGCGTCGCTGCGATCATCGTATAACCCAAAACCTCCAGACCATACGGTTTGAAAACCTTGGTCAGGAACCACATGATCGACAGATAGACAAACCAGCGATAGAGAAAGGACAACACACTGTAGAGGGCAAACACCGATTGATTGCGCTCGGGGAGAAAGCGGCTGGGGACCGGATCCATGCCGAGGCAAATCGTGCGCAAACGGTTGATTAGCGACAGCTGTGATTTTTGGGACAGGTTGGGGATCTCCAACAAGTCGGAGAGCATGTAATAGCCGTCGTAGCGGAGCAGCGGATTGGCGTTGAAGATCACCGTGCTCACCGAGCACAGGAAGACGATGTTCAACGTCACGTGATTGAGCCAGCCCGGTTGTGAGTACCACCAGATCCAGGCGCAGATGCCGGCCAGGATCAACTCAACGTACATGCCGGCGGCTCCGATCGCGATCCGATGCCATTTATTGGGGAGGACCCAAGAGTCCGATGTGTTGCAATACATCGCGGGAGTGAGTACGAGCAGCATGAAGCCGATTTCGTGGCATTCGCCGCCGAAATGTTTGCACATCAGGCCGTGCCCCAATTCGTGCAGCGACTTGGTGAAAATGAGGATCCCGCCCATCATGAGCAAATTATTGAAGCCGAAGAATTGGTAAAAGTCTGGCAGCCGCCGCTGGACTTCGTCCATGTTGCGCAGTGCCAGTAGTGCGGCCGATCCACAGAGCAGGCAGACCAAGGTGAAAAACGTTCGGCTAAAGCACCAGCTGATTTTCGGATAGAGCCAGGACAAAAATCGATCGGGATCGACGCCCGGAAATCGCCATGCCATCACGCTGGTCAATACGCGCAGCCATTTCTGTCGTCGTTCTTTGCCGCGGCGTTTGAGCAGCGGCGCGGCTTGGTAGGGCGCATCGGAGATCAAAAGGCCTTGTTGATGAAACTGGCCGACGAGTTGTTGCACGTCGTCCATTCGGAACGCTCGATCCGGAAACCGCTCGTCCAGGATCTGTTTGATTTGCTTAATGCTGATCGGCTGGGAGAGGGCCAGAAACGCTTCGTATTCCGGCTCCAGCAGTCGAAAGTACTTTAGGGCGACGGGATCTTTGACAATCCAGCAGCGTTGGCCTTGAAAACAACTTTCGTGCACGACGAGATCGGGTCGACGGCGCAGCGCGAGCGGGCGTTGATCCGAGGGGCTTTGCGACAAGTCTTGGAACGACATGGCGAACTCAATGACCTACCACAATCGGAAGAAGACTTTGGACTGGAAGAATTCGAAAATGTCGTGCAGCCAAACGTATCCAATCGGTTGGTAGCCGCAATGGATCTTGGCCATGACTCCCGAGCGGACTTGTTTGATGTCGAGCGCGCTTTGGTCGAAGGCGACTTGAACGCGAATCGTCTGTCCGTCGACGGTATCTTCCTGAGTGATTTTGGAAATCGAGGTGATTTTTCCCTCCCAGGAGATATTGGGATTGGCGGCCAACACGAACGTCACGGGCAACTCCGTTCCGGCCGTTTCTTGGGCTCGCAGGACGTGTCCAATCCGCTTGTCGGGCAACTTTAATTCCAATTCCCAAGGCCCGTTGACGTCGGCGACTTCAAGCAAGAGGTCGCCGCGACGCACGGGTTTGTGAGCTAGTTGCTGTTGCACATCCCAAGACAGGACTTGTCCCGCCATCGGGCTTTGCACGGTCAAGAACTTGATTTGCTCATCGACGATTTCAAGTTGACGACGATAACTTTCCAATTGCGCGCGAAGCGGACTTTGTTCTTCGTCGACGCTGCTCTCGCGCGGTTGATTTTCGTCTCCGCTCGGGCGGTCCAAAATACTCGCATCCATCGCCGAGAGCCTTTTCTCGAGTGGATGGATCTGGCCCTCAATCTCAAGCCGCTGCTGCCATAGATTCTCGTTGCTGAGCAACATGACGTCTTGGCCGGCGCCGATAATCGAACCGTGATCGACAAGGATCTGATCGACTTCGCCATCAACTTGAGCAAAGACATTTTGCCGCTGTTGGGGTAAGAGAACTCCGTTGCAAGCGACGCGAAATGGAGCCGGGACGAACACCAGCACCGCGGTCAAAATCAACAACGCCAACCCGATCAACGTCGTCCGCCGCGCATTGCGCGCGGCAACCACGATTTTTGATTTTCCCAAAATGTTCCACAACGGGTATAGGAACAGCGACCGATGCTGAATCGAATTTCGCAGCGCGGCGCCGGCGTTCCGACTGACCAACTCAATCGCGGGCGATAATTCGGCCGGCGTCCATTGGGCGTCGAATTTTTCTATCGCCAATCCGGCGACCCAGCGTCGCGAAATCTTGGCCGCGTCGGGATCGTCTCCCTTGGTCGTGGGTTGGTCGGAGATCGGCACGATGATCAAGCTGCGTACGGTAGACGAAGTCAGGTACTCGTTGAGCGGATGTTCGATTTCGGGCGGATGCGTCTGATTCTCTGGGTTCGGATACCAAAACGTCTCGCCCAGCGGCAGCACGCGGTCCACCAAGCGGCGAAGCAATTGAATCGTGGACGATCGTTGATTGACCGAGGGCTGTCCACTCACGGCTTGAACGCGAGACCGCCCGCGGCGCCACTGAATTACGCTGACACGGTCCGCGGCGAGAAATCGGCGCGTCTCATTCGCGATTCGCATCATGGTCTCGCTAGCTTCCAAACCCTGGTGCAGCTGCAGGATATACTGCTCGACTTCATGAACCGATTGGGTGGATACTCGCGGGCTTGTCGTGCTCGCAGGCGCGACAGGAGCCATGGGACTCATGGGTGCCGTCGGAGGAGCCGCCGGCGGTGCCGATTGGGTCGGCGCCGTGGCGGCGGGCTTGTGCGGAGTAAAAATGGGGTGTGCTGCTTTGGCCGTAAACGTGGGCTCGGCAATAACGGCTGGCGTTTTCGTCAGTCCGCGAGCGACTTGGCAGAATTCATGCAAGCAGGACAGCCATGCTTTGAAATCCTGCTCGCTGCCATCTGGCCGCAAGAACAACTCGATCATTTCGATCTCGCCGTCGCGATGAATTGGTCCCAAAGCGATGACCGGAAGCCGTTCCAGGGCTTCTCCCCGCGGCGGAATCAAAATGGGTTGATTGCGCTGGATGGCGGCATCCAACAACGCAACGTGCTTCTGGTGCTGGATCGACGCGCGAAGATTGGGACTGGATTGCAAGCGATGATCACAGAGCAAGCGGTAGGGGGGCTGCGAACAATTCCAAACCAGCCCGGCTTCCGCCGAGGTCGCGTCGCTGATCTCACGGAGGAGGCGATCGTAAAAGGTCTTAATATCGACTCGGCTCGCAGCCAGGCGTTTCAATTCGTTCAATTGTTGCTGCATAGGGCGCTTTGTCGGTACAAGCCAATAACGGTTCGGGATTCGCTGCTGTCCGAAAACCTCTCCAGGAGGTCGGAAGAAAATAAATCTCGGTAGGAATGTTGGGAAAACAGCCGACGGGAATAATAATAATTGGGGGCGTCGAACGGCTGAATCACCCATTGGGCGGACGTTTATTATAGGCTTCAGCCCAGATTCGATTGTGCCCGGCCTTGTCCCGAGGCCAAAAATGACCGGTTTCCAGCCCTAGCGCTGTCTGCCAATCGGAATCCTCGATCCAATCGAACCCGCATTTTGCAAGAAATCCTTGTTAACGCGATCCGCCGAACTGATTCGACAAATACGTCAGCGTAGCCTCCAGCTCGCCGATTTGCCCGACGAGACCCTGCATGAAATGGGGGTGTCGCTGCGGTACCGCGCTTCGATCGGCACGCGGCTGCCGCTGCTCATGGTCGAAGCGTTTCCGCTTGTCATCGAAGGCGCACGGCGCAAATTGCAGCAAGTGCATTTCGACGAACAGATCTTGGGCGGGTTCCATTTGGCTCGCAATCGGATCGTCGAAATGAAGACCGGCGAGGGCAAGACGCTGACGGCCACACTGCCCGCGTTCCTCTATGGGTTGACCGGTCGAGGCGTTCACATCGTCACGGTGAACGATTATTTGGCCCAGCGCGACCGTGAAACGATGGGTCCGATTTATGAGTTGTTGGGGCTCACTGTGGGCGTGATTCAAACCGAGCATTCCCCGCAGCAGCGTGTAGTAGCTTATCGCCAAGACATCACGTACGTCACCGCCAAAGAAATCGGATTCGACTTTTTGCGCGACCGGATTGCCTCGAGTCGCGCGCGGGCTGCCCAAGTCCGGGCGGGCGCCGATAACGTGCAACGGCCCTTTCACTATGCGCTGGTGGACGAGGCCGATAGTATTTTGATCGATGAGGCCCGCACGCCGTTAATCATCGGCATGACGGACCCGCAGGGCGAAGCCTTACAGCGCGCCTGCTACGATTGGTCCGCTCAACACGCCCCGGGTTTTGTCGAAACCGAGCATTTTGAGTACGAACACGACAAACGGCAAATCAAACTGAATTCGGCTGGTTGGAAGTTGCTCCGCGATCTGCCCCAAACATCGGCCACGCGCTCGATCGGGATCCGCTCGCTTAAAGAATACATGGAGACCGCGATCAAGGCCCGGCGCGATTTCCATTTGGACAAACATTACGCCAAGATCGACGACAAGATCGTGATCATCGACGAATTCACGGGTCGGCCCGCCGAGGGAAGGCAATGGCAAAAAGGACTGCACCAAGCCATCGAATCCAAGGAACAAGTCTCGGTCACGGCCGCTACCCGCCAAGCGGCCACGATCACGGTCCAGGCACTCTTCAAACTCTATCCCCATTTTTCGGGTATGACCGGGACTGCGTGGACGTCGCGGTCTGAATTTCGGAAAGTTTATCGGCGGCGGGTGGCTCGAATCCCAACGCACAAGCCTGTGCGGCGTTCGGTAATGCCCAATCAGGTCTTTCCCAACACCGCCGCAAAATTCTCAGCGATCGTCGCCGAAACGGAAGCGCTCATCGCCCAACACCGAGCCGTTCTAATTGGAACGCGCTCGGTTGACAAGTCGGAAATCTTGTCCGCCATGTTGCACGAGCACGGCGTTCCGCACCAAGTGCTCAACGCCCGGCACCTGCCGCGCGAAGCCGAGATCGTCGCTGGTGCCGGTCAACCCGGGCGCGTCACCGTCGCAACAAATATGGCGGGCCGTGGAACCGATATCGAACTTCACGAAATAGTTCGTGAGGCCGGCGGATTGCACGTGATCTTGACGGAAATTCACGAAGCCCAGCGGATCGATCGCCAACTGATTGGTCGTGGTTCGCGGCAAGGCGATCCGGGGAGTTACCGCATTTACGTTTCGCTGGAAGACGAAATTCTATTGCTCGGCCTGGGACCCAAGCGATTCAAGCGAATCCAACGGAGATTTCAGGGCCTTTCGAAAATTCCCTCGAGCGTATGGCGCTGGTTCAAGCTGGCCCAGAGGAAATTGGAGCGCCGCTATTTCGTCGATCGCATGGTCTTGATGGAACACGACAAGCAGCGCAGGCGAACGTATTTCGACACGGGACAAGATCCGTATTTGGACATCGCAGAGTAGGTCTCGCAAAAGTAGGACTCGCGAGCCGAGCGAGACCTGGAAGCACGTCTCGGTTTGCGGACGATCTGGGATTGCGCCATGGAAAGGTTGCTCGGCCGACCACCTGGGTTGGAATGGAGAACGCCAAATGGAGTCAGGTCTCGCTCGGCTCGCGAGACCTACTCACCGCGGCTCGCGATTCTGAGTCGATGTCACGTCGTCCGCCCGATCAGAGCGATCGATAAGGAAATCGTACACGCGAAATTCGATGAAAATCAGGATGATCGGCAGAAAGAATTGAAGCATTTGCCGCCCTCGCGCATCGCTCGCCAAAAACGGCAAGCCTTGCAATGCCATGCGAACCACTTCGAAATTGAGAATCAGCAGGACGACGCAGACGATTCCAATCCACGCGATGTAGAGATAGCTCCAAAAGGGCTTATTGTGCGAATTGGACATTGCAGCTTTCGTGGCAACTACCGCGGCGGCAAGGCGTGCGTCTTCAATTGTTCGAGCTCGACGAATTCCAGTGCGAGCATCTGCGTCGCCTCCAACAGGACGGGCGGCGCGCAACCGGCGTCGTATGCTTCCTTCCAGCGTGAGACGCACAAACACCAACGATCGCCCGGCTCCAAACCGGGGAAGTCGAGTTCGGGATTCGACGCCGAAAGGTCGTTGCCGCGCACCGCCGAGAATGCCAAAAACTCCGCGGTCATCTCCGCGCAGACTACGTGCGCTCCGTCGTCGCCGCGCCCGGTCCGGCACACGCCGTCGCGGAAGAAGCCCGTCCGTGGCGACATGCAGCAAATCTCCAACTCGCCGCCCAATACATTTTTTGCCATCCCACGATTCCCTATTACCGCGATTTCAGGTTTGCCGGCGCTAGCGCCAATTCGATCAGCCCTTGCCGCTGGCCTTCGGCCAATGCAGCGCGAATCCAATGAGCGAGCCACGCCGGAGATTTGGCGAAGCGATATTTTAGTCGAAATAGACACCCTTGGATGAAGGCCTCGCGTTTCCAGGATCTCAAGGTCCGATCGCGAGCCTGACCGGAAGTCGCCAATCGTCGGCCTTGGCCGATAAAATACCGCCGAACGTAATCCAAAGTCATCCGTTCAACCGGAATCAGGTGCTCCACAACGGCTTGGGGGACCCAAAACCCTCGGTGCCCAGCGGCGATCATGCGGCGCATCGCATCGAGTTCCTCATCGCCGTCCAACGAATGGGCCTTGCGCCCCAGGTTCTCGTCAAAGCGAAACTGCCGCTGAACGCCGGTTCGAACCGCGAAATTTGCTCCGTAGGGTAATCGATCGGCGGTCAACTCGAATGCTTCGGAACCCAAGTCGCGGACCGCGAAACAACCTTGGCATGTTTTCCAGTTCGCGAGCAACCAGTCGGGTCGCTGCGCATCAAACTTCGGGCGAATCGGCCCGCCCCAGAACGACGCTTCCGCAGTGCGATCGATCGACGCGCCATAGTGCTGCAACCAATGT
This sequence comes from Pirellulaceae bacterium, assembly GCA_041745295.1. GTDB lineage: Bacteria > Planctomycetota > Planctomycetia > Pirellulales > Pirellulaceae > JANMEB01. The sequence goes on along the minus strand of JBGTJE010000033.1, from coordinate 28,414 downwards.
TCGTCGACGTCGACGTCGTCATCCGTCCAAACCACAATTTGTCCGCTGCAATTCTCGACCGCCCGATTGCGAGCAAAACTATGGCCTTGACGCGATTCATGCACAAAACGCAAAGGCAATCGACGAGCATAATCTCGGGCCACGTCGGACGTGCGATCCGTGCTGTTGTTGTCGACGAGAATGATCTCCCAAGGCGCTGCACTGGGGTTCTGCAATCGGCAAAACGATGCCAGGGTTCGATCCAATAACTCGGCGCGATTCCAAGTGCAGATAGCGACGCTGAACTTCATGGATCAGGCACCAACGATTTCAAGGTGCGTCGAACTCGTCATGGAACGCGACAAATGAAACACTTGAGGTAATTGGTTTGGGGACAAGTTACGGAGACCGGATGGTCTGCTGAGGCTCCGCGCTGTTGCAGAATCTGGACGTCGCGACCCGACTTTTGCGACACCCCGGAAAGCATGTGAGCAAAATCGTCGCGCGTGACCAAGCCGGAACAACTGCAAGTGACCAGGTACCCACTTGGTTGAAGGCATTGGACCGCCAAGCGATTAAGGCGATGATAGGCGCGGAGAGCATCTGGAATCGAATGGCGACTGCCGGCAAATCGAGGCGGGTCCAGAACGATCAGGCCGAAGATTTGACCCTCGCGGGCCAGTGATTCCAACGACTGAAAGCAATCACCAACTTCAAATCGGACCTGCGGAGTTTGATTCTCAATCGCGTGTTTCCGAGCCCAATCGATCGATCGCTGACTGGAATCGATTCCCAAAACGTCCCCTGCCCCGCCCAATTTTGCGCACGCCAGAGCGAATCCGCCGGTGTAGCAGCAGATGTCGAGTACCCGTCGGTCTCGGCAGAGCTGTGACGCTTGAAGTCGATTTTCCCGTTGGTCCAAGTAATATCCCGTTTTTTGGCTTTCCACGAGATCGACCCAAAATCGCAAACCGCTCTGTTGAATCAGAATGGGTTCGGCGGGTCGGTGGCCGTACGCACACTGTTCGCGGATCGTGATCTTTTCGGCATCGGCGACGCGCTGGTCGACGCGCACCGAGATCGAGAGCGGCGTCAACCGCTCGACCATCCAGGCGAGGACAAGGGGCAATCGTTGCTCCATGGCCAACGCTGTGATTTGGACGACGATGTGTTCGGAGTATTGGTCGACGATCAATCCACTCAGCCCGTCGGCCTCGCTGAACACCAAACGCGTCGCAGCCTGGCGGTCGACGAGTCCCAAATCTTGCCGCAGCGCCAAGGCCAAATCGAGCCTGTGGCGAAAAAAATCGTCGTCTAAAGGTTCGTCTTGGCGCCAACTATACAAGCGAACGCGAATGCGACTTTCGCCGTTGTAGATTCCGCGGGCCAACCAGCGGCCATCGGGCAATACCAAATCGACGGTTGTTCCCGATTGAAGAGGACTGGCGTTCGGCAGAAGCGAGCGGTCCAAAACCCAGGGATGCCGGGCCAAGAATGTCCCGCGCTTCTCCGGCCGGAGCACGATGCGAGGCGTACGATCTTCGGTACCCAGTTTCGTCATATTCATGTTGATTTGCACTTCGATTGAAAACAGACCCACTCGACCAAGCACTCGTTGTTAATATGGAACAACGAGACAGTAAGACTGGGAACGCGGGGCACTTAGGATACCAGTCCCGATAGTTTTTGGGCAAACTCGCCGATCGGATCACGCGAGAACCGTGCGCGAATATGTTCGCCGGCGAGTTGGCCAATCTCTTTCCAGCGCGGGCGCTCTTGCCAAGCCCGTTCCATGGCCTCGTCCAAAAGCTCAGCCGTCGACGCCCGCGCGATGAAGCCGGACTGGCCGTCGTCGATAAGTTCTCGATTGCGCCCGGTGTCAGTCACGATCACGACCCGGTTGCAAAGCATCGCTTCGACGACTACCAACGCGGCGCCTTCGTAGCGCGAGGGCAAGATCAGACCGTGGTTCTGGGCCCAGATCTTTTGGATATCGTTGGTGAAGCCTTCCAAGATGAGCTTGTCCTCCAAGCCGTGCATTCGAATTAAGTCTTCGAGTTGCCTGCGATTGCCTTGATCGTGTCCGTAGAAATGAACGCGGATCGGGCGCTGCCGCCAACGGTCTTGCCGCAACAGATCGACGATCAGGTCTTGACCCTTGGATTGAAAATGGATCCGGCCGACACAGGCCAAGCGAAACACGGAGTCATCGGTGGGCCAATCCGGAGCATGATCGGCCGGCACGTTGAACGGGTTGCAGACGATTTCCGCATTGTCCAGGCGCATTGCCAGGTTCATTTCGACTTTATGCTGATTCTCCGGCGAAACAAAGAACACGCGGCGGGCATTTTGATACCACGTTCGAAAATCTTTCATCCGTTCGGCGTGGATAAAAATCGAATTGCTAGCGCATTGCACATTGATTGCATAGGGGATTCCCAGGGCGTGGCATTGATTGGCGACGAGCATTTGATCGGGATGAAAGCCGATCGAAATCAAGACGGCGTCCGGGCGATTTTCCAGCAACCAGGCGCGTCCGTCACTGTGCCGCGGAGCCGTTGGCAGTGGACGTCGCGACAGGAGCTGGCGCGCCTCGTGCGCCTTGCGGTGCCAAAATTTGGGAGGTTGGTCGCGCAGCGAGATGCTGGCGCCGCGCTGTTGCAATTGCTGAAGCTGAAACGACATCGTGGGCCACCACTTGAAATTCACGACGATTGCGTGCCCAGCGTCCTGCAACTTGCGCGCGGCGCGGTACCACAACTCTTCGCTGCCGCCCCAAGCCATCCCGCTCATACACGAATAAAAGCCGAACTTCACGCTCTCTGCTCCCAAGCTTGTGACGCGCTGGCCGCGCATCGAAACCTTCCAACGATCTGCCCGGTTGGGTCAGCGCATGGCGCGATGCTGTTCCAACGCGAAATCATAAATCTGTAACAGAAGCGGGTAATCGTCGTAAAACCGTTTCCGCAAATGCGTCGGCACGGGTTCGTCGTAGTTCGATACGTTGACGCGGGGAAGCGTCCGCGGGGGTTTACCCAAGATCATCGCCAACGACTCGATCGAACGATCCATTTCCTCAAACACTCCAATGTACACGAACCGCTGGGCCAATTTCTCGCGGTAATTTTTGGCGTTAATTTCCTGCGGCAAATGATGGAATAGCCAATAGGGATAGTCGCGCACGTAGTGTTCGACGGTGGCGTAATGATCGCGAATGTCAACGGGCTTTCCACGATACAAAAACCGGCCTGCCAAGCATTTGGCTTTGAAAAAAAAATACATCGAGACGACGATATCAAACGGATCGCGAAACACGGTAATGTATTGAGTGATTTCGGGATAGTAATAGGGCAAACCGTAGCCCCGCCCATGATTAAAATGGCCGTGGATGCAGCGCACCTCAGGCAACCACCGTCCCTCGTCGTCCTTTGTCGGGATCTTCGGCAACAGGATGTCTTGCGTTTCGTCTTGATTGAGCTTGCAATACGTTTTTGGAAACCAGCGATTCAATAAGCGGACAAAGCTCGATCCGGCGCACTTGGGAATGTGCGTGAATATGAGCGGTTGGTCCGGATCGTAGGTCCTCATTCGCCCCTTGGCCTACGGCAGCTTATCGGATTTCTCGATCTTACGCACAAACACGGCGCTCGGCTGGTCGGGCGGGGAAAACCGAATGCTGCCGTCGTCGCGCAGTTCGACGTCCAACGAATCCGGTCCGCGTTCGGCATCGAGCGACAAATGGAACGTCTTCTTTTTTTCGTCGACGTTGCTCGACATCCACGTACCCTTCAGTTCTTGGATCTCTTCGCCCGCGATCGTCGTGGCTGAAAACGAGCCGTCTTTGCTAAAACTCACCACCATGCCGCCGGCTTCCTGCATCATGTCATCAAGCTGTCCTTGGCCGAATTCTTTGTTCGACTCCAGGTTCTCGGTCGCGTTTTTATCACATTCCCAAGTGCCAATTAGTTTGTCCGCGATCCCCTCGACGACCGGCTTTCCCTCACGGGAAAAGACTATCGGTCGCTCGTTTCGTACTGCGATGGCAACCGAATTTTGATCGAGAAATTCGATCGTCGCGCGAGTCGCTTCTTCCTCGCGAATCAGCTCAATCTCAATTTGACCATCTTCGTCTTTGATGAACTTCCATTGTCCCTTCATCTGCTCGTTTCCGGCTTCGTGAACACTCACCGAATGTTCGCTGCCGAATTCGACCGACAGGTTGCCCACTTCCTTGAGGAAATCTTCGTCGGCGTCGGTCGCGAGCGATGGAAATTTGTGATGGGTCCGCGTCTTGGCGGCATCGCCCCGCCACTTGCCAGTGATTTGCTCCTCAAAGTCTTGTGCGATTGCAACGTGGCCGATAGCAACAAGCAGTACAAACGTGCAGACCGCGGCTAGAAACTTTACCATGTCGGGCTCCTTGGTTTGAAAGGAATGGAATCATTGCTCTTCACAATCGATCCTCTACGAATGTTGGGGTGCTCCCAATACATTTCGAAATGGGTGTCCACTTATTTCGGTTATTTGGATAGGTTTTCGTTTTGTGGGAATAGCTACAGTGGCAGAGGATTGCAAACGTCCGAGCCGTTGGCCCTAGGTGATCTTTGGTTCGCCCCGAACCCAGGCCTGCGAAGACTTCGGCCCGGGCTATGTAAAGGGCTGGGCACTTGGCCCTGAAAAATCGTTTATCACTTTTCCTTTGTTCGTTCGTCGCGCAACGCTCGTTCCCAGGGTCCTCCCTGGGGACGCAATGTCTTCGAGGCTCCGCCTCGCTGCCTGGCACAATCTTTCCCATCTCCATGGATTCTACGGTTTCAGTGCCACCTGGCCCTACGGCAATCGAAAATTTTCCGGGACGTCGAGTTGCATCATCAGCATGCCGAGACCATGCGTCTTGCCTTGTGCGTCGGTCTTGAGGCTTTCGCTCCCCCCGCCACCGAGCGAATCATGGAGGATGAAATTCAACGCCAGCAAATTGGGAGCTTCATAGCGATCGACTTCGCCGCGGCAGATTTCATTGAAATGGGCTTTTACGCGGGCCGGCGTCAGCTCGCGTTTCAGTATTTCGTACGCTTCGCGCGAGTACGCGACAACACCCACATTGCTGCCGTCCCCTTTATCACCCGAGCGGGCATAAGCCAATTTCGAAAGAGGTATTTTCATAAGCTCAAAGTTAATCGGTGTGCTCTTCGCGCGACGCTCGTTCCCAGGGTCCCCCCTGGGAACACAATGTCGTCGAGGCTCCGCCTCGCGGCCTATCCAAGGCTAATTTCAATCCGCAATTTACTTGTCTTTTTTTTCCGACTTCGAGTCATCCTTCTTTTTCGATTCATCAACAAATCGAACAAAGACCAAGGTCGGTTGCTCATCAATCGAGATTGCGAGCGTGTCCTCGTCGACGAATTCCACGGCGGCCTCTTTGGCGTCTTCCTCTCCGCCGACCTTCAGCATGATTCGCACTTTGGCATGCTTCTCGTCGATTTCTTCAATAAGCTTCCAATCGCCTTCCATTGTTTGCGGTTCGCCGTCGGGCGGTTTGTTCATCGTTGCAGTTGCCGCGCCTGATGCAACAAATTCAAAGCGAAACTCGGGCATGCTCTCGAGAAACTCGTTAGGAAATTTCTCGGCGTCTTCGCGTTCGCTGGAATATTTTTTTGTCTTTTCCTTATCGGCGTCCCAACGGCCGGCAAATCGGTCCTTGAAATCAGTTTGTACACCGAAGGCCGTCGTATCCAAGAATATCGCGACAGCTAATGCCGACAACAAAACACCTAATACGGTACGCGTTCGCATGATAGTCTCCAAAAGCATTGAGGTTGGTTTAAACTTCTTCCACCGAGACGCGACAGTGAACTTTATTCTTTGAGAGCAGCGCGGGCCAATAGCTGATAATCTCTGTCGCCTTGGGCCGGCCCCCTGCAAAACCCGTCACGCCAGGCGGGCCGCTGGTCACCAGCGGAACGATCTCCATACCCAACCGATCCAGTTTCGCCTGGTCACTTCCTTTGGCCCCGATCCGCAAGACCACTTCGGCCGGATCGGCGGGCGCGGGAGCGATTCCAGCGTGGCACACATTCGTTCCGACGATTTCCACGAACCGCTCCTCCGGCGAAAACGTCACGCCGTCGAGCGCCACGCGATCGAAGACGATGTCTGCACAGAGTTTGGCCTTGTCGACGGCGTCGGGGCCGGCGATCGTGAGTTGCCCGATGATCTTAAAGCCGTTCAGATACGAAATTGAGACTTTGTAGGTGTCGGTCGCGGGCTTGCCGCGTATTCCGCTGACGCGAACCCGGTCTTTCCCCTCTTGAGTCAATTGAATCGAGGTGAAGTCCGCGATCACGTCCGGCGTGATGTAGCGCGCGGGGTCCCCCATTTCATAAACAAGCTGCGAAGTCACCGCTTCGATCGTGACCAAGCCACCTGTCCCCTCGTGCTTGGTGACGACGAACGTGCCGTCCGGATAGGCTTCTACTATCGGATATCCGATGCGGGCCATGTCCGGCACATTGCGCCAACCGACGTAATTGCCCCCAGTACATTGGGCTCCGCATTCAACGATGTGGCCCGCAATCGTCGCCGCCGCAAGTTTGTCGTAATCGTCCCACGACCAACCAAACTCACTCACGATCGGTCCGCAGACGACGGACGGATCCGTGGCTCGACCGGTGACGACGATATCAGCGCCTTGATTAAGCGCTTCGGCAATGGGAACGGCGCCGATGTAGACGTTGGCGCTTTGCACGCGCGACAGGTAGGGAGCCAGGGGTTCGAAAGTGTCCATATTCTTAAATACTTCACCACCCTCGATCAGCGTTTTGAGATCGCCCATTATGTCGTCTCCTTCGACGACTCCGATTTTCACGCCGCGAATTCCCATATCCTTGATCGCTTTGGCCAGAGCCGAGCGGCAAGCTTGAGGGTTGACTCCTCCGGCGTTGGCCACGATTTTGATTCCCTTTTCGCGACACTTGGGCAAGACGCGCTTAACCATTCCGACAAAATCCGTGGCGTATCCGGCGTTGGGATCGCGGCTCTTGAGCTTCTGCATGATGCTCATCGTGACTTCGGCCAGATAATCCAAAGTCAGATAATCGAGCGGACCTTCGTTGACCAAGCGAACGGGCCCTAAGATACTGTCGCCCCAAAAGCCCTGACCGTTGGCCACGAGAATTTTTTCTTTTTTTGCCATCTGCCCGATTCTAGCCCAAACGCGGTCTGGCATCGAGGGTTGCGCCGGTCGTTGCGGTTGTCAATGTGAAATCTACAATGTGCCGATATGGAACCCTCGTTACTGACGGAAATTCGCTCGGGCGTCGCCCATCTGACTTTGAACCGAACGGAAAAGCGAAACGCACTGACGCGCGAGCTGATCGTGGAAATCAAGTCCGAGCTCGATCGAATCGGGAACGATCCGAGCGTTCGGCTGATCGTATTGGAAGCCAATGGTCTCGCGTTTTGCGCTGGAATGGACTTGGGGGAGATGCAGCGGCGCGCGGCCGACCCGGACGCTGCCAAGCAATGGCTGCACGACTCGCAGGTATACGCCCGGGTTCTGAAGTCCATCTTCGAAGCGACCGTTCCGACGCTGGTCGTGGTTCAAGGCCCGGCTTTGGCCGGTGGAATGGGGCTCGTTTTAGCCTGTGACATGGTAATCGCATCCGAGAACGCCTTCTTTGCATTGCCCGAACCAGCGCGAGGAATTACCGCGGCGATGGTCACTCCGCTGTTGGTGTATCGCGTTGGAGCGGGCGCCGCGACGCTGTGTTTGCTTTCCGGACAACGCATCCCGGCAGCGGGCGCGCTGTCGATGGGACTTTGCCACGAAGTCGTCGCTCCGTCGCTGTTATCCGAGCGGCGGGATCAGTGGATTCAATCGATTCTCGCCGGCTCGCCGGCGGCTTTGAAAATCACGAAGCAACACGTAAAACATTGCTCGATGCACGAAGTCTCGCGTCTGATCGACGAATCGATCAAAGTCTCCGCCCGGGCGCGAGAGACGGAAGACGCCCGCGAAGGCCTGAGCGCCTTTTTGGAAAAGCGCAAACCGAATTGGCAGCCCCATGCGAACGATTGAACTCAGCGGGAAAACGGCGATCGTCACGGGCGCCAGCCAAGGAATTGGCCGGGCGATTGCCCAGGGCCTCTCCGACGCAGGCGCCAACGTGGTCGTCAATTACTTCGAAGAAGGTCACGGCGCCAACCGGAAATTGGCCGAACAAGTCGCCGGGTCAATTGGCGTTCGAGCCATCCCCGCCGCCGCTGACGTTCGAAAACCGGAACAACTAGCCGCGATGGTCCAGCAAGCGGTCACGCAGTTTGGCGGCGTTGATATCTTGGTCAACAACGCTGGCATTTTACGTGACAAGAGCTTCAAAAAAATGACCCTCGATGATTGGAATGCGGTCATCGACACGAACTTGACCGGCGTATTCAACGCGTGTAAAGCCGCCGCGGAAGTCCTTCGCGACGGGGGGAGCATCGTCAACATCGCATCGTTATCTGCAGTCACAGGATTCTTCGGCCAAGCGAATTACGCGTCGGCCAAAGCCGGTGTCATGACGCTCACCAAAGTGCTCAGCAAGGAACTTGCTCGGCGAAACATCCGCGTCAATGCGATCGCCCCCGGCGTCGTGATGACCGAAATGGGCGAATCAATTCCCGAAGAAAATCGCAAGGCCATGCTGGTCCAAGTCCCGCTAAGTCGATTCGCCCAGCCGAGCGAAATCGCCGACGTCGCGCTGTTTCTTTGCAGCGGCATGTCGTCCTACGTCACCGGACAGACGATCCATGTCAACGGCGGCTGGTGGGCGTAGGAGATATTTCAGATTTATGATTGCTGATTTCTGATTGAAGAAAACAACATTGGATGATGCATCCGATGTGTTCGGGCAGCCAAGTCCCTTGCAGATGGAAGAAAACTTCAGCTCTTAACTGAACACTGAAAACTGAACACTGAAAACTAACTTCTAATCGAGCGCGAGTTTTCCACTGATCAGCGTGATGAATTCGGCGTTCGATTTGAATTTGCCCAACTGTTTCGTCAGCTGTTCCATGGCTTCGACGTGGTGCATCGACGCCAATGTCCGCCGCAACATCGTCACGGCATGCAATGTCTCGGGAGGATGCAACAGTTCTTCTCGACGCGTTCCGGATTGCGAAATATCGATCGACGGCCAAACGCGGCGATCGGAGAGCTTGCGGTCCAGCACCATTTCCATGTTGCCGGTCCCTTTGAACTCTTGAAAGATCAGTTCGTCCATGCGACTGCCGGTATCGACCAGGGCGGTGCCGACAATGGTCAACGAACCGCCCTCTTCAAAAGCGCGGGCTGCCGCGAAGAGTTTCTTGGGAATATCCATCGCCTTGATGTCGACGCCGCCGGACATCGTGCGGCCGGTGTTGCCGACCCACTTGTTGAACGCCCGGGCCAAACGCGTGATCGAGTCCATGAGCAAAAAGACATCTTTGCCCATTTCGGCCAGCCGGCGACAGCGTTCCAAAACCAATTGCGAAATCCGCACATGGCTCTCGACGTCCTCATCCAAGCTGCTGGCGATGACTTCGCCATTGACGTTCCGCCGCATGTCGGTGACTTCCTCCGGCCGTTCGTCGATCAACAATACGATCAGCTTCACGTCGGGATAATTCGTCGAGATCCCATGGCTGATGTGCTGCAGCAAAAACGTCTTGCCAGTTCGCGGTGGTGCGACGATCAGGGCCCGCTGGCCCTTGCCCAACGGGGTAAGCAAGTCCATGACGCGCGTGGTCAAAGGCTGCGGCCCAGTCTCAAGCCGGAACCAAAATTCCGGATTGATCGGGGTCAGCGCGTCGAAATTCTTGACGTTGGGATATTCGTCCGGAGCGATTCCGTCGACGTCCAAAATCTCGCGCAGCCGCGGGCCCTGTTGGCGCCGTCCCGGCTGCACCATGCCGCGGATCATTACGCCGGGGCGCAGCTGGAATTTTTCGATCATTGTGGTCGGGACAAACGGATCGGTTCGCTCCCGAGTGTAGTTGTTTTTGGGGCTGCGCAAGAATCCGTAGCCGCTGGGGTGCATTTCTAATAATCCGATTCCTTCGGTCAGCTCGGCGGGTTCCCCGCCCTCCTCGACTGTTTCACCCTCGATCGGGGCTTGCGGATAGGAACGCCGGCGATCGGCGTATTCAGGTCGATAACCGCCACTACGTCGATGGCGATAAGGGGGTCGTCCGTTGCCGTTGCGGTCAGAGCTGCGACCCGATTCGCCGCGCGGGCGAAAGCGCTTTTTGGTCATAACTGTTGTTCGCTGCTTAGAAGCAGGCACCTCGTGATAATAGATTCGATCGGCCAAATAGGAGACCAATCCGTAATGAACGAACGCCGCGTCGGCAGGGACAATCTGCCAAACAAGCATTCAGCGTGTCGTTTCTGTTCCCGACGTTTATGCCTCGCCATCAACTTGGACGAGTCCAGAGTAAACGCCTGTCGTGGACCAATCTTTCGCGGAACTATGCAGGTCTTTTGGTTACATGCAACCGAGAATTGCCGGCAATTAGATCACGGCAGTTCGCTTCAAATCTGGGCCTAACGCTCGAGTTTCAAACTCAAGTCTTTCGACTCCTGAGAGGTCTTTACCTCAGACACAGACGCTGGCTCCAACCAGTCAGTAGGGATATCGAGTGGAAAATCCCACCAGACGAAACCTGCGAGAATTCGCAGAAGATCGATGAAGTGTTACCAAAAGTATCGCCTCTGTCAATTCGGTTTTTTGCTAATTCGCAAAGTTTTCACAATTTTGTTAAACCCCCGCGGCGGAAAAATGCAAAAAACTAGTATTTTTCGGACAACCGGAAAACTTTATCTGGCTTGGCCAAAGCGAACGGTCGATGAATGAACCGGACCCTTGGCTTTCCAAATCCGGTATCGCCGTGAAACTCAAAATCACCATTGCCTCGCTGGCAATCTGCTGTGCGCTCATTTTCCTAACTTCGGTCTTCGGCCAGGAAGCTACCATCGCCTGGCGAGCGGATCTCGACGAAGCCAAGCGCCAAGCTGCCAGCGAAAATAAGCTGGTCCTGGTCCACTTTTGGGGCTCGTTTTGTCGACCCTGCCTCAACCTTGAAAAATTCGTGTTTACTAATCCGCGCGTTGGCAACGCAATCAACAAACTCTATGTTCCAGTCAAAATCGACGTTGAATCGCAACCCGCGATCGCCAAAGAGTTTGGCATCACGACGATCCCCCACGACGTCGTCATAACTCCCAGTGGTCAAGTTCTCGCCAAGCGTGCTAGTTCCTCCAACGCGGATGGCTATCTGAACTCCATTCAATCTGTCGCGCAACGGGCCGCCCGCGCAAATCCACTGGCGATTGCCAACGCAAACCAGATCGCCGAAGCGGCTCCCGCGGTCGCGCCACAAATCACGAATGCGTTCGTTCCCGCTGGACAGTCATCGGCGGTCCCCGAACCCATTCGCGTCATCGGAAACTCTGCACCCAACCTCGATTCGCCGATCAAAACGGTCGGCGGGCAGCTCCTAATGCCGACAGCCCAAGACGAACGGAAGCTATCGTCGCCTCCTCCCGCCGAGCAGTTTCTCGACGAGCTACGGATGACGGCTCCCGCGAACGCGACAGCTGAATCAGCGGCAAGCAACTCTGCCAATCCACAAGAATCCGCTCGCCCGGCCCCGACGAGTCGGCCATCGCAAATACTGCGTCCATTAAGCGACATACCGATCCAAGGTCCGGCCAGAACGCAAATGCCGCAGGGCCAAAGAACTCCGCCCGTGATGACAATTCAGAACCCCTTGGCGGTGGCCTCAGAGGCCATCCAATCGGCATCGGATACTGCGACCTCCGCCCTTTCCAAATCGTCCCCAACGACAATCTCGCCACAGGTAATTTCGGCCCACATCGAGGACTCGCAGCCGACGTCCACTCAAGCCTCTGATCAATGCCCGATCGATATCAACCAAAAGCCGCCGATCGGCTTTGGCGGATCATGTCCGGGGACTTGGTTCGCGACCGGCAAATTCGTCCACGGCGATCCGCAATGGGGCTGCGAGCATCGCGGACGATTGTATTTATTTGCTTCGCGTGAATTGCGCGATCAATTCTCACTGACTCCCGACGTCTTAAGCCCCATGCTTGCCGGATACGATCCCGTCGCCTACTCGTCGAACGGCGCGTTGGTCGACGGAAGCTTGAGCTATCCCGTTGTTGTGGAAGCGAATCAGCGAAAGACACTCTATCTGTTCAGTTCGGCGGAAAACAAAACCATCTTCTTAGACAATTCGCAGAAGTACATCGATGATGTCCGGCAAGCGATTCGGGCTGCCGACCAAGCAGCCGTCAACCGGTAGATCACTCGTTCGCACACGCGATGACTGTGGGGCGCTCGGAGAGTCCCCGCCCCGGACCGTCCATCTTGACCGCGACCAGCATTCTTGCGACATCGATAGCGATGGGTGTCCCCGGCGGACTTTTGATTCTCTGATCGCGCACGGTTGTATCGATTTGAAGGTTTTTGCAAGTCTGTCGGGCGTCGCCGAGCGAGGTCGTATTCGTTGTCGCGATTGTCGCGACCAGCGAAGCCCGATGCTCTTTAGGGCGCAACCGTTGCCCGACCGCGCGCGACAAGATTTATGCATTGAATCGACGATAACTCGATTACGACTTCGGTGGGTGTTTAGGCCAAATGGATTTAGCACAAAGGGGCTGAGAAATGGCATTCACAGTTGAAACGCGCAGCCGACAATGGATTCAAATCGCATTCTTGGTGGCACTGGGGGCTCTAGCCGCCGCCTCGGCTGCTTGGGGCCAGATAAGCGAGTCGGGCTCGACGGAAAACAACGTCGTTACCCCGGCGCCCGACCAAGAACCCACTCAACCAGACCGCGTTTGGCCCCCCAAACGGATCGCCGACATCGACGTCGATCCGCGCGATGCTTCGGAGAGAAAACCACCCGACAAGTCAGCGACGGTCATCGATTCGGCGTCGCCACTTCATTGGTATAACGCTTCGTACGCGTACCAAGTTTTTCACTGGACCGCTCCCAATATCCTCTACCAGCCACTGTACTTCGAAGACGTGGCGCTTGAGCGGTACGGGCAAGAGCGGTGGGGTCATTTTGACGTAACGCGTTCGGCAGTTCTTTTTTATGGAAACGCACTTGCGTTGCCGCACAACGCTTGGAAAATGCCACCACACTCGTGCGACACGCCGCTGGGCTTTGCACGCCCTGGCTCACCGGCTCCCGCGACGCGGCACCACCTGCTTTATCGCTGGTAGGTCTCGCTCGGCTCGCGAGACCTACTATCTGTGACCTATAACAGCTCCGGCCACAGGCTATCGCTGATCATCAAGCCGGATCGCGAAAGTCGAATCCGGCCGATGTCGGCGATGAACAGCCCTTGGGCAATCCATTGCATTAATCTTTCTCCGCCGAGTTGCTCGACCGAAAATCCCGTCGTCGCTTCAAACGCAGCGCCATCAATTCCTTCCAGTCGGCGCAGACCAAACACGAGCCTCTCGCGCGCCGCGCGCTCGGGTGGCAATCGTTCGCTCGAATCGATAGGGCTCTGTCCTTCGCGCAACCTTCGCAAATACGTCGCGACGCTAGCGTGATTTTTCCAGCGAATCCCTCGGTTGAAACTCGCCGCGCCCGGTCCCCATCCCAAATAGGGTTGGCCCATCCAATACGCGTTATTGTGTCGGCAAGCTTGGCCCGGTCGGCAGAAGTTGGATACTTCGTAATGTTCGAAACCGGCATCGGTCAACTTGTCGATCGCCAACTCGTACAACTCGGCCCCCAAGTCTTCCTCACCTTCGAGTTGTTCGCCGCGCTGTCGCCGCGACCAAAACGCGGTCCCTTTTTCGATCGTCAAGTGATACGTTGAAATGTGCGGCACGCCCAGTTCGATTGCTTGCTGCAAATCTGCCGCCCAAGTCGACGCCCGATCGCCACAAATCCCGAAAATCAAATCGACGCTTACCGACAGGCCCTTCGCAAGCAATTGCAAAACGCCCTCGATCGCCTGCGCGGGATCGTGGGTCCGCTCCAGGCGCTTAAGTTTCGCGGGCTGAAACGATTGAACCCCAAGACTGACGCGTGTCACGCCGTTGGCCTCGAGGCATTGTATTTTCTCGTGAACTAGATCGTTGGGATTGGCTTCAACGGTTATTTCGCAATTCGCCGCACGGCTGGCCCGTGAGTCGATGACCGCAAAAAGGCGATCCAATTGATCGGTCGATAACTGTGTGGGAGTCCCGCCGCCGAAAAAGATCGTCTCAAGTGGGGCTGCGATGCCGAACCGTTGTGCCTCGTGGTCGAGCGCTAGCAGAAAATCGTCGATCCAATGATCGCGCCCTGCGACGAGCGGAAAATCACAGTAACCGCAACGATGTCTACAAAACGGAACGTGCACGTACAGCGATCGAGCCGGAACCGCCGCGCAGAGTTCGGCGGGGACCAAGCTTGCCAACGGCTTCATTGAAATCTCGCGTTGCACGGATCGCCCTTTCAGACCTTTGCCGAGCGCGAACAACACGGTGCGCACTCTGCCTGATCGTTTTTTCTTTTCCCTCCCCCTCTGTCGGGAGGGTTAGGGAGGGGGCTGTTCCTCTCTACTCCAGTCGAGGGCGCCGCGCTGTGCGCGGGTCTCCCGACCGCGTACAACCGCCGACCGCTGGTCTCCTATCTCTTTGCCAAACGCCCGAAACCTTGAGACCTTCGGTCGTTCCCTCGGCGAGGTTAGGAGACCTGCGCCGAGCGCGAGACTTGCGCCCAGTGCCTATACAATCACAACCACAGATGCAGTCGCTGGTTGAGCATATCCGGCAAAGCGGTTCGCACAATCTTTTCCGCTTGCTTCAGATTGTATCGCGTGCTGAAGTGAGCGGCGATGATCAATTCGTTCTTAAATTTGTCTTGCCGACGAACGAAATCGTCCAAGTGCATGTGGCCATTCTTGTGGATTAGTTCTGTGCGATGTGATTTGGCGATAAATGTCATCTCGACAATCAGGATTCGGGCTGCATAAAAATCGGGATTCTCATCGAGGCCCCGGGGCGCAGAGTCTCCGACATAGGCGACTGACGGAATTCGAATTTCGTCCGTGATCGGTGTTCCGGACAGCCGCAGATCGCGAATTTCGTCCCCCGATAGAGCAGCGAACTCCGGCTTGAGCTTGTTCCGCCGCTCCCAAACCAGGTAGCCGACGCTGGGGATCGTGTGATACGTGTTATGGACCGAAACGACCAGTTCGCGCGAGTAATCGATCACGTCACCGGCTTTGACTCCCACCAGCCGCACGGGAAGCTTGCCGCGATCGAGCCGGCTAAAGCTGTCCAGCATGTGGCCGACCGCCGTCACCGCCGTCTCCGGCAGATAAACCGTCGGCGCCTCCATCTTCATCATCCGCCGACGCGCCAAGTAAACCGGCAACGCCGCAATATGATCCAAATGGGTATGGGTGATGAACCAATTCGGCGTCCCCATAAAGTCCCATGGCTGTGCTCCCAAATCAAATCCCATGCGGTATTCGGCGATCCGCCAATACGACTGCACGGCGGCGCGCGAATAGCCTTCGATCGTCAGATCGCCGTGCTTGAGCGAGAGTATTGGTGCATTGTCGACCATGGATTGTCCGCAAGAGTACCTTCGCGAGTGACGAAGTTTAGCCGGAATCACGGCAGTCGATAAGGTAACAGCAATGCGCGCAAGCGAAGGAGCGGCTGCAAAGGACGATGGGGCGCCAACAATGAGTCACCAGCCGCGATAATTCGATTGACAACTACTCAACAGAAAGGATCGCGCGCCGCGGCGGTAAAATGTCGGGTAGATGTCGTCCCCTTGGCCGGCTAAAACGGTGGCATGCAAGTGGAAACCGAACAAACTCCGAGCATTCGCTGGATCCTTGCCGGGATGGGAATTCTGGCAGCGGTTTGGGTCGTCTGTTTTGCAGACTTGGTGCCCGGCAAACCGCAAGTCACCCGTGCGGCCGCGGTCGGAATTCTTATTGGAACACTTTGGCTGACCGAAGTCTTGCCGCTGGCGGTGACTTCACTGTTGCCGTTGGTTTTACTGCCGATGCTGGGCATTTCGTCGGGCGACGACGTTGCTCGCGAATATGCACAAGACGTCATTTTTGTGTTTTTGGGCGGGTTCATCGTCGCACTTGCCATGGAGCGGTGGAGTTTGCACCGCAGAATTGCGCTCTTCATTCTGGCGTCATTTGGCGCATCGTCCGGTCGATTGGTATTGGGGTTTTTGGTCTCGACCGCTGTCTTATCGATGTGGATCTCGAATACGGCGGCCGCCATGATGATGGTGACGATTGCGTTGGCCGTCATTCAGAGCGCCGAAGAAAAGCTCGATCGCGAGTCTGCGCGGCGGACCGCACTGGCGCTGTTATTGGCCGTGGCGTACGGTTCGACAATCGGAGGGATCGCAACGCCGGTCGGCACCCCTCCCAACTTGGTATTCATCCAAATGTTCGGTGACCGGTTTCCCTCAGCGCCGCCCATTTCGTTTCTTTCCTGGATGTTATTTGCGGTGCCAATCAGCGCGATTCTAGTTGGCGTGGTGTGGTGGTTGCTGGCGAGTTGCGTGTTGCCGCGCGGCCGACAGGTCTTCCTGGAGCGCCAAACCTTACACGACGAGCATCGACGGCTCGGGCCCACAAAATTTCCGGAATGGGTTGTGATGGGGACGTTTGCCATGATGGTTACGCTTTGGGTGACACGCACCCGATTGGATTTGGGCGATTTCCATCTGTTTGGTTGGTCGCGCTGGTTCGAAAACCCACAGTTCATTACCGATGGAACGGTCTCAATCGGGATGGCCGTTCTGTTGTTTTTCATTCCCGCTCGACAAACGCGGCCGACCATGGTCATGAATTGGGAGACGGCGGCACGACTGCCGTGGAATATCGTGCTGCTTTTTGGCGGTGGTTTTGCCTTAGCCAAGGGGATCGAGCAAAGCGGGCTTTCGCATTGGCTGGGCGATCAACTCCAAGGGTTCGGCGGACTGCCCCTTCCCATTTTCTTGCTGTTGATGTGCTTGGGAATTTGCTTCGTTGGAGAATTTACCAGCAACACGGCCACGACTCAAATTGTGCTGCCGATTTTGGCGGCGCTCGCCGTACGGATCGACGTTCATCCGCTGATGATCATGCTCCCGGCGACGATCGCTTGTTCGTGGGGCTTTATGATGCCGGTGGGAACGCCGCCGAATGCGATCGTGTTTGGAACCAACCGCATTCGGATCGTAGAAATGGCGCGGATTGGGATCGCCGTAAACCTTTTCGCGGTTGCTCTTACAATCCTTGCGATGTTTGCTTGGGGGCGGTGGATATGGGGGATCGACAGCCTAGCGCTTCCAGGCTGGGCGCGCTGACATCCCCCCGATCGGAATTCAGTGCACTCGGTTCCGGGGCAGCCCTGTCGATCGATTAACAACCATTGCCCCTTTCAACTCGAAAGCAATAATTTCATCGTATTGCGAGTTTCTAGCGCCAGTTAAGCGAGCAATCAGCTGGCTTGGCACATCATCTGCGGGATTCAGCAGGGGCAACAGAGTTTTCCCAAGTCTTGATTCCAAACCAAGCGGAGTAAATACCATGAAAACGTTTCAACGATATGTGATCGCGGTGGCCATCGTCGCGGGCTTGACCTTGTTCAGCGCATCAACTGCGAAGGCTCAATACTCGGTAAGCGCATTTAGCCCGCACATGGTACACACCTACAGCGCACCGTACGTGTATTACCCGCCCATCTACCAAGCGGCGAGACCAACGTACTACGTGCAACCGAACTGGCAACCGTACACGTACTATCCGCAAACGTATTATTCGCCAACGTACTATCCACAAACGTACAATTATTATCCGCGAGTTTGGGGTGGACGGCGATTTGTTACCGGAATGAACGTGTGGGTGCGATAGGGAACGAATTCGCCTTATAAACCGCTCGTGGTCCGACCGTGGACAACGGTCGGACCGGACGAGCGGTTAGCCAATCGCAGCAGGGGAGGGATTTTCTATTTCGCTTTTGGTTCGGCGGCGGCGTTTGTTGTGGACGCTGCTCCATTCTTTGGTCAATTGTTCGAAGACCTCGGGGGACTCGTAGCGGGCCACCGATTTGCTCTCCGAGATCGGGCCAATCAGCCCGCGGTAGACGGGTAGTCCGCGCAAGCTCAGGTCGGTGTTGCAATCGTCGATGCCGATTTGATCGTGACTTTGATCCAATCGCTCAAAGCTGTCGTAATCCCTTGTTCTAATTTCTCCGTCTGAACCGCGCGTAATGACTCGAACCGTTTTTCCGGCCATGCTCGCATCCCCGTGGGCTGAAGTTCCATGATGCTGCGTCCATTCGCGATCTTTCCCAGCGGGAAAGCGAGAGTCCATTCTTATTCGACAAGGTGAATATCGGCCGCAGCCTTTGCCGAACCAATAGTTTTTCACTAGCCCATTATCTCAACGCTATTGATTCCAACCGCCATATTCAGCGCCACGCGAACTGGTCCAGTAGGTCTCGCTCGGCTCGCGAGACCTACTTCCCTTTTCCGAATTCGTCGGGCTGACTAAGATTTGGCCGGCAGACGCATGAGCATCGGCTGGATCGGGCTCAGCGACTCAATGAACCTCATCGCCCCAACTCACCGCACGCCATCCCCATTGATGAACGAACTTCGAATCCGCAAACCGGCCCGCCAAAATTTGCCCTTAGGAAGCGTGTTGTGCGATTTCTGTACCGCTAAATGCTGCAAGTACTTCGCGCTGCCGATTGATACGCCCAAGACCTACGAAGACTTTCAATACGTTCGCTGGTACCTCTTGCACGACGCGGCCTCGGTCTTCGTCGACGACGGGACCTGGTATCTGCTCGTCCAAACCCAATGCAAGCACCTGCAATCCGACAATCGCTGCGGAATCTACGAAACACGACCCGCGGTCTGCAGCGAGTATTCGACGGACAAGTGCGAGTACGACGATAGCTGGACCTACGAGCGGTATTTTGAGACGGCTGAACAAGTCGACGAATTCTGCGACGCGTTGTTTGCGCGCCCCGGCCAAAAAAACTTTCGCAGCCCTCAGCCGCCGTTGTTTCCCGTGATCCAGACCGGACGGCCCACGCCTCAGTCCACTATTCCGTTGATCGTTGATTTAGCACAACTTGTCGCCCCCTCACCCTGCCCTCTCCCCCGAAGCCGGGGCGAGGGAACAGGCACAAACTTCTAATTCGTCTGCTCCCTGCACCCAACGAGACGGTTTAACGTGAACCAACCGACCGAACGCATCGAGCCGCGCACTCTCAAAGGGTTTCGGGATTTCTTGCCGCAGTCGATGATGCCGCGCGAGGCCTTGATCGAAACCGCGCGGCGCGTCTATCGCTCGTACGGTTTCGCTCCGATCGATACTCCCGCCCTGGAGCTGGCGGAGATTCTGACGGGCAAAGGAGGAGAAGAAACCGATCGGCAACTTTACCGGTTTCGCGATCCGGGCGACCGCGATGTGGCGATGCGGTTTGACTTGACGGTCCCCTTGGCCCGGTTCGTCGCGCAGCACGCGAACGAGTTGGGAATGCCTTTCAAGCGATATCACATCGCCACGGTATGGCGCGGCGAATCACCGCAAGAAGGCCGCTACCGCGAGTTCATGCAATGCGACTTCGATACGATTGGCTCGACCTCGATCGCCACGGACATTGAAACCGCGCTCGTGATCCACGACTTGATGCGGGCGATTGGCTTTGAACAATTCACGATCCGACTCAACAATCGCAAACTGCTCAACGGCTTGCTGGCCAAAGTTCAGTTACCGCAGCACGCCATCCCGGTTCTGCGGGCGATCGACAAGCTTGGCAAAATTGGCGTCGGCGGGGTGTCGGAAGAGTTAAAGCGAACGACCCCAGCCCAGGACGACCAAATTCGGCAATTGCTGGAATTGGTCTCGACCAAACCGGGCCAAGACGACGTGCTTTTGAAAATGGAAGGGCTGATTGCGGGCAACGAGCTTGGCGAAATGGGCCTCGGTGAGTTGCGACAGGTGATCCAGGGTGTGAAAGCGGCCGGTGCGGCGAGCGAAAAATTCGTGATCGACGTGTCGATTGCCCGCGGGTTGGACTATTACACCGGAACGATTTACGAAACGCTTTTGGGTGAACTTCCCTCCATCGGCAGCGTCTGTTCGGGCGGGCGGTACGACAACTTGGCCAAACTTTTTACGAGCCAAGAGCTACCCGGTGTCGGAGCATCGTTGGGGTTGGATCGAATGTTGGCAGCGATGGAGAAGCTGGGAAAACTCCCCCAAGTCCAAACGCCGGCCGACGTCATGATCGTGCAATTCGACGCCGATCGGTTAGGGGATTATTTGCGGCTTGCCGCGCAACTTCGGGCAGCGGGAATCGGAGTCGAACTGTATCCCGACGCGAAGAAACTCGGCGCGCAGTTTAAATACGCCGATCGCAAAGGCTTTCGCGCGGTGATCGTCGCCGGCGCAAACGAATGGTCGCAAGGGATCGTGCAAATCAAATGGCTTGCCGACGGGAGCCAAACCGAGGTCCCCGTCGGCGACGGCGCGACAAAGGTTATCGAAATGCTGCGGCGCAGCGCGACCAACTAATTTCATTCGCGGTCGGTCATGTTTCAGCGTCCCCAACGGACTCGTTCCGTTGGAACGACAGATTTGTCTGCTAAATTGCGGTCCTTTGCGTACAAAGACCCCCACGAGCTTGCCTCGTGCGGTGAATCAGCTCGAATCAATTTCTCAGTTCCTTGATTGGCAAAGTAGCAAGAGGTCAATTCCCAATCTCGCTCACCAAACGGGACGAGCCCGTTGGGGTCGGGATTGGGATCGTTGCCGTAGGTTAGCCCAGGAATCGTTTGTTCCATCGAGGCAAGCTCGTTGGGGACAGACTATTGTTATTCGGACTACATCCGTTGCCCCAGATTGCTCGACGGTTGCAGCCGGCTTGGGTAGACTGCTGGACGTATCACGATTCAAAGAATTTAAGGCAGAACCATGTCCACCATCGCACTCGCATTACTTTTTTCGACAATCGTTTCCAGTGCCGCGGATCATAGTTCGCCGAACCACGCGACTTGGAAGCCCGATTCCAACTGGTCGCAGTTTCGAGGACCCAACGGCTGCGGGATTGCCGAGACGAGTTCGCTGCCGACGGAGTTTTCCCTCGACAAAAACCTTAAGTGGATGACGCCGCTTTCGTCGGGGCATTCTTCGCCGGTACTGGGCAGCGGAAAGATTTTCTTGACCGCGTTGGAGAATGAAGAATTGTTGACGATCTGCCTCGAGCAATCGACCGGGAAAGAACTTTGGCGTAAAGCCGCACCGCGCGATCGAAAGGAAACGTTAGATTCGCGAAATCATCCGGCCAGCCCGTCGCCCGTCGTCGACGAAAACAGGGTTTATGTCTTCTTCCCGGATTTCGGCCTTCTCGCCTACACGCAAGAAGGCGATTTTGTTTGGGAACACAAACTTGGCCCGTTCAACAATTTCTATGGCATGGGGGCTTCGCCGATTATCTGCGCCGGTCGCCTGGTTTTGATCTGCGATCAAAACGTCGGCTCCTTCATCGCCGCGTTTGACCTGGCGACTGGAAACGAGCTCTGGAAAGTCGATCGGCCGGAAGCGACGAGCGGTCACTGCACGCCGATCGTGTATCAGCCGCAATCAGGCGATCCACAGATCATCGCGATCGGTTCGTTCTACGTGACATCGTATGCACCGGCCACGGGCAAGAAGCTCTGGTGGGTCGGTGGATTGTGCTTTGAGATGAAGTCGACTCCGGTGATCGGTGGCGACACGCTGTACATCAACGGCTACGGCTCGCCGATGAATGAGGAAAATGAAAAATACGAAATTAAAAACTTTGCCGAAGTTGTCGCGTCAAAAGACGGCGACAAGGACGGATTGCTGAATGCGAAGGAAATGCCCGACGAATTGGCGACCAATTTTTTTCCGGCCGTCGATCTCGATAACAACGCCAAGCTCGATGAAAAGGAATGGCAGTATTTCCAGCAGTCGATCGCCAGTAAGAACAGTATGATGGCGATTCGCTTGGGCGGCGAAGGGGACATGACGGGCAAAAACGTTCTCTGGAAATACTTTCGCAACATTCCCCAATTGCCATCGCCAGTCTTGTACAACGATCATCTGTTTATGGTTTCAGATCAGGGAATCGTGACGTGCTTGGATCCCAAGACTGGCGAGGCACTGCACCGCGGCCGCTTGCAAGGGGCATCCGGCAATTTTTATGCGTCACCTGTGGCCGCCGACGGCAAGCTGTTCTTTATCACCGAAGAGGGACTGGTCGCAGTCACGGATGCGAGCGACACGTTTAAAGTGCTCGCCGTGAACGACTTACACGAGCGCTGCTACGCAACCCCCGCGTTTGATCAAAACCGCGTTTACATCCGGACCGAAAAGGGTCTTTACGCGTTCGGGTTGTAGGGCTGCGTTCTCATTTAACGGCAAGCCGAAGGCGACTGCGCCACCGTCGCCTTCGGCTTGCCGTTAAACGAAGCGAAAAAGACCTTCACAGCGTTGTCGAAGCGGGCGGCTAAACAAAAGACATGCAGCCCCACGCGAGTAAGTCCGCGTACATTTCGGCTGGACTCCGGAGGCGTGCTCCGAGTCGATCCCTCAAACTTCGTTTGTCGACTATGCTAAAAAGGTCCTAGGCTGTGTTTCTTAAGTGGTTCCAATCGAAGAATCTACGTCATTCCGGGCTGAGACCCGGAATCCATTCGGTATGGATGCCAAGACGTGAAAGTTCTGGCAAGGGCCTCGCACGGCACATTGAGCGGTGTTGGCAATTAGGAAACACAGCCTAGCTCCGTTCGCCTTGGTAAAAATCCACAGTCCATTCTGGAGTCATCCATGAATTCGAAATACTTTTGCCTAATGATGGCTTGTGCGCTAACGTTCGTCGCGGCGTCCACGCCCGCGCGCGGACAGGAAAAACCTGCCGAAACCACTTCGACAGTGCCGGGATATCAGTTTGAAGTGGTCAAGCAGATCGAATGCACGCCGGTCAAGTCGCAAGATCGAACCGGATCCTGCTGGTGCTTTGCCACGACGTCATTCTTGGAATCCGAGTTGATACGCCGCGGCAAAGGGACGCACAACCTTGCCGAAATGTTTATCGTGAAGAACGTCTACCGCGACAAAGCCCAAAACTTTGTGCTGCGTCAAGGCAAAGCCAATTTTGACGAAGGCGCGTTGGCTCACGATTTCGTCAACGCGGTCGAAAAATACGGGATCGTCCCCGATGAAGTATTCACGGGCATCGTCTCCGGCGACAAACACGATCACGGCGAGATGGTGAGTCTCTTGAAAGCGATCGCGGAAGCCGCCGCCAAGCAGTCGCATCCTAGCGCACGTTGGCCGCAAGCCTTTTCCCAAGTGCTCGACGTGTACCTTGGTACGTCGCCAGCCGAGTTTAGCTACCAGGGGGAGACGCTGACGGCCGAAGGTCTTGCAAAGAAAATTGATTTCCACTCAAGCGATTACGTGAACTTGACTTCGTACTCCCATCATCCATTCCATCGCCCGTTCGTGTTGGAGATCCCGGACAATTTTTCGAGCGGCTCGTTTCTCAATTTGCCGATCGACGAACTGATCGCAACGATGGATCATGCGCTCGAGAACGGCTTCACCGTGGCTTGGGACGGCGACGTGAGCGAGCCAACTTTCTCGTCGTCCAAAGGACTCGCTATTTTGCCAGCCGACCCCAAACGAGAGAACCCGCTAGACTCGCCCGGACCGGAAATGGCTGTCGACCAAGCGATGCGCCAAGCGACGCTGGAGTCGTTCAACACGACCGACGATCATTTGATGCACGTGGTAGGCATCGCCAAGGATCAAAACGGCACAAAATACTACATGATCAAGAATTCTTGGGGCGAGGTCGGCCCTCTCAAAGGCTTGTTGTACATGTCCGAAGCCTATGCCCGGCTCAAGACCGTCTCGCTCTTGGTGCACAAAGAGTCGCTTCCGCCCAATTCGCAGCCGCATTAATCGCGCACCGCAAACGTCTAGCGTCTGACGTAGCCGAATTCGCCAGAATTTGGGCGCGAAGCGCTGTGCGTGGGTCTCCCGACCCCGCACAATCGCCGACCGAAGGTCTCCTGTCTTCCGCAGCACAGCTCGCAGCAAAACGGGAGACCTTCGGTCGCGACATCGGCGAGGTCAGGAGACCTGCGCCGAGCGCGCCGGACCCGATCGCTCTAGATCACTCGCTCATAATTGATTTCCATGCACTTCGTTTCTTGGCCGTCCGGGCCAGTGAAGTACATCTCGATGCTGTGGTGATCGTTATCCTGCAACGTGATCACCGATCGCTTCTTGAAATGTTGCTTGGTTTGAGCGCACAACATCTCGCCCTGCATTTGCCAAACTTTGCCCGAAGCGTCGACCGATCCGGTTTCGTTTTGCATCATCGCTGAGGCGTTATCGATCCAAAATCCTTCATACTTTTCGCTCGTCGGGTTGTAGCCCCAAAAGCCTTTTCCTTCAAAGCTAGGAAACGGTCCGTCATTGGGATCGCCGATGTAATCTTGTTGCAGATACAGTCCGCCCAATTCGAGCGTGTTGTTCATTGTGCCGGTCGAGACCATGGGGTCGCCGGGTCCCATCCACATTTTGACTTCGGAACGGAACTTGCCTTCGAATGGTTCGAAGCGCTTGTGTTGAGGACCCGCGGTTGGCATTTGAAAGGTTTGTTCGGTTTGTGTAGCGTCGGACATTGAAACGACTCCCGTGTTGATTTGGATAGAAAAACCAAGCCGTTTATTTTGCCATCGGCCGCGCGGCAATTCAACCAAAAAGCATGACGAAATAGGTCGGCGGGACCAGATTTTTAAAGCCCCGCGTTAAAATATGCGGGGGGCCCGGGAATCGATGTTTGCAGCAAAGGTCGGGAAATCCAAGCACAGTGCCATTAGGCCTCATGACTTAATATTTTTGAGTTATCGCTTTATTATTTCCCCAAATTGAGACTCGGGCGGCATCCATCAGGTGGCAGAACCAAGGGTCAGGCATGGAACGACCGCAATCCGCAGTGCTCGCCATCGATTGGCAAGCCGTTTGGCAGGAACACGCCGGATGGCTGCGCACGGTCTTGCGCGCTCGGGTTCGCGATGACGTTATCGCCGACGAGTTATTGCAGGCGGTGAGTGTGACTGCGTGGACGCGCCGTGAACAGCTTTGTGACAACGCCCGCGTCGGGCCGTGGCTCTATCGGATTGCGCTTCGCCACGTCCTGATGTTTTGGCGCAGCCAAGACCGCCAGCGGCGACGGTTTGTCTCGCTCGAAGTTGCTGCCGAACGCGAATTGCTCGACCACCGCAGCGACGATCCCTTGGTCTGGCTGACGCGAAAAGAAGTCCACGAACACGTGCGCAATTCGCTCGAAGATATGACGGCTCAGGATCGCGAAATTCTCATGCTCAAACATTCCGAACATTGGACCTATTGCCAAATAGCGATGTATTTGGGGATCTCCAACGACAAAGTCATTCATCGACTTGCTCGTGCCCGTGGTCGACTGCGACAGCGGCTGTTGTTATTGGGAAATGACTGGGAGTCACCATGAAAAAAACTGATATTCGGGCTGATTTGCAACGACTGGCAGACGGCGAATTACGGCAGGAGCAGAGGACGCAGATATTACGCGCCATGCCAGTCGACTCGGGGCACTGGCGAGAACTTGCCTTGGCGTTCGTCGAGCGACAGATCTTAGACGAGTCGCTGATGGGGACCGAACACATCGGCGAGACCCCTTCTGGCGGCGCCGGTGAACGTCCAACGCTCCGTCTAAATATTCAACCGGTCACGAACTTTACAAACGGTCGATCTCGACAAGATCGCAGCGCACGTGGGAGTGCGCGAGCCCTGTGGATTGCGGCAATTGGTGCGAGCCTCATGATCGGAATTGCCTTGGGGAACTGGCAATCGAGGAGTACGTCTAACGCGACGGGTCCGGTCGCTGTGATTCCGAAAGCGCAGGTGAGTCCTCATCCTGCGAACGATGTCCAAAATCCTTCAGGAATGCCCTTGGCTGAAGCCCTTTCCCGCACTACCTACCCGATCCCGGTCGATCTGCGGCGCGAAATGATGAAGCGCGGATACCTCATCACGGAACTCGATCAACTCTCCAAGGTACAACTGCCAACGGGGCAATTGGTCGAATTACCCGTGCGCCAAGTCGCGGTGACTTATTTGGGTAATGAAACGTATCAATAGGCGAATTCACATCAATCGATTTCTTTATTCAAAGGAGAATAATTATGCAGAGTGCAAGATGGATTGTCCGCGTATTGTTCGTTTCGACCGCATTGCTTGCCAATAACACCGCCATCGGTTTGTCAGGTCGGTTTCAAGACGATAAAAGCGATGCCCAGAAACTTGCAGCGCTACAGGCTGAACTTGAGGCGGTTCGAGCTGACCAGGTCCGCAAGCGCGACGAGATCGCGGTCTTGACCGCGCAAGCCGAGGCGGCCAAGCAGGCGACACGGGTGACAGAATTGCAAGCCAAAAAAATAATCCAATATGCCGAGGCTCGATTGCAGGCCGCGGAAGCGCGGGCGAAGGAAGTCAGCCAAGATAGGGCAAATGACGCGTCAGTCGTTCAGGGTCAGAAAATGTCGCAGAGCGACTTGGCCGCAGCGCAATCCCAACATCTGGCGGCCATGGATTACTTTACGCGAGTTCAAGCCGAAACAAAACAAGCTCAAGACATGTATCGAGCCCTCACCGATGTCCAGGCCAATACGGCGTTGCAAGACTTTGTCGTCGGCCGCGTGAGCGGCTACGGGAACAGCGCGGATCAATCACAGGATTTTTGGATCGGCGTGCAATGCGAGCCATCCGCGGAAGTTCAAGTTCGTATGGATCAATCGAGCGATCGATTGGTAACGCTCAAAGGGGGATTGCGCATCAACGCCGTTACGGCTGAATCACCCGCCCAAACCGCCGGCATCGTCGAGCAGGACGTGATCTTGTTTATGAACGATCGGGCAACCAATCAAATCGAAGAACTGGTGGCGGCGATCGACGAAAACGGAGAGAAACCGGCAACGCTGCAGATCGTTCGCGAGCATAACCCAATGACGCTTTCGATTACGCCGTTAAAGCGCCCACAAGGCGAGACACTCAAAGAGGGGGTGGATTTCACGGGGGTGGATCTCAACGTGAATCCGCAATGGTTGAGATACCATGGGGTTCCAGCGGTGTACGGGTCTGCCGAATTGCCAAAATTGCCATCCGGGTTTGAAGCCAACGTCCATTTCGTCGGAGGCGAACAACCGGAGTTCAAGATTAAGTCTTCGGATCAATCTTGGACAGTGACGGGAGAGAACATCGACCAATTGCCCGAGGAGGTCCGCCCCTTTGCGCAGCATGTTTTGGGTATGTTGAGTTCTGGACAAACTTCGAATTGGCGCGCCGTGCCGGATCAGTATTACAACAACGCCGTCGAAGGGCTCAAATCTCCAACTCTCCGCTACGTTCCAACGTTGGGAGTCTATGCACGGAGGGCCGACTTGGCGGCGGAAGTGGACGGCCCGGCAATCGATGGCAAGCTTGACCAGCTCCAGAAGCAGGTGAACGAACTGCGAGAGATGATCGAGCGATTGGAAAAATAACCGCACCGCTCGTTTTGATGTTGCACTATTCTGGTTCCTTCTCCCCGAATTCAACGCGTAACAAATCTTGCAATCAAGAAAAATGTTTTCGCGTTGAATTTGGGGGAGAAGGTTAGGATGAGGGGTGACCGGCGTTCTGCCCCTCACCCTAGCCCTCTCCCCCAATCTGCACGCGGCATTGTCCAGCATATTATTTGGCTCACGCGCGCGTGCATATTCGGGGAGAGGGAACAAAAAAGGCGCAGCATCGAAGGGCACAAGTTGAGTCAATTCGCACTCCTTCACGTTGGCTTAAGGTTGATTTTCCTAACATGACCAGCGCCAATCTCAATTGGCGGGGGCTGCTTTCGGCAGCAACGTTTCATGTTTATGGAAAAGGAGCTTACGTGATGAAGAAAGATTGGCTTTTGGCCGCGCTGTGCGGACTCGTTTGTCTGTCCACGGCGATCAGTCAAGATTCGCCGAATCGCGAGGGTCGACCCGACGGTCCTGGGCCCGGTGGTCTGCCGCGTCAGGGAGAACGTTTTCGTCCACCACCCAGTCCGATCATCGAGGCACTCGATGCGGATCGCGATCACAACATTTCGGCCGATGAAATCCAGTCAGCCGCGACCGCGTTGAAAACGTTGGACCACAATGGCGACGGTCAGCTCAGCGAAGATGAATTTCATCCGGCACCGCCAAGAGGCCGCGACGGCGGTCCACCCGACGCCCGGCCGGCAGAGGGCCAGGGAAATCCCGACATGGTTCGCGGGCGCGATTCACAACCGCCACCGCGAGA
>JBGTJE010000032.1:0-15168 GCA_041745295.1 Pirellulaceae bacterium | reverse complement strand
GCGCACACCCGTCGTTCGCTCACGCCGTAAACCACTTGATATTCTCCGACCAAAGCTCGCCGCCGATCAGGCCTTAGAGTTTTTTTGAGAGCACGTCCTGCAACATCTTCTTGTCGAGGCTCAGATCCGCCACGAGCTGCTTGAGCTTCTTGTTCTCTTCCTCGATCTGCTTGAGGCGACGAACCTCAGCCACTCCCAGGCCCGCATACTTCCGCTTCCAACGGTAAAATGTCTGCTCCGAAATTCCAAGCTTCCTGACAATCTCGACCACCGCCGTTCCAGATTCCGATTGACGCAAAGCCATCGCAATCTGCTCTTCCGTATATCGTTTCCGCTTCATGCTTCCAGCCCTCCCTCGCAAAATGTAAGGTATCAAAATCCCTCACATTCCGCGTGGACCAAGAAACAGGGAGGAGGTCAAGATTGCTAACGTCACTTCTCGTTTGACGCTACGTCATCGCCGCGGACCAATTCTACTTCGTTCGGCGGTAAGCAAAAAGTGTTTGCGGTCCAATCCGCCGCCTGCGATCCATCGTCGTTCACGTTCAATTCAATCCATGTGTCAGTGCCATTGTGATCGATAGCGTCGACACGAAGCGGTCGCATGAATGCGTTTCTGTATACGGCAAAGGTCTCTGGCGGTTCGTCATCGAGGTTGTCGTGCAAGACCACGATTCGCACAATGTCGCCAACTTTAAAGGGGCAGTTCATCATCTGCGTTACTCTAACCCCCCGCCAACCGAGTCGCGGTCAAGGAATCTCTAATTAAAATGCTGCGCGAGTTCGGTGAGTCGCCTCGGCACGACCAATTCCTGTTGCCATTTCTTGAGTCTTTATTTCTCACTCCCACCTAAAATATCCTTTTTTCGCAGGTCATCGAATGAGTGATCGCTGATCTTTGGCTTGATAACTGTACCGTCCATTAATACCATCAGTCGTAGGTGAACCCCTGGGCCCTGCTGCAGAACGTGAGGATCGATGTGCCGAGCTCGAAAGGCTATCAGCCAAATCCATCGGTCATTGCTAGTCGGTTCGAGTGCCGCTGATTCCAGAACCCATTCGTGGCCAGGCGAATCTTTTGGGAGTGAGTTCTTCATTTCAGTTGCAAGCGATATTGCTTTTCGCGCTGAAAGCGGTGGATCCTCCGCGTCGTCCTTCCAGACGGGAGTCTTTTCCAGTGTTTCATACTCGACTTCGACCCAGTATTGCTTTCCGAATGCGTAGCTCGCAAATCCTATCTGAGCGAATACGTGTGGACTCGACAGTGCGATAGTGCAAACGATTGTTAACAGACGAATCATTGTCGACTCCTGGAACTTTGATGGCTGAATTGGGCTGCCAAAGGTTTGTTGTGAGCCAGCGATGTCGGACGATTGGTTAACTTTGATTCCCGAAGCGAGCTGCACGGTCAAATCCCGCTTCGGGCCATCCGTTTGTTATGCGTCAATCGGTGACAACTTCCACGTTTGTTTTACGATTGCGCCACCATTCCAAGACAGGAAGTACTCGGTCTCGATCATCGCGATAGCGCGTTCTAAATATGTTCAAATTAAGGTCAGACGCCAACGATTGACGAAGCGTGTAACCATCGCTGTCAATTGTAGTTTGGATTAAGCGGCCATTGGTCAAGTCGATTTGGCTTCCATTGATGGTCAAACTCTCGATTATTCGTCGTTCGGCATTTTCGTCAGCGGCGACATTTTTTAGGGAGTATTTGACATTAAATTTTTGATTCCAGAACGAAAATCGCGTCGATACGAATACGTCAAATCCATCTACGTTAAGCCCATCCGTTGCAAATTGGGAATCAAACGTGAAGTCCGCCCCATCGTCGTGATGGACAACAATTAGATATGGAAGTTTCGTTCCATCGAGGTAAGAAATGGCCTTCGAGTAAGCCATGTTGTAAATGAACGTCGGCTCACCCGACGCGCGGAGCGCCTCGGCCGATTGAGCCGTAGCAAATTCCCATCCACCATTTGACGTGCTGTCCGTTACGGAGTATTCGATGAACGAAGATCGCACAAAGGGCCAGCCGAATCCAATCATGACGGCAAGCAATGCAATGACACCCAGCAATGAAATGAGTGAGAATCTCTTCATGCTTCAAGGGATAAGGTTTATGCCCACCAACAGACCGTGACCGCTACCGCTTTCATTTTACGCGCGGCCCGCCGCGGGGGGCTGACTTGGTGTCAGCCCGGCTTACAGCGCACGCAGACGCGTTAGTCTAACGTAATGCTATCGCCTGCTCGGCGAGTCCATTTGGTTTTAGGTTCTTTCGGTCCAATGGCTGATACGCGATTGCCATCAGCGGGGCCAGACAATTCAAACCAGATTTGTTTGTTGGATTCGATCTGAAAGTACACCCTTCGTGAACCGGTTCCACCCCAGTAAACGGTTCCCGAATCAAGCGAAAGGGGTTTGATTGCCGCGATGAGATCATTTTCCCCCGTCCCAATTCCGATCTTGGAAAGAGCCATATCGATGTCCTCACTGCGAACAGCTTGAGCGACGTTTGCGTCTCTGGTTGCCTCATCCTGGGCGAACTCGTTGCTGTTGCATCCGTAGCAAAACGTTAGACCCAGCAAAAGAAGTGAATTTCTTTTCACTATATTCTCACTTGCAGGACAACCCCCCCGCCAACCGAGTCGCGGTCAAGGATTCTATTCTACCTCCACCGCTTGGCCGCGAGCGTGCATCCGTTTGTTACGCCAAGTTTTCTGGGTCATCAACGTGCACGACCCTAGATTCCGACTCTCCTGTGGGGATACAACGTGATTCGAAATGACGCGCCGCACTCCGCAATTCGACGCAACACGGCGTTTGATAGTCCTTGATTGAACGACCATGGTTCATCGCCACAATCATATCCGACATTGAATTCCCGTTTGGAGCAACGCGCCCAAAGTTCACGAGCGTCCACTGAAAGCGCATCTGCGGCATCCAATAAACGTTTAATGTTTGGTTCAGGTTCCGTGTCGTTCATGTCCTCGCAAAGGACATAGAAACGACCGTCGTCGCCCGGCGTAACAACAACAGCCAGGCCGTGAGATTCGAATTCCTTCGCAAGCAATGTCGGATCGACATCGCAAACCAGATCGAGGTCTGTGTTCAAATATTGAATGGTCGGTGAATCGTTCACGGGATCAAATTAGACAAGTATTCTATTGGCACCCCCGCCAACCGAGCCGCGGTCAAGGGTTTTCTAGTATAGACGCTGACTTGATTCATTCGCCCCTGCCCAGCCGCACGGTCAGTTCCGCTTCGGTCCATCCGTGTGTTCTGTCGCCTTCGGCAGTTCCGAATTGCTTGGCGACTCGGCGAATTTTTCAAAGGGATCACTACATTGACGGATTGTCTTGACTTCGCGATTGTTTTTCACGTCCCATTCGCGCCATGAATATACGTAGGAAACGACAGGAGACCCTTCCGGAGCGTTTCCCTCAGCGATTTTGACGATGGCAATCGCCGTCTCTGGATCAAAGCTATGAATGTCGCTGACCCAGCGTCTATGGGGACTGCCACGTTGAAAATCACCCTGCGTTATCGTTACGTGGTCACGCCAGGCACCATCTTGTTCGCGCTGCCAAACCAAGGAATGTGAATCTTGGGATATGCGATCAGGATGTCGGAACGACTCTGTAACCCAATCTCGGCGTATCAATCGATCACTGCTTTTCGATGTCGCGACCGTTTGCACGATATGAAGCGTGGTGTGATCACACCCGATCACCAGCACGGCTGCGAGTATTAGTGCGGCGTTTTTGGTTTGCATGGCCGGAATCATTTAAACATTGAGCGACAGAACGCCCGCGCCTACCGAGTCGCGGTCAAGGATGGTCAAACTAGCCCTTCGTCGCGAGGACGGGTTCATCGTTCGTCGTTTTCTTCCGAACGCACCTGAACCGCGAACTCTAAAAGCATCATTGCACGAGTCCGGAGTATCGATCGAAACGGATCTGCGGATACTTGCGTCTCAAGGATGCGATTGTCTCATCTGGAAGGTACGGCGGATACATCAACACGTGGCGAAGCTTCGGCATTCCACCAATCGCTGATTCAAGCTGTGCGAAATCCTTCTCATCCATTTGCGTTTTTTTGTTCCGATTCAAAAGGACCTGCACCGGTTGGTCGTATCCCACAATGTCATGCCAGACGCTTCGAGGAAAATGGAATTGTAGCGAAAACTGTTCCGATTTTGTCGGATGGGGTAAGTCATCAAGGTAACCTATTGTCTCACCACCAAGCATCCAAATCTGACGAGTCGCCTCTCGAACAGATCGACTCCGAGAAATTCGAACACTCAACGCTCCGACAAGCATCGCAACAAGTAGGCAAGCAAGCATTAGCCAACGAAGCGAATATTTGGGTAGCGCCATGCTTTTTCGGAACTCAAATTGCCCCCCGCCAACCGAGTCGCGGTCAAGGATGCTGTTCAGGGACACGCTAGTCCGGTGGTGGTTCGAAATCATCAACGACGACGAAAGGACCTTCACCGTTTTGACGTTCAAACGTCGAGCCCGGTGGGAAATCGAGAAATGGAATTATCTCTGGGTCGTAGTTGGCCACGGTGTTTACGTCATATATGCCATGATTCGCTGGGTTGTCCATATACTCCGGCGATTCGAAGCCGGACATGAATCGCCATCCACTGTCTATGTCGTTGTCGGGGTCTTCACGATACATGAACGCGACTTTACGTCCATCAACGGTAATCAAATCGGTTGCGATGCAACCACCGCGATCTGTTGCAAGCGGTCGAATTTCGTTTGCAGGGATTCGGAATTTTTTATCGCGAGGATTAACCATAGGCATTACGCTCAAATCCGCCGAATCGCGTCGACCGCCACCGCCTTCATTTTACGCGCTGCCCGGCGCTTCGGGGCATCGACGAGCGCTGGATCCCGGAAACGAATCAATCTCCGTCGGGTGTTGCAACGCTTGGTTCAGCGCTGTTTATTTGTGCTTGTTCACTCGCCGCCAACCGGTCGATTCCATGATTGCCCAACTATGATGGCGAATCCTTCCACGGACTCGTATTCGTGCGTGAATCCACGGACTACCGTATTCGTCAAGTGCCGCAATACGTGAAGCCCAATTCCGCCTTATCATGACCTTCATGAAACGCACGCTCTCTGGCGAAGTTGTGTACCCCTTTCGTGACCATTCGTCAGGCAGCGATACGAAACGAACCTGGTCGCCAACTTTCAGAGATTTTGGATCAGGCATTTCGAAGCCGCCTAACGTTCGCCCTCACCCGCCCGCTCGCCCCCAAATTCTATTCCAAACCGCACGCCGGGCCGGGGGGTTGTACAGCGCGCAGACCAGCGAGGGCATTTCCTATTTGAACAATCCCTGTTTCCCGCGACGCCACCAAATGATGATCAAAACTAAGGGAGCGAGGTAACTGAACAGTAGCAACAGATAAGTGGAGGCAAGCTGTGTAATCGGCAAGACAGCAATCGTTGCGAAAACGGCTACGACGCATGTGATCACAATCAGACTATAGACAACGATTCTAGGCACGTTAGCCTTGGGCTCGTGCTTCTTTAGCAACCAAATGCCGAACGAAATGAATGCTAGATCGGCAATCAATGCGTAAAAAACCGGTTGCATTTCAACCCCTCGCCACCAATTCTATTCCAAACCGCACGGTCGTCATCGCCGTTGCTTTTTTTTAGAGTTCTCGTCACGCTTGTCTGGCAACACTAGTCCTAACACAATTGCCCCGACTGCACACACGAAGATGATTCCGAGCCAAATCCGTTGGCTAGACTCGCTGCGTTTAAATGACAACAACCATAACACTTCTGCCGCGGCACAAAGGGCCACTATCCAAGCGGCGTTGCGTCGAAACCAGCGGGTGAGACGTTTTAGGGGTTTTGCAACCATCAAAACCACATTATGCCATTAGGGAGGCACGACGTCCGGAATCCGTCCCGTCGCTCGCGCTTGAATTTGCACGTAATCGACTGTCTCAACTGCGCTGCCGTGTGGGTGATACGCCCAATTCTATTCCAAACCGCACGCAACGCGGGGTGGGCGCGGTGTTAGAAGGTTCGTCTAGGCCTTTGCTGTTTCCGCTTCAATGACGTTCGCGGCGAAACTTTCGTAGGCTTCACCGAATTGTTTGGCCATCGAATCGGGAAACGCGTGGAACCGCGCAGTTGCCAACGCATCGACGATCGCATCGGCGACCAGCGACGCAGGTTCGGCAATATCCTCCAACCCCGCTTCGCGCCCCATATCTGTTGCGATCGGTCCGGGATGGACGCTGACGACTTGGATTCCGTCTTCGCTTAGCAGCAATCTAAGTGCCTGGGTGATTGAATAGGACGCAGCCTTCGAGGCCGAGTAGGTGGCGAAGTCCGGAAAGTTCTTGAACGAGGCAACGGAATTGAGTTGCACGAAAGCTCCACCGCCGTTCTTTTTCAAGATGGGCGCAAATGCCTGGGCGACGCGGATTAGGCCGTACACGTTGACATCCATTTCGAACTTCAAAGCGTCTATCGCGTCTTCGGAAAGCGGCGACGCTTTCTTTAAAACGCCGCCATTGTTAACGACTAGCGTCACGTCGCGGGCAAGTTTTGCGGCATTCACGATCGTGTCAGGGCGTGTGAGATCGAACTCAACGAGGACTACTCGGTTGCCGTAGGTTTGGACGAGATCGTCCGCGGATGAGGGACGACGTACAGCGGCATAGACTTTCGCGGCTCCACGCGCAAGTAGTCCCTCGACAATCGCCCTGCCGATTCCGCGATTGGCACCCGTGACAAGTGCCACGCTGTTTTTCACTTTGACGCTCATTACCGCTCCCCTGTGGTGTTGGGATTCGACGAAAAGGCATTAGCCCAATTCTATCCCAAGCCGCACGCGGGGCGGGCTCGGGTGCGGTAAGGGTTATTATTTGGCTTCTTCCAGGATCAATGGGGCAGAGGCAAGTTGATGGAACACCGGGTCTCGCGAATCATCCGTTCGCTCATTGTAGCCGATCCTGAATAAAGTGCCGTCCCAGCGAAATGAAAGAATTAGGTCGGAGCCTACGAAAAAATAATCGTGCTGCACCGACCCACCATTGATACCGCATGGGCCAGCACGTAATTGTTTCATAACCTCAGATTCAACATCTCCGAGTTTAAGAAATTGCGTCAAGTAATCCAGTTTCTGAACGTCAGTAATATCTGACGTTAGGATTCGCTGGATCTTCTGGAGCGGTGTGGGCCGGAATAGGTACGCGACAAATATGGCGGCCATGAGTGTCAGAAGAAAGACTGCTTTGAGGGTGTATCTCTTCACACTGGCACCTACACCAAGTAACGCCTCCCGCCAACCGAGTCGCGGGCAAGGAGTTTCTATTTCAAACCGCACGCTGGCCGGGAGGTAATTAACTTAAATGGGAAGTACGCATTCTGCGGTCGGTTACTGTTCGCCAACCCGATTTGCCGCAACAAAAGAATCGATATTCCAAATTTCCAGCGTTCCATTTTCAACAGCAATTGCAAAACTCGAGGAACTCGGACCTACATCAAGGCGGTAGGCGCGGTTGTTCGTTGTTTTTTTTGCCACCAGGCGTTTCGTGTCCATATTCCAAATACAGATGTTTCCCTCGGGTTCAGTCAAAATGATGTCGTCGGCTATTTTTCCGGTGTCATGATTTCCATCCAGAAGCGAAATTAGGTAAAGACCGTCGGGTGTGAAACGGACGCGAATGTTCGAGTGAATGTGTCCTTTG
Organism: Pirellulaceae bacterium; assembly: GCA_041745295.1. Lineage (GTDB taxonomy): Bacteria > Planctomycetota > Planctomycetia > Pirellulales > Pirellulaceae > JANMEB01. The sequence continues at coordinate 7,433 of JBGTJE010000032.1, read as the reverse complement.
AGAATTTCATCAACCAGTTTATCTACGACATCGCCCGTGTTGGGATCGATCAACTCTATTTCAGCGATTTGTGAATCTTGGTTGCGTTTGAAGCTCGCCATCGCAATGACCTTGCCATTTGGAGAGACATCGACGCCGGTAACCCAATAATCATGTTCACGATCAAATCTGAGCTTTTGATTGCCCACATCCCACACTTTTCCGTGGCGGTCGGCATTTCCTGAAACGAGGAATGCTCCATCGTTCGAAAATTCGAGGGCAGAGCCGCCAAGTACATGACCCTCAAGGCGTCCAATGGGCTTAAAACTGTCCGCGTCGAACAGTGCGATTGGCTCAGTTCCCACGGCCACGATTTTTCCGTCTGGGGAGAACCTAATGACCTGCGGCTGATCGATGGACTTTCCGACGACCTTTGACTCCCAGACAGTTGTGTCAAACACATGAAGGCCATGATCAATTGTGCACGCTACCAAACGTTTACCGTCTGGTGAGAACCTAATGGCCAAGACTTCGCCACCCGTTACGAATCCACGAATGTACTCGCCCGTTTTCGTGTTCCAAAGTCGAATCGTTCGATCCCTGCTGCAAGTCGCGATTTGTTCTCCGTTAGTTGAAAACGCCAGGTCGTTGATACCTTCGCCATGAGCTTTGATGATCAGCTGTTCTTCAAGGCCGGTCGTAACTTCGGTAGCGGGACGCGACTCTACAGCAAACCGAGTAACGTTGTCGTACTCTTGACTTTCAAGACCACATGTAAACGCCGTGCAGATCAGAAAAAGACTTGAAAGCATGTGCATCGGTCCAGGATTAAATGGAGTAGACCAGCGTTCATTTTACTCACTTGTCAATCTGGGCTGTTAAACGCACCGAGGCGCGACAGTCCAAAAACCGCAAATGTCACATTGGGCTGTTAAATTTCTGGCCTTGTTAAACAGAGAGCGCGAGAGTTCGCGGAAAAAATAATAGGGTGCGAACTGAACCCCCACGGTTTGGTTCGCACCCTATTTCGTGTTTCGCGAACAGAGAGCGCGGCGAGAGAAAACCGAACGCGAAAAAGGCTGCGAATAAAGCAAGAAATGAAAGACGCCGAAAGGAGAGACTCTCGGCCCGGGTGTTAACCAGTGGGGAGGCTGGTTTTCGATGAAAAGTGAAAAGCTCCCCGAACCGAACCCTCTTCGTAACCAGAGTCTCGCGCGTCGATTTTGTAAGTGCTTGTCGCAAAGGGATTTGCCGATTCAGAGTCTCGTTCGGTCCACCCGAAATCGAACCGAACCGCTTCGAACCAAGATTGGTTTATTTAACGCCAAAAGTCGCGCGCCTGTTATTTTTCGGCGCTTCTAGTTCGCGTCTGCGGAACTGCGACATTCTGGTTAATAGCAGCGTGAACATGCGACAGATTTTCTTCAGCGTCGCAATGCGCGTCAAGAGTCAAGAGTTGACTCCCAATCCTGGCGGAAAAAAAGATCGTACCGCCACATCCAGCCGCCAGCGAAGCGGGATCAAGAGGACCAAAAACTTCGGTTGAGAGCACCCCATCAGCACTTTCAAATCACCCGGACAAGCAATAGATTGATTCATCGCGTTCGTTGCATTCGTGTTCTTTGTGGTGAAACAAAAAAAGCATTGGGGCACGAACGCCCTTTTTCCAAAATACCAATTTCTCAACTGCTACCACACGGACTGCACCCGATACGACTTTCATGTCAGTACATCGCACATTTCAAATCTGGATGATTATTCTGTCGACAACGTTGTCGTGGTCCGCGATCGGTCACGGTCAAGACGTACAATACAATCGAGACATCCGTCCGATCTTGTCGGACAACTGTTTCAAATGTCACGGCCCTGACCAGCGGTTCCGCGAGGCTGACTTGAGGCTGGACGACCGCGCCGTTGCAATCGAGCGTGGGGCTCTTGTTTCAGGCGAGCCGGACGAGAGCGAAATCATTGCGCGAATTGAATCGGGCGATTCTGATTCCGTGATGCCCCCGCCCGAATCGAACAAATCATTGACCACACAGCAAAAACAATTGCTGCGAAAATGGGTCGAGCAAGGAGCCAAATACGAAATCCATTGGTCGTATTTGCCACCAACCCGACCGCAGATTCCTGCCGCCTCGGCCGAAACGCAATCGCCAAATCCAGTCGATCGATTTGTGGCGTCGCAACTTGCCGTTCATAAACTCGCAGCGAATGCCGAAGCCAACCGCGCGACGTTGCTGCGACGATTGAGTCTCGATTTAGTCGGGCTCCCACCGACGCTCGAAGAACAACAGGCGTTTCTGGCTGACCATTCACCCGATACCTACGCACGAGCCGTCGATCGATTGCTCGCATCGCCTCATTTCGGCGAACGGATGGCGATCTCCTGGCTGGATGTCGCACGGTACGCGGACACGGTCGGGTATCACGGCGACCAAAACCAAAATGTATTTGCCTATCGCGATTGGGTGATCGACGCGATCAATCGAAACATGCCATTCGATCAATTCACTGAATACCAACTTGCCGGAGACTTGATCGAGAATCCGACGACCGAGTCGCGAACTGCGTCCTGCTTCAACCGGCTGAACATGATGACGCGTGAAGGAGGGGCTCAGCCGAAAGAGTACATCTCCAAATACTCGGCAGATCGCGTTCGAACGGTCGCTGGTGCTTGGTTAGGATCGACGCTGGGCTGCGCCGAATGCCACGATCACAAGTACGATCCGTTTTCGACGCGCGATTTCTATCAGATGTCCGCGTTCTTTGCCGACTTGAAGCAGTGGGGCGTTTATCAAGACTACGGATATACGCCAAATCCCGATTTGAAGGGCTGGTCCAACGACCATCCCTTCCCCCCGGAGATCGTCGTGCCGGTTCCGTACTTGGAGCGGCGACTGGCTAAACTGCAGGACGAGCGAGATCGATTGGCATTCGAAGCCGTTCGCAAAGGGGAGAATGACAAATCCAATTTTGCGGAACGTTCGGAATGGCGAGCCACAGTGGCCGCGTTCCTCGGACGTAACGCGACCGGATGGGAACCGATGACGGCTTCGCTGGTCGGTCCCGTCGAAGGCCTGACGATGGAATCTGCCGCCGACAGTTCGCTGATTCTAACTGGAGAGAAGATTGACGATGTTGTGTTGAGCGTTTCCAACGTCTCACACACAATCTCGACGATCCGTTTCGAGTTGCTTGAGAATCCAGAAGAACCAAGTCAGATATTTGCCAAGCCCATTCAAACCGCCAGCCTTCAGTTCACGTGGGAGACGGTGGCCGCCGACGGTAAGAAGACGCCACTCGCGATTCACTTCTCGGATGCGAGGGATAAAACCTCGGTCTACTTTAACAACAGTCAGTTGCTAGGCATCGGAAATCATTGGCGCGTTCCGGCACAAAGCTCCCCCGGTTCTTCGGCTTGTTGGATCTTGGACCGACCACTCCGACTTGAGAATGGCGATTCGCTATCAATTTCGATCAAAGAAAATTCCGCACGCCATTTTCGAATCAGCTACTCACCGCTTGTGCCGGCCGAAGCAAGCCAGCCTGATAAATGGTCAAGCGAGTTGGACGGATTGCAACGCGACGCACGGCAATCGGAATTCACCTCCGCAAGTCTTGTGCGTCAGTGGGTATTGACGGCACCGCAAGCTGACCAAGAGCGCAGCGCATTGCGGAAACTCGAACAACAAATTCGCGAATGTCGAAATGGCGTCACGCCGGTGCAGGTTTCCGAACCGCAATCACCTTTGGAAACAAGGGTCTTGCCGCGGGGGAATTGGCAAGATGAATCGGGAGACGTGGTCCTGCCAGCCGTTCCACACTTTCTGCCACAGGTCGCTGCCAAGAACGATGGCCGATTAACGCGTCTCGATTTGGCTCGCTGGTTGACCGCACCGGAAAACCCATTGACCGCGCGCGTGCAGATGAACCGGTTGTGGAAGCATTTTTTCGGTGAGGGACTCAGCCCTGTCCTCGACGATTTGGGAATCCAAGGCCAATATCCAACGCATCCGGAACTACTCGATTGGCTTGCCATTGAGTTTCGCGAAAGCGGCTGGGATTTTAAACACATGGTTCGGTTGATTGCCATGTCGACCACGTATCGGCAATCGAGCCAGCCCTCGGCCGAAGCCCGCGAACGGGATCCAAAGAATATGTGGCTCTCGCATCAGAACGCACGAAGGCTAGAGGCGGAAATCATTCGCGACAATGCGCTCGCCGCGGCTGGGCTGATCAATCTGGACATCGGCGGCCCGCCGGTTTTTCCTTATCAACCGCCTGGTTATTACGAGCATCTTCAGTTTCCAGACCGTGAATATCAGAACGACGCGGACGATCGCCGATTCCGCCGAGGTGTCTACATGCACTGGCAACGGACTTTCCTTCATCCAATGTTAGCCAATTTTGACGCGCCTCCCCGCGAGGAATGCTCCGGGATGCGGAATGAAGCCAATACGCCTCTTCAAGCGTTGACTTTGCTCAACGATCCGGCATTCGTCGAAGCCGCCACGAGCATGGCAGAAAACAATCTGGCGACCGACGGTTTGGATGATGCCACTCGCATCGGCACGCTATTTCAAGTCGCATTGGCGCGGAGCGCGAGCCAGGCCGAAATTGACGCGATGAAGATTTTTTTGGAAACGCAACGCGAAGCATTTAAGGCCGACGCCGAAGCGGCGGACCAGTTCACAAAACGCATTTCCGATGTCGCAGAAAACACGATCGACAAAGTAGAGCTGGCCGCTTGGGCCAGTGTTTGTCGAGTCATACTCAATCTGCACGAAACGATAACGAGGTATTGAGGATGAACCAGGATTCCTTGGCCACCATCCACGCAGCCCAGCAACAAACCAATTTGCAGCGGCGCACATTTCTCGCTCGCACCGGTTTGGGCATGGGAGGGGTGGCGCTAGGCATGTTGCTCGGTCAGCGTCCGTCGCGAGCTGATGACGCTATCGCACTAACTGGTCGCGGTTCGCTGCCGGGATTTCATCACGCGCCTCAAGCCAAACGGATCATCCACTTGTGTATGGCCGGTGGGCCATCGCAGCATGAAAGCCTTGACTACAAACCAAAACTATCGGAACTCGATGGTCAGCCCTTTCCCGAGTCGTTTACCGCGGGCCAGCAATTGGCTCAATTGCAAAACACGCCGCTCAAAGTTTTTGGGACGCAATTCCCTTTCCAAAAATACGGTCAGTCGGGTCAGGAAATCTGCGTGCTGTTCCCCTATATCGGCTCGATCGCGGACGACATTTGCATTCTTCGTTCGCTGCACACCGAGCAAATCAATCATGATCCGGCACATGCCTTCATGAATTCCGGTTCGGTCATCAAAGGCCGGCCGAGCATGGGGTCGTGGTTGTTGTATGGGCTCGGCAGTGAAACCGAGAACTTGCCGGGCTTTGTTGTTCTCACGTCGATCAGCAAATGCGGCGGCGCGCAACCGATCTCCGCACGGCAGTGGTCCGCCGGCTTTCTCCCCAGCCGATATCAGGGAGTCCAATTTCAGTCCAAGGGCCCAGCCGTCCATTACATCGGCAATCCAGAAGGTGTTTGCCAGAGCATGCAGCGGCAAGTAATTGACGAAATCAACAACTTGAATCGCTTGTCAGCCGAATCGCATTTCGATCCCGAACTGGAAACTCGGATCAGTCAATACGAACTAGCGTTTCGAATGCAGACGTCGGTTCCCGAGCTGTCCGATTATGCTGCGGAGAGTCAGGAGACGTTGGACTTGTATGGAATCAAAACGCCAGGTGACGGAAGTTTTGCTTCGAACTGCTTGATGGCCCGACGGTTGGCCGAGCGGGGCGTGCGGATGATTCAACTCTATCATCGGTCTTGGGATCACCACGACAACATCAAGGTCGACATGCCTATTGCCGCAAAGGATGTTGATCAGGCGAGCGCCGCGCTGGTTGCCGATTTGAAACGGCTCGGGATGCTAGACGACACGATAGTCATTTGGGGGGGCGAGTTTGGCCGGACGCCGATGGGACAGGGAAACGGCCGCGATCACCACATCCTGTCGATGGCGGCTTGGATTGCCGGAGGCGGTTTCAAAGGCGGTATGACGTACGGTGAAACCGACGAACTGGGTTACCGGGCGGTAGTCAATCCGGTTTCCATTCACGACTTGCATGCCACGATGCTGAACCAATTCGGCATCGACCACAAACAACTCACTTACCGCTACCAAGGCCGCGACTTCCGCCTGACCGACGTCTTCGGCGAACTGGTCCATCCGATAATCACTTGAAGCCGATCCTTACTTACGCTACCAGGGCGTTCGTCGTCATTCGTTTGGCCGGCTAGGCGAGCAACCCGTCCGCTTGGTCGATCTTGGACTGGATCAATAATGTCGGACGATTGACGACGTTTACAACGGTGACAAGCTGTTGAATTTGGAAATGGTCCGCGATGGCTTCGCGTGGCGCTTCAAACTCTACAGTTCTGACCCTGTGTTGAGCAGCGTTGAGATCGAGGCCCAGGCAGCAAAGCGGGGACTGTGGGCCGATCCAAAGCCAGTTGCGCCCTGGGAGTGGCGGCTGTTGCCTAAAGATAAACGATGATCTACCAAGTTCGAAGCCAAGGCATTCAGCAATCCATCAATGGTGCAAGTTATTGATCCCGCAAAGCAATTTCCGCCAACAAAAACTGGAAAATATACGGCTTAAAACTCGCTGCGGTATGTTTGGTCCTATTCTGTGGATGGTGGCTCGTCAACGCGACACGAACGAACAAGCAGTTCCACGAAGATGATTCGTCGAGTGCAGAGTTTACGACGCGGCATTCCATTTGGGGCGGTTCATTCGTGAGCGGCACAGCATTCGTGATCAGCAAGACGGAGCCGAAGTGGTGGGGAACTGGACCAATCACGGAGTCAGGAAAACGCCACGGCGAATGGCACTTCCATGATTACGGGAAACCGGGCCCCGATACTTGGTGGTATTGGTATGGCGAAAGAGTATCCGAACGCGAATTCAGGTTGCGTTCACATTAATGAGCCGCGCCGCGACTATTACTCCGCAACCAAGTCCAACGGCGATTCCTTGTCCACGCTGACCCGACCATTGAGGAGCCGATGCGACGGGCCGACAAATCCAGTCCAGTAATGAATCTCTGTTCCGAAGATCAGGCCGCACGATCTGACGATGCGACCGGCTACAAAAGTTACTTCCGGATCGCGGGTGCGGTAGGTGCGGCCGGGGATGAAGGGGTAATCCAAAGCGGTCATTGGATTTACGGGTTTCGATTCTTAACGACCAAACTCTCAATGACACACGCAATCACGGCCTGATCCGCGTCATTCGAGGAGCAGCGTGAGTGCTAATCTATTGATTTCGGCATCGGCATTTGAGATATAGTTATCCCGCGGAACATTGAACGCCGGAAAGTGTTGCCGGATTGCATCTGCAACCTTATTTGGGATCAAGGTTCGATGG
>JBGTJE010000031.1:35000-95600 GCA_041745295.1 Pirellulaceae bacterium | reverse complement strand
TCTCACGATCGCGACAACTAGGTCGACGATTTACGCTTCGGGGTTGCCTTCCGCGCGAATTTTTGTTTTGTCGCGGAGTCTTTGGGAGTGGGTGTTTTCGAAAGTAGAATCTTGCGGCTTGTAGGTTTCAACGGAGATTTTCCGTTGGGATTCGCCTTTATTGCCGAGCGTGGCTTCGATTCCATTTGGCCTCCGCCGCAAAGCGACCGCAACACGCGCAGATTAATCGCGTCAAGCTCTTCGCCGTTCTCAGTTCCCTTTTCGGTTTCCAAGTACATCGGCACGTTCGACCAACGACTATCGTTGAGCAAGTTCTGGAACGCCTGCAAGCCGAGCGACCCGCGACCGATGTGCTCGTGGCGATCTCGTCGAGATCCAAACGGCATCTTGCTATCGTTCAGATGGATTGCCTTCACTCGATCCAAGCCAACAACGTCGTCGAAAGTCTTCATCGTGGCTTGGTAGTCGTTTGGCGCGGACAATGGGTACCCGGCGGCAAAGGTGTGACAGGTATCGATGCATACGCCCAGTCGTTCGGGGTATTGGCATTGCGACTGGATCTCCGCCAAGTGCTCGAAGCGCCAACCCAAGTTCGAACCTTGGCCGGCGGTGTTTTCCAGCAGGCAAACGGTCGATAATTCGGGGGTTTGTTGAAAAACTTCGTTCAGCGACCGAACAACCGTTGCCAATCCTTGTGCCTCGGTCGAAGTCGTAAACGAACCGGGGTGCAATACAACGAATGGAATTCCAAGTTGGCCTGCTCGCTGCAGCTCGACGACCATCGCATCGATACTCTGGCGGACTAGATTCGGGTCGGGACTGGCCACGTTGATGAGGTACGACGTGTGCGACAGGGGTGCGTCAATCCTGAGTTCGCGCAATGTGTTTCTAAATCGCGTAGCTTCGTCGTCCGTGATCGGCTTGGCTTTCCATTGATTGTTATTTTTTGTAAACACTTGAACGCAATCGCATTGAACAGCTCGCGCCAATTCAATCGCTCGGTAGTAACCTCCCGCGATCGACATGTGCGCACCAAGTATCGGCATCGTTGGTTTGCTCCCTAATTAGATTTGCTGGCTCAAACTGATGGTAGGACATTTGGAAGCGATTCGCGCCAAGTATCCCAAGCGAAATTGTTCGAGTCCAGTCGGCGATTTAGTCTCATAGCGACGACAGTGCATAGCCGTGGGCGAGGCTTTCGTTGTTGTACATAACTCTTCAGCCGCGAAGCGGCGGCAGGTGATAGCCTGGAGCGCGAGCCCCAGGTGGAAAGAAATTGTTGTAATTGTGAGCCGCGGAGCGGTGGCATGCGTTTCGAAATCCTGCCACCGCTTCGCGGTTCCAAGCCAATTTCCCATTCGCACACCTGGGGCTGGCGCCCCAGGCTATCGAATAACACCGCTTCGCGGTTCACGAAAAAACCTAATGCGCCCAAGCGAAAGTGCCGCCACTGCGTGGCTCGGGGAGCTTTGGTGCACGAATTCCGTGGGTTGAACCCCACCGCTAGATGCTGCCGCCACGACGCGGCTCGGTGGAGGACGATCGCGCCAACTTCAGCACTTCGACAAACCAGGCCTTGGGTCCCCCGACGCTAAAGTTAAGTTCCTTCAAGTCGGCCCGGACCTCGAACCGCGTCGGAGCGATGGATTCAATGTTCCAGCCATCGACAAAAGCGAGTTCAATTTCATTGCGCGACACTCGCCTGGGCCCTTGTCCTGGGGGCTCTTCGTCGCTGAAGCAAAGCAGAAACAATCTCCCTCCAGGCTTGAGGACTGACGATAGCCCGTCTACGTATCGTCGCCGGTCGTCATCGCCGAAAACGTGGAACAACCCGCTATCGATTGCCGCATCGAACACCACGGGAAGGTCCTTGAGCGTTATCGCATCCATGACCAGAAACGTAATTTTCAAGCCCCGCTCGCCCGCTTTTTGCTTTGCCAATTTGATCGGACCCGCAACGAAGTCGATACCGGTAACTTTGTGCCCACGACTGGCAAAAAAAATTGCGGTGTCGCCGGTCCCGCAGCCGGCATCGAGAATCGACCCGTTAATCCGGTGAGCGACCTCAACGAATGACTTCTGTGGGCGGCCGATTTCCCATGGTGGTTGCCCTGCATACAGATCTTCAAAAGTTGCTCGGTCGGTTCCAGACATCATTCCTCCGAGTTCATCTTTCCCGACAGCAACCCATGGGGGGATCGAATGCATTCACGATGGGCCATCGATTATCGTCGATCGTCACGACCTGAATCCCGGCCCTGTGAATGCAGGGAAGATACAACAACAGATCCAGGGAAAAATGCCGAGAATCGAAAAGATGAGTCCGATGACGAATCCAGCCCGCACCAAAGACTCCCCTGACGGATCGACGACTCCGCGCTTGATCTTTTTTAATTCGTTGTGCCCCATGATCGCCGCGATCAAGGCACATGGAAAAAAGAATGTTCCGATGCAAGCCATCACGATAATCAGGTTGCCGCTGTGGGGTGCATACGGACCCGAATGATAGACTGGTGTTTCGGCAATGGGGGCGTACGCCTGTTCTGGGGCGATCGAGCGACTGGGAGCTAACACGTCTAAGGCGGATTGCCATTGAGCATCGCCAACTCGTTGGACCGAGCAATGTTGATTGATCCGGCCTTCGTCGTACCACCGCCGAAGCTCGTCTAAGCGAACTGGCCCGTAGACCGTGCCGTCGATTCCGCGCATCGACCACCGCTCGCTGTCCGCGGAATAGTAGATCGTTTCTGGCGGCTCCGAAGATTTGGTTGGCGCGTCGGGCGGATCCGAGACCGGTGCAGTAGGGATTGCGTTGATCATGCTGCATTTTGGACAACGTGCCATTTTGCCTCGATTGGCCTCGTCGACTCGGAGCATCGTTCCGCATTCTGTGCATCGGAATTCAATCGACAATTTTCGTCTCCTCAGTTATCTCACGTCTGCGCGCGGCCTGTGCCGCCGATTCCATGGTGTCTATTCGAGTTTCGATCCAAACCCTTGGCAAGCTCCCCCGGAAATCCACTCGAGGACGTAATGGCCGGCGAAATGTGGGGCGTTGGCTTGCGTGGAGTTCGCGCATTGGCGTGGGTCCGGCAACGTAAACGCTGAACTCCAACATTGCGGAAACCCTTTTTCGAAGTCGGGGCCGTGTACGAGCTTCCGGGCGATGCTTGGATTGCCGATGGACACTCGCCGAACTTATCCCTAAAATCGGTGTCGTACGAAAAGTCTCGCTCGGGGGCGTAGCTCAATTGGGAGAGCGCAGCGTTCGCAATGCTGAGGTTGTGGGTTCGATCCCCATCGTCTCCATTTAGACAGAGAGAAGGATCGGCTTTTCACAATAAAGCCAAATCCGCCTATAGCGCGACGGTGACCGTCTTGGTTTCCAAATAGGCTTTGAGGCCTTCGGCGCCGAGTTCGCGGCCCATGCCTGACATTTTATATCCGCCAAAGGGCGCGCCTGCGTCGAACACGTCGTAGCAATTCACCCAAATCGTGCCTGCCTTAATCTCGTTGGCGATCCGATGGGCTTTGCCGATATCGCGCGTCCAAACCGCGGCCGCCAATCCGTAAATCGTATTGTTTGCCCGCTGAACGATTTCGTCGACGTCGCGGAATTTCAAGACTGACATGACCGGGCCAAAGATTTCGTTCTTGGCAATATCCATTTCGTCCTTCACACCGGTGAATACCGTGGGCTCAACGAAATAACCGGTATCGCCGAAGCGACTTCCGCCGGTAACGCATTTGGCTCCCTGTTTGTTCCCGCGCCCAATATAGTCCATGATCTTATCGAACTGCGCTTGGTCGACTTGGGGACCTTGTTCGGTTGTCGGATCGAGCGGATCGCCAATTTTGCGGGAAACATTCATCTGCACGATCCGATCGACGAATTCGTCATGGACCGATTCCTGAACGAACACGCGGCTTCCCGCACAGCAGCATTGGCCTTGATTAAAGAACAATCCAAAATGGGTGCCCTTCGCAGCCGCATCGAGGTCGCTGTCGGCAAAGACAATATTGGGGCTCTTGCCGCCGAGTTCAAATGTCAGCCGTTTCAGGCTTTCGGCAGCCTCGCGCATGATAATCTGCGCGGTGAGGTGTTCGCCCGTAAATGCAATTTTGTCGACGTTTGGATGTCGCACGATCGAAGCTCCGGCGGTCGGGCCGTAACCGGGGATCACGTTGATCACGCCGTCGGGAAATCCCGCTTCGTGAGCGAGCTTGGCCATGCGCAAACAGGTGAGCGGAGTTTGCTCGGCGGGCTTCATGATAATCGTGCAACCGGCGGCTAAGGCCGGACCCCATTTCCAAGCGGTCATCAGCAAAGGGAAATTCCAGGGGATGATTTGGCCGACGACGCCAACTGGTTCCTTGCGGGTGTAAGTGAAATAGTTTCCGCGGACGGGAATTGTATCGCCCTGGATTTTATCGGCGTAGCCGGCGTAGTATCGCAAGCAATCGATGACGAGTGGCAAGTCTGCGGTCCGAGCATCGTTGACCGGTTTGCCGTTGTCCAGCGACTCTAATGCCGCCAGTTCATCGAGTTCCTCTTCGATCAGGTCGGCCAATCGATAGATCAATCGTCCGCGATCCCGCGCGTCCATTTTTTTCCAAGGCCCACCTTCAAAAGCTCGCCGCGCCGCTTTGACCGCCCGATCCACATCTTCCTTGTCGCCTTCGGCAACTTCGGCAATTACCTCTTCGGTCGCCGGGTTGATTGTTGAAAACGTCTTGCCACTGGCAGCGGGGACGAATTGACCGTCGATAAAACATTCGGTATGGCGAATTTTTGGGCGGTGAATTGCTTTGGTCAGGGTGGACATTGGGAAATCCTCGTAAAACACATTGCCGCGTGACGAGCTAGATTTTAGTGTTATTCCTGGGTGATATCAACGAACCTACCCACGGGTTAGTGGGTCAATTTGGCGTATGCCGTACAACGGCCTTTCCAGGCCGTCGAACGAGCAGATAACGCGGCCCAGAAGGGCCGGCGCTACGTCCATGAACAAATTCACAACCTAGTAACGAATGGCGACTATTCATGAGAATGATCCGACGACCGTCGCGCGATCCCAATTGAAGTATTCGCTCAAACAGGCTAAGATTCTGCATTCGTCCAGGCCCCGTTCAATGGTTGAACCGGGAAATTGTCTGTTTTTTTTGTAGCGACGTGCCGACGGTCCTGATTCAAGGACCCGCCTGTTCCCATCTTTACGCGGGACAGAAGATCGGCCGCGTGGGAGATTGTTCATGGCTAGTGAGCTCGTCCAACAATTGGTCGACGCCGGGGTCCATTTCGGGCATCGGGCCAGTCGTTGGAATCCAAAGATGTCGCCGTATATTTACGGTCGCAAGAATCAAATTCACGTCATTGATATCCGCGAGACGGTTCGCGGTTTACTGCGTGCCAAAAAGTACGTCTCGGGAATTGCCGCCAAAGGCAGCTTGATCCTGTTCGTCGGCACCAAGCGGCAAGCGACGTCGGCGATCGAGCGCGAAGCATCGCGTTGCGGGATGCCCTTCGTCAGCGAACGATGGCTGGGAGGAGCCTTGACATACTTCCGCACGATTCGCAGCCGGATGAGTCGGCTCGAGGAATTGGAAAAAATTCGAAGTGGCGAGGAATTGCAGACCTACTCCAAGAAAATGCAGTCGGCGTTGGGCCGCGAGTTTCGCAAAATCTTCCGCAACCTCAACGGGCTTCGCACGATGAACCGCCTGCCCGAGTGCTTGGTCATCGTCGACCCCAACAAGGAAAAAAACGCGGTCCGAGAAGCCCGCTCGTTGGGCCTGCGGACGGTCGCCCTGATCGACACCGATTGCGACCCCGACATGATCGATTTGCCGATTCCTGGAAACGACGACGGCATTCGTTCGATCGAGATCATTTTGGCTCACGTGGCGGATGCCGTTCTGAGCGGAAATAAAGCGACCGATGCCGACAAGGAACCGGCGGAAGTCGCGGCGGCTGCCGCCGGCTAAACTCAATCCATTACGGTTCGTCGAATCCGTTTCAGTGCACAGCCACGGACTTGGTGAACCCAACCAGCAAACATTTTCGACATTTCGATTGCCGCAATTCCGCGCAACGAATGTCGTGTCGTCCCATACTCAAGCAAATTATTCCGGGGAGAAGTCATGTCAGAGATATCCGCTGTGGCGGTCAAAAAACTGCGCGAAAAGACCGGCCTGCCGATGATGGACTGCAAATCCGCGCTGTCCGAATCGGGGGGCGATGAAACCAAGGCGATCGAGCTGCTGCGGAAGCGGGGCGCAGCCCTTTTGAGTGGCCGATCCCATCGCGAAACCGCGTTCGGACGATTCGGGCTTTATTGCGGCAGCGACAAAAAGTCCGGAGCCATCGTCGAATTGAAGTGCGAAAGCGCCCCAGTCGCCGGAAGCACAGAGTTTATCCAGCTCGCCAACGACTTGGCCCAACAATTGGCCACCGGCCCCGGAGCCAGTACACCTGAAGAGCTCCTCGACCAGCAGTCGCCCAGCAAAAAAGGCATGACGTTGCGCGAGCAAAAAGACGAAATGTTCAATCGAATTCGCGAAGTCTTCAACCTGGGACGCATGAAACGCTTGAAGGGTGCGACCGGCGGCTACTCGCATAACTCCGGAACTGTCGCTGGCGTTTTGATGGCGGTAGAAGGTGGCAACGACGCATTAGCTAAAGACATCTGCATGCACATTGCCGCGATGCGCCCGGCCGCTTTGAATAAAGATCAAATCCCGGCCGAAGCGATCGACAAAGAGCGCGAGATTCTACGCGCGGCCGCGCTGGGCGAGGGAAAACCGGCTAACATAGTCGACAAAATGGTCGAAGGGCGGCTAAAAAACTTTTTTGCGGAAAGAGTCCTGCTCGAACAACCGTTCGTCAAAGACGACAAGCAAAGCGTGGGTGCGTTCGCCGCGCAAAACCAAATGGTCATTCGAGAATTCGTCCATTGGGAACTCGGCGAGTCGACCGACAACTAATCACTGTCCAAATAAGAACCCCTCATTCTGACCCTCTCTCCATCGCGGTGCTTTGCCCAAAAACTGCACTGGCTTTGCCAGTGCTTTGAAGTCACTTTTTAGGCAAGGCCCCGAAGTGGGGCCAAGGAACCGGAAGCTGGGATACAAGCATGAGTCAATCCTCCAATCGCACCAAATATAAACGCGTGGTCCTAAAGCTTTCCGGGGAAAGCTTCAGTCGGGCTGGGGAGCGTGGGATCGTCATGGACGAAGTCCTGGAGATTTCGCGTCAAATTCAGCTCGCCAAAAATCGCGGCTGCCAAATTGCGATCGTCATCGGAGGCGGCAATATCCTGCGCGGCGGTCAATTCACGAGCAAGAATACCGGTGTGCAACAAGGAACTGCGCACTACATGGGAATGATCGCCACCGTGATCAACGGGCTGGCCCTCCAGGACGCCTTGGAATCGGTTGGCTGCGTCACGCGCTTGATGAGCGCGATCCGGATGGACGTCGTCTGCGAGCCCTACATTAGGCGCCGCGCCGATCACCATCTGGACGAGGGCCGAATCATCATCTTGGCCGCCGGCACGGGCGGCCCGTTTGTGACCACCGACACGGCGGCCGCGCTGCGGGCTTTAGAATTGGAAGCCGACATTCTCATGAAGGCGACACGCGTCGACGGCGTTTACAGCGAGGACCCCGAAAAAAATCCGCACGCGGTGATGTTCACCGAGCTTGACTACAATACCGTCATCGAAAAAAATCTGCGCGTCATGGACTCCACCGCCATTACCCACTGCAAAGAACACGACATGCCGATCATGGTGTTTAACTACAAGAAAAACGGAAACATCGAACGCGCTGTCGGCGGTGAGAGCATTGGCACGATCATTCGCCGTAAGATACCGTAGGTATTACGATGTATGGATAACAGAATTTGCAACACCGTGAATAGAGAAAGGTCCACCCAGCGGACAGAGGATCCATCATGAGCCAAGAAGACATCCTGTTTGATGCCACCGAGCGGATGGACAAAGCCATCGAAGTGCTCAAAAAAAACCTAAGCGGTATTCGCACCGGCCGAGCCAATCCCGGCTTGGTCGACTCGCTCCGCGTTGATGTCTACGGTTCTCCGACGCCGATCAAACAAGTTGCCTCTGTGGGCGCGCCGGAACCAACTCAGATCCTGATCCGGCCGTACGACACGAGTACGATCAAGGATATCGAAAAGGCGATCGTGGCCAGCGATCTCGGCTTCAATCCTCAAAGTGACGGCCGCGTTATTCGAATCAATATTCCACCGCTTTCGACCGACATCCGCAAAAAAATGGTCTCCCGCATCAAAGAGCTTTCGGAGGAGACGAAAGTCGCCATTCGCAGCATTCGTCGCGATGCCAACAAGGCCGCCGATCAAGAGGAAAAGGACAAAATCCTCAGCGAAGACGACTGCAAGCAGGTTAAAGACGAAATACAGGACATGACCAAGAAGTACGAAGACCAAGCCAATGCCCTCGCCGCCAAACGCGAGAGCGAGGTCATGGAGAATTAGGCGGCTTGTCATTGATCTCGTTCCCAGGCTCCAGCCTGGGAACGCACAGTCTACGAGGCTCCGCCTCGAATTCCTCTGGCGGAACGATTATTGAAACGACGCCCCCCTCCCTAACCCTTCCCGCCGAGGGGAGGGAATCTTCGCGTACGCGTCAGGCTTAACCCTCAATACAACGTACGTCGTGCGTCGCGCAGGATCGGATGGGTAAACTAATTCAAGCGGAGATGTGTCGCCCGTTGTCTCAAGTTGTCGCCAGGCCTCTTGCTCCATAACAACGTAGCGAGGCCGTGTTTTGGCATTCGAGAACCATAACCTCCAACTCTCTCTCGCTATATACGGCAATTGAAATTCGTTCCACGACAGTCCGAATGCTTCATCCATTCGGGTGCGCCATTCAACAATTCCCAAAGGGTCTTGCGGAATATCTTTCCAATTCACGTATTCAATTCGCGCCGCGTACCACTTGAACGTTTGTTGCTGTCGTGGAGTCAGGAATTCCGCCTCGCGCGGCGTGTTGTCTTTGATCCACTGACATACGCGAACCCAATTTCGATACGTCTCCCACGTGCGCACGCTAGATTTGGCGTACGTCGGCAACGATTGCTGATCGGCTCCCGGCCGGCCATCCGCCCACCGATCGACGACAAACGATGCGCATATTCCTGTCGAGGCGAATAGCGCCAATGCAATTGCGGCTCTTCGAATAACGCGAATTCGAAAAATGTTTGAGGAGCCCGCCTCCCTATTTGCCGTCAACTTCAGGGCCACTCCCAGAGCAACTGCACACGGAACGACGACATCGGCCAAACGAAACCAATAAAACCGGAGGAAAAAATTGGCCCAATCGCGGCTCCAAGCCAAGTTGGACAATGTGCTTAGCGCTATTCCGCCGCCAACTAAAATTAACGAGGCCCCGGCAAACACATTTATGGGCGACAGTTTTGCCCACGGACCCGCACGACCAAACTCCCTCCATAGCAATACAAGTAATCCGAAGCTGACGATTCCGCGGCGGGCGAAATCCCAAAAGTAAAGATGGTGGTTTACTCGTTCGCGGACGTATATTTCCGCCGCTTGAATCCTAGAAATAGAGAGAAACGCAGCTTCAAAATCTTCGGTGGATATCGACGTTCCGCTGGGTGTCCAAACCCCCGTCAATGCCTCGAACTTGCCAGGCCAAACGCCAAACGACGCCTCACTCATCATCGGCAAGGCGCCCAGCAAGACCGCGATAAGAACGCTAATGGCCAACGAACCGAACTCCGCTCCAATCGCGCGAAAACCGCGCCCGGTAGTGACGCGAACCAATAGACACGCCAAAAAACTCCAGCCGCCAACAAGTGGATGAAAGCCGGTCGCCAGTCCCAAGACGGGCCAAACCCAAACCCACTGCCCGCGAACGACATTGCCCAAGGCGAAAAATACCAGCGCGTAGGCCGGGACCTTGGCTTCAATCCCGCCGACTAACCACTCCCCCGACAAATTTGCGCTTGGAATTAGCGCCAAAAGCAAGAAGCTCGCGAAAATCTTGCCAAAGCGCCCCAGGCCCGCCGCGCTGGCTAAGCTCTCCCAGCCCCAAGCCAACATGGCCCATCCCACAATCCGCCCAATCCACGCCGCTGTCGGCAAGTCGAAGACAACCGTCAACCAACCGAACGTCACATAAAACAACCAATGGGCGAATCCGGATTCAAGAAACAAATCGCCCCGCAACCAATCCGGATCCCAGAAATGGCGAGCTTTAGTGAGGTAGTGAGCTTCGTTGACATCCGGTGGCGGCGACGCGGCATAGATCGCGAAGATCGCGAAAATGAAAAGCCAGTCAATCAGCCGCGCGCGCATCCGTCGCTGATCGCGTTTGGCACTGGATTTAATCAATCGGACCTCAACATATCCGCCGGTCGGCCTAGCCGCCGGTTTTTACAATAAACTACTGCTCCATGTCATTCCGGGCTGAGTCCCGGAATCCATTTCCATGGACGGAGGAACTACATTTCCATTGACAATCAAATCTGGATTCCCGCCTTCGCGGGAATGACAAGAATTTAATCCACACCGTGCTGTTGCGGGCCCTCGTGCTCTAGTTTAACTGTCGATTGCTGTATCGCGTGTCATCGGCCATGATAACTTAGGCACTATCACATTTCAGACACTGCTCACGCGGAAGTTGAATCGCATGCAGACAAGCTTGAAAAAATCGGTGATTGTGCTGCTCGGAGTGGGTCACACTCATGCCCACATCGTCCGGATGTGGAAAATGCATCCGCTTCCGGACGCCGAGCTAGTCTGCATTTCGGATCGACCGGTAGCGACCTACTCGGGCATGTTGCCGGGAGTGCTTGCTGGGCAGTACCCGCCCGAGCAAATGGAAATCGACCTCGTGCGATTGTGTCGTTCGGCGAGCTGCCGATTGATTGTCGACCAAATTCAATCGGTCGATCGGGAGCGCAAGCGGATCGTGTTCGAGGGTCGCTGCCCGGTAGGCTATGACTTGTTATCGCTTGGAATCGGCTCGCGGCCGTCGACAGCCAATGTTGTATTTGAGCCCGACGCGCCTTTCGAGTTGATCAAACCGATGCAAACGTTTTTGCCGCGACTGCAGGGTCGACTACAGGTTATTCAAGCTAAGTCTTCGCGCAGAATCAACGCGGTCGTGGTCGGCGGAGGGGTCGGAGGTATCGAAATCAGCTTTTGCCTTTTGACTCGATTGCAAAAGCTATTTCCGGGGGCCGATTCGCAAGTGACGATGGTGACAGGGGGCGAATTGGGCGGAGGAACGTCGCGGGCCACCCGCAAACGACTCCGGGCTGCATTAAGCGATCGCCGTGTGACGCTCGTGGAAAGGCAAAATGTTCAGCACGTCGGAAGTAACTTTGTCAAAATGGCGAATGGCGTCGAGCTGCCTGCCGATTTGGTCCTGTGGGCGACCGGCGCGATCGCTCCGGAATTGCTCACGCGAATCAACGTGCAAAAGGACGAGCGCGGATTCTTGGCGACTCGTCCCACTCTGCAGACGATCTCCGATGATTCCATTTTTGCGGTCGGCGACACTGGGACCATCATCGATCATCCTAGCGCGAAGGCGGGCGTATATGCGGTTCGCCAAGGTCCGATTCTCTGGCGGAACTTGCAGCGCCAGTTGACGCTCCAGCCGTTGGAGTCGTACGTGCCGCAAAAGAACTTTCTCAAATTGATCAATACCGGCGACGGCAAAGCGGTTGGAGAATATTGGCACCTCGCCAGTCATAGCCGACTCATGTGGCGCATTAAGGACGGGATCGACGTCAAATTCATGCGGAAATACCAGGACTATCGGCCGATGGCGCCCCTTTTTCAGCCAAACAGCGCGAGCGAGTCGATGCGTTGTTTGGGCTGTGGCGGAAAGGTTTCCGCCGGCAGTTTGCGTTCCGCCCTGGCGGAACTCGAGCCAAGTTCGTCGCCACACGTTGTGATTGGGCTTGGCGATTCCGACGACGCCGCCATCGTCAGTTGCCCTGAAAAACAGATTACGGCCACGGTCGATTTTTTTGCGGCACCATTCGACGATCCCTACTTGATGGGTAAGATCGCAGCCGTGCATGCGGCGAGCGATTGTTTTGCCATGGGCGCTTCACCGACATCTGCGTTGGCAATGGTGCAAGTCCCCTATGGCCATCCACGCGGTCAACAGCGAGTGTTGCGCGAGTTGCTTGCGGGGGCGCACGACGAGTTTAAGCGATTGGGTGCCGCGATTGTCGGCGGACACACGATCGAAGGTCCTTCGACCCTGATGGGATTTACAGTCCTTGCTCGGCAAATCTCCAAGCCGCTCCTCAAATCGGGGCTGCGGCCCGGCGATCATCTCATCCTCACCAAGCCGTTGGGCACCGGAGTTTTGCTGGCGGCCCACATGCGCAACCGCTGCCGTGGGCCATGGTTTGTCGAACTATGCCAACATATGCAGCAGGGGAACGAGATCTGTTTGGAGCTTGCGAAACGATACGCCATTCAAGCGATGACCGATGTCACCGGATTTGGATTGGTTGGCCATTTGTTGGAGATGCTCGACGCGAGCCAAGTGCGGGCGACGATTGACTTGAGCGCAATTCCATTGCTGCCGGGAAGCCTGGAGCTGTCCGAGGCCGGAATGGAATCGACTTTGTCGCCCGACAATCGAGCGAGCGAACCGCGGATTTCGATCTCCGCTGCGACCTGGGATCGATCTTGCTTTCGTCTCCTCTTCGATCCGCAAACGTGCGGGGGAATGCTGATAGGGGTGAGTCCAAGAGACGTTGACGACATCCTCGCCGAACTCAACCGCGCCGGCTTCTTGCAAGCCGGCAAAATCGGCAGCGTCTTGGAATCAAGTTCCTTATCGGGCGGCCGATCATCGATCGACATCGTCGCGTAGGAGGCCGTCCTACAGATTTTCACGTCCTATCGTTCGTCGGCGACCTCGGAATCATCGTCGCGCTTGCAGGAAAAATAGAATAAGACTGCGGCCATAAGTGCAAAACAAATGACACCCAATATCTGGAACGCCGCGGCGTCACTCAGATTCGCTCCGGTGATCGAATTCAGCATTCGCGCCAAGCCGCCGCTTACCGAATGTTCCACGCTGAATTGATTCAGCCAGGTCTGAACGCGATCGTCGACTGTCACTAACGCAACAATGACGCCGGCAAGTGCACCACCAGCAACCAATCCAGTTGCAAATAGGCTTCCTTTACCCAATTCCGAGTCCTGATGTGCCACTCCGCCCCTGGTGCGGACCTTGTCACCGAGCCCGCGAATAACGCCGCCAATCCAAATCGGAAGGGTTGTTGCCAATGGCAAATACAGTCCCACGGCAAATGACAGCGACTTAATCCCACAGAGTTCCATCGTCACGGCAACGAACATGCCAACCAGGACAAACTGCCAATCTAAATTGAACGACAATAATCCCTTAATTAGGGTGGCCATCAACGTCGCCTGCGGCGCCGTGTATTTCTCTCCGATCGAATGTTCAATTCCTCGGCTCAGCAATTCCGCCGACGGCTTATCCAAGTACCAAACGGTAAACCCGATTACGAGCGCGGAGACGATCACTCCGATAAAAAGTGAGATCTGTTGGTATTTGGGGGTGGCTCCAACGAGGTAGCCTGTTTTCAGATCTTGGCTAGTAGCTCCGGCGTTTGCGGCCGCGATGCAAATCATGCTACCCACGACGAGGGCCATCGGTTCAAAGAGTTGGCCCGTAAAGCCGAACCCGATAAAAACTAGGGAGGTTGCCATGATGGTTGCGATCGTCATGCCCGAAATCGGGTTATTGCTGGAGCCAATGATTCCCACGATGCGACTGGATACGGTCACAAAGAAAAAGCCAAAAATGATGACCAAGGCACCGACCACCAATTTTTGTGTGATCGAAGTGCCGGGTATGTTCGGCAGGAAGGCCATGATCCCAACCAGTGCAAGGCTCCCCAGCACGACGATCCAGAGGGACAAATCGTTATCCGTTCTCTGACGCGCTGTGGCAGCGCCCGCTCGAATCGATTTGAGGCTTTCGCTAAAGGATGACAAAATCGTGGGCAGCGTCTTGAGCAACGTAATAAAACCGGCCGCGGCGACAGCGCCAGCGCCGATCTGTCGAACATACGCCCGATAAATGGCCTCGGACGAATTTCCTATCGTCCGGGCTTCGGGATCCCAGCCGAATCGAGCATTGGCCTTTGACGGGTCCAACAAATCAAGTTTGTCAAGTTGCGCTACGATCACTTCGGTGGGTGTCAGCGTCGCGAGCAAAGGAATCAAGCCGAACGAAGCCAAAACACCACCCGCGACCAGTACGCCGGCAATTTTGGGTCCAATAATATAGCCAACACCCAAATACTCAGGCGTAATTTCCCCAGCAACCGTTCCGGCTGGAAGATATTTGTTGGAGGCAGCCAGACCCCACCGGGGTGTCTCGGCAATGAGGTGAATCACGCGCTGACAAAACGCGTAGAGCATCGCCACACCCAGTCCATAATACGCCGTTCGCGCGAAGCTACCTCCTTTTTCGCCGGCAACGAGGACCTGCGCACACGCGGTCCCTTCGGGGTACGGCAAATTTCCATGCTCCTTGACAATCAGCGCACGGCGAAGAGGAATCATCATGAGGACGCCCAAGATACCGCCGAAAATGGCGATCATGGTGATCGTGGGATAGTTGAAATGCTTGAGGCCGACGTCGGACGACAAGAACAAAAACGCTGGTAAGGTAAACACGACGCCGGCTGCAACACTTTCCCCGGCGGAGCCAATCGTTTGGATAATGTTGTTCTCTAGGATGCTCGTCTTTAGAAATGCTCGGCCCATCGAGATCGCCAATACGGCAATCGGAATCGAGGCTGAAACGGTGAGTCCCGCTTTGAGCGCGAGGTAAACGGTCGCAGCGCCAAACAAAATGCCGAACACGCTGCCCAATAACACGGCACGCAACGTAAACTCTGCGACGCTGTCGTCGGACGAAGCAATATATGGCTCGTGTTCAACGCTCACGTTTTGCTTTTGGCTCATTACAAACTCACCTTAGTACAAGGAAATGTATTTCCGTATCGATGGTTAACGATTGGTCGAATTCAAAACTATTGTTCCGGTTCTGGCTCTGCTATTTTCGTTTCGGTAACCTGAAGTTTCAAAAATTCTACTAGATCGCGAACATCCGCGGGAGACAGATGGTTGGCCAAGTCCTCCGGCATCGACGACTTGCCGCGCCGCCGTTCGTCGATCGAGCTTTTGCCGATCGTAATTAAGTTGCCTTCGGCTGTGGTCAAGCGAACAAAATCAGCCGTTTCGGCTTGCAAAATGCCCGAAACCGTTTTGCCGAGATCGTTGATGATCACCACCGTCTCATAGTTCTCGGCAATCGCCCGATTCGGATCGGCGATCGACTCCATTAGGTACTGCCGGTCCTTCTTGGATCCAATTCCGGTCAAGTCGGGACCGACGGTGCCCCCTTGGTCGCCAACCCGATGGCACCGCAAACAGTAAACCTGCATCCGCTCCAAAAAAACCTTGCGGCCGGACTCGGCGTCGCCTCCTTCCAAACAGTCGCGGTAGTCGGCCGTCAACGCATCGGTCGCGGTTGCGTCGTACTCGCGAAGCATCGTCGCGATGGCGGGACTGCGAGTTTCCCAAGACTTGGCACATTGAACTACATCCAAGCGCGTATCGTTGGCAACCTCGCCTCGCAAAAGGCGACCCATTTCCGATACGACCAAGGCTTCGCCTTCTCCCAGGGGCAAATCCGCAAGCAGCGCCATTGCCGACTGGCGTTCGCGTAGATCCTGCGATCCGATCGCTTCGGCAATCGACTCAAGGGCCGCCTGTGGATTGATGGAGACGAGTGCACGGCGCGCTGCCGTTCGAATTTCGGGATGTTCTGTGGCAAGTGCCGCGCGGGCGATCGCACCGAGGTTTTCAGGATTCAACTGCGTCAGCGTTCCTATCGCTCGCGCCCGTAGCGCAGCCGATTTGGTTTTGTCGTTCACTAGCCCTTCGATAGCAACGGCGGCCGTGCCGATCTTGAGTGAAGCAACCGAATCGAGGGCCACGCGGATTAAGTCATCGTCGCGGGAGTCAATAATTTGTCCGAGTCGCTTGGCGAGCGCAATTGCAGCGGGCTCAGCCGATCGCGCCGTAATCGGCCGCCACATTCCCAGCACGCGATCGCGCGCCGACGGAGCGGCCCAATTGGCGAGCATGCTCAGCGCTTCGCGTCGCATCAGTGGATCAAAACGTTCGTCGATCGCGATTCCGACGAGTCGACTTGCGGCTTGATTATCACCTTGACGATAGTTCGCATTCAGGGCCCGATGGGAAAACGATATGGACTTTGGGAGCCGATCAAACCGAGCGGCCAACTCGCCAAATCCGCCTTCAATCGGCAGGTCGTGGATCGCCCGCGCCGCCTCCTCGGAGACAAGTAGGTTCTCGTCGTCGAGGAAACTCGCAACGTGAGACGACTGCAGTCTACGCAATGCCACGACAGCCCCACGTCGCACAGCAGTCGAAGGATGCTTCAGCGTTGCCGACTGGAGTTCTTCCGGTCCCACGCCACAAAGCCCCAGAATGGCCGCGTGCCGCAATACGGGATCGCGGTCGTCATTTGCCGAAAGGACATCCACTAGCGGAATCAAGGCCTGCTCAGAATGCAACTTGCCCAAGCTTATGGCGGCCGCAGCGCGGACGCGCGACGAGGCATCGCGCAGCCGCTCGATCAACGCTTCCTCGGCCGATTGAATTCCATGGTCACCCAACAGGCGTGACGCGTGGGTCCGAATCTCCTCTTCGTCTTCGGTCAATAGATGGACCAATGGTTCGATCAAGCGGCTTTCGTTCATTTTCCGTGCGAACTGCCCCAGTCCCCACATCGCATGCAACCGAGCCAAAAGTTGTGTGGAATCCTTCAAAGTCGTGGACAACAACTCGAATTGTTTTCTTCGAACCAACTCGAACTGAGATTCCAAACGGATGCGTTGATCCGCGTGAGCCAAAAACGCCGCAAGTTCATCGGGCGTGGACGTGCGAATTCCAATTTCAAGTAGTCGACGAACCTCGGCGATCGTCTGCGAACCGACGATCGTGGGATCGGCGAATCGATAGATTCGGCCTTTGCCTTCGCCAACCCAACCGGTCACCCAATCGCTGACATACAAGTATCCGTCGGCGCCAAACTCCAAATCGGTCGGCAGTAGCCGCCAAATCGGCTGACGCTGCTCCGCGACCTCGAAAAAAGCTCCGGCCGGTTTGTTTTGAATCGTTCGGATCCCGCTATCCCCCGGCGTCCCGCGAAAATCACAAAGGAAAAAACGATCCGCAAAACCTTGGGCAAAACCGGTCCCCGGATAATACGCCAATCCGCTGGGGCCATCGCCGATGTTTGCGATTGGCGGAACGATATATGCCGGCTGTTCCAAATGAAATGGATGCCAGAGTTTTTCGCGATTGAAGGGTCCCCGATCGCTGAGGTATTGGTAGGCCATGCGCCAGCCGCTGTCGCCGCCTTCTACCACGTAGACCCAACGGGCCCTATCTCCGCTGTCGGAATTGTTGTCGCCGGTGAACAGATTTCCGTATTGGTCGAATGCCAGCTCTTGCGGATTGCGCAATCCCGTGGCGAAGACTTCGAGCCCGCTTCCGTTCGGTTCGCAGCGAAAGACCGCGCCGCTCTCTGGATTGGCCAATGTGCCCCCCTCGTGCGTCTCGACGTGATACCCGCGGTCGCCAACGCTAAAGTAAACGCGTCCATCGGGTCCGCGGACCAATCCGTGCAAGTCGTGTCCGCGAAACGCGACTCGAACGCCGAACCCGCTGTGAATCTTGGTCCGCTCCTCGGCTCGGCCATCTCCATCGCGATCGCGCAGCAACCAAAGATGCGGAATGCACGTGAATAAAACCCCGTCATCGAGCGACAATACTCCGGCACCAGTGCCATCCTCGAGCGCGTGAAAGCGATCGGCAAAAACGCTGGCTTGGTCCGAGCGGCCATCGCCGTCAGTATCAAGCAACATTCGAATGCGATCTTGTTGTCGCGAATAATCGACGCCTTGATGGGGCAATAGTTTGCGATGGTAGGCAATGCGGTCATCGACAGTTTGTGCGGCCAAGTCGTGATCCACCCAAATCTCGTCGTGGCTTCGATTATCCGTTACGCCGACTTCCTGACGAAACGTTTCACAAACGAAAATCCGGCCTTGGCGATCGATCGTAAATGCCACCGCGTTGGCGACCATCGGTTCGGCGGCGACCAGCTCGGCCGCTAGAGGTGAGTCCAAGCGAAATGTCGTGATGGCTTGTTGCGCTTCTTCCGATGCGGCTGCGACCACCGGTTCGTTGGGCTCGTTGTCTTGGGCAACTGCCACCGCAAGCGGAATCCAAATCAAAATCGCCAAAGCCTTCATGCATCTTCTCGGTGGACGAATCCTCATTTGCACGCGGGATTTTCAAATTATTGCCCCGTTCGCAAAGCGGGATTCTAACCTAGCTGGGGAGCGTTTCGAAACTGCGAAAAGAACACCGTTGCTGGGCTTTGCACAAAAAGAAACTGGCAGAGCCCGTGGCACACGGGAATAAGAACTTGTTCTTGTGTGCCACTGGCTCTGCCAGTGCTTATTTGGGCATTATTGTGCGAAGCCCCGTTGCTGGGTTGTTTGCTCGATAGTCGGCTTTCGATCCGCGAAAGCAAGTCCTTTTGCCGAGCAAAAGGCGACGTTGCCTCTGCGACGGTTTGACGGCACCGCTTCGAGCGCAGTCCAAAACGGAGTTTTTCGGTGCCGCCCCATTTTTCACGAAACTATTCGATTGGCCATGCGTTTCACCTTACATGCGACGATCGCTCGGCCCTTACTAGATTCGATCGCGAATCCTAGGTCGGCCGGGATTTACGTCGCCAATGCAGGTTTTATATCCGTGGTACTGCCCAGTCCTTTCGTCGTAATTTCTGTTGCCGGTTAGCGCGGTCTCATCGTGGGATTCGATGCCTTGGCGACGTCTCGTAGTATCGGAGATCAAAAACAATGAAGCGCGCAATTCTAATGGTCGCAATTGCCTTGCTGACGTCGTCAGCAAGTGTCGACTTAGCCAACGCTCAAAATCGCAGAAGCCAAGGTGGCCAGGGAGGTGCGGGAGGTCAAGCCGGACAAAGCGGCAGCGAAGGGAGTGGCATTGGCCGACGCGGTGGCGGCGGCTTTGGACAAGCGGGACAGGACGGTCAAGCCGGTGAAGGCTTTCGCGGTGGAGCCGGAGGGCAGGGTGGAGGTCAAGTTCCTGGGCCATCACCGATCGTCGCTGCCATCGACGAAAATGCCGACGGCGAAATCTCGTCTTCAGAAATCGAAAGCGCTGTTGAGTCGCTAAAATCACTTGATAAGGACGGTGATGGAAAACTGAGCGAAAGTGAAATTCGTCCGCGTGGTCCTGGTCGTCGTAGCGATACTCCGGAAGAACCAAGGCCTGAAGGCGGTGGTGCAGGTGCCGGCGGACGTAGCCCGGACGAATTCCTCGCACGCCTGATGCAAGCCGACCAAAACAGCGACGGAAAGATTTCAAAAGACGAAGCGCCAGAGCGCTTGCAAGCGATGTTTGAACGAATCGATGGCGATAGCGACGGCTTCTTGGGAAAAGACGAACTACAACAAATCGCTCAACGCCGCCGTGATGGTGGCCAGGGCGGTCCTCCCAATGCTCGCGGCCCTGGTGGACAACCGGGCCTCGGCGGTGGAGTTGGTCCAGGT
Organism: Pirellulaceae bacterium; assembly: GCA_041745295.1. Classification (GTDB taxonomy): domain Bacteria; phylum Planctomycetota; class Planctomycetia; order Pirellulales; family Pirellulaceae; genus JANMEB01. The sequence continues at coordinate 75,845 of JBGTJE010000031.1, read as the reverse complement.
GGCCCCGGCAACGCTGAAGCATTTGTTGACCGAATGTTCCAGTTCGATGCCAATGGCGACGGCAACCTAACGCGAGAAGAACTTGCCAAAGGCGCCGAGCAATTCGGTGCGGGCCGCCGAAGTGGCGATCGACCCGAAGGGGGCGAAGGCGAAGGACGGCCACGACGCCCGCAACGCCCAAACGACAACCAGAACAATTGATCTCGATTCCAAACGCAAATCGTCCGACGACAGAGTGATCATGCAACCCAGCCCAAGGCAACTTGGGCTGGGTTTTTTATTGTCTATTGGCAACGCCAAGTAGGTCTCGCGAGCCGAGCGAGACCTTGCACATTCACTACTTCACCACCTAAATTAGCGTCCTCCGCCAAGAATATCGGGCGAACGCCGTTCAAAGGCCGATCGGCGGCTTTCGCGATTTCAAATTGCAGATTTGGTACAGATGCCAGGTCTCGCTCGGCTCGCGAGACCTACGACCCAAAAGGAACGATCGCCTCGGACGATCCGAACCCATGCGAGCTTCGAAATGTGGCCATTTGGCGACCTTTTTTGCGGATAACATGCGCAAGATAGCCAGATCGCGTCGACAAGTAAGCGTTATTTTCCAGGCAGACAAATGCTTGCATTTGCTCTTTGCTAGGGCTAGGCTGATGGCAGCTTTCGAGTCCGGAAAGTGACCGCGCCTCGATCGACTCAGAAACCGAACGGCCAAAGACGTGGCGGGCTCGGTGACTCACTACCGTTGCAGCCGAGGCATATCAACCAACGACATTTTCAGCGGACGATAGGAAGTTTTAAAGGATTATCCGATGTTGGTACTCAGTCGGAAAGTAGGCGAGAGAATTTGGATTGGCGACCAAATATCGATTACCGTGGTGCGCATTTCCGGTGGCGGCGTTCGAATCGGGATTGAAGCGCCGGCCGAAATGCCCGTGGTTCGCGAAGAACTGAAAAAGGAAATGGGTCGTGGATTTCCCGCCCAAGAAACGCCACTTCGCATTCATCGATCTGAAGAATAGATAGATCGACGAGTGCAGAATTGCAGTTGATAATCCGGCTCCAGAATCATGAGATACGCTCGAGAGGTCGGCTTACTTGGCGCTCCTCCCGTCCATGGAAAATGGATTCCGGGTCTCAGCCCGGAATGACGTGCGATAATTTACGAATCGCGTAGAGCCTTGGCGAATCTCCCGACGCGGGCATGACGTTGCCTACTGATTTCCGACGAGTTGTATGTGTCCGTCGCGCAGATCGATTGTTTGCGAAGTCCCGACATCGTCCAACGAGCCACGCTCGTTAATCCAATTGGCGAACGCAGCCAATTTCTTTTCGGCCGTCGCTTCATTGGTTCGCTCGAATCCGGGTGGGCTCCCCCACATCACGCGAATTCCCGCAGTTCCTTGGGCGGTCAAAAACTCAAAGTCTCCTTCCGCGGCGATCGAGTCTTCGACCAGCGGTACGTGAGCGATGCGCGCGATTGCCCATTCGTGGGCCTGGCGGCGAACCAGGTCGGCAATCATGGCGGCGGCGACGATCCGTTGATCGGGCCAAATATCTCCGTCGACGATCGAGCCGACCTGAGGTGAACGCACCGAAATACGCAGGAGCCGGTTTGCGATGTCCTTGTTCAATGGTTCGCCGTCGAGTACGACTCCATTGCGATCCACCGGCAACAGTAAATCGTCGCCGAATTCGACGAGGGCAACGGGTTGGCGATACGTGACGGCCACGTCCACCGCATCGCGGGACTTGCGAACGGAAACTTGATCAACCCACGATTGAACTGCAAACGCCGCGTGGACCTTTTTTAAGACATCGCGGTCCAGCAAGTTGAGTTCCGCTAATCGACTCCCGTCAAACGCGACTTTTTTCAAATCGGTTTGAATGTAATCCGGTTGCGGAGTCGCGCGAATTTTTTCCCAGGTCAATTGAAATGCACTCCGGTCGAGGAGTTCAGATTCGTTGCTGCGCCACAACCAGACGCCAGCCGCCGTCGTGACAATCGTGGCCAGAACAAACAGCGTCAGGGGGTGCCATGTCCAAGTCGCCACAGCAAAGTCCGGCAAGATTCTCGACCAAGGGCTTCGTTTCGGTTTGTCGATCATTGTTCTGTCAGGCGTTTAGACTTGTAGCGGAACTCGCCAGAGTTTCGATCCGGTTGACGGCGCCTCACCCAAAGTCTGGCGACTTCGGCTACGTCTTGTAGCGGAACTCGCCAGAGTTCCGGTGCCTTATCTAAAATCTGGCGACGTCGGCCACGTCTGCGGACGGACCCCACCGGCAGAAAATTCATCGAACTGCCGACCGGAAAACTTGCCCGGAATTGACATTTTCCGGGAAACGCAAATAAACGGAATGCCGCGCGACGGTTACCGCGCCGGCTAGAGCGGTTTTACCAGATGCGCAGACTGAGCTCGAGATCGACGGCCAGCCGATCCTTCACGCGCGAGCGAATGAGGTCGATCAGCCGTTTCACGTCATCGCTGCTGGTGCCGGGATTGGCGACGATGAAATTCGAATCTCGCGCCGAGATTTCGACTTGTCCGACACGCGTCGATTTGAGTCCCGCCAAGTCGATTAACTTGCTCGCTGCCTCTCCGCCATGATCCTTGAACACATACGCCGCATTTTCTTGCGACAGCGGCTGTTGCGCACGTCGCGCTATCCAAAGTTTTTGCAGGCGTTTCGTTAGCCGGGCAGGGTCATCCGTCTCGAACTTAAATCGAGCTTCCAAAATCGCCAATTCGTTCAAGTTGCTTTGGCGATAGGCGAAATGCAACTCCTCGCGCGAGCGGTCCAATTGTTCGCCGGCGAGCGTCAGCACGGTCACGCCGTCGACCCACATCCCGATGTCAGCGTTCGCTGTTCCGGTGTTTTCGTGAAGCGCTCCGCCTACCGATCCAGGAATTCCAACCAATTGCTCGGGGCCAGCAAAGCCTTCGCGGACCGCGGTGGAGACAAAATGCGAGAGATTTGCACCGCCGCCAACGACTAAGCCACTTTCGGCGACCTGAATCTGCGAAAAACGCGGTGCGGAAAGGTGGACAACCATCCCGGGAACGCCTTCATCGCTGACCAAAACATTGCTGCCGCCGCCGATCAGCCGAATGGAAATCCCTTCCTGTGCCGAGCGGGAAATGATTTCGCTCAACTCCTCCAAGCTAGTGGGCTGCGCGAAGTACTCCGCGACCCCGCCCAATCGCAATCGCGTGAAATGGGCAAGCGGCTCGTTCTCCAAAACGATATGTTCCAAACCATCAATCAGCCCCATGCCGCAATACCTCGATTGACCTTTCGTTTTCCGCGTTTAACCAACAGCCTAGCGTTTTTCGCGTCTCTCTCGTAGTCCGTGCAACCAGCGATCACCAATATCGTTCCACCACGATATTCCCAGGAGATTTGCTGCGGTGTTTTTTCAAACCTCGTTCGACGAGCATATTCTCGACCTCATCGAGCATGGCTGGATTACCGCACAGCATCACCGTTGAATTGTCGGAGCGAATCGGGCATTGCACGTGAGCTTCAATCGTCCCGTCGCCCAAACGAAGCGGAATCCTTCCGCTCAAACCATCGGCGCACGGCTCGCGCGTCGTCATCGGAACGTATCGGAAGCGCGGCCCGTGCGTCCGCATCAACGCGTTCAATTCGTCGGCATAGCTCAAGTCAGCGCATACCCTTGTGCCGTGAATCACGTTGATACGCTGGAATTGCTCCCAAGGCTGCGGGGTCCGTAGCATGGCGATGTAGGGTGCCAACCCGGTCCCCGTGCCGATGAGCCACAAATTTTCGTTTTTCGGCGCATGAACAAGCGTAAAACTCCCGGCGGCACGCTCGCTGACGTCGATCGAGTCGCCAGGTTTCATCTGCCATAACCGCGGCGTCAATTCGCCCCCTTCAACCATAACGACGTAAAACTCGATGGTTGGACCATAGGGAGATGCCACGCTATACGGTCGATGGATGTGGCTGTCGCCATTGGGAACGCCGATTTGCAAAAATTGCCCTGGCTCAAACGGCTTCACGCCGTCGACAGAAATCTTCAATGTGAATAGGCCTTCAATCCAGACGTGCTTTTGCTCGATTGTTCCTTGGCACCACCGCAAGCTCATGTCGATCACCCAAACCTATCTTGGATAAACTCGCCACAATCTTCGACGATTTGCCGGGCGAATACAACCGGCGATCGGTCAATTCGCGACCCACCGCGAACTGTTGACGGACTCGATCCGTTGCTGCAATTTCGGAAATCGCGAACCGAGCTTGGGCGTCCGCTCTCTTTGTCATATAAATGAATGGCCCCGATTTTCGTTCACAGAATTCCCTAGAGCAAAATGTCTTCGATTGCCGAACAACTTCCGATTCGATTCGATTTTGGCGCAGTGCAGCAGCGGCTATACCAAATGTGGCAGGACAAAGGCTTGTTCCATTCGGAGCCGGACGCTGCCAAAAAGCCATTTACGATTGTCATTCCACCACCCAATGTCACCGGCGCGCTGCACTTGGGACATGCTCTCAACAACACGTTGCAAGACGTGCTGATTCGTTGGCGCAGAATGCAAGGTTACAACAGCATGTGGCTTCCGGGAACGGACCACGCTGGGATAGCGACCCAAGCTGTTGTCGAAAAGCGAATCCGCGAGGAGGAAGGCAAATCGCGGCACGAATTGGGACGCGAACAACTCGTCAATCGCATTTGGCAATGGAAAGACCAATACGAGGCCCGAATTCTCAGCCAGCTCAAACAACTAGGCTGCAGTTGTGACTGGGAGCGAACCCGTTTCACTCTGGACGACGTTTGTGCCAAAGCAGTCCGTCATACGTTTTTTGATCTGTTTCACAAGAATTTAGTGTACCGTGGCAAACGGCTGGTCAACTGGGATACGTTTTTGCAAACTGCGGTCAGCGACGACGAAGTCTACAACGAAAAAGTCGCCGGGCATTTCTGGCATTTAAAATATCCAGTCATCGACCCCCAACCCGGCGAGCCGGCCTTCGTCATCGTCGCCACAACTCGACCCGAGACGATGCTCGGCGACACTGCCGTGGCCGTTCACCCCGACCCAGCCGCCGCATTGGATCACGCCGAATCATCGCTCGTCGCACGACTAGCGAAAGCCGTGGCGTCGGAAAAGGCATCGCTCGAAGGGGAACTTAAACAATTGAACGAGCGGCGCGCGGGCATGCTGCCGCAACTACTGCAGTTGGCTCAAATGGCCAGCGCCGGCCGCCAGATTCGTCTGCCGATCGTCGATCGCGCCATTCCGCTCATTACCGACGAGTGGGCCAAACCGGAGTTGGGCTCAGGGTGCGTCAAGATCACTCCGGCTCATGATCCCAACGATTACGACGTGGGCCTCCGGCACAGCTTGCCGCAAATCAATGTGCTCAATCCGGACGGCACGCTCAATTCCGTCGCCGGTCGTTTTATGGGGCTGACGATCAAAAAAGGACGTCAGCAAATCGTCGAGCATCTCGAAGAATCTGGATTGATCGACAGCGTCGAAGATCGCGAAATCGAGTTGCCGGTTTCCGATCGGAGCAAGACGCCGATCGAACAGTATTTGGCCGATCCATGGTTCGTTCGTATGGAAGCACTCGCCCAATCCGCCATCGATGCCGTCGAAGGGGGCCACGTCCAGATCATTCCCAACCGATACGCCCACGGATACGTCGCATGGTTGTCAGAAAAGCGGGATTGGCCGGTTTCGCGGCAGCTTTGGTGGGGGCACCAAATTCCAGTCTGGTCCAAGAAGTGCGCCAACGATGTCGAGCTTCAAGAAGTGAACCAACACGTTTGGTCCCTTGTTGAGACCGACGCCGAGCGCGCAGCGGTTCAAATCGAATCCGCCAGCGGAGTGGAAGGAACCGTTCACATCTGCTTGCGCGAAGAAGGCGATAAGCTCTCCGAGACATTGGAAAAGCTTGGGTTTGTTCGCGATCAAGACGTTTTGGATACCTGGTTCAGTTCCGCGCTTTGGACGCACTCCACGCTCGGCTGGCCAGAACATACCGCCGACCTGAAATACTATTATCCAACCAGTACGCTGGTCACGAGCCGCGGCATCATCACGCTCTGGGTCGCTCGGATGGTGTTGATGGGCCTGAACAATTTGGGGCACGTTCCGTTTCGCGAAGTGTTCGTGCACCCAACGATTCTCGACGGCTTTGGCGAAACGATGTCGAAATCTAAGGGCAACGGAGTCGACCCGCTGGACGTGATCGAAAAATTCGGCGCCGACGCGCTGCGGTTTTCCATGGTCCATCTGACGACCGAAACTCAAGACGTCCGCATGCCGGTTCAGTTTGAATGCCCGCATTGCCAGACGTCGATCGAACAAACCCACAAAAATCGGGTATTAGCTCGAATCGAATGTCCCGCCTGCAAGAAACCCTTTGCCACCCAATGGGCTCGAGACGATGCCGACTTGCATTTGCCGCGCGGACTCATTCTCAGTGAACGATTCGAGGAAGCTCGAAACTTTGTCAACAAACTCTGGAACGCGTCGCGGTTTTCGCTGATGAATCTGGAGGGCTATCAATTCACACCAATCGATCCATCCCAATTGTGCTTGGAGGACCGCTGGATTTTGAGCCGGCTCACGACGGTCACTCAATTGGTCACGACCGAGTTCGAGCATTATCGATTCTCCGAGGTCGCCCGCATCCTGTACGATTTTACGTGGGGCGAATTTTGCAGCTTCTATCTGGAAATTCTCAAGAGTCGCATGACCGGCGGTCAGCGAAATCTGGCCCAATCCATGTTGGCGTTTACTTTGGACCGACTGCTGCGCTTGCTCCATCCGGTGATGCCCTTTGTTACCGAAGAGATTTGGCAGTCGGTCAACGTCGCGGCTGCCGAGCGCGGATTGTCGTCGTCGGATCCGCAGCAGCCAAACTTAATTCAAGCGTCCTGGCCCGTTCCCGATCCCACACTGCACGATCCGCAAGTCGAGGCCCAATTCGAGACTTTTCAGCAGGCGCTCGGGGCTTTGCGCGACATTCGCGCCCGGCAAAACATTGCACCCAAACAGCCGATTTCATTTTGCATTCGTTGCACCGAGGAAATCGCCGCGTATTTATCGCCATTGTCTCCGTATTTCAAAAAAATGGCCAATGCGGAAGCAACACACATCGGCCCGCAAGCCATCCCGCCACGAGTCAACTCGACGACGACGCTCCCGAATTTGGAGATCATCGTCGACCTCGAGGGGCTGCTCGACGTCGCCGTCGAAAAAGCGCGACTTCAAAAGGAGAAGGCGAATATCGAAAATCAGATCAAAGCGAAGCAGCAAAAACTTTCCAACGCGAGCTTTGTGGATCGCGCACCTCCGGATGTCGTACAACGCGAGCGGGACGCGGCAAAAATCTTGACGGATCAACTCGAATCCGTCATCAAAGCCCTGAGTGGCTTGAAGCAATAATCCTAAAGCCAACCGAAAGCGTTCAGATTTATCCGGACGTTCGGCCCCTTCGGCCATGTGCCGATAGTGAATCGGTTTGCCAAGGCAATGGGTCTTGATTGTTGATTTTGAAATCTAGTCGACGGAAAATCGTGGTAGAATATTTCATGAATCAAACCCGTCGAGCCGTTGTCGAAACCAATTAGCGAGACCAGCCGAGTATTCTGCATGGCGTGGAAGCGATCATTGCTGCCCTGGTTGGGCCCCGGCATATTGGGTGGCATCTCGCTGGGGGATTGGTGGCGGCTGTTGCAAGCCAATCAATTTTCGATCTCGCCGCGCCATCTCCCGCGCGCTTTGACGATCACCGCCCACGCGATTCCGAATAGCGTTCTGCGGGGTTGGGAGACCTGGAAATACGGCCGTGAACTGAAGGCCGTCGACGTTCAACCGCCCCTGTTCTTGTTGGGCCATTGGCGCAACGGAACGACGCTATTGCACAACCTCATTTCGATCGATTCGCGGTTTGCGTTTCCCAACACGTACCAAGCGCTTTTCCCTCATGCCTACCTCACCACGGAGGGAATTGGCTCGCGGTTGCTTGCGTTATTTTTGCCCAAGAGTCGCCCGATGGATAATGTCGAGATGGGCGGCTCGACGCCACAAGAGGACGAGTTTGCGTTGTCGGTCTTGAGTTTGGAGTCGCCGTTGTTGGGCTGGGTTTTCCCGAATCGGCGCGCGTTTTATGACAAGTACCTAACGATGCGCGATGTCTCGGAAACCGAGCGAGTGCTGTGGCGGGACACGTTCATGCAATTTTTGCAAAAGCTGACGTTTAAGTACAACCGTCCGCTGGTCCTCAAGTCGCCGCCGCACACCGCTCGAATCCGATTGCTGCTGGGAATGTTTCCGAGCGCCAAATTCGTTCATATCCATCGCAACCCATTTACTGTTTTTCAATCGAGTCGCCGCATGTTTGGTGTCAATTTTGCGATTGATGGCCTCCAGCGACTGGCCCGCGCGGACCTTGATGAATGGATTTTGCGTCAATACCGGGCGATGTACGACGCGTATTTCGCTGAGCGCGATCTCATTCCCAAGGGGCGTCTCTGCGAGGTGGCATTTGAATTGTTGGAGTCGGATCCGATTGGCGAATTGCGACGAATCTATCAGGAACTTGATCTCCCTGACTTTGGAAAGACGGAGGTCGAACTGCGGCGTTATGTCGCCAGCATTGCCGATTATCAAAAGAATGTTTTCGCCCCGCTGCCCGCCAATCTTCAGCGCCAAATCGTCGAGGCGTGGCAGCCCTGCTTTGAAGAATGGGATTATCCACGAGTAGCCGCCGAACCCGAACAACCAATCTCCGCGGCAACAAGTAGTTTGCCGTGATGGCCCGGACGAGAATAATCCGAAGGGCGCTCGACTATTTCAAAAACAGGCGGATCGGAAAGAACACAACGCGAAAGATCGAATTCACGGCCTTGGCGATCAACCCCAACAACCTTTGGATCACTTTCAGCGTCGGGCGGAAGATTGCCTTTAAGCGCGGATACCTTTCGTACAAAATGTGACCCACAATGAGCCCCACGATGCCGGAAAACTTGACAATTTTTGAGATGTGGAAATGTTCACCTTCGTCCGAGCTAATGATCGAAATGTACCCCAAGCGAACTTCGCTTTTAACAAGCTGGTCCCACGCTAGTTCGGCGCATAACAGCATGCCGACGAAACCGACCAGGATAAAAGCCGTGTGTTCGAGCCAGGGAAATCGCCCGATCAACTTGATGCAATAACCGGCGACCATGCGCAAGGTGATGATGCCGATCGTTACGCCTAAATAGACCATCAAGATATTGTCCCGGGCAAAGGCGACCGCGGCGACAACGTTATCAAAACTGAGGCTTAGGTCCAAGAATGCGATCATCGCAATGGTCTTGGCAAAACCGTAGGGCTGAACGTAGCCCGGTTCCCGGCCCGCTTCATCCTCTTGTTCTTCCTCCGCAAAATGGTTGCACATGAGCCAAATCAAATACGAGGCACCCAGAATCATCAGCCAATGGTTGTTGATAATGAATTCAGCAATGAAGAGAGCGAGGATGCGAAATCCATAAGCGCCCGCATAGCCAACGGTCATGGCGATCCGCCGCTTTTTCTCCGGCAGGTGCTTCGCCATCGCCGCGATCGCAAGTGCATTGTCGACCGACAGCAAGCCTTCGATCACGATCAAGCTCAGCACGACGAAGATTGCTTCTCGGGTGAAGAGGGACGAGAAGTCATAACTGGCAAGGAGTCCTTCGAACATGCGAACTGCATCTCCGTTAAAGAGAATCGACCTACTTGCCGCATCCGGAAACTTTTAGATTGACCTTGGAAACTCTAACACAACTTGCGTCATTCCGGGCTGAGCCCCGGAATCCAGCTGCCAAGGACGGAAAAATTGCTGTACCGCATTCTGGCGCCTTGCGGCTGAATGAAAGTGCTCACGATTGGGGTTTTGAGACACAGCCTGGCGTTTGCGCGATGTGATTCCGGTACCCGCGCCAATTAAATTGACTCGACGTACAAACCGCGCTTGGTTCGTTCGGTGCGCCGCGCATTATCGATCAAGTCGGAAACGCGTTTCACATCGGAAACACCGCGCAGGACGAGGTTGGGATGGCTGGTGTCGCTGGAACGAATGTGAATATTTCCCACATTGAACATCGTTTCAATTATGCCTTGCTTAAAGCTCACGTCGTCAATATCAATCACTTCAATTCGATTGTTCTGCCGAATCAAGATGCCATCGCGGTGTTTGAGCCGCTGGTTGGACAGCTCGTAAAAATGCGCCAGTTTTCGATACCCAACGACGCCGAACGCGACAAGCCAAGCGACTGCCCAGACAATCAGCAATACGTTTCGCCACATCAGGTTATCTCGAAGTGCCGGGATCAGTACGATCGCAACGATGCTGCCGATCGTTAGGAGCACGAGCACGATCCAAGTCCCGATCATTGACTTGGCCGAATACGTACCCGACCAAAGCATCTCTTCGGGGTTCGGATCGCGTTCGGTATTGGGCTTGAGCTTATCGGCTTGCGATGCGCCTTTTGGATTGGGGTTCGAACTCATGGACAAATTCCCTCGATGGTAAAGTGCGGTGTTCGGAGTGCGGTAAACTCGACTATTTTGAATGCGCGTTGGCGACTTCCTTGGCCGATTGATGTTCGGCCAGGAAGCGCAAATGTTCGACTAATTGATTCGCCGCATCGGGCAAATGCTTATCAATTTGTGCCGCCAGTGGTTCGGCTTCGGCGGTCATTCTCAATCGGGCCATTTGGTCTTGCACAAGTTTCAGGTTGTCTGCCGTTGATTCTAAGAGAAAATGCGTCCACAACCAACTTTCGGCGTACTCAAGTTCGGTCATTTCTTCAGAATTTTCTAGTTCTTCCAAATGCCGCAGGTTGGGCAGCCAAGTGCGGGTCTTATACGCGTCCGCCAGAGCAGCAACGTGAGCGGGATGAACGCCATGGCGTCCGCGACCGACCTCGAAAAACTCGGCTAACCCTTCATCCAGCCACAAAGGCACGTTGGGGACAACCGAGTGAATATAGGCATGGGTTACCTCGTGCCGTAAATCCTCGCCGACACGTTCGCCCCAAAACGCGAATACTTTGAGGGTCGTGTCATTTTTTACAAAAATGGCACGTCGCCCTGGAAAACCGGGATACTGATCCTCCATGAAGGCACGGTAGTCGCCTTCCGCCTTGAACAAGTAAACGCTGATTGGCTCATCCGACGTCGGCAATCTGAGTTTTTGGCAAAGGTCTTCGCGTCCTGCGACAAGCTCATCCAACAATCGATGTCTTGCCGGCAAGCGAACGTCGCTTTGAATGACAAGCTGGTCACGGATGACTTGATTCGAATCCGGCAACCTTAACATCGGCTGCCTTGATTGGCAGCCCGGGTAAATCAACGCGATGCCGATGACCAAAAAATACTTCTGCAAAACCTGACTCGATCTCGATCGTTTAACGTCAAGCCGAAGGCGACTGCGATCCGTCGCCTTCGGCTTGACGTTAAACGAAGCGAAAAAATCTTCAAAACCTTGAGTTTCCGGTTCCCAGGCAGGAGCCTGGGAACGAGGCCATACCAAATCCCAAGTTCAATTGCGAGCGAATCATATCAAACGAACTTGCCGCAACAAATATGAAAGGGCCGTAGCGACTGCTAGCGAGAGCGATAGGTTTCGAGCAATTCCAATGTTTGACGAATGTCGTCCGGCAAAGGCGATTCGATGCGAAGCGGCAAATGCGTGGAGGGATGTTGAAATTCAATCGCCGCGGCGTGCAGGGCTTGTCGAGCCAAAACGACTTGTTCATCGGAAGAATGCGCGAGCATGCCATGGGTGATCCGCGCGCGACCGCTATAGAGCCGGTCGCACAAAATCGGGCAACCAATATGGGCTAAATGAACGCGAATTTGATGCGTTCGCCCGGTCCTTGGAAAAACGTCTACCCAAGCAAACCCCTGAAACCGGCGTCGAACTTCGTAATAGGTCGTCGCCGGTCGGCTGGTCGCATGCTCGCCGCGAATTGTCATCTTCTCGCGTTGGTACGGATGAACGCCGATCGGCTGATCGATCAGGTCTGCATCTCGATCGGGTGCAGGACTAACGAGCGCAACGTATTGTTTTTTGACCGTTCGCCGTTCGAATTGTTTTGTGAGCTGGAAATGCGCGCGATCCGACTTTGCGACTAGAATGACGCCGCTCGTGTCGCGGTCCAATCGATGGACAATTCCCGGTCGGTGCGGGCCGCCCGCAGCACTCAATTCTTTGAAGCGATAGGTGAGCGCGGCGGTCAGTGTTCCCGACCAATGGCCTTTGGCGGGGTGCACGACCATGCCAGCCGCTTTGTCGATTGCCACTATGTCGTCGTCTTCGAACAAGACGCGCAGGGGTATGTCCTCGCCGGCCATGTCCTCGGCTGGCACCTCGACGCTTTGAAGGGTGACCGTTTGACCCACTTTGAGGCGGAACGAAGGGCGTATGGACAAATCATCGACCGCGACGGCAGCGGATTCGATTAGCCGTTGCACCTTCGATCGGCTCGTCGCCGGGAGCTTGTCAAACAGGAACACGTCGAGTCGCTGGCCATGCTCGTGCGGCCCGACCAACCAGGTTAGCCCTGGGGCTTGGTCGTTGCCCTCCCTTGCGTCGTCGTCCGGTGCCACAGGCTTGTACACTCAATTCGGTGGATTAGGTAAACTGATTGCGGAAGCCGGAGTATTCGAAACAATCGTCGCATGGGGCAAGAAACACGGCAAATGCTCGCGATTGATAGTGCCAAGGAAACGAATTCCCTTTTCTGCCGCTCCCACGTTCAGAATTCACATTACAATCTAAAGACCGACATTTCTTGGTTTTGGTAGCAGCGCTGATGACGATTCGGACGGACCAACAAGGCTATTGTCCCAGTTGCTTGACCAACGTTGAGCATGTGCGATCCGTCAAGTCTGCGCTGCTCAAACTGATCGACCGAGCGAGCTTTCGGATTCCTGAGTTGTTCGGGCTCGGGCCTTGGTATTGCGTTTCGTGCGGCAAGCGCCGCTGGCTCTTTCCGCCCTATCGCCGCAGCGTGGGGAGTTACGACCCCAACCCGCAAGACGACATACCGAATGCCGAATCGGAAATCGAATCGATGGGCAACGTATTTATTTCCGCGGTTTCGCTCGTTCATCGTTCCAATCGAGCTAAATACTACTCGGAAAAATTCCGCGACGGAATCGTGGAACGACTCCTTTCGTGCTCGGCAACGTTTTCCCAAGTGCGGCAACGTCTGGGAATCACGGATTTGGATTTGCAGGATTGGATCTCGCGCTATCACCAAACCCGACTGTGTTCGCCGGCACTTCGCGTCGGATCGGTGGCCGACCGCGACGCGCCGCGAGGGGAAGTCGATGATGACCCATTCGATCATTGTGCGACCGCAGCCGACTCCCAATCGAGATTGCGGGCGAAGGCCGATTAGCGGCGGTTTCTTTGCTCGAGAAAAAGCGGTCGCCTTCAAATGAGCGACGCTGCCAAGTATGCTTGTTGAATCGCGCACGAAGGCCGTCGCGGTGTCCACGAAACAGAGTGTGCACGAAACAGAGTGAGAAATAGCCGCCATGAAGTTCATTGAAATGACAGGTGACACGCTTTCGCGAATCGTCCAAGATGAGGAGTTGCAAGTCGAGGACTTGAAGGGCGCTGGAATTCAAGCCTCGACGATCGTCCGCGTCAATCAGCAGGGCGATATCGAAGTCCGCCGACCGCAGCGATGGGACGTGATCGGCGGCCTCTTGGGGAACTTTGACGAACGAGTCCGAAAAACAACCGGCTTCGATTGGGCGTAAATCCCCAGTGGGTCTCGCGAGCCTAGCGAGACTCGGAATCATCCCAGAGTTTCAATTCCATTCGCGTCCGCGGCCAACAACGACGAAAAGGCTCGCTTGGACGGAAGCGACATTTTACGCGAAATGACGTTGGGAATTTTTGGACGGCCCCAGGTCTCGCTCGGCTCGCGAGACCCACTAGGCCGGACCTATTTTCCAATCGTCACCACGATCGGGACGTTGATTTCAGGCTTTTCTTTCATGTCGGTGAGAATCTTAATCGAATTCTTAATCTCACCCTCGACGACGTCCTTGGCCTCGTAGGAAAGTTCCAACAGGTGGAGTCGGCCACCGGCCGTTTCATTAGTCTTGGCGGAAAAATTTCCATCGTCGCAAATCACATCCGTGATCGTAAACGGTACCTTTGATTTGATAACCAGTTTCGTCGTGGCCGATTCATCGGGCTTGAGTGGACCAAGCTTCACCACCGACGGACTGACCTCCAGGGCGGCCGTCACGTTGGCGGTAAACGTAATCGGAACGCGAACGTCGGACGCCGTCCGGTTCGCTCCTCGCGGTTGGGTCACGTACAAAATCAGCTCATTTTGCAAATAGCCCGGTTCGGCCTTATCGGTCAACTCGGCAATCATTTCATAATTCACGACGCCTTGTCCGCGAAAAAGCTCTTTCAACTGAACTTTCACAAAGGGACAAGTGCTTTTTACATCAGCGATTCGCCAGTTGGTGTTTCCTTGATGCGAAATACGAATCGACTTGGACGACGTGGCTGCCTGTTCGACCTGGCCAAACTCGATGATTCCCGGGTCGACGAAAATGTCCCCGCGAATGATTCCCGTGACGCGCAATTTCACTTCGGCCCAATACGGTTTGTCGAATCGGACCGTCACGTCAGCAGACCGTTGTCCGGTAAATGATTCGGTATTGAATTTACAGACGATTTCCGATGATTCGCGCGAGTTTACCAAATCTTTCGTCACGGACGGTGTCGTGCATTTGCAACTTGTCGTAACGCTGTGAACGTGAACCGGTTCCTTGTATTTGTTTTCAAATTTGAAGCGATATTCGGCCTTTGCCCCGCGGGCCACGATGCCAAAATCGTGCTTTTGCTCGCCGAACATTTCACCCGCCCAGTTTTGGGCCGATGCCAATTGAGGGACGGAGAACACGAGCAACAGATACGCGATGGCACGCAACTTGGACATTTCGCTTTTACCGATGTCAATCAGAAAATAGACCCGTGTGCTGGGCATGCGCCCGACGGCCGTGTACCCATTTTGATATCAGATCGCCAAAATTTGAACATCGCACGATCCCTTTGAACAGGCCGACACCTTGAATGTTTACGAGCGAACATAGAAAGTCCAAGACATTGCCGAGTTTATCCAATCTGCGACAGACCGACCTACGAAACGACCTGTGGGAGACACAACCGCGGACCGGCTCTGGTATCCAGAATCCGAGTTTGGGCTTGTTTACGCCAATCCAAGTGAATTTTCGCCGGATCGCGGCACTGTAGGTGACGCCAAATAGCTATTATTAGGGCGTCGACGAATGCCGCTTTGGACGGTAGGAAAGTTTGCGGCGTCGTTTGGATTGATTTCTCGGACCGGATTTAAAGAATGCTTCGATCGACGAAAAATGAATGGAGCTTGCGATCGTGGCGAGAAAAAACCGCGAAACAACAGCCCGTTTACGGAGATCAAGACGCTGTCGAAAAGGCGGTCCAACGCCTGTCCAATCTGCCCCCTTTGGTGACCAGTTGGGAAATCGAAAGCCTCAAATCACTCTTGGCCCGAGCTGCCTTGGGCGAAGCATTTTTGCTGCAAGGCGGCGATTGCAGCGAACGAATCGACGAGTATTCGACCGAGTCCATCGTGCGGCAACTCAAAGTTCTCATCCAAATGAGCTTTGTGCTGACCTACGCTTCGATGAAACCCATCGTGCGGGTTGGCCGGATCGCGGGGCAATACGCCAAGCCCCGTTCGGAGGAAACCGAAACTCGCGACGGCGTTTCGCTGCCGGTCTATCGGGGCGACAACATTAATCGCAGCGGGTTTACCCAAATCGATCGGGAACCCGATCCGGATTTGCTGCTTCGAGGTTACGAGCGAGCGGCCGTGACGCTGAATTTCATTCGCGCGTTGAGCGGGGGCGGATTTGCGGATCTGCACCACCCTGAAAACTGGGATTTGGAGTTTGCCAAAAACTCGCCGCAGTTTAAGAAGTATCATCAGATGGCCGATTCGATCACGTCATCGCTTCAATTCATGGAAACGATTTTGGATCGATCGATTGCGACCAGCAAAAGCGTGGAAATATTTACGTCGCACGAAGGTCTCCACCTGATCTACGAGGAAGCCCAAACTCGCCGCGTTCCCCGCCGCGAAGGTTGGTACAACGTCAGCACGCATTATCCTTGGATCGGCAATCGAACTCGGCAACTCGATGGAGCCCACGTCGAATATTTTCGCGGCATTTGCAACCCAATCGGTGTCAAAATCGACTCCACGATTGCGCCCACCGAACTGACGCAACTGGTCGAGCGGCTGAATCCCAGCAACGAACCCGGCAAAATCACGCTGGTGCATCGCATGGGAGTCGATCAGATTCAAGCTGGCCTGCCGCCGCTGATTCGCGCGATTCAAGACTCACGGCAGAGCGTGCTGTGGTGCTGCGACCCGATGCACGGCAACACGTTCGTCACTTCCTCTGGGACGAAGACCCGTCGCTTCGGTCAAATCATCGACGAACTGCGTTTCGCGTTTGAAATCCACCGCGCGCAGGGCTCCCACTTGGGCGGCGTTCACTTGGAACTCACCGGCGACAATGTCACCGAGTGCATTGGCGGTACCAGCAACATCAGCGAATCCGACTTGGTGCGGAATTACAAAAGCCTCGTCGATCCGCGACTCAACTACGACCAGGCGATGGAGATTGCTTTTTTGATCGCGGAACAGGTGGCGAAGAAATGAATTTGATTTAATCGGTGAATAATGCCAGGTAAAATGCGCGCGAAAAGAGTTTGGTTCATTATCCCGGCACTTCTGCTGGCGTGTGTCGGCACATGGTTTGTTGTCCAGCAATACTCTTCTGCGCTGAAGATTCGCCATATCGTGCTGATTAGTCTGGATACGACCCGGGCCGACCATTTGAGTTGTTTTGGCTATTCTCGACCGACGACGCCGAACATTGACGCCCTGGCGAAACAGGGCTATTTGTTCAGCAATGCCATGACACCCATCCCGTTTACCTTGCCCGCCCACGCCTCGATGTTCACGGGAACAATTCCACTCTATCACGGAAAACACAGCAACCAAACTGTGTTTTTCGATCCGGCCCAGGAGACATTGGCGTCATTGCTTCGAGCGAAGGGATATCGCACCGGTGCCTTTGTGGGAACGCAGGTCCTGAATAGCAATTTTGGGCTCAACAGCGGATTCGACGAATACGACGACACATTTGCCAATGCTGCCCCCGAACGCTCGGCCGAGGAAGTCAATCGTGTTGCGTTTCAGTGGTTGGAAAAACAAACAGATGAACCGGTTTTTCTTTTTATCCATTACTATGATGCCCACAAAGAATATGCTCCACCCGAACCGTTTGCCACATCGTTCAAGGACGATCCTTATGCCGGTGAAATCGCGTATACCGATCACTGTATTGGTCAGGTCATTGAAAAGCTAAAAGACTTAAACATGTATGACTCGACCCTGATCATCGTAACGAGCGATCACGGGGAAATGTTGGGTGAGCATGGAGAACTTACCCACACGTATTTTATCTACCAAAGTGCATTGCACGTTCCGATGGTGTATAAGCTACCCGGATCCAATACGGCCCACAAAATCGAAGACCTCGCCAGTATCATCGATATTGTGCCGACGGTTTGCGATCTGGTTGGCATCGAGCCCCCCGTTGAGATTCAGGGGAAGAATTTAGCCGGCTATTTCAGAAACGATCCACCACTGCCCGAGGATCGATATCTCTATTGCGAGAGTATGCAACCGGTGTTTTACGGGGCCAATTCGCTGGTGGGCCTCGTCGGCCGGCAGTGGAAATACATCCACACGACCCGTCCGGAGTTGTTCGACCTGCAAAGAGACCCGGGTGAACAAGTCAATCTTGTGGAGACCGAGTCTCGCCAGGCGGATATTCTCAAGGAAAACCTGAATCAAATCTCGAAGCAGGCGGTGCGTCCGGAAATCGTCCAGAAGGGCAATCAGTTAGCACCCAAACTTATGGATCATTTGCGTACTTTGGGATACGTCGGAGAAAGCGCCACGCCAGGGCAAACGGTTTTTGACACAGAAAAGGAAGATCCCAAGGACCTCATCGAACTTCATAACTCATGGCATGAAGCTCAACACCTGGTGGAAGATAACAAACTAGCTGAAGCTCGGTTGTTGATTGAAGCGGCGATTGAAAAATGTCCGGTTTATTTGTTCTACGAATCGGCGACTCGCATTTGCCTGAAAATGGAAGATTACAAAGCCGCCATTAAATACGGCGAAAAGGCGGTGGAGCTCCAACCGAGTTCTCTCAATGCTCGCGAATTATTGGTGTCTGCATTTTCGTCTGACAAACAGGATGAGGCAGCCGCCGATCAATTCAAACAGGCCCTGGAACACCTGCCGGACGGTGATCCCCAAGTAAATGCGCTCCGAGCCAAATTGCACTTCGAACTGGGAATGATACGCGCCCGACAGCTCAAGTTCGATCTGGCGATTGTCCAGTTCAATCGGTCGCTGGAATTCGATTCCCAACAGCCTCATGTGCTCAATGCCCTTGCGACTGCTTTGCTCGACGCTAACGGTCCAGATCGAGATCCCTCGAAGGCATTGCCGCTGGCGCAGCTTGCCTGTGGGATGACCCAGATGGAAAACCCGACGTATCTGAAAACCTTTGCCAGAGCGCACGCCAGCCTCAACAACGCTAACGAAGCCATCACCGTCACCGAGCGCGCTCTTACGCTGGCGTCGGCCGCAGGCGACACGACGTTGGCCGACGAACTGCGTGAACAGCTGCAACGCTTCAAGCAAGGGATTATTTCGTGGGACCGCTAGAGCGCGTTCCGTTTTCCTGTAGCGGAACTCGCCAGAGTTTCGGCCCAAATTCTGGCGAATTCAGCTACCTCAGACGATACACTTTCGCCGAACGCGCTCCGTTCAGAACCTGACTCCGACCAGGGGTTTGACCGCAAGTGCCGCAATCATGGACACGATCAAAAACGTAAGCCACCAAGGAAGTTCCCATCCAAGCACGGGCGTCGCACGATGCGGGTAATGGATTTCAATTCCGCGAACGGGTGAATCGTTCGAAAACCCGCGTTCCTGCGGGTTGAGGATTTGGTCCCACCACGCGGAGCCCGCTCGCCGTGCGCTGACCGGAATTAATCGCCGGCTGGCGCTGGATATCGCCAGACTCTTCTCCACTTTCTCGCCAGCGACATCCCACTGAAGTTGCCCTACTTGGAGTCCACTTTCGGACCGCGGATTTGGTCGGAGTCGCCAGAATACGATGAGCTGGCCGACATCGCGGAGTGGACCTGCTTCGACGGTTACTCCCGGCGGCGGTGTGAGCTGGGCGTGCTGACCCTGATTCCAATGATTTCGGTCAATCTGCAGTTCGATCACCACAGATTCCCCGGGAATCAGTGGTCGCCACTCGTACCAGCTCGCCAATTGAGCTAACAACAGGATCAGCGGAACGATGATCACAAGGACCGGTGGTATGGAGTAGCCAATCCGCGCGGCGGAATGAAGCAGCATTCGTACCAGGCTTCGGAATACTCCGCCCAAATCGTCTTGGAACAAGTTGATGGCAAGCAGCTCCGCCCGACTACGATCAGCCGCGCGACCGAGGCCCTTCTGGTTCGATGTAAACCGGAACAGGATGGCCATCACAATTCCGGTTCCCGCCGACCAAACAATTAGCGCAACCAGCGGCCACTGGGCGATCCACGCCATGAGAATTTCGAAAATTCGAGAAAGTATCAGATTCAGAAAGTGGATGATCTGGTTCGCCATACACCCGGTTGCCCGCTAAATGCTCGTGATAGATCAAGATGGTCGTCAGCCGCTGCGGCCGTGCGGCCGATTTGGCTAATCGTTTCGGGATGGCGAGTCGAGATACCCCAGACCACGCAACTGACGGTCGACTTGTTCTCGGTCAGAATTGTCGTCGTGGCCGGCCACCGCCATTTCCAACACGTGCACGATGAACTCATCAGTCGATGAATAACCTGCCTCGCGAGATTTTTCCTTCAAACGCAGATAGAGGTCCTTATCGAGGCGAATACTTTTCTTTGACGAAAACATCACGAGACTCGCTTGTCGGTCAGAGTTGATTGCCAAACAACGGCTTGCCGGTCATGTGAGGCATTGGGGCGATACCAAATTCATTCAGAATCGTCGGGGCAATATCGCGGATATCGGGGCTTTCGACCGTTACTTTTCGGTTGGCGACCAAAACGCCTGGCACCACGTCGGGATGTATGCAGTGATCCCCGCTCCACCTATCGAGGTTGTCCACGAGTAGGTTGAGGGGCATCGTTCCCAGCACGGTGTCCCAGCTGGCACGATAGCCCGCAGCGTATCCGACGAACAGGTCGGGTGCCACATTCCGGTCGGCACCCGGATAGATATCCTCGGCGAGGTCGACCTGGCGAATCACCGGCTCGCCATCGTCGTCCAGAACAGCCATTAGCTTGTCTCGGATCTCCTCCAACAGGCTCCGCCATTGCGGTTCCTTGACGATGCCGTACTTTTCACGCCCGGCCGCATTGAGGTACAGCCCGTTCATGCCGAGGCCGTATGCCCGCGTTTGACGCCAGTCAACACCGGGAAATAGCGGATCCAGCGCCCGGCGCTCAGAGTCCCCCAGGCGAATGAAGTTCTGGTCGACCAGCCAACTGTTCAAGTTAAACCCGCGCCGAAACGAATTGAACCCATGATCCGATAACACGATGATGGTATCGGTCGGACCGGCGGCTTGTGCTGCGTCGCCTACCAATTCATCAATCTCGTGATATGTATCTTCGATCACGGCAGCAAACCGATCTCCCTGTTCGGCTTTTCGGCCGGGGTGCCGTTCGTCACGGTCCCGCCAAAACATGTGTTGCACAAGGTCGGTGGCGCCAAAGTAATAGAAGAGGCATCCTTGAGTAAATTGAGATAGCGCTTCCCGGTATTGAGCAATCCGCTCCTGCATGGCCAGCTCCGACTGGCTTAGAAACTGATCCTCGTCCAGTGCGCCATTGCTGAGCGCCTTTGTGTCCTCTGGAATTCCCGCCGTATAAAACCGTCCATGCCTTGCGGCAAGCTGCGAGGCCAATCCTGCTGGCACACTGATCTGATTGACGGGCGACATCGGGTCAATGTTGATCGGGCTCACGTACAACTCAAACTTGGGGTGGACCTGTTTCATGAAAAGGCGCACCATCCCTTGAATCGATACGGGAGCACCCATTGCCCCCAAAACAGGGGAACCGGGAATGCCGGTCCGAAAGACCACTGGGACGAAGTGGCTCCACTCTCCTTCATTAAGCAGGATGTGTTGTCCGTCGATCGAGATTCTCGCGACCGGGGCATACGGATCACGAGCGATGTCCAACACGGCCCTTAAGGGGGGCGCCGAAATGGTCGACGAACTACTCCGCAAATAGTTCGGCGGCCCGATCAGGTCGGCCTGCGCGTAATTTCTGACCATCGACAGAAAGGCGAACCGGCCTCCGCCGACTTGCCGGCCCTCAAGCGGAGCATCGGGGGTAAATAATGTGAAGGTGCCATAATCGCCAAGCAAATCCGGCGTGCCCATCCCGCTGACGCAACGAAACCGACCCGGGCCTTCCGGAGGTGACGGTGGATAATTGGAAGGGAGGTAGTAAATTTCCGCATCGATGCCGTTTGCGATAAGCGCGTCCCAAAACGCCGGACCACGCCGCAGCAGGCGAGTGTGCCCTCCGACAAGCGGCAAATGCCATTTCCCCAGAGGGATAGCCCATTGATTCTCGGGCGTCACGGCCTCGGCCGAACCGAAATACGGGCGGACCGGCAATTCGGGCTCGGTCGGATTCGGGTCACGCTGAATAAAATCGAAAACGTGATGCACTCCCGGATCGGCACCGGAGATGATATTTGAAAAAGCAACCGGAGTATGGGGCGGAGTGCTGGTCGCCATTTTGGTCAGACCGCCGCTTTGAGCAAGCCGCGCTAGATTGGGCATCCGCCCCGAAGCAATCAGCTTCTTGACAATTTCTGGCTCGAGCCCGTCAAAGGCCACCACGAACACGCGGTGCCCTTTGGCGGCAACGCTGGTCCGCGTCGAGCCTAGGCATCCCGGTAACGCCGTCGCGGCCGAGGCGGCAAGCATCAGTTTCGAGAATTCGCGTCGCCGCATACTAGCGATACTCCGTCCATATACGAGGGCGTTCGGACTCCAAGCAACTCCAACGTCGTGGGTCCGATGTCCATGATTCGCGGTGTTGCACCGTTCAAGCGGATGTTGCTGAAGAGTACGCCGGGGACCAAATCAGGATGAATGCAGTGGTCGCCGCTCCAGGCATTCATGTTATCGGAAAAAATCCGCGGGCCGCATTTTCCAACGGCCGCGTCCCAACTGACCCGGTATCCAGCGCGATATCCGACGATCACGTCCGCCGCGCCGTCAACGTAAGGGCCGTGATAAGCGGTTTCCCGGGAGATCGCCTGATGGATGGCCTCTTCCTGCGACTCCGAGTCGTGCAAACCGGTTAATTCTCGGCACAATTGCTCGACTAGCAGTTGGCGGCCTTTTCCCGGGTGCACGATGCCTTTCGCTTCGCGCCCGGCCAGATTGACATAGATTCCGGCCAGCCCGATGGCATATGCCCGGGTCCGGCTCCAATCAACCTCTTCCAAGTAGATTCGGTTGGAACTTGCGGCTCCGTTGCGGAGATGCAGATAACCGTTGGCCAGTAGCCATGCATTCAAGTCGACGCCCCGTCGAAATGGCTTGAACCCGTGATCCGACATCACGAACAACGCCGAGTCCTTTCCGGACGCCTCGATCGTCCTACCCACCAGTTGGTCCATCCGAATGTACATGTCGCGGATCACGTTGCGATGTCGATCCGCATTCTCGTTTCCTTCTTGGTAATTGGGGTGCCGGGGATCCTGAAAACGCCAGAACATGTGCTGAATGCGGTCTGGACCGTCGAACACGCAAACGACCGCCCCGCGCCGTGTACGTTGCAGAGCGTCCGCAAACATCTTTTGCCGCTCATCGTCGATGTCGTAGGCTTGACGCAGAAACGCGCTTTCGTCGATCACTTTTTCCGAAAGCGACCAAGTATCTTCGGCTAATCCCATCGTCGCGAACGGACCCTGACTTTTCGCCAAGTAATTGGAATAGACTCTCGGATGGGAAATCGGCATGACCGGTCGATCCGGATCAATGTGGATCGGGGTCGAATACATTTCAAAACGCGGGGCAAACTGCTTTAGGATAAAGCGGCATAGGCCGTGGGCCTTTACTCCGGGTGCCAACGAATACGGCAAGCGAATCCATTCACTATATTGACCCGATTTCAGCAATACCGATTCACCGGCGATACGCATTATTGCTGTGCCGGATTCCCCACGGTTTGTTGCGGACACACGGAATTTCAACCGGCTTTCCACTGATTTTGTGCGGAGCGTGTTGATGGGCCCTGGCAATTCACCATGGATCACATCGCCGATTCGCTGAACGACGACCCGTTGGCCTCCCGTATCACCATCGGATGTTTTCCCCGAAGTCCCCTCTTCGACGAACCAGGAGAATGTCCCTTGGGTCCCGCGCAGATCGGGAACACACATCGCCGACAATTGAACGCCGTGAAATCGATCGGGAGGAAACGTAATCGGTACGCGCAATATGCTACTGAAGATTCCCGACTCGCCGAGGACTTGCCAAAACGGTTTGCTTTTGCGCAGGCGCTCGATCCTCGGGCGGGACAGCGGCAGTGAAAATCTACCCAACTTCAGTTGTCGTTTCGGGGGACGAATGCGGACCGAAGAGATTTCGGGCAGATAAGTCGCCGGATTGCGCGTAATGAAATCAAAGATCCGATGCTTACCCGGATTGGTCCCCGTGCTGAAAGAAGACCATGCGACGGGCGACAGCGGGGGCCAGGTGGTTCCCAAACGATTGTAACTACCCTGGTCTCGAAGTCGCGCCAGATTGGGCAGAAGTCCCTCTGCCAATAGGGCATCCGTCAGTTCTGGATCTAATCCGTCAAGGCCTAGAATGACAACCCGCTTCACCCGCGCGTGCAAAAGAGCGCGCCGGTTGCGAAACGTTCTCCAACACCACTTGATCGGCCATGTCAACAGCGCGAAAAACGCCGACACCATGGCAGCCAAAACGACCAGGAACGAACCCACCAGTGCGATCCCGGCGCCGGGACCTACGTAGGCCAATACGTACTCGTATCCAAAAAACATGAATCCAAAGTCCAATCAAATTCGTTGACGGTGCAGTTGCGGATTCACCCGAGCGGCCATGGCCGTTATATCCAGGGGCAGAGCCAGGAAACGGCACACTCGTTCCGACTCGGTTCGGGCGTTTTCCAGAATTTGTGCGTACTGAATTTCCATCCAGTCAATATTGTTCTGGGCAGCCAACCATGATTTTACGCGCTGCAATTCGCGGGTGAAAATTGCAAGCAACTGTTCGTTGGAGACCGTAGCGCCTTGCGCACCGCGTCGCTTCAACATCAACTGTTGCGAGGCGACGATTTCCTCCATCGGTCTTTCCATGAACAGCACCCGATAGCGGTAATTTGTCGGCAGAAATTCCAGCAAGCGATAAATTACCTTGACCGCCTTGCCGGGTGCCTCCTGCAGCCAGCCCGTATCCCATTGAGTTTGCTTGACGGCCTCAAGTTCGTAGTAACCCTCCGGGTTGTCGTCGTCAGCGGCCCGCACCCGGTCGGTCATGATGGGAAGTCCGCCTGCGGCAAGCATCTGCATTAACATCGACGTTCCCGAACGAGGGAATCCTGATGCGACAATGACCGTATTGTTTGAGTCCGAAGTCAATGCGATGGTTGCGATTCTCTGGAGACATTAGTCTCCGATCAAGGGGAAAGAAATGGAGTTCATCCCTCCCCAGTCATTGTACCAGGCGTCATCGGAGATGGCCTAGGAGCCTGGTGTAAAAGTCCTTTTGGGACCTCCAGTACGGACGAGTTGAATCGCGGGCAATTGGAGGCCGCGAGGATGGCTAGGGAGGGGAGTTCTCATGACCGCGTGAATGGACGCAACGTCTTCAAGCGGCGTTGCGCTAAACGCAGCTTCGACTCCGCCCGTCAAGCGCATTTCCTTTTCGATTGCCTATCGCGTTCAAGAGTTTGTGTGTCGCATTTTACAGTTCAATTTCCCCATAAACTTCAATCCACATTTCGGCGCATCCATGCGCGGCTTTTCACGAAAACTTGTTCCTTTTTGATTGGTTATTAGCGAACAATCCTTAGCCCGGCGGTAACCAATCAAGTGCAATGATCAGGATCCAATTCCAACAAGTTCGATCGTGATCATCTGTTGCTTGGACTGCCGAAATTATTTCTTTCAATATTGCGGAGAGATGGGATGGCAACGCATTCGTACATTCGCAGGATTTTAGTCGCCGCAGTGATCGCGTTTTTCTCGCCGATTTCCCAAGCGCAAGACTCTGAGAAAACCGCCGACGCAGATGACGCCCGCGCGGCCTTTCGTCAGGCGATTGAAACGATCGAGAAAGGGAACGACCTGTCTCTCGCGATGCAATTTTTGAGCGAAAGTTTCAAAAAGGGATATAAGCATCCGTCGCTTGCCCTACGCGATCCTGCATTCAAACCGTTTCGCGACGATCCATCGCGGCGCGCCGAGCTTCGCAAGTTATTGGGGGCGCACGCTTGCGAATCAAACGTTGAAATGGTGGCGGCGGACGAAAAGGGCGAGCGGATACTGATTGAGTTAGAGGTTGTGGACAAGGAAACAAGTAAGCCGTTGGCCGACACGCGTGTTTATCTGTACCACACCGACGCGGAAGGGGACTATGTGCCGGAAGCAGATGGCCCCGGCGGCGGATCAGAAAATCCACGTCTTTTTGCTTTTGTTCGCACCGACTCCGATGGCTGCGCCACGATCGCCTCGATTCTCCCCGGCTCCTATCGTGGAACTCAGGCGCCAAAGCACATTCACTTGGAAGTTGACCGCGCGGATTCTCGGATATACGGAACTGGAATTTATTTCGAATCCGACACGGCGCCCGACGATGAACTACGCGACGAGGCGGCCAGCGGTCGCATCTCGGCGGTTCGACTCAAGTCCGACGAATCACCCTATCGAGCGCATGCCCGAATTCAAGTTCCTCGGGGTTGACCATTGAGTTCGCGAAAGGCATCGACGGACCAAGTCGAAATTTTCGGCGCTGCGCATCTATTCGATCTTGCGATCGGAAACGTCTTCCTCGATCGTGGCGAAATCAAACAGTCCTACACCGTTCGTTCGGCCAGCGCTGATTCGAGCCGAGTTGCGATCTCTTTTTCGATCAATCCCCGCAGCGGGATCGCGGCAAACGGAAGCTGAACCACGACTTCGGCATGGATGGCGTTGGCCGTGGTCGTCCCGGTGACTTTGAAACCCAGGACACGAAACGAGAATTCACCGACCCCTTCGGCGGTCCAAGTTTCTTCCAAGTTGGAGACTTGGTCGCCAAAATCGCTCTGCATTTGTTGTGAATACGCGCGCAGCCGATGGATCGCGATTTGTCGATCTAACGAATGTGAGACTTGAACGCGAATTTGCGGCATGCGGAACTCAAGGGGATCTAACTAACCAACTCAGTCCGCTTGAGGACTTGGTGTCCAACCGTTAATTGGTCCACGGGATTATCGCTCGCACAGCTCAGCTTCATCAAACGAGCGTCGGTCGGAGGGATGCCACAGCGGAAGTCCTTGCCGCGCTCGTTCTGCCAAGATCAGGACTTTTTCGTCGGTCCCCGGCATAGCTTTCGTGCAAGGGTATTGGCCGACGGTGGCGATTTTCGGTTCAAAGTTCCATTCGCCGATCTTGATTGCGTCCAAAACGGATTTGACCATCTCGACTCTCCCGTCAGCTTGCGCGAATCCAACCAATCACTCCCGATTGTACTCCCTGGCAAGGCCGTTGGCGACCGTGCGGCAAAACTCTTCCGAACCTAGATGTTCGCCCGGCAAGTCGTTTGGCTCGAGGCAGTTTTCTAAGACTAGACTAGATGCGACCGCCAACGGCTCAAAATGCACGCGATTCCGGTTTGTTGTCGAATCCGCGCGCACGCGATAGAGTTACGCCATAACAAATGCCCTCCCACCCACGAAGATTCGGACGCAGGCTGTGAAATTTGAGTTTATTGATGAGCCCGACGGCCTAACGCAGTTGTGTGATCGAATTTCGACCGCTCAGATTGTCGCCTTCGACACGGAGTTCATCTCCGAGGATTGTTATCGGCCCGAGCTGTGCCTCATCCAAGTTGTCGTCGACGGTGAGCTTGCGTTGATCGACGGAACGGAATTGGGCGATTGTGCCCCGTTTTGGGAGGCATTGGTCGCGGGCTCGGCGCTGGCCGTCACTCACGCAGCCCGGGCGGAATTCCTGTTTGCGTATTATGCGACCGGCCGTCGCTTGGAGCGACTTTTCGACGTCCAAATCGCCGCGGGTTTCGCCGGGCTGGATTATCCGGCGGCCTATTCCAACCTGGTTCAACGACTGGTCAATCGAGCGGTGGACAAGACCGAAACGCGCAGCGATTGGCGCCGGCGGCCGCTCAGCCAACAACAAATCGAATATGCATTGCAGGACGTAATGCACCTTCCGGCGATGTACGAGTTACTCGCAAAACAGCTCGAGAAACTTAGGCGAATCCCCTGGATGGAGCAGGAGATGCGCGACTGGCAGGCGCAAATCATCGAAAGCGAAGTCAACGAACCCTGGCGCCGGCTTTCGGGCTACTCCGGCCTTAGTCGACGAGGCATGGCGATTGCGGTGGCGCTTTGGAAGTGGCGCGAACGACTCGCGGAAAAGCGAAATATCCCAATGCGTAGGGTACTCCGCGACGATTTGTTGATCGAGCTCGCGCGGCGCGAAACCGCTAAGCTACCGCAAATCAAATTATTGCGCGGCATGGAACATAGGAATCACGACCGCGAACTCCCCGAGATTGCCGACGCGATCGCGACCGCAATCAACTCATCGAAAGACCAATGGCCGGAAAAATTAGCACGTGCTGCAGCCGGCCCCGATTTAAGCTTGCTCGGCCAGTTCCTGTATTCGGCGTTTAGCGTCGTTTGCCGTGATCTCAATCTCGCGACCGGATTGGTAGGTACCGTTCAAGATGTGCGCAAGCTGGCTGCTTGGCATCTGAAGCTTGACGATCCGTCCGAGCCTCCCCCGCGATTGGCCCGCGGTTGGCGAGGTGAAATTGTCGGCGCGACGATTCAAGAGATGCTGATCGGGAAATGGGCCATCTCGATCGACAAGCCATTGCATGATCAGCCGCTGCGGTTGATCGATGTGTCGACGGGCTAAAAGGCCGCCGATTGAATGAGCTACCGAAGGTAACCCGGCCTGCCTGAGGATCGACTTTCAACCCGCGCGTCATTCCGGGTCTCAGCCCGGAATGACGACAAGAAGCTCCTTGCAAGTATGCTTCCCCCGATTGCTTACACCCTTAAATCAACAAACTTTCTAACAACAGCCGCATCTTCCGCATTTCTGCCAAATGATCGCTGTCGTCAAGCGGCGAAACTAAAACGCACAACGAACGCCGGTAGCCAACCTTGACCAACTGATTGACGAGTTTTCCGTATTCAATCACACCCTGACCGACCCGGACCTGCATTTTATCTTTGGTCGAGTCGCGCAGGTAGATTTGGTGCACATACTTCATTAATCGCTCGGTATCGCGCGGCTGATTTTGCCCAAAAATGTACTGACTTGGATCGTACGATAGGGCGAGGCCTTTGACGTGATCGCAAATGACGCTGACGGTGTCCGGATCCTCTGACAGGCAGCCGTGCTGGCTTCGCATTCCCACCCGAACACCGTGCGACTCGGCGAGCTTGACGAGCCGCTTAAATCGCTCGACTTCTTGGTTGAATGGAGTCCCCAACGGTGACGAAGGCACGGAGACCGTTACGATTCGCGTCGACTTCGCTAGTTGGCAACAGGCATTGAACTGGTCAAAATAGTCTTCGCCCTCGGCCGCAATGTCAAAGCCGTAGGAAACGAGATTGAGCCGACGCTTCGCGCTGACTTTGGCAACGGCAGACGCGACATTCGATGCGACTTCGGATGGCTTGAGTTGATCTTGATGCTCGTTGACGGCGATTTCGATGCTGGTGTATTCCAGGTCGGCGATTTTCTGGATCGCTTCCTCAAGCGACAGATCCGGGAAACATTCGGTTGATGCGGATACGAACACTCGCGGCTCCCGAGAACGCGGCCACGTGCCAGCAATCGCCATCGCGATAAGACACCAAGGCTTGACGCTCAAAAAATAAATGGACAATTTGGGTCAGACGCGTAGCTTAGGATTTGCCCCTGGGTTTGACAACACCAGCTTTGTCAACGAGCCGGCAGTTCGACCTGCGTTGAATTCGCTCCGATTGACAGCAATTGCTTCGAGTTATTGAATCGACACGAAAGGAAATCTCATGAGATACAAAAGTATTTGCCGCCGAATCGCCGCGATCGTAGTCGTAGCGCTGCTAACGGTTCCGCTTGGTTTTGCTCAAGATGTCGCTGCCGATGATCTCCACAAGCAACGCTTTGAGAAGTTTGCGACGACCATGTCCGGCGCGAAACTGGTGGGACAGTTCACGATGACGGGGGCCGACAATAAAGAGCTGACCGCAGAAGAGTACCACATTCACGAAGTCAAAAAACTCGACGAGGGGGACTTTTGGATGTTCAAAGCGCGCGTCAAATATGGCGGACGTGATGTCACGGTTCCGATGCCGCTCGAGGTGAAGTGGGCTGCCAACACACCCGTGATTACACTCGACGAAGTCGAAATACCACTGCTTGGCAAGTTCAGCGCACGCGTCGTTATCGACGGCAACAAGTACGCCGGCACTTGGTCCCACGGCGAGGTCGGCGGGCATTTATTTGGCGAGATCGCCCGTGGTCAAGCCGAACCCGAAAAGTCAGAACAGAAGCAAGATAAATAGAAGCGATTCCAAAATCGATTCCTACCAACTCAACGCGAGAACACATTTCATCATGGCAAGATTTCGAGCGCGTTGCTTATGGGGGAGAAGGAACAAGAAAATTGCAACCGAATAACGTCCTCGAAAGTAGTGCTAAATATGAATCGCCCGACATTGATCCAGGATTTGTACGCCTACAACGACTGGGCGAACGACAAGTTGCTTGCGTTGTCGGAGGGTTTGAGCGACGAACAACTGGATGCCGAACAGCCAATGGGGTTGGGGACGTTGCGCGCTACCTTGTACCACATGGCGTTTGCCGAGCGTCTCTGGCTGGATCGGTGGCAGTCCAAGCCTTGGCAAAAGCTAAACCACGACCCCGGCGGGATTACCTTGGACCAGTTGGCCGACGAGTTTCACACAGTTGCCGCGGAGCGAAGCGCCCTACTCGATGATGAGGCAGGTTATAACTTCTCGCGATTGGTTGACTATATGAATTCCGCGCGCGAAACGTTTCGCCATCGCCTTCGGAAGTTGCTGGTGCACGTGCTCAACCATGCGATTCACCATCGAGCTCAGGCACTTAATTTCCTGCGACCTTGGGGCCGGAAAGTGAGTGGCGGATTGGATTATTTGTTTTATCGGCTCGCTCATCCGACGGTTCACAGCAATTCGGAGTCCATCGCAATTTTGAAAAAGCACGGCATCGATTTAGGCAGCCAATTGTGGCCCGCTCCTGACTTTGATGGAGACGTCATCCGCCGATACTGCCAATACGGCAATTGGTCGATGGATTCCACTTTCGCGTTGGCCAAATCGCTGGCGGATGAGGAACTTGATCGTTCGTTCGAAATGGGAATTGGCGGCTTGCGGAAGACGCTGCAGCATATTTGCGATGCCGAGCAATGGTGGTATCGCAATTGGACCGAAGGCCCGGTGCCGTTTCCAAAACTTGATCAGCCGTTGTCCATTGACGAAATGCACAAGGCTTGGCAGAAAACGGCGGCGAAGCGAGATCGATGGCTGGAAAAGAAATCGTCCGCGGATTTCGCGGAACAAGTCTCCGCCACACCCGGTGGGACGACAGTGAATTTTCGAATCGGCGAAAGCGTTCTGCAACTTTGCGGACATGGAACGCATCATCGAGCCCAAGCCTTCAACATGTTGAGACGGCTAGGCCAGACGATCCCGGCATCCGATTACGTCGTTTGGATTCGAGGGGTCGGTGCCCCGACCGATTGAGCCTCACCTTTGGCAGAGACGATCCGGTGTGTCCGTGGTAGATTTTTCGTTTAACAGCGAGCCGTAGGCGACTCCTTCGGCTCGCCGTTAGCGATCTATTTCCGCCGATTATCTGATCACTTATTGTTCGCCACTAAGCCGAACACTCGCGAGCGTGGAGAGAAAAATCGCTGCAGTTTCAACCCGCAGGATTCGCGGACCCAAGCGAGTTGGCTGCCAACGATGCGCGACGGCCAGGGCCACTTCATCGTTGGTGAAACCCCCTTCCGGCCCAACGGCTATCGCGACTGTCGACGACCAGGGAATTTTCCGAATCGATTGCCCACCAGGGTGGGCAATGAGTTTCGTTGCGCAGTTAGCAATAGAGAACCACGCCTCGCACGTCATAGGATTGCCGATTTTCATCAGTCGGTTCCGTCCGCATTGCTTGCTGGCTTCAATCACAGCGCGCTCGAGTCGCATGGAAACTTGTTCCGAGCATTGGGCGACCCCGCAGGCGGTAATCAGCGGCACAATCGATGAGACACCCAGCTCCACGAGTTTTTCAATGAGGACGCGCTGCCGATCGCCCTTGGGAAGCGCCACGGCGACAACCAGTTCGCCCGCCAATTCCCGATCGACTGGTGCTGACGAAGTGACGCGAAGCTCGACCCAGTCGCGACCGCTCGCGGCAATCTCGGCTTGAAATTCGTTCCCCGATCCGTCGAAAAGTTTAACGGATTCGCCGCGCACGACGCGCATCACATGCAGCAGATGATGCGCCTCCGCGCCCGCAAGTTGCACGGTTAATGACGCAATCGGTTCTCCGACGAAATAGCGCTGCGACATGAGACTTGCCCGGCCAACTGATCTAGTGAAACTTTGCGAGCCTGATAAAATATACCCGCTTGGCCGACGGCTCGCTTCGCAGCGGCGTCAACGAAATAGGTAGGGATGTTTGGCAGTTTTCGAACGTTTAACGGCAAGCCGAAGGCGACGGCGCGAGTTAAATGCAAACAGCGGCGCCTACGGCTTGCCGTTAAACGAAAACATCGGCGTCTTCGGCTTGCCGTTAAACGAAAAGGACATGGCACGAAATGACGGTTTTGGAAATCAAGCAAGAGGGGCGACCGAATCTCAAGATCGATCTGCGCGACCCGTTGTGGGCGGCGTTTCTTGCATGGCTTTGGCCGGGGGCAGGTCATCTCTATCAGCGGCGTTACGCCAAAGGCTTCCTGTTCATGGCATGCATCATGGGAACGTTCCTGTTCGGGCTCGGATTAGGCCGCGGCCGAGTCGTGTACGCGTCCACTCGCCCGAACGACTTTCGCTGGCAGTACTTCATGCAATTGGGAGTCGGATTGCCAGCGCTACCCGCATTGGCTCAAGCCTACAAAACCAAGGCAGGCGGTGATCCTTGGTTTCCCATCGCCTATCGCTATCCGCGCGGCTTCATGGATCACCAAGGAAATATCCGGAGCTTGGAAATCATTGAAGACATCGCAGCCTTTCGCAAGGACTCAGACCGCAAACCAATTGTGGACGGCTTATTTGCTCCGCCGGCCGGCCCCATCAGCGAACAGGAAAACGATGTGCTCGGAATGTGGCACTTAGAGTCCAAGCAAAAGTTTGACATTGGCACGCTGTTCGTCATCGTGGCCGGACTTCTGAATCTTCTCGTGGTCTATGATGCGTTTGCAGGGCCGAGCATCTTGCCGCCGCAAAAGAAGAAAGACCCCAAGAGAGCCGCTAAACCGGGGACCATTGCGCAAGGTGTCACATAATGCTCTTGTCCACAACTTCGATTTGGTACGCCCATATTTGGTATGCCGTTCCGCTGGCCATTGTGATCAGCTTAGTTTACGGCGCTACACGCCATGAGGAGATACCAGGGATCCTCGAACATTCGTGGAAGGCAGCCGTCTGGGTTGGCCTCTTCATGGCTGGCATTGCCGCCGTTGTCTGGCTCGGCGGCTACGGCGTGGGTTAGAGCGCGTCAGTCGCGAACAACCGAGAGAAAGCTCCAGCCGGAGAAGTACCATTGGCTGCCGAACGAATCAGACCAGCGACATTCGGCCAAGATAATGGCAGGAGCTTTTTGGAATCGGTGGACTTCGATGGTTCCCACATCTCCCATTTTGAAGGGTTCTTTGGAGACGATTCCGATTCCCAACGGAGAAATGTTCCTCGAAAACCCGTCGATCGGATGCGTGTTCGCCGATTGCGTTTTGACAACCAAAGGCCGGACAAAGGCTACGCGCGCGGTGGCCCGACGATCGTCGACCAGCCGTTGCTGCTCTTCGGCATTTAGCGCTTTAAAGAGTCGCTCTAGATCCGGAGTTCGCGCCTTGGGGAGATCTTCTAACATTGTCGAACCTCATCGGGATTTACCATTTAAAGGATAGGTCTTGAGCGGCGGCATATTGGTCAAAAGAGTTAGGTCCCAATCAATAATCCTGTCGTCGATTCGGGTTAAATGCATTGTGCCAAATCGGTGGAATGTTGGGCCCAATTGCAGCTGGTATTTTCGTTAAACGCCAAGCCGAAGGCGCCGGCTCGGCGAACAAACAAAACCACCGGCGCCATCGGTATGGCGCTAAACGAGCGAGATGTGCCAAAAACCTTCGCAAATTTAGTCGATGACGTTGGCTTTGGAATGGCCGAAACAATTGAATTTTTCGGCCTACGAAACATACTGCCAATACCATGGGCGCGAAAATTCAAGCCATCCGGCCATTGTTGGATCTGCGAACGCTGTCGGCGATTTGGCACTTCAATCGAGACTTTCGCGATCATCACCTCAATATGTTTGACGCCTGTCAAACATTCTTCGCTCGAGCCGGATACGAGACCGTCATCGAACGATCATGGTCACCGCCGCCGGGAGGCGTCTTATTTGTCGCAGACCATATTTCTCCGCTCGACGGTTTTGCAATGTCGCTGGCCTGCCCGTCAGAACTGGCGCTCAAGCGATCCATTTTTCTGGTCACGGCCCTGTGTATGGGTCGGCAAGTCTACCGCAACAACGTCCTGGTATGGCCCAAAGGAAGTTACCACGGCCTCGTTCGTCGAACGCGCGGAATCATTCCCCGTTTGATGTACGTGTTGACTCACCGCTGGGGATGGTGGGTCCGTCCCAATAGGGCGCTCCACAAGATGTGCCAAACAATTGCCGAAGGTTCTTGTCTTTCGGTTTTGCCATCGGGAGAGATTGGACAGCGCCGTTGGCGTTCGGGCGTTGGAGCAGTGATTATCGAATTGGCGCGGCAACGCTTCGCGGTGCGGCACCCGGCGTTCCTTGCTCCGGTCTATATCGACTGGCGAATGTCGGATCGAAAGGTCATCATCCGTTCGCCTGGTCTGGTTTCGCTGGAATCGCTTTTCGACAAGGCCTTGCATGCCGATGGCCGCGAGGAGTTCACCGATTGGCTTGCGGACCAGTATTACACTCAGTCTTGGCAATTCGAATCGATTCGCTCGCCTCGACACGAGCTGGATTCTACGAGCCTCATAGAATCGCGGTTAGAATCCAGATCGACTCGACAATTGTTCCATTTTCAATAGGTTAGGGACGCCAGTATTTTTCAGACGATTGCCGATGGATACGTCATTGCGCGTCATCGAGGTGCCAGGCGGTGTTGAACCATTTGTCGTCGCAGTTCGTAAAGGATTGAAATGCCGAAACGTGAAACGCCTCGCAAGTCGACTCCCGTAAGCCATTTTCGACCGCATCCTTGGCACGGGTTGGAGGTAGGACCAAACCCTCCGGACGTCGTCAACGCATTCATCGAGATCACTCCGTTCGATTTGATGAAGTACGAAGTCGACAAGATCTCCGGCTACCTGCACGTCGATCGACCGCAACGAACTTCGGCACAACATCCCACATTATACGGTTTCGTTCCCAGGACGTATTGCGACGAACGTGTCGCGAAATTGGCGTCCGCCAAGCGCGGCGACGGTGATCCGTTGGACATCTGCGTGCTCAGCGAACGGGTCATTGCCCGAAACGAGATTCTTGTCCGCGGTCGAGTCATCGGTGGCCTTCAAATGATTGATAACGGAGAGGCGGACGACAAACTGATCAGTGTCCTGGAGAATGATTACGTCTGGGGCGACGCCGCGGATATCAGCGACGTTCCTGGCGTGTTTGTCGAACGCCTGGAACATTATTTTCTGACCTACAAGCTCGTTCCGGGCCAGCGGCCGCAGGCCAAGATCGCCCGAGTCTATGGCTGCGATCACGCTCGCAAAGTCGTTCGGGCTGCGATGGCTGATTACGAAGACAGCTTTACGGTTTAACGTCTCACCGGCGAAATCGCCACAAACACTATCGAAGGTCATTCCGATAGACTATCCCATCTTTCATGACGAACGTGACTTGCTCCAGCGAGCCGATGTCGGCCAACGGGTCATTCTTGACGGCGACAAGGTCGGCGAACTTTCCCGCTTCAATGGTACCGAGGTCTTTCTCGACGCCCAATAGCTGTGCCGCGTTGGTCGTTGCTGCGCGAATTGCTTCCATCGGCGCCATTCCGAGTTCGACCATGTAGCCGAATTCCTTAGCATTTTCACCGTGCGGCGAAACGCCGCTGTCAGTTCCAAACGCAATCTTAACGCCCGCTCGTTGGGCTTTGCCAAACGTCGTATCGATCAATGGACCAATTGCGGCCGCCTTGGGGCGAACGATCGGCGGAAAATAGCCGTCGATTTTCGCCTTTTCGCCGACAAATCTTCCCGCACTAATCGTGGGCACATACCATGTGCCGTGATCTTTCATCAGCTCGATGGCTTCGTCATCCATGTATGTCCCGTGTTCGATCGAATCGACACCCGCGCGAATCGCACGCTTCATTCCCTCTGCGCCATGCGCGTGCACGGCGACTTTGAACTCGCAGTCTTTGGCCGCCATGACGATCGCGGCGAGTTCAGCGTCGCTGAATTGTGGATTCTGGCCGCTGGCGGCAAGGCTGAGCACACCCCCCGTGGCAGTAATCTTGATCAAGTCGCTTCCTTCTTTGTAGCGATATCGTACGGCTTGGAAGGCTTCGTCCGGTCCATTGATCACGCCTTCGAGCGGCCCGGGGTCGCTGCTGAAATTTGTATTAAGTCCGTTGGTGGGGTCGGCATGCCCGCCAGTCGTGGCAATCGATTTTCCGGCGGCATAGATTCGCGGCCCCACAATCCAACCCTCTCGAATCGCGTTTCGCAATGCAATCGAGACTCCGTCGGTGTCGCCCAATTCTCGGACCGTCGTAAAGCCCGCCTCGAGAGTCCGCTTGGCGAACTGCGCGCCTCGAAGGGCCATTTCCGTACCATTCATGAAGGCCTTTTCGGCAAAGGATCGGGGCGAGTATTCACCGGAGAAATGGGTGTGCATATCCATAAACCCAGGCATCACGGTCGAATCGCTCAAGTCAATTAACTGCTCACCTTCGGCAACCTCGCGGAAGCCGGAAACAACTTCGGCGATTCGATTCCCCTCGATGACAATCGTCGCCTTTTGAACGGGGTTCGCCTGGACCGCGTCGATCAACTGGCCCGCGTGAATCACGATCCGAGTCGGCGTGCCACCGCCAGGCTGAGTCTCGTCGCTGTTTTTCGCCGCCCCTTGGGCGGCCGGATGCGCCGAAGATCCTTGCGTGACGCACGTCGCCGCGCTCGTCAGGAGTCCGGCGATAACGAACAAGATTGAAACCGACACAATCCGACCGGGGCCACAATCGAAACAATAGGGTTGACGAAAATGAGCGTGCATCTGCTTATCCGCTAAAAAGTATCGCTTGACAATGGAACACCATCATAAACGATGGCTCTAACATATGTTTTTCAAATATTAGCCGGTGGACCTTCCTTTGATCAGCTTCCAAAAGATGGACTATCAGTCATCGGCTTGTGTGACAGGAAAGCCCAGGGATAATTCAAGTTCGGCCCAAGAAACTTCCTTTGTTTCTAGCTCCTTGTTCTCCACGTTACTTGGCCTTTTCTTGTTTCCAATAATGCCATGAACCCGTCTTGTTTCGCGCCGTTTTATTTGCTGGTGGTTTTGCTTTTGGTCGCGTCAGGTTTCGCTCAGCGACCGCTGACGAAGCTAGAGAACTGCATTTTCGTTCCCACGCCTTGGGCAGACGGGGATAGTTTCCTCATCAAGACCGCTGATGGGGCCGAACACACGATTCGACTGTACGGGGCTGACTGTGTGGAGTGGCATGTAAACGACGAAACGGACGCCCGTCGCTTGCGCGAGCAACGCCGCTATTTTGGGATTTCCGAAATGGGTGAAACCGCGGCGGATTCGATTGAATTGGCGAAAGGGTTTGGGCAAACAGCAGCCGTGCGAACCGCACAACTGATGAGCAATCGATTCACGCTGTACACCGCTTTTGCCGATGCCCGCGGAGACGGGAAACATCCGCGCATCTACGGATTTATTAGGTTGGACGACGGCCGCGATTTGGCTGGCGTTTTGGTGGAAGAGGGACTCGCCAGGGCGTTCGGGGTATACCGAGCGTCTCCCGGCGGCGAATCGAAGGACGAATACCAGGACGCGATGCGCGATCTCGAATTGCAAGCGGCGAAACGGGGTAACGGCATTTGGCGAGCCACCAACTGGGAAGCTTTGCCTGTAGAACGGAGACAACAGAGACAGGAAGATGCTGACCTTCGAAAGGGCCTCGGCAAACCTGAACTCTCGGAAGACTTTATGTTGGACCCCAACACCGCGGCACGGGATGACCTTCTCAAGCTTCCTGGCGTCGGGGAAATTATGGCCAATCGAATTATCGAGGCCCGCCCCTTCACGAAAATTGACGATTTGCTCGACGTTCCCGGAATCGGTCCCTCAACACTAGAAAAGTTGAGGCCACACTTGAAAATCATCGACCGGCGAAACTGAGTGACGCATGTCAGTACTCAGTACTCAGTACTCAGTACTCAGTACTCAGTACTCAGTACTCAGTACTCAGTACTCAGTACTCAGTACCCAGTACTCACCCTTCCGCGCTCGGCGGTTCTTCGCCCTCGCTGGGCTTGCATTTTGCCCATTCGGGACGAGATTGTCCGGTGACTTTTTCAAACCGTTCCCACTGACGATCGTTCCACGACTTGTGCGGCCGAAGATGTTTGACGCCGCTGCCTGGCTTGTTCATCGCCTGGATGAACGCCACGATCTGTTTGCGAATTTCCGTTCCCTCGCGAAATTGTTGCGCAAATTCGTTCGCGGCGATGTACTCGCGGTCAAAGGCAATACTGAGATGCGATTGCGTTTCGTTGAGGCTGCCAATCGCATAGCCCAGAAACATCACGAATTCGCCTTGAGTTCCCCGGCCGAATCCTTCCGCGATGTTGGCGCAGACCGACGAGGAGGAATCGTTGATTTGGACGACCAGCCGTCGATCTCCAGAGAATTTCTGACGCTTGGTCAGGTGGAAGATTGCCTTGGACCATTGGCGTGAGCGATTCCAGAATGCGAGATCGGTGAAGTTTTTGGCACCGGCCATGGGAGAGGCTCCGAAGGAGAACTTGGGAGGAAGTACTCAGTACTCAGTACCCAGTACCCAGTACCCAGTACCCAGTACCCAGTACCCAGTACCCAGTACCCAGTACTCCGTCATTCCACCCACGGTCTGTGACTCGTTTGGTCAAATGTAATCCTGGCGAAACAAAAAACCCGCTGCAGGTCTGGCTGACACATGCAGCGGGCTCTTGTTGATTATTTTTTAGTTTGTCGACTTGATTTGACGGCTCACACGGCGCGGCGATTTAGCGTCATAGGGCCAAATAATGCTTGCTCGTATTTCGCGTTGCTTCGGTACTTAGTCCTTTCTCAATTTCGGCTCGCGGAATTTTGCAAATAGATCTTTATTGCTTTTCACACCGTTTGTCCGTTGGCCCAGAACCGCAAGCGCGTAAATTCCGGCGGGCAGCCCGACCAACCAACCTGGATTCAAATTGATTAGCGCAATGATCGCCGAAGCCACGCTCCAGCGATACGACCTTTGCCCGCGCAAATTGGTTGCGCCCCAAATCTGGCAACTCGCCAACAAACCCCCGACGATGCTTGTGACAAACAATGCACTTATTATCTCGTTGTCGTATGCATAAAGTTCTTTGTCGGACATCAAGGCAAATAGCAACGCCACCGGGCCGGCGATGCTGCCTAGAATCGACGCGACGCCCGAGATGAGGAGCCAAGTACCTGCGATCCCAAGTTGCTCTTGAGTGCGCTCAATCGGAACCGACGCTTGAGCGAACGCTTCGCGAACGTCCGCCCGCATCAGTACAATGAGCCCCCAGACCCCAATGGGAATTCCTGCGAAAGCAACGATGTTTACAGGAATCAGGAAGAGAACGGCGCCTGCAATCGCCAGGCCGTATGATTGAAGCGACCGCATTCGCGAGGCGGCAATAAGCACAATGGGGATAGTGATTGCGCTCGCAACCGGCATCCCATAAAAGACAAGCACCAATACCATAATTGTTTGCCACATCGACGAATTATTCTGTACCGTCGCTTGAATCCCCCAGATGCCCGCCAGAATTACAACCAATGTCCCAACGACTATGGGAATCGACAACCACGCCAGGATCGTGATCACTTTGGACACACGACCAATCAATTGTGGAGGAGTTGGCGATGCCGGTTTATGCGCGCGCAATGCGGCAGCTCGATTTGTCCGCCCCTCCAAAACATGCGAACGCCAGACATAAATGATTGCGATCACCCCAACAACGAAGTAAAAAAGCGGATTTGTAGGCGAATAAAACAAAACAGTTAACAAACTCAACGCGACGAAAATCAGCAACACAACGACCGGATACGACGGTGTTCGCTTTGGTCCACCATCTTTGTCGGCCCTTTCGTTTACGATGAATGGTTTTCGAATTAGGACACTTAATGCCCAGGCGCCGACAAAGGATCCAGGTATTCCCACCAAAACCGCCGATAAGTTCGATAACCAAAAGCTGAGTATCGCTCCGACAAATGAAAACAGCACGCCTATCCAGGCCAACCAAAGATTGTTTTTGTTGTACATACCAAAAGCGGCCACGAACATTGAAAGGCCCGGCAACGCGAAAAAGACCATTGTGATCGCGCCAAGATTTCGTGGTTCGATCCAGGAAACAATGTTGGCTCCGTCAGTCCTAGCCCATTGGTATCCGGAAAATGGCAAACAAAGCCCGTACCACACACCCATGATGCCCATTAAGAACGCCGAGTTTTCAATTTCATAGGACTCGGACCCTTCGTGTTTCAATAATTGAGTCTCTTTGGTATCGGGTCGGATGTTCGCAAGGTCTTGATACCCGATGGACTCAATATCTGTCTTTACCTCACTGGCGTGTTGATATCGGCGTTCCGGTTCTTTTGCCAGCGACCGCAAGACGACTTCATCCAGCCGGACGTCGACTTGCACTTTGCGCGACGGCGGTTCGAAAGCGCCGAGCGGCAACTCGCCCGTTAACAACTCATAAAAAACGACTCCTAGCGAATAGATGTCGGCGCGGTGGTCGATGTTGCGCGATTGCTCAAGTTGCTCGGGCGCCATGTAGCGCGGCGTCCCCATCACTTGATGCGTGCCGGTCAGCGTGAATTCGCGGGATTCCTGCGACATGAGCTTTGCCAGGCCGAAGTCCGCAATTTTGATCCGGCCG
>JBGTJE010000031.1:0-30000 GCA_041745295.1 Pirellulaceae bacterium | reverse complement strand
GCGCTCCGGCCTGGGTGCTCCCAAGGACTTTTTGAATTCGATGTCCTCGTACATCCGACAATTGCAAGCCTCGCCTGGCCGCTTGAAACAAAGCTTG
The DNA here is from genome assembly GCA_041745295.1 of Pirellulaceae bacterium. Classification (GTDB taxonomy): domain Bacteria; phylum Planctomycetota; class Planctomycetia; order Pirellulales; family Pirellulaceae; genus JANMEB01. Next base: position 29,903 of record JBGTJE010000031.1, on the reverse strand, counting down.
GAACAGGCTTCGTTGGACGTCTGGACCACGAGTATGTCCGGAGTCGGTCAAGATCGAGACACGACCGTCAGCTATTATGTCAAAGGTCCGATCGTCGGCTTTCTGCTCGACGCCAAAATCCGCCGGTCGACCGAGGGAAAGAAGAGTCTCGATGATGTCATGCGATTGGCATATAAACGCTTTTCGGGCGAGCGGGGATTCACGCCGGCGGACTTTGTCGGTGTGGCGGAAGAAGTTTCCGAAGTTGATTTAGTTGCTTGGTTCCAGCAGCATCTGGCGTCGACCGATGAACTCGATTATTCCGAAGCCTTGGATTGGTTTGGGCTCGAAATGAGCGACGATCCTGATCCCAAGGTCAAATGGTCGCTGTCCGTTCGGGCGGATGCGAGTGTAGCCCAAACGGCCCAGTTTCGCGCGTTGACCGGCGCTGTCGCGGCGACGCCGCGGTCGAAATAGGCTACCGAATGAAAGTCCACATCATTGGGGCTGGTATCGGAGGATTGAGCGTCGCTCTCGGCTTGAGGCGAGTCGGGTGCGAAGTCGTGATATCGGAGAGGTCGGACGGCGTCCACGAAGTGGGTGCTGGGATTGCGCTTTGGTCCAACGCGATGCAAGCACTCGACACGCTGGGGGTCGGTAGCGCCATTCGCGCGTTGTCGATGCCGGCCCGAATCGCGGAATTTCGCCTGAACGACGGGCATCGCTGCGTCTCGCAATTGGACCTTGCCTCACGCGAGCGATCCAAGGGTCTTGCAACGACGTTTTCCATGATCCATCGCACGGAGTTGGTCGCCGCGATGGCCAAGCAGCTCCCACCAAGCGTTTTCCGATGGAAACAAACGCTGGCCCAAATCGAATCCAACGATGAGCACGTCACAGCTGAATTCGCCGATGGAACTCGCGTCATGTCGGAGTTATTGATCGGCGCCGACGGAGTTCATTCGGTGGCCCGCCGCCACGTCCTGGGAAGTTGTCGGCCACGTTACGCAGGGTATACCTGTTATCGTGGACTCTGCGAAGCTAAACCAAACTTGGTGCCAACCGGTTACGTAACGGAGATTTGGGGACGGGGGATGCGATTCGGTTTCACGTCACTTTCGCGCGATCGCGTGTATTGGTGGTTCGTTCGACTGGCTCCGGCCGCGGAGCCTGAAACGAATGCCCGCGATCGCTTGCGAAAACTGCTCCAGAGCTGGGCTTCTCCCGTCCCACAAATTCTCAAGCTGACGCCCCCGGACGCCATCCTCAAAAACGATATCTTGGACCACGCCCCGCAGCTTCCCTGGCACCGTGGACGTGTGGGTTTGGTGGGTGACGCCGCCCATGCGGTAACACCCAACTTTGGACAAGGCGGATGTCTGGCGATCGAAGACGCAGTTGTCTTAAGTCGTTTGATTCGCGCGATGGAAACAAGTCGAGGCAAATCCGGGACTGGTCCGATCGACTTGACGGCTGTGGAGCGTTTTTTTTCGACTTTCGAGGCCGAGCGATTTGAACGCTGTCGATGGTTGTCCAAGAAATCGAATCAGCTCGGGGAACTTGGAAAATGCTCCACGGGTTGGTCGGTCGCGTTGCGTAACTTCTTGATCGGCGCCACGCCGACGGCTTATATGTGGCGCACGCTGTTCCTGCCGACTAAATACGAAGCCGGCTCGCTGTGACGGCGGGCGATTTGCGCTTGGATAAGTCTTGTGTGCCACTGGCTCTAACAGTGTCCTGGTCGCCAACCGGTGATCAATTCTTTAGCGTCCCCAACGGACTTGTTCCGTTGGAACGACAGATTTGCCCGCTAAGGGTATGGTGCCCTACGCACAATGACCCCCACGAGCTTGCCTCGTGAGGTGAATCAGATTTCATCGATTTCGCGGAGTCTGTTTAATCGACGCAATAGCTTAGCCAGACGTGCATCGCCAATCTCGCTCACCAAACGGGACGAGCCCGTTGGGGACAGGAATGGGAGCATAAGGTCAATGAACACCCGCTCAAGCGGTAAGCACAATGTCTGAATTGCCAGAAAGTCTTCTCGAAGCCTCAGAGCGTTCCACCCGAAAGCAAACGCAACCAATGGTGACGATGACCCTCCGCCCAGTTTCGGCTCGGCGGCGAGAAACAAGCGATTTTTGCCAAGCCGCCCTTGTTTTATTCGAATCTCAAATCAAATATCATGTGAGCTACGGGTAATTTGCTGTAGTCCGTTTCAATCTTCTCTCGGATTTCCAGGTTCGTCTTACGGGGATCGAAAATGATATTCGGAAAACTTTGGCGCGCGTTTCGAGCACAAATTAACAAGATGGCCAATTTCTTTTGGACCGCCGATCCGATTGCACAAATGCAATACGAATACGACAAGGCGGTCGACGAAATGAAGTCGGGGCGGCTGGGTTTGGAGCAATACCGCTCCCTCGTGGAACGGGTGACCCGCCAAGTCGATGGAGAGCGAAAACACCAGAAGGATTTAGAGGCTCGCGTCAAAGCCTATTTGCAGGCCGGAGATCGAGACACCGCCGGAAAATTCGCGGTTGAGCTGCAGAAGATAAAAAACGCATTGGCTGAAAACGAACAACAGCTGACGATGCACGAAAAGGCCTACGATAACAACGTCCGCAAAATCAAACACGCCATGGGTAAACTTGCCGACGTGCGCGACAAGATCACCAAGTACGACGCGGAACTCAAGATGAGCCGCGCGGAAGCAGAAATGGCCGAATTGGCCAAGTCGTTTGATTTCGACGTCACCACGGATTTTGGTCAGATTGAACAAGTCATCCAGGACAAAATCTCGTTGAACCGAGCCAAGGCCCGGGTCGCAACCGACCTCTCGGAACAAGGGATGGACGAAATTGTGCATTCCGAGAAAGTGGAATCCGCCATGGCCGAGGATGCCCTGCGAGAATTCGAAATCGACATGGGCCTCGTCACGCCACAAACGGCCGGGGTGAAGGAAGAAACCAAGGAGTTGGGCCCCGCAAAACAAACGCAAAAGCAGAATTAGCAATGGCTGCGGCTGATTCCCGCGAAGCAAGTAACGCCATTCGAGTCATTGGAAATGATTTGAGGCGCATGCCTCGGCGTGAAATGGAAGGCGGAGCCTCCAAGACAGTGCGTTCCCAGGCGGGAGCCTGGGAACGAGAGGAAACTAATGAGAATTCGCGAACGAATTCCCTCCCCCGACGCTTCGGCGTGGGGAGGGTTAGGGGAGGGGGCTCTTCGCTGAAATGCAACTCAATTTAATTCATGGCATCGACGCAGTTGTGCAACGGGGAGAGAGTCGATGAGTTCTACCGAAAACGTCGCTCACGAATCGCCTGGTACGAAATCGGCAAAGTCCGCTGCCGCCGCTCCCGCATCTTTGCTCGTAAACGATCGAACCGCACCGTTGGTCCCGGATTGGTATCCGACGTGGGCCAAGGAAATGGCCGATCTTTTTTTTGCGGCGAACACTTGCGTTTTCGTCGTCCACGGAAACGTAAACGATTTCGTTTATTCGCGATCGAATCGGGCGACGGATACGGCCGTCGCGGCCGCAAATCCACCTGCCTTCAAGCCGCAACCGGACGCCGGGAGCGACCACTTCTGCGGACTAACCGAGTTCATTTCGCAGCAGTTGTTCGGCTCCTGGGATGTCATTGTGTCGTACGATTTGGGGCGCGGCATTCAAGCCGAGGCCGGTGCGGACGGAATTCGCCATCAGGAGATGATGAAATATCTCACGGCACAGCTCGGCGGAAACAACACTTGGACGCGCGATCCCGACCAAGTTCTCGATGCATTCGATCGCTTGATCCAACGCAATTTACTGGAGGAAAATCCCGGTAATCGAAAACGAATTGCGTTCTTGTTTCCCTACGCCCAGTACCTTGCCCCTTCGGGCGAGCACTCTGCACTTGCCCGGGGACAAGCTTCCCGGCTGGTTCGGCTGTTATCGTGGGCTCAAAACCCATACATCAAGCGGGTCAACATGGCGTTTTGCTTGATCGCCGAAGCCCTCAATGAAGTCAACGATCGGCTCGTGCAAAACCCGCACGTAGCGACGATCGAGGTGTTGCTGCCCAGTGAAGATATACGCCGCAAATTTATCCAAAGCCAGTTCGCGCGAATCGGAAAGACGGGAACTCTCGAAACGAATGCGCCGGCCGCCAAAGCCCAAGAGGCGAAGCCAGCGGCTGGTTCTTCGACTTCGGGCAACGGACCTTCCAGCCTCACCAAGCCGGACAGCGGCGACGCGGGAACCACGGCGGAAGAGGGGCTGACCGTCGAAGCCATTACGCAACTCTCCAACGGGCTCAACCTCATCAATTTGAATGTGGCGTTGTCACGAAGCGGCGTCGATGGTCAACGGCTGGACGTTCAGCGATTTCGCAATCTGAAAAAAGGACTCATCGAGCGGCAATGCCAAGACTTAGTGACGTTTGTCGAGCCTGGCCATAAGTTGGATTTGGTCGTGGGTCATACGGCGGCGAAAGAGCGTCTGCGGCAGGACGCGCAGTTTATCGCGGACGGAATTCTGGATGCAGCTCCAATGGGCTATTTGATTTGCGGACCGGTCGGCACCGGAAAGTCTTTTCTCGCCGAATGCTACGCCGGCTCGATCGGCATTCCGTGTTTGGTCTTGCGGAATTTTCGCTCCAAGTACGTCGGAGAAACCGAAGGCAATCTCGAGAAAGTCTTAACCGTACTCCGATCGCTTGGTCCGGTCGTCGTCATTGTCGACGAGGCCGATGCCGCGCTGGGCAATCGCGAAATGGGCGGCGATTCGGGTACGAGCAGCCGCGTCTTCTCGATGATCGCCAGCCAAATGGGGAATACCAAGTACCGTGGCCGAATCATTTGGATGCTGCTGACCAGTCGCCCAGATTTGTTGCCGATCGATCTCAAACGGCAGGGCCGCGCCGAAGTCCATATCCCGCTGTTTTATCCGGAAGAAAAAGCGGAAATAAAGGAGATGTTCATTGCCATGGCGCGCAAGAACAAAGTTCAGCTTGCCGCGGACGTGATCCCAAATGTCTCACCGGATCGGCGTCTGAGCGGGGCGGACATCGAAAGCGTCGTGCTCAACGCCAAAAGGGATGCGCTTTCGAAAAACCGGCAAGTCGTAGAAAAAGCGGATCTGGCAACGGCGCTGGATAGCTTCATTCCGTCCGCCCAAGGGTTGGAAAAGGAATTGCAAGAGATGGCGGCTGTTCTGGAGTGCACCGACCGCAAGTTTTTGCCCAAGGAATGGCAGGACAAACTCGCTCCGCCTGAGGCGCGAGCGAACCTCCAGCAACGAATGGTCGCTATTCAACAAATACTTGATCGAAACTGATCCTTAAAAACGGAGAACAAGCATGAGCCGAAAGAGCTGGTTGGACGACGATATGCAATCGACGATGATCGACGGATACACCCGTCAATTGAGCTCGTTTGTCAACGCGTTGGCCGATGGACACATCGACGACAAAGAACTAGCCGCTCAGGAAAAGCGAGTGGTCGACATCATCAAAAAGGTCGAGCCAAAGCTCGACGACGCGCTGCACGACGACGTCACCAAGTTGTTGTGCGAACTGTCGGCGTACAACACGATGCAGACTCTGCACGGCTTGACTCAAGAACGGCCGAAGACCAAGTTTCGCGGCTAGGTTTTTTGCACCGGCGGCTTTGCTAAAATCAAGGCGTTGACATTTTCAACTGGATTTAAGGCGGGGGACCAATCAATGGCTGGAAAACCGACACCGGCGTTTTTCGTTGTGTTGGGAATCGTGGTACTGGGTCTAGTCGGGTTTGCCATTTATCGGAGCATGGACGTCATCGCCCCGAATGCGAAAACGGCGAACCAAAAACACAACAACGGCGGCACGATTGACCCTAGTGAGGTTGGCCAAGGGGTCAACAAAGGCGACGCTCCCGAAGCACAGGACTCGGTTGGTATTACGACCGTACAGGAGTACCAGTTTAAGCCGTCCGAGCGATTGCCACCGGTTCAGGGAACCGCCGCGTATAAACCACTTCAAGACAATACCGTTCGATTTGCTCTCAACGTATGGGCCGGCTGGGCACCGATTATTCACGCCAATAACGGCTTCAAAGCGAATAAGGTCTGGAAGACGCCCGAGGGCAAGGAATTTAAAGTCGAGCTTGTTTTATCTGACGATCCCGTCCAAATGCGCACCGCGTATGTTACTGGCGATGTGCATATCGGATGGGCAACGCTTGACATGCTTCCTTTATTTATGGACGGTTTCGTCAAACCGGATGGTAGCCCGATCGATAGCCGCGTAATGCCGCGGATCTACCAACAGGTCGATTGGTCCAATGGCGGCGATGGCATTGTCGTCCGCGACGACATCAAGACGGTCGACGATTTGAGAGGTAAGCAAATCGTGCTTGCCGATAATTCACCATCGCAATACTTTGTGCTCAACATGCTCGTCGCAGGGGGCGTGCAACCCCAAGAGGTCAACTTTGTCTACACGCAAACTGCGTTTGAGGCGGCAGCGGCGTTTAACGCACGCAAGGAAATCTCGGCGGCCGTTTCCTGGGCCCCGGATATTTACAATCTGGAAAAAGTCAAAGGAAATCGGATGCTGGTCACCACGCTAACGGCCAACAAACTGATCGCCGACGTTTGGTTTGCAAGAGCCGATTTTGCGAAAGAAAATCCAGATATCATCGAGGGCCTTGTGCGCGGCATTTTCGATGGCATGGTCGAACTGAAATCAGACGCTACCCGACAAAGCGTTGCCCAGCTCATGGCCGAAGGGTTTTCACTCCCTGCCAGCGATATGCTTTCGATGTTGGGCGACGCCCACAGCACGAATTGGGCGGAAAACTATCAATTCTTTGTCAACAAAAACAATCCGACGAATTTCGAGCGCGTTTGGAACCAAGCCTATTACCTGTATCGCCGCATCGGCAAGATCGCCAACCAGCCCATTCGATTCGATCAAGTGATGGATTTTTCCATCATCAATAAGCTGGGCAAGGAAGAAAAATACGCCTCCCAAGTCGACGAGTACACGGTTCAGTTCGTTCCGAAATCGACATCGGAAGTGCGCGGCGCCGAAGAGATCCTCACCAATACGGTGGTGATTCACTTTTTCCCGAACAGCTTCGATCTCCGCAAGAAAGTCACCGTGCGCGAAGGGAACAAAGACATCGAGCGAGCGTACGATCCGAATGTCGAGTTTGTTCTGGATGAGATCGGTAAACTCGCCGGACAGTTCGGGACAGCCCGGATCGTGATTGAAGGACACACCGACAGCTCGATGAAGGGACAAATCCCAGCGAGTTTGGTCAAACAGCTCTCGAATGACCGCGCTTCAGCTGTGAAGGAGGCCTTGGTGAATAAATTCAGTCTGGATCCGAACCAATTTAATGTCGAGGGGATGGGATGGGATCACCCCGCGGAACCGGACGATCCAAAAAACCAAGCCAAAAATCGTCGCGTGGAAATCAAGGTCTATCCGGCTGAGGCCACCCAGTAGGTGTACGAGAAAAACGTTCATGTAAAGTCGGAAATCCAGCAACGCCAAACACAACCCGACGTCATTCCGGGCTGAGCCCCAGAATCCAGTTTCCAAGGATGGAGGAATTGCAAAAACGCAATGAACTAAAAATGAATTCCCGCAGGCGCGGGTATGACGGAAAATCGAATCCGGTCGCACGCTGCTTTTGCTCGGTGGAACTCATGAGTCAAACCCCTTCCAGGAGCCCGCCGAACGCGGAGGAACAAGGGAGAACACAGCTTCGAACCGCGCAACATCCACCGGGCCAAAGGCCAAGCCAAGGAAAATTTTTCAAATTGCGACAGCCTCTGCATCCGTTTGCTGCCGTCGTATTAGGGGTATGTTGCGTACTCCTTTGTGCCGGAATTTGGTGGTTTGTTACCCGCGGCGAAACTGCCGAGGAGCGGATCTTTAGTCCGTTGACGTTACCCAGCCCGGCCGAGACTTTTGCCACGTTCCCTTCGCTCTGGTTTGAGCGGGCCTTTTCCCAAAACCTATTGATCACGCTGCGCCGACTCGTTTTGGGATTTGGATTGGCGACGATCGTCGGCGTTCCGCTCGGAGTACTCGCCGGGTGCTTTCCTCCGCTTCACGCATTTCTGACCCCTTTGGTCTTGTTTGGGCGCAACATCCCAATCGCCGCATTGATTCCGCTGATGTTCGCCTTTTTCGGGATCGCCGAAACTCAAAAAGTGATGTTTATTTTTATTGCGTGCGTTGCCTTCATCGTCGCGGACTCGGCTGCGAATGTTTTGGCGGTCGGTCAAGAGTACATCGACACCGCGTACACCCTGGGTGCCAAGCGTCGACACATCATCACGAAGGTCCTTGTGCCGCTAGCGATGCCGGTAATATTCGACTCGCTGCGACTCTTGTTCGGTCTGGCTTTCGGCTACATCATGCTGGCCGAAACAGTGAAATTAGGGGGGGAGGAAGGAGGACTGGGCGCCCTGATCTTGACTTCGCAACGGCGAACGATGACGGCACATATCATTTTGATCATCCTGATTATTCCAATCGTCGCATTGGCGATCGATCGGATTTTGTATTTGGTTCAACGTCAGCTTTTCCCGCATCGTTATGGGGGATTGGGGATTCTGAAACGGCTCGTCCGGTTCGTTGCCCATGGTTGGCAGGCGCTTAAAGGAATGATCATCAAGCCGGAACCGGGGATGGAACGGATGGTGGCAGATCAATTGGCGACGATTGCCGCGCACCATCCCGACTTCCAGAAGAAGTTAGATCGCGCCGACTTACCACGATCGGGAACGGAGTGGCGTCCATGAACGATTTGCCAGTGGCGGCAAACAATCCAGAAAAATCCGGCCCCGTGACCATCGGCATGGCCATGCAGCTCGATCACGTGCGCGAACCGCTCGAGGTGCAGCTTCCCCACGTGGTCGAATTCCAACGTGTTACGAAGACGTTTAACGCAGGAGAATCGAACGCATTCACTGCGATTCGAGATATCACATTCGTCGTTGCGGACCTTAAAAATAAGGGTGAGTTCGTTTGCATTTTAGGTCCGAGCGGTTGCGGCAAAAGCACCATCCTGAGGCTAATCGCGGGACTGGAACCCCATCATCCACCAACACAAGGATCCGTTTTGGTTATGGGACAACCGGTGATTGGGCCGGGTTCGGATCGCGGTATGGTATTCCAGGATTACACGAGCTTTGATAATCGCTCGGTGTTGGACAACATCACTTTTGGCCTGGAAACGCAACGAATTCCTCGTCGGACGCGTCAACTGCTGGGTCAATATTGGATCAACGAAGTCGGACTCAATGTCGCCAAAGATCAAGACAAATATCCGCATGAACTCTCGGGCGGAATGCGCCAGCGTGTTGCAATTGCCCGCAGCCTAATCTTGCGCCCCCGAATCATCTTGATGGATGAACCGTTTGGCGCGCTCGACCCACAGACGCGGATGAACATGCAGGACCTGTTGATCGCGCTCTGGAAATCGGTAAACGCAACGGTGTTTTTCATTACGCACTCGATCGAGGAAGCCGTTTTTCTCGGCGATCGTGTATACGTTATGAGTAGTTCCCCGGGAACTTTGATCCGCGAAATTGAAATCCAGCCCGCCGATCGCCCGGCCGCCGAAATGCAAAAAGAACCGCGATTCCAAGATACCGTAAGCTTCATTCGGGATTTGATTTCCGCGGAAGAAAAGCCGAAGTAGTCGCATCCTCTATAGCATTTGCGAATTCGAAAGGAACGCTCGGAGTCGGTATACTGGTCAGTTGTGTTTACCCTGCTCGTTGACATGCACTGAAAATCCACAAGCGCATATTTCATTTTTTCAAACGATTGAGTCCATCGTGTTTCGTTACCTCAAAACTGCGTTTACAAACTCCTGGAACCTGCTGTTTTTTTTCGGCGGGCTGGGATTCGCCGCGCTCAGTGGACAGCCCGACGTCGTCATTCCCATCGTGTTGGCGGCGGAATCGTTGTACTTGGGAGCGTTGGGAACCCATCCCAAATTCCAAGCCTACGTCGACGCTCAAGCAGCGAAGTCGAATCGTTTGGCGCATTCGGAGCGCAACCAGGACATCCTCAAGAAGATCTTGAAACTGCTGCCGGTCGATTTATACAGCCGTTACGAACAACTGCGCCAGCGATGTCGGAACCTGCAGCAGATCGCTGTGGACTTGAGGGTACCCGGAACCGAAAACGAGCCCGTGAATTTAGAAACGATGCAGACCGAGGGCCTCGATCGATTGCTGTGGGTCTTTCTGCGATTGCTTTTTACGCAGCATTCCCTGGAGCGATTCTTTGAAACGATTTCCTCCGAGACACTAGAATCCGAACAGAAACGACTGAAAGCGCAGATCGCAAAGCTTAATCCCAACGATCAGTCGCCGCACGCGGAAAAAATCCGCCATACCCTCAACGACAACCTCAAGACCCTTCAGGACCGGTCCGAAAACTTTCAACGCGCCCAAGGAAATTATCAATTTGTCCAATTGGAATTGGATCGGCTGGAAAACAAGATCCAATCACTCGCCGAACTGGCCGTCAATCGTCAAGATCCCGATTTCATTTCCAATCAAGTCGATGCCGTCGCCAAAAGCATGCTCGTCACCGAAAAAACCATGAACGATCTGCAATTCGTGACGGGATTGGGCCAAGTCGACGACGATACCCCCGAATTGCTAACCGAACCGCCCATCATGATTCACTAATCGCGCGTCGCGATTAATTTTCTTATGCCAATCAGACAAGAGTTGCGCCTTGGACTGAAATGAAACCAACTGGCGGATGCTCCTTCGCTAGCGCTTCAGGCTTCAATCGCCCACGAATTTGCGTCCTGCCGCGGACAAACGTTACTTCAAAAAGCGCAAATGGCGCGATGCGACCTTGCACGCGCCATAGCTCGAAGCAAAGAGTCCACGACAAAACTGGTCTCGAATCCCTTTCAGTGTATTAGCCACCGGCACCGACGTAATAACCTCCGGAGCCCGTGTTTGTTACCGTGAGGTAACCCTCTTGCTCGTCTGGATTGGGCGTGAAGTCATACACCTTGGGCTTCATTTGTCCGCCGGGTCCACCCGCGGTCACGATTTCGAAGTCGCCATCGCCGTTGATGTCGATCGCAGCGACTCGAATACTATCACCCGGATCCGGAATATAAGGTTGGAAGCTAAACAGCGGCGCCGCGGCAAGATTCATTCCATTGAAGACTCGGACCAAGCGGGACGAGCCATTCGAACCTCCCGTAATGATGTCATCTCGCCCATCGCCATTCACATCGCCCGCGGCCACATAAACGCCTTTGCGTTCATTTTGAGCCACGGCAAAAAAGTTCGCGAACGGGGCTAGCGCAAGATTGGCTCCGCTGAAGACACGCACTAAGGGTGCTCGACCTGGTCCGGGAGCTACGATGATATCCGGAACTGTATCGCCGTTGATATCGCCCGTTGCAACCCGGACACCACCTGTGAATTTCTTGTCGTAGGCCAGGAAATTCGTTTGATGAATGCCCGTTTGGCCGCTGAAGACCTTGACGATTGGCGCACCTCCACCGTTGTCCGGCCCCGTGATGATGTCGGTGAATCCGTCCTGGTTAATATCTCCCGCAGCAACCCATACGCCGGCTTGAGAGCCTTTGGCATACGCATAGAATCCGCCCAGCGTTCCCGCAAATGGCAACCCGGTCGCGCCGTTGAATACCCGAACCAGCGGTGCCATGCCCGGACCAGCGGCCGTGATGATGTCCGGGATCCCGTCGCAGCTTACGTCGCCAACCGCCACACGTACGCCACCACTGAAACTACCATAGGGCAAAAACGTAAACTTCAACGTGCCCAACTCCGCATCGTACACGCGCACCGGACCGATTGATCCCACGTCAGGGGCGACCACAATCACGCCGACATGGTTGAGCTTCTCAAATCCATCGAACGCGACATCTTCGCGATTCGAGAAAGTCCAGGTCGCATTTCCGTTGCCGTCCGCCAGTAACAGCGGATCCGTCACTCCAGTAAAGTCCACGTACAACGCGTCCCCCGGTAGTTGGTCCGGATTCATCGGGCAATCGGGATCGTTTCCGTGTAGCTCGAATGCAGTAGTCGCACTCGGTATCAAGTACACCGTATCGGGGAAGTACCCGTTGCTCAGATTCAACGTAATATGCGCCAAGTCGCTATACGCGAGCGAACCTCCGGCGCCGAAGAACGAATCTCCAGGATCCGCTCCGATTTGCGTCGGCGTCACGTGGACAACGTCGCCCGACACGAGACCCAGATCGCTGTAGTCTTCCAACCGCAGCGTGTTGGTTCCTCCTTGGCCATTGATCGTCAAGCTGCTCACGATCCCATCCACGGTCCCCGAGGGAGGATCCGCTGGACCGCCATCAGAATCGACCGCGACTTCGTCGTCGCCAGCTCCCGTGTTGACGACGACCGACGTGGTCGAGGCCGTATTCTGCACATTGATCGCGTTCCCGCCCGAGCCGCCGTTAACCGTTAACAGCTCGATCGTTCCATACGTGATCAGCGCCGCGCCGTCTCGATCGACCGTCGAACTGGTCAATACATAGATGTGCGCGTCGGCATCACCTTGATCGTTCACGAACACGGAGTCGCTTGCTGCCGGCGAGTTCCCGTTGAGTGTCAATGCACCCAGGATATCGTCCAGCGAGTCGAACAAGTTGCCCACGTTGAAGATGTCGTCGTCGTCGTTGCCGTTGGCGATGACGGGTGTACTCGCGCCAGTGCTACGGACATTGACGATGTCGTCCCCAGCGAGGCCATTAACCGTCAGGCTCTCCAAGCCCGAGAAGGTCACGTCCTCGCTCCCCAGCGAGACGAGGGTGCTCGTAATAACGAGTGTGTTGTCTCCCCCCGTGCCGTTGACTTCGCCCGTATCCGTTCCACTCGCTCCCGAGTCGAAGATCAGCACCGAGCCACTACCCGAGCCAACAAAGTTCACGATGTAGCTGTCGGAAGCGCCTTGCCCATAAAGTTCCGCGGAGCCGCCCCAGTTGCTTACCGTGAACGTGTTGGCACTCGCTCCCCCGGTAAGGTCGGCTTGTTCAACGCTCGTCAGTGCGATCGCGCTGTCACTGACGATGCCCAAGCTGGAATCACTTAAATTGAAACTGACGTTGGCCGTGGCCGTAATTAGATCGCTGTCGGCGCCCCCTTGAAAGCTAAAGCTGCCTCCGCCGACCGGCAGCGCGTAGTTTGGCTGATTGATAATGAGCTCGTCAGCGCCATTTCCGGTGTTAACCGTGAAATTCATCATGCCGGCGGCAACGAGGGCGCTTGCGATTGTAACCAAATCATTGGGTGAGCCCCCATCGTTGGTTGCTGTGTCGATCGTGAAATTAGCGACGCTTGCAAACCTCAATGGAACAAAGGCAACTCCACCGCTCGTACCGCTAACTCCGTTTTGCCCCCCGGCTGGAATTCCCATCGTCACACTATCGTTGCTGTTAGGAGTGATGATCGTGAAACTGGTAACGCTTTGCACGGTCACAAATCCCGTTGTCTGGAACTCTTCGAAATTGAACGTTGCCCCACCGGCGAAAGCGATCTGACCACGGAAATCCGTATTGCCATCTAAGCCTGGCGTCTGCGTTCCTGCCGGCGTGTAAGTTCCACTCGCCAAGTTACCGCCGTTGATAATCAGAGTGTCGGCCGAGCCGGCCATGCCGCGCACGGTAATTGTCTCGGAGATCGTAGCGTCGATCGTGATCCGATCAGTGCCAAAGCCTCCCTCGATCAGAATCCCGTTGGTGGTATCAATGCTGTAGCTGAAGGTGGTCGTCGCAGTTCCCGGGACCGTAATTGCTGAGCTGTACGCGGCATCGCGGAAAGCCTGAATCGTCACCATCGCCTGAGTAGCTCCAGTGCGCGTAATCGTGATTTGGTCGTGCGCACCGGTTCCAGAAACATAATCGGCCGACCCTGCGCGGACCCCAAGCCGGCCATTGCCCGCAGCTTGCAAGTATTGATTCTCCACATCGTTGGCGCTGAACGCGTTGGTCGCTGGCGGCGGATTGTTGTTGCCATCGCCGCGAATAAGGGGATAACGAGTATGGAATACAAAGTTAGTCCGATTTGTCGCGCCGGCCGACTCGGTCACCAACTCTGACCCGGTGAGCTGGGCCATATCCGCATCCAAAGCGGTTCCAGAGGTACCGTTGTTTCGATGTCGCTGTCCAAACGTATGCCCCGCTTCGTGGGCAACCGTATACGCCAAACGAGTGTCCGCGGTCGCATTTTGGGTCCCCAATACCACATCGGCAAACGTCACCGCCGAATCATCGCGAGCGTTGTTGCCGCCGATATCGGCGCCGGCCGCCTGGCCATTGAGACTTTTGTCCGTTCCCACCGAAACATTGGTGTCGGTGCGAATAATCTGAGAGACAAAGACCCAGGCGTCACGCTCGCCGTTGACGGCTGCGCCCAAATTTAGCGTATCGCGAATCGCTTGGAGGTAATTCGCATCGCTGGAGTTGTCGAGCGCAGGAGCAATCACAACGTTGCAGTCGATATTGTTGTAATAGCGCTGTGTCAGGCTGAGCACGTTTGAGCGCAGATCCGTGTAGTCGGCGCCCGTCACGCCCCCAACGCCGTTGTAGTCAAACGTCACAAGTGGCGACGTCCCCGTAAATCGCAGTCCCAGTGTGTCCGCGTAGTCCACGATCGTCACGTTGTCAGCCGCGAACTCACGGAAGTCGGGACCCTGTATGCCGACATTGCCGGCGATAGCGCCGCGGAGCTGGCCAACTGTCATGTCTAGGCCGTCCGCCGGAAAATTGTCGCCGAAATCGACGTACAATACGGACGTCAAGAGGTCGCGAACCTCAAGTTGCTCGACCATTAGCCGCTGATCATCGTGCTGCCGTCGCAGCGAATCCGCATTGACGTGGTTCCGGTTTCGTCGAGTCGATAGAAAACGTAATCTGTCCGCATACCAATTCTTTGACATGGTGAATCTCGTTTAAAAGAAGGTACGGCTGTCAGTGCGTTCGGCTATTTCTCCCTAAGTAATCCCGTCGAGCCTAGTTTCAATCCACAGAGCGATCATGAAAACTTGGCGCACAAATATGGTGTCGTGCCGCGAGAATGTTCCGTTGAAGCTCCCACAATCCGCCGATTGCTTTCGGAGCACCGCCTCTGTATCAAGAATCGCCTTAGGCTAACACGCGTTTTGCGGCTGTCAATTAAGGGTTGGCGGCTTGCGAAGAGAATTCATAATCGGACTTTTTCTCATTGCCAAAAAGCGGCGGGTTCCTCGAATTCAAGGCGAAATCCGCAGGAATCTAAAATGGACTAATCGTGCCAGCACCTTCTTTTTGAATCGACTATGACCGGCGCACGAATTGCGTCTCCACCGCCCTTGGAACTTGAATCCCGTCCCGCCGCGCCGCGAAGCCTGGAATGACTTCAGCTGTGTCTAGCGTTCCAAGGAATGATCGCAGCGCGGCGTTCACGGCAGCGATTTCTATTTGTCGCGAGTGTAAACCGATTTCATTTTTGGGCCTGAGGATCCATCCGGCATTTTTTCCGCTGACAATTCAATTTCGAAGTGATCGTCGTCGACGAACATGGTAATCGCGGTAATGTCTTCCCGGACGCCGACTTCGTTATCGAAGTGCCCCTTCCATTGAACCGTCTTGCCGTCGTCATCCGACGATCCTTCCAATTGCAGGAAGCCGGTGCTCATGGTGTAGATCCAAACGGCTTGATATTTTTTTGTTCCGTTGTTGTATCCCCAGAGCCGCGAGTGTTCGACGGGAAAGCCCATCATCGATGCGTCGCCCGTTTCTTGCACGAAGCGCCCACCCAAGATCATCTTGAGTTCGGCGTTGCCTTCCGATTTCTGCGGCTCCATCCCTTCCATGACGATGCTCATCGTCACTTTCCATTTTCCTTCGAGCTTGGCTAATTGCTCGTGTACCTTGCCGGGCATGGTCGCGGTCATGGCGTCCGCCATTTCTTCGGCCGAAGGTTGAGCGCCTGCCGATTGTTGTGCTTCCGTGCTTTTCTTCTCCCCCTTTTTCTCTTGGCCAAGCGCGATGTTTGGGACAACCGAAGCCAGAATCAATCCACACGCGACGAAGGCGAATATGCGAGCCATGGAAAATTCCCCCTGAAGAGCCTGAACCAAAAACATGGATTTTATTGGCGAATGCTCCCAAAACTACCAGGGCTGTGCCGGAATTTGGCTCGCCACAACCGCACTTTCGACGACCGACTGGCACGGTTTATTGCGCCCCAAGCGAAATACGTGTTCGAGCGGTTCCCGGGAGCTCTTGGAGTCAGTCCGCGGCCCCTGCCAGATTGTCACCACCGCAGAAATGGGCGATAATGCGCGGCCCCAGGGACAATGGTTTTGCGGCGTTGCATCCGCTGAAAAGCAGCTTCGTCAATAAAAGGCGCAGTTTGGCACACTGGTTGCTCCGTTTGCGCGGCTCACGGACTTTGTCTGCCAGGCAGATACCGCACTTCGGGTGGACTTTCAGTTTTTTAAACGCTTCGGCGTTTTCATTTTATTCGAATCGACCAACGACTTTCTAATCGAAACGGAGTCTTATTCGTGGCAAAGCAAATTGTTTTTGACGAAGAAGCCAGAAAACCACTTTTGGCCGGCGTTACCAAGTTGGCCAAAGCAGTGCGCAGTACGCTGGGACCACGGGGCCGCAATGCAGTCTTGGACAAGGGCTGGGGATCACCCAAGATCACCAAGGACGGAGTGACCGTCGCCGAAGACATTGAACTCGATGATCCGTTTGAAAATCTCGGCGTTCAATTGGTCAAAGAAGCCGCCAGCAAGACGAACGACGTGGCCGGGGACGGCACGACGACCGCCACGGTATTGGCCGAAGCCATTTTCCGCGAAGGCCTGAAAATGATCGCGGCGGGATTCGATCCTATGGCCCTCACGCGCGGAATCGCCAAGGCCACCGAAGCGGTCACTGAAGATATCAAGAAACAGGCCAAGCCGATCAACGAAAAGAGTCGCAAAGAAATCGAACAGGTCGCGACGATTGCTGGAAACGGCGATCCATTTATCGGCAAAGTCTTGGCGGATGCGTTTTTGCAAGTCGGCAAGAACGGCGTTATTACAATCGAAGAAGGTCGTACCAACGAGACTACGGTCGAAGTTGTCGAAGGAATGCAATTTGATCGCGGCTTCTTGTCTCCTCACTTTGTCACCAATCAAGACGAAGTCACCGTCGAGTTCGAAAATTGTTACGTCCTTTTGTTCGAAGAAAAAATCTCGGCCAATAAGCCGCTGATCCCCTTGCTCGAAGCAATCAGCAAGGCGAAGAAACCGTTGCTCATAATCGCCGAAGACGTTGAGGGCGAAGCACTTGCGACTCTCGTCGTGAATAAACTGCGCGGCATCTTGCAAATTGCCGCGGTGAAAGCTCCCGGTTACGGCGATCGCCGAAAGGCCATCATCGGCGACATCGGCGTGCTCACCGGCGGCCAACCCATTTTTAAGGACTTGGGAATTGAACTCGAGAGCGTTCAACTCAAGGACCTGGGCCGCGCGAAAAAAGTGCGCATTTCGTCGGATGAAACCGTGATTGTCGGTGGTTCCGGAGGAAAGGATGCCATCGAGGCGCGGGTGGAACAAATCCGCCGCGAAATTGAAAACACGGACAGCGATTACGATCGCGAGAAATTGCAAGAGCGGTTGGCCAAGTTGGCGGGCGGGGTCGCCCAAATCAACGTCGGCGGAGCAACCGAGACCGAAATGAAGGAACGCAAAGATTTGCTCGAAGACGCAAAATCCGCGACGGCCGCGGCCCTCGACGAAGGCATCGTTGCCGGGGGCGGCATCGCCTTGATCCGGGCCGAAAAATGCCTGGATAAATTGGACTTAACCGGCGACGAAGCACAGGGCGCAAAAATCGTTCGAAATATCCTCGATTACCCGCTTCGCTACATCGCCAGCAACGCCGGTCATGACGGCGCCGTCGTCGTGAGCCGCGTCCGCGCCATGAAGGGGAAAACCGAGGGCTTCAACGCGGACAACGGAAAATATTGCGACTTGGTGGACGCCGGCGTGATCGACCCGGCCAAGGTCGTTTGTACGGCTTTGCAAAACGCCGCAAGCGTCGCGGCGCTCTTGCTTTCGACCGAGTCCCTCGTCACCGAAATTCCCAAGGCTGAAAAAGAAGGTGCCGGCGATCACCATCACGATCACGACCACGGCATGGGCGGAATGGGTGGCATGCCTGGCATGGGCGGAATGGGTGGCATGGGCGGAATGCCTGGAATGATGTAACGGGCAAAAAATGAAACTTTGATTCGCGCTAAAGGATCGCGGCGCGGAATGAATCAAACCATAGATCCATCGATGACCGAATTTGCAACTTCATATTAAGGACTTCATTATGCCAAAGCTCAATATTCGACCGTTGGATGATCGCGTAGTTGTGGAACCGCTCGAAGCAGAAGAGACAACGGCGGGAGGCATCGTGCTCCCAGACAACGCCAAAGAAAAACCCCAACGAGGCACAGTGCTTGCCGTCGGACCAGGAAAGCTTCTCGAAAACGGCAGTCGTGGGAAATTGTCGGTCGCAGTCGGCGACGAGGTGATTTTTGGCAAGTACGGCGGAACCGAAATCGAAGTCGAAGGTGCAGAGATCAAGATCCTGCGTGAAACCGACATTTTGGCCAAAGTGGTCTAACCCTTAGCCTCACCGAAAATGAAATCCTGCCCCGCGCGGGCAACCTAAAACCAGCATTCATCATAAGGAAAAAACAGTGGCTAAGCAGCTTTTATTCGAGGACCGAGCGCGGCAACGAATGCTTCGCGGCATCGACAAACTGGCCGACGCGGTCGCCATCACGATGGGGCCCACAGGTCGCAACGTGATCATCAACAAATCTTTTGGCGGTCCCACGGTGACCAAAGACGGTGTCACGGTCGCCAAGGAAATTGAACTGGAAGATCGATTCGAAAACATGGGCGCCAAGTTGGTCGTTGAAGTCGCCCAAAAGACTTCCGATCTTGCGGGTGACGGCACGACGACAGCTACGGTGCTCGCCCGGGCGATCTTTCGCGAAGGCATTCGCTGCCTCGTCTCCGGCTGCAATCCAACCGCGGTCCGGCGAGGCATCGACAAAGCCGTCGAAGCGGCTGTGGCCGAATTAAAGAAAATGGCCAAGCCCGTTTCGAAAAAGGAAGAGGTCTCCAATGTCGGTGCGATTAGCGCCAACAGCGATCGCGTCATCGGCGACATGCTGGCGGACGCCTTGCACCGCGTCGGAAAAGACGGCGTTATTACCGTCGAGGAGGGCCGCTCCACCGAGACCACGGTCGAATACGTAGACGGAATGCAGTTCGACAAGGGCTACATTTCCCCGTATTTCATCAACCGCCCTTCAGAGATGGAATGCGAATTTGAAAACGCGCTGATTTTGATTTTCGAGAAGAAGATTAGCAACATCCGTGAATTGGTTCCCATCCTGGAAAAGGTCGGTGGCAGCGGTCAACCGCTGTTGATCATCGCCGAAGACGTCGAGGCCGAAGCATTGACGTTGCTCGTGGTCAACCGCCTCCGTGGAACGCTCAACGTCTGTGCGGTCAAGGCTCCCGGATTTGGCGATCGCCGCAAAGCCATGCTGTCCGACATCGCCGTCCTCACCGGCGGCACGATGATCAGCGAAGAATTGGGCCTCCAATTAGAAAAGCTAACGGTCGATCAACTGGGCCGGGCCAAAAAAATCACGATCGACAAGAACAACACGACGATCGTCGAAGGGGCAGGGAGCCGCAAGGACATCGCAGCTCGCGTCGACCAGATTCGCAAACAGATCGATCAAACCGACAGTGATTACGACAAGGAAAAGCTACAGGAACGTTTGGCCAAATTGTCGGGCGGAGTTGCCGTCGTCAGCGTCGGCGCAGAAACCGAAGCCGATATGAAGCAGAAAAAGGCTCGCGTGGAAGATGCGTTGCACGCGACCCGCGCGGCGATCGAAGAAGGGATTCTGCCCGGCGGTGGTGTCGCGCTGCTCCGCTGCCGCGATGCGGTTGACGCGATCCGTTCCGCCGCCAAAGGTGATGAAAAGATCGGGGTCGATATCATTTTCAACGTCCTGGACGCACCGGCCAAACAAATCGCCAACAATGGGGGAATCGACGGCTCGGTCGTCGTGGACACGATTTTGCAAAAGTCCGGTAGCTATGGCTTCGACGCGAATACGGGCGAATACACCGATATGTACAAAGCCGGCGTCATCGATCCGGTTAAAGTCGTCCGTACGGCGTTGGCAAACGCGGCCAGTATCGCCGGTCTGCTATTGACCACCGACGCCATGGTCTCAACGTTCGACGAGTCGGACAAGAAAAAAGGTAAGATTGAAGGGGTTGTTGCCTAGAATTAATTGTGGTTATGTGGCGGCACTCCCGCCTCCAATCCGTCCTGATAAGCACGAAAACCCCAAACTGAGTCGAGCCGGGCCATCCTTTGGGGTGGCCCGTTTTTTGCCATAGACGGTGCAAACACTTCAGTCACTACGATGCTGTTAGGCCTTGTCCCAGGCGTCGATAACAGACCGGGTAGCTCCGACCGAACAAAGCCCATTCTCGCGCGGTAACAATGGAATCGAAGCGATGCTATTACGAGATACTGGAAGTAAGTAAAGATGCTTCCGAACGAGACATCTCGCGCGCCTATCGAAAACTGGCGGTGAAGTTTCACCCAGACAGCAACGCCGGCGATCAGGAGGCCGCGACGAAGTTCAAGCAATGCACCGAGGCTTATGAAGTCCTCAGCGATTCCGAGAAACGATCGCGCTACGACCGATACGGGCACGCAGCCTTTGAAAACGGACACTCGCAGTCTCCCGAAGATTTGTTTTCCGCTTTCGGCGAACTCTTCGGTGGAACCATGTTCGGCGACTTTTTTGGCGGCGGACGACAACGCGTTCAACGTGGCGCGGACGTGCGCGTGGACCTCGCACTGACACTTGAAGAATCGTTCCAAGGCGTCCACAAGAAAGTTCGGTTCTCCCGACAGAAAAAATGTGAAACCTGTCAGGGTTCGCGCAGCCAGCCGGGCTCGAAGACCCAGTCCTGCAATCAATGCGGCGGTCGGGGAAGCGTCGTGCAGTCTAATGGAATCTTGCGCGTCCAAACGGCCTGTCCGCGCTGCCGCGGCAGCGGCCAAATGATCACCAACCCCTGCCAGAACTGTCGCGGCGGCGGAACCGTTTCGAATCAGGTCGAATTGGATGTTGCAATTCCTTCGGGAATCGATGACGGAATGCGCGTTCGCTTGCCCGGCGAAGGCGAACCAAGCCTGGCCGGCGGTCCCAATGGCGATTGCTATTGCTTTATCTCGATCCGAAAGCACAAGTTGTTTCATCGCGACGGCGATCACCTCGTACTGCAAATACCGATTACCTACAGCCAAGCAGTTTTAGGCGCTGAAATCGACGTTCCCACGTTGATCGGCCCCCGACCACTCGCGATTCCGGCGGGCACGCAATCCGGAGAAGTATTCAAGATCCGCGGGCAGGGAATGCCAAATCCGCAAGGTGGTCGCACCGGCGATTTGCTCGTGCAGACCTTTATCGAGACGCCGAAAAAGCTGAGCCCCCAGCAGGTGCATTTGCTCCGCGAGCTCGCGGAACTTGAGAAAACGGATGTTGCCCCGCAACGAAAGTCATTTCTCGACAAACTCAAAGATTATTTCGCGGTACCGAACAAGTAGCTCCAGGGACCACAAATTTTCGACCGGCTTTGCCCGAAAACAGTACTGGCAGAGCCGGTTGCACACAAGACAGATGCGATTTTCCGTGTGCCACTAGCTCTGCCAGTGCTGGAGAATCATTTACCGGTTAATGCCTTTTCGACCCGAGATCAACCGTCATGAACAAACCCAAAAAACACGATCCCGAAACGGAATCGGAGACCACCACCGAAACCGCGACCGACGAGGGTCAGGTCCCCGCCGGCCCCGTCGATCCTTCCGCCGCCATCGTCGATTACGAACGCCGATTGCAAGAGGCCGAGACCCGGGCCCTGCGCATCCAAGCCGACCAGGAAAACTTCCGTCGCCGAACGCGGCGGGAATTGGATGATCAGCTTAAGTACGCCGCTTTGCCATTGATGACGGACTTGATCGAAGTTGTCGACAATCTTGCGCGGGCGCTATCCGCTGCGGAAGGCCAGTCCGGCGATGCGCTGGTGAGCGGAGTCCGCATGGTGCAAACCCAACTGGAACAAATGTTGGAAAAGAATGGCTGCCGGCGAATCGCCACGCTCAACATGGTCTTTGATCCCAACGTCCATTCCGCGCTGGAAATGCGAGTCAGCGACACTGTGCCGCCGAGCACGATTATCGAGGAAACGCGCAGCGGCTATCAGTTGCACGATCGCGTCGTGCGGCCTGCCCACGTGATCGTCTCCACCGGTCCCGCAAACTAAGTCTTTCGCAGCCAGCAGAGCCTTATGCCAACCTACGATTATGAATGCGATGCTTGCGGCCATCGCTTGGAAATGTTTCAGCGAATGTCCGAGGAAGCTCTTAAAAAATGTCCGGCCTGCGGCCAAGACCAGTTTCGCCGACTGTTCGGTACCGGTGCGGCGATCGTGTTCAAAGGGACAGGCTTTTATCAAACGGATTACCGTAGCGCTTCGTATAAGTCCGCTGCGGAAAAAGAATCCAAAGACGGCAGCCCCAAGACCGATTCCAAAACCGACACCAAGACCGACTCCAAAACCTCAAGCGAGTCGAGTCCGAACAAAACCAATAGCGATCCACCCAAACCCGCACCCAAGCCCGAAAAATCGTCCGAATAAAACTTCCGCGATACGATTGAGGCGAGTTGTCGCCAAGCGCAACTTGCGCTGTGCGCGGGTCTCCCGACCCCGCACCCTTTATGACCGCAGGTCTCCTGACCCTCGGTAGAATCATTTTCAAGGCTGGAGACCTTCGGTCGGGGATTGTGCGGGGTCGGGAGACCCGCGCACAGCGCGTGAAGAGCGCAAGAATAAGGGGGGTTCTCGCCCCCCGCTCGCCAAAGAGGATTGGATCCACCGATCGACGTGGGCTTGGAAATTCGTTCGAAAACTGGTATTTTTCACGGCGATTGGGACATGGATCGTCGACCGATCCGTTGGCCCGCCAGCGTAGCTTCAATTGGCAGAGCACCGCATTCGTAATGCGGGGGTTGCGGGTTCGACTCCCGCCGCTGGCTTTTGTCGCGCGGATGGGCTGACGCGTATTCCTGAGGACTCCATTTGGAGCGATTTATAATGCTTCCGACCAACGATACCGCTGAATTGGAACTCAAAGACATCGTCACTTCGAACGCGTCCTTTGGTCCGATCGAAATTGAGATCATTGGCCGGCGTATCTCTGAAGACTACGCGCGATTTTCTATTCTCCGCGACTTGACGAGTCAACTTGAGCATCAGGAAAACCGCTCGCCAGCCACGTCGGTGCGACTGGGAGTCTGTCAATACTTTCTCGGCCGTTATGAATCAGCGTGTCGCACATTGGAGAACGCTGATGGCGGAGCGATCGCGTTTTACTATCAAGGAAAATGCCATGTCGCGCTCAAGCGCTTGCCGCGAGCGATCGAAGCCTACGAATCCGCCAAGACCGCGGGCTTCGATGCCAACGTCTGCCGATTGGCAATCGCGGAAGTGAAACGACTCCAAGGCGACTTTCGTGCGGCGATGGATATTCTGGACAACATGTTCGGCCCCATTGAACAGACTGCCGAGTATTTATATCAACGTGGTGCGACGATTTCGTCGATCGGCAACAATCGGCAAGAAGTAGTCGCCCTTTATCAACGGGCGGTCGAAATCGACGGGACACATGCCGCGGCGCTCTTCGGTTTGGCGCTCGAAAACGACCGCTGGGGCAACGACGAGCGAGCCTTGGACTTGTACCAACGGGCGTCGACCGTCTTCCCGGCCAATGTCGGCGCGCTGCTCAATCTGGGCATCCTGTACGAGGATCGCGGCGATTATCTGCGCGCGAAGCGCTGTTACGACCGCATTCTCGAGTCGTTTCCAACGCACCCGCGAGCGCAACTGTTCCGCCGAGATGCACTTGCGTCGATGGACGAAAGTTACGATTTCGATGAGGATCGCAAGCAAGAGTTCATTGCCCAAGTGCTGAAAATCCCCGTTTCGCAATTTGAACTCTCGGTCCGCAGCCGCAACTGTCTGCAGAAGATGGGTTTGGCCACGCTGGGAGATTTGACCCGCATCTCCGAGCAGGAGCTGTTGGCGAGCAAGAACTTTGGCGAGACGTCGTTGGTTG
Source organism: Pirellulaceae bacterium (assembly GCA_041745295.1). Classification (GTDB taxonomy): domain Bacteria; phylum Planctomycetota; class Planctomycetia; order Pirellulales; family Pirellulaceae; genus JANMEB01. Next base: position 5,654 of record JBGTJE010000031.1, on the reverse strand, counting down.
AAATCAAGGAGATGTTGACCAACAAGGGCCTTTCGCTGGGACAGTTTGCCAACCAAAAGGCGATCGAAGAAGAACCGGTCGACATATCGGTCCTTGGTCCCGACGAGCAAGCCCTGTTGGACCGCCCGATCTCGGAGCTCGGCCTTTCGGTTCGCGCCCGCAAGTGCATGACGCGGCTCGGCCTCAACACAATCGGCGAGCTGCTTCGCAAGTCGGGAGACGATCTGCTCGAATGCAAGAACTTCGGCGTCACCAGCCTGAACGAAGTCCGCGAAAAGCTCACTCAAGCCGGCCTCAAACTCCGCGGCGAGTAGTGTAAGTCCGCCTGTCCCAATCGGAAGGCCCCGCGCTCGGCGCAGGTCTCCTGACCTCGCCGTCGTCCGACCGAAGGTCTCCAGTGTCCGCCTGCCGAAAGCCACTCTATACGTCATGGAGACCTGCGGTCAGAAAAGGTGCGGGTTCAGGAGACCCGCGCATAGCGCGACTGGCATATTCGGCACAAAAATCACGTCATGATTTGGGACCGCGTTCGAAAACATCTCGGAACGAATTTAGTTATTCACATCCGCCGGATCGAATTCGTAGAACGCAAAGACGAAGTGAATTAGCAGCACGTAGATCGTGGCCCAAAAGATCGTCGCAGTCACCGAGTTGCTCACGTCGTTGCTGGAGTATTTTGGGCGACGGGCTTGGAAATAGGATACGACGGCAATCCCGAACCCGCACAAGATGAGCTTGGCCAAGAGCCAAAATGTTCCTTTAAAAAATGGACCATCGGTCTTGTTCAGCGCGTAGTGATAATTGAGATACCAGAAATCCGCGCCGTGCTCGGGATGCGTGCCCACGAACGCTAACAGGCTCAGAAATTGGGCGACGAGAAAGGCAAACAGCGTCAGGATCGGCGTGCCGACCACGAACGAAATCAAAATCGGCGTCAGCAAATAGCTGCGGGGTGCGGCGCCGAGGGACTGCATCGCGTCGACTTGATTGCCGTATTGCTTGCTGCCGACATCGGATGATACTGCGGCCCCGCAACGGGCTGCGATCAACACGGTCGTTAACACCGGTACGAAAATCCGGTAGGTTGAAAATCCAAGCGCCGCCAGCAAATCGTCTATCAGCAACGGTTCGATATAGGTCGCATATGGCAGGTAGCGAAAGACGAAAAAGGTCGTGACAAATCCGACGATAAACCCGGCGATGCCCAAATAGAACCAGGCGGTCGGCCCCATTACCAGCCGGAGATAATGGGCAAGGTATCTCAAGCCCCACTTGGGATTTCGCCACATCGGGATCATGCTCGTGATTCCCAGCCCCGCCGCTTCCAAGACTCGCGTGGTCGATTGAAAGAAGCTACTTGCCTTGCCCCATGCGAATTGCCGCCAGTTCCACTCGACTTGTTCGGCTTCGCGGATTGCGGCCGCCGACATTGGCTTGAGAACTTCATTTAATCGAGGCCATTGTTCGCGGGGCAGCGCTACCAACTGCTTGGCGACGGGGTCTAAGACATACACGGCGTCGGCAATTGGTATAAGCGTCTCGTAATCATGGGTCACGATCACCGAGGTTTTTTGGTGCAATTGATGGGTTTCGCGAATCAATTCGGCGACTTGTGCGCCAGTCGCCGGATCCAAACCCGACGTGGGCTCGTCATAGAGAATCGCCGGGGGGTTAAAGGCCAACGTGCGGGCGATGGCCAATCGCTGCCGCTGCCCGCCGCTTAATTGCGACGTCGGGACATTGGTCGGAACGCGAAGTTCCGCCAGCATGCGCTCGACATCGATTTGTGCAGCGCGCCCCCCGCCCAGATCCTTGGCAAATTTGACATTCGCCCGCGGCGTCAGTTCATCGAACAGTGCAAACGATTGGAAAACGACTCCAATCTCTCCGGTTTTCCGCAAGGCCTGGCCGAACTGAATTTCGCCGCTGAAATGAATCGCTGCGTGTTGATGGTCGACCAAGCCCGAAATGATTCGCAGCAAGACCGATTTGCCCACTCCGCTGGGGCCCACGATCAACGTGATTTGCTTGGCCGGAAAACTCGCGTTGGCTTGCTCCAACAACACCCGGTCGCCGGCTCGAACCGTGAGTTCGCGCACACGGATATCGGAGCGTTCCGCCGGATGGTCCAGCGCGGTGTCGAGTCGATTCAATTCCGTTCCTCCGCCGGCACATGAAACGGATTCTCGATGGATTCGAGTCCGATTCGGACATCGATCGTATCGACAGGGGTCCCGTCGGTGCTGCCGCGATCGAGCAACAGCCACTGCACGTCTTTATGAAGTACTTTGAATCGGAGGACTCGCGAAAACTCGGGGGTGATCGCGGTGTGGGGATTGCCAAAGAGTTCCTCGCCGATCGAGGCAATCGTGTACTCCATGCGATCGTTGGCCATTTGAATGACATGCTTGGCGCGAGGCGAATTCCAAATATCGACGAGGACTTTGTTCAAGCGTGGGTTTTTGACAATGACTCGTTGCAGCATGTCGATCACGATGGCTTGGGCTTCCTGATCCTGCAGCACGTGCCTCAAGCTTGCCGCGACCTCGGTTTGCACATTCGGGTTTTGCACGATGCGTTGAAAAATGACTTGTTGCAATTGCAAGATTCGGCTCAAATTGGCTTCGAGAACGGGAATCGCGTCAGTCTGCACAAACCGTTCAAACTCGTGCTTCGTCAAGTCGCGTGACGTGAGCGGCATCATATCGTACATCGCGCGCCAGCCAAATCGCCAGATCGAAGCTCGACTCCAGATTTGCTCGCCAATCTGATTCATAAGCGGTTGCGACTCGTGAACGACGATCGGCCAAATTTCGTTGCGCAATAGCGGCACCAATCGACCGTCGACCAAATCGGCGCGGTAGCGATCACCGACTTGGCGCCAGCGTTCGTCGTATTCTCCCGCGACGCTTTGTAAGTCTTCCCAAATGACGATCGACGCCTCCTGCAGCGACTCCTCGATGATTGGACGAAAATGATCGGCGATCTCTCGATGATGATCGAAGTACGCATCTTGAAGCAATTGATTGATCTTGGCCCGACGATCCGACGTTAGCATGGACGCGATCACCCACGACATCGACTCGGATGCTGGAATATACGTCAGGTAGTCGGTTGACTGAATCGGTTTTGCGCTCGAATAAATCTCGGCCGTCGCATGTTGAGTCCAGCCCCAATCCTCGGCGTCAGGAGTGAGCTGCTGGGTACGCACGATTTCACCGATACGAACGAATCGATCGCCTTGCCGTTCGAAAATCGACTCGCTGACTTTTAACACTTGCGGCGTTGCAAATTCGAGTTCGACCGTCTGCCTCGGGGCCGTCATGAATTGCGATACTTGTTTGGCGGTTCCCCGCTGCGAGCCCGTGAAATCACGAATCAGGAACCACGCACCTAAGGCGCACAGCACCGTCCAGACGAAAATTCCGCCGATCGTTCGCGTGCGCCGGATTTTATTGGCGTCCATGTAAATTCCGAATGGGGCGAAAAAATGTTGGGCGGTGCTGCCGAACCAAAATCGTGCGTTTTATCAATCAGCCGCAACGCGGTTGCGTCCGGTTATTGGGATCGTCGCTAATGGTAACAACCGGGGGCCAGCGCCCAGCGGCTGATGGATGTAATCACCGCGCCGTGTACGCGCCCCGGTCACGTCGTTCCCGTTAAAAAACTACCCCAAATCAGGCCTGATTGTTTCGTTCCTGTCGCGGTTTATCACTTGTCCGCGTCCGCCGGAGCCGGTTCGGTCGACTCCGAGGATGACGTGTGGTCATGAATGATCTTCCAGTGGCCGTCTATTTTGCGCCAAACCAACGAAAAATTGCCACCGTAATCTTGACCTTTAGCAGTGACCTTCCAGCGTCCCAGCATAAGCGCTGCATCGGCGCCTAGTGAACTAACTTCCAGATCGGCAAATGTGAGATGTCCCATCGCTTCTTTGTCGTTGTAGTTTTGTCGATAGCGATCGAGGGTTGCCTGCCACCCGCGGGTGATATTTCCCCCGGAGCAAAATGTCAGCTCTTCCGATTTCCAATACGCATCCATGAATTGTTCCAAGTTGCCTTCGTTCCAGGCTTCAGCTTGACGCTCCAATATCTCCACAAGCGCTTGTTGGAGTTTGGAGGGAGAAGACTGCTGCTGTGCAGCGGCGTTCCCAATAAAAATCAGGCAAACAACCACTGCAAAAACCCTTGTGCACGCACGCGGTGTAATACAAATGTTTCTAATCATTTGAAAACTCCTGAACATCTGGACCCATAAGTGTTGGCGCATTCTAACCGTCCTGGCTGTCGCGGGGAGCGCAGGTTCTGAGTGGCAACGCGCTGAGACTGCGATGGGGTGGCACGTCCCTGAGTCTTCGAAGGGCGTGGCAGCGTTTTGGGATGGTTTACCACGCCCTTCAAAGACTCAGGGACGTGCCACCCGAAATCGACAAAATCGACCGATAGGACAAGCCATCGACGTCAAGGTTGTATAAACTGATCTGTAGTGGTCCATGCCGACGTCGTCCTTGAAGTCATGAAATCGATCCAAGAACTTTCCAAACGCCTCGTTCAAAACGTCGAACTCGTCATCGTTGGCAAACGCCAGCAGCTTGTTTATTCGCTCGTAGCCTGGCTGTGCGAAGGACACATTTTGCTCGAAGACGTTCCGGGAGTGGCCAAGACGATGTTGGCTCGGGCACTTGCCCGAAGCGTCGGGTGCGAATTCAAGCGAATCCAATGCACGCCGGATCTTTTGCCGAGCGATGTGACCGGCGCCGCGATCTTTAACCAGAAGACGACTCAATTCGAGTTTCGACCCGGCCCGTTGTTTTCGAACATCGTTCTCGCTGACGAAATCAATCGCACGACGCCTCGAACACAATCCGCGATGCTCGAAGCCATGGCCGAGAGTCGAATCACAGTCGACGGCGTGACGCACACGCTGACCGCTCCGTTCTTGTTGATTGCCACCCAAAATCCAATCGACCATGAAGGAACGTTTGCCTTGCCCGAGGCCCAACTCGACCGTTTCATGATGAAGTTCGGCTTGGGCTATCCAAATATGGAAGATGAATTGAAAATGCTCTCCTCGCAACAGCTTGGGCACCCTATCAACACGTTGAAGCCGGTCGTTTCCACAGAAGAAATCATCGCAGCACAGCAGGCCGTTCGAACGATTCACGTCGATCCCAAAGTCAGCCAATACATTCTGCAAATTGTGCAGCTGTCGCGACACCACGAACACCTGAGCTTGGGTGGCAGTCCACGCGCATCGATTGCGCTGTACCGGGCCAGTCAGGCGTTCGCGGCAATACGAGGCCGAAATTTTGTATTGCCCGATGACGTAAAAGTTATCGCGCCTCCCGTTCTCGGCCATCGCGTGATCTTGAAACCCGAAAGTCGGCTGCGCAAAATCGCTACGGAAACCGTCGTCTCCGACATTCTGGCGACGGTCGCCGTGCCGGTGATAGGAACGTAGTACTAGTGCGACATCACTTGTGCCTATTCTTTTGTTCCCTCGCCCCGTTTCGGGGCTTTGAAGTTGCGCTTTTTGTTGGCTAGCAGGGAAGATTGAGGTTGCCATAAAAACGGATCCAGCCCATGACGAGTTCGTTGTGTTTTCACCCTTCACTGGTAGGATCCGCAATGATCATCGTCTCCGAATCCGCAGCG
>JBGTJE010000030.1:0-92935 GCA_041745295.1 Pirellulaceae bacterium | reverse complement strand
CACCGCCGCGGCCGCGCTGGCACTCAGTGGCTGCGGTTCACTGCCAGCCGCGCGGTCGGAGGCAACGGTCGTCCCGCTCGGCAACGAAGCTTGCGGCGATTCAAGTCCGACGGTCGAGCGGCTCACCTTGGTTGCTTGGCTTGGCGAAAGCGCTTGGGCTACCTCCGATTGTGATTCCGCTTGTTCGCGACGGGCAGAGTCGGAAGCAAATTGTGCCGGGGACGCCAGCGAATCCGTGGCGCGACCGAAGTTCGGCGTGGCCCCGACACCGGACATGCCGGCGGTCGATCGCTCCAGTGCAAGTGGCTTTGCCTCCAGCGCTGATTTGGATGGCTGTCCACTGGAAGCGACGATCGCCGGTGACTCCATCGATTCGGTCGTAGTAGGCGTCGGTGCCGGATTGCGGGCAAGTCGCGGTTGAGTTCCGGAAGTCGCCAGGTCGCTAGGACGATCGACGTTCGTCGTCCGGCGCTGAACTTGGCGCACTGCCTGGTCGGTCGGTGTTTGCTCCAGCGTTTCCGCTGGTTGCGGTTGGGCTAAAATCTGGCTGTCTTGAGATTGCTGTCGAGAAACTTCCGTGGAAACTGGCGAAGGCTCAGCCGCGTTCGCGACGATCTGAGCCGTGGGCTCGCTATCTTCGATTATCGACGTCTCCGTTGGTGCGCGCGACTGACGCTGGCGTTGGGCACGCGCGGATGCTTCGGAGGCGGTCATCACATCGGCAATTCGAGTTGACTCGCTCCGCTCGGGCTGCCGATCGGTGGGCGAGGATTCAGCGCTATCTTCCGCCGAACGAGTCAGCGAGGGCGTTGTTTCGCGGCGTGTGGCGGCAACGTCGGCAGCAGGCAAGTCGCGCCGCGAGTTGTCGAGATCGGCTTCGACGTGTTCGGTGCGCGTCGGTTGACGGGGAGCGGTGGTCGGCTCGGGATCGACTTGCGCGGTGCGTCGGCTCTGTCGAGCGGCGGCGACGGCGGGTTCTGCGGGCCGCTCCTCGCGGCGGCGCGGGTTGCGCGTTTGGGCTAGCTCCGAGGATTTTGGATCGGCTTGGCGACGGGTAACCGACTTGGGCTCGCTATCTGTGGAAGCCTTGCGTTCGAGTTGGACTTGTTCGGGCGCAGGATTCACTTCCGGCTCGGACCGAGCCGTGGGACTAGTCGGCGCGGCCGTGGCGACGCTGAGTTCACGGGATTGACGTGATACGGTTTCGACGCGGCGACTTTTTTCCGAGAGGGATCGTCCGGCTAGAGGCGTGGTCTCGGCCTCGGATTCGTGTCGTTTCAGATTTGGATTGGCTTGCGCTTGAGCGTTTTCCGCGTTCGCCTCGCGATTGGGCTGGCTCGGCGCTTCGCTGGAGTTCGCTTGCCGCTCGTTGATCAGCTCGGATTGCGGCGTTTCAATCGGGTTGGGTTGGTTCCAGATTTCTTCGGACTGCACGACGGAGATTTCAAGCTGCTCGATCGGCGAGAGGCGTTGTGTCACGGCGACCTGGAGGGGACTTGGGTTGCCGAAAATCTCGGTTCGATAGGCGACGATCAATACAAACAAATGGAATGCCAGGCTCAGCAACATCGCAACTTGGAACGAACGTCGCCAAATACGTTCCTCGATGTACGAGAGTACCAGCAGCCCGAGCCCCACGAAGATCGGAATCGAGAGTAGGCTTCCCCACATCCACGGCCCGCGAAGCATCGTCAGGATCGATCCAACGGTTAGCGCCGCCAGGATGCAGGTGGCCATTGCGACCGGCCAGAACTGTTCGTCGAAATCCTGAGCTCTGCCGGACTCGTATCTGCGAATGATGTGTCTCTGGCTGCTCATGGTCGCTCCTCACGTCGCGAGAAGGCGGGAGAGCGTGAGCGGTCAATCCGTCGCATTGGATTTGTCTGCCACTGGCTCTGCCAGTGTTGCGGCGTGGGTATGTGGCAATTATTGGGTGTATTGGCGGTATCGCACTGGCCGAGCCAGTGGCACACAAGATTCCAATGGCACACAAGAACGTGGTACACGGGTTTACTCATCGGCCATCATGGCCGTGTAATTGGCAATTCCGACCTTCTTACACACATTGATCGCGGTGGCAACGGCCTGCCAATCGGCTTGGCGATCGGCGCGGATCACGACGGTTTGCGTCAAGGGGTTATTGGCCGCTGATTGGCGCATGACGTGTTCGAGTTCCTCCTCTTGGCGATATTGGCCGTCGACATAAAAGCGACCGTCTTGATCGATGTTCACAAAGATTTCGCGTGGCGTGGCGGTCAAGGGGCGTGCTTCGCTGGCGCTGGGAAGCGACATGTCGAGCTCGCGTTCGGTTTGCATGAAGCGGGTGGCGACGAGAAAGAAGATAAGCAATTGGAATACCATATCGATCATGGGGGTCATATTGATCGCGAGCGACGTCGATCGTTTCATTTTCACGGCCATATGCAACTCTTGGTGAATACGATGGATGCCCGGCAATTCTTAGCGCGGGGTTTGCGAAGCCGGGTTCGCACCGTCGACCGGAGTCGTTTCGCGCCACACCGCGGCGTTACGCTCCGTTGGTTGCGTAAATCGCAATCGTCCTTCGTAGCGTTCGACTTGGGGCAGTAAACTAGCGATCATCTCGTCGACTTCATTCAGTTGCCGCACGATACGCGTTTCGAAGTAGTGTGCGAGAATGGTCGCCGGGATCGCGATCGCCAAGCCAGCCAACGTCGTCACGAGCGCGGTGTAAATTCCCTCGGCCAAAACATTGCCTGGATTTTGGCTCCCGTCCATAAGCGTGAACTCATAAAAGGCTTGCGTAATGCCTTGCACTGTTCCGAGCAATCCGAGGAGCGGACCGACGGCGGCGGCTAACGAGAGCCACGAGACGGCATGATTCAAGCGATTGGCCTCGCGCTGAACGGCTTCGCTCACGGCGTGCTCAATTTCTCCTTGCGGTCGGCCGATTTTGATCAGCATGGCACGCAAGATCCGCGCGGCCGAGGACGGGTAACTTTGGCAAAGTCGATACGTCTGTCGCGGATCGAAACCGCCGATGGCTTCCGCTTGGCCCGCCATTTCGTCGACGAGGCCGGCGGGAAAGAGTTTTTCCTTGCGTAAGGAAATCGACCTTTCGATCGACAGGGCCACGACAAAAATCGAGAGCGCGGCCAGCGGCCACATCAGGATGCCACCCCGGACGAGCAAGCCGAAAAACGTCATTTTTTCCTGGGTGGCTGGAACGACGCTGGCCGAATCGCCGACGGCTGGCGCGGATGCGTTTTCTTGGGCACTTGCGACGTCGACGGGGCAATACGCCACGAAACAAAAAACGGCGACGAGGATCAAGCCGCCGATGGTTAACTTGCAGAATTGATTCATGCGGCTCCGCTCCTCGGTTGTGAATTCGTTCGCTTTGGATGTAGGGCGACCCTTAGGGGCCGCCGTTTTTCGGTTATTCGACGGCCTGGAAAGGCCGTCCTACGAATAAATTCACAGCCTATCCGGGTTACATTTTGTTTAATTTGTCGATTTGATTTTTGGCTTCGTTCGTAAGCTTATCGTCGGGGTAATGTTCGACGAGGTACATGAACCACGTTTTGGCCTCTTGGATCAATTGGGGGCGGGCCGCGGCCTCGGCCGAACTGATTTGAACCAAATTGCAACGGGCCAACTCGTAGGCGGCAAACGCTTGCCATGGCTTGACCGAGTCGGCAGCGTCGCGCCCGCCATAGCCGTACACGGCGAGCGTGAATTCTTTGATCGCCTCATCGAATTTCTTATCCTCAAACAGGGCTTCGGCAATCATGCAGCGAGCGCGAACGCCGGTTTTGTCGAACGAGTCCTGAGCTTTTCCCCAGGCCTCGATCGCCTTGGCCGCGTCGCCATTTCCTTTGTGCGCTTGGCCAAACTCAAACCAGGCTTCCGCGGCGTAATTTGCGGGGGGCTTGGCCGCTTCGACGATCGGTTTGAGAAACGCGATGGCCTCGGAGTACTGTTTCGCTTCGTTGGCGCTCTGAGCGCCGTGCAAGAGGGTGAGCATCTTGACGTCTTCGCGCACGGTCTGCGAAGCCTGGACTTCGGGGAGGGCTGCTTTATATGCGGTCACGGCGGCGACGTGTTGCTTCTGGCGAAACAACGACTCGGAGACCATGAACAGCCCGTCTGCTTTGAGCAGTCCTTGGGGGAAGTCGACTAATTGTTGGCGGAAAACTTTTTCGGCGGCCGCGTAATCTTGTTTTTTGTAGTGCGTCCAGGCGAGTTTATAGGAGGCTTTTTCCCTGAGTTCCGCGTCGTTTTTGGCACTGTCCTGGGCGGCTGCATAGTAGCCGGCGGCCTTGGCGAAATCGTCGGCTTCGTAGGCGGCTTCTCCCAAATGAAATTGGGCTTCGGCGGCGAGCGGACTAGCTGGAAATTTCTCGACGAGTTCGGCGAACGTTGCGATCGACTTCTCGGCATCGTTTTTTGCCTTGTGGGCCCACGCCAATTCGTAATAGCATTTGTCTCCCCATTGTTTGGCGGCCGCAGGGTCACTGGCCAGTTTGAGAAGTGCTTGGAATTTTTCGATCACTGCGTCGTATTGCTTCTGATCGACCTCGACCAGCGCTCGTTCGTACAGGGCCTCGAGTTTTTCGGCTTCCGGTGGATTGGTGGCAATGAATCGGTCTAGATCCGCGGCTGCTTCGGGCAGCGATCCACCCCGACGACGGGCCAACCCGCGGGCAAGCGTTGCGTCCGCAACCAGCGTATGTTCGGGAAATTTTTCAAGCAATGTGTCAAACGACGCAACGGCTTCCTTGGCTTTGTTTTGTCGCAGCTCCGACCAACCGCGACCGTACCAAGCCGAGGCGACGTATTGCGATTTTGGGAATTCGTCGATGACATTCGAATAGTAACGAATCGCTTGATCGAATTTCCCCTGCTCGAAATTGAATTCACCGAGGCGGAAGTAAATTTGGTCGCGGATGGCGGATTGTGGATGGTCGCTCGCGCATTTTTCGGCCCGTTCGATCGCCTTTTCCGCTCGCCCGGCGCGGAACTCGGCCCGCGCGGCGAGCAATTTTGCTTCATCGGCCCGGGCCCACGTCGCGTCAGCTTGAAGCGCGCGATTCAGACTGGCCAGGGCCGGTTCAAACTCGCCGGTCTGGAATTGAGCCGAACCCAAATGAAACAGCAATTCGGCTTGGGCGCGGCCATCGAGTTGATCGACTAGCGGCGACGCGGCATTGATGGCGTCGTCGTTTTTGCCGCCCAGCATGAGCGTTTGCACCAACCCGCTCTGCCACGCAGTTGACTTTTTGTTCTTTGGATAATCCGTGACGAGTTGCCGATAGAGTTTTTCAGCGACATCCCATTGTTGTTTTTGCAGCGCGGCCTCGGCGTGGATTTCTAGGACGTCCGGTAAAAACGTGTCGTCCTTGAAGGCGGCGTAAAATTGTTCCGCCAATTCAATCGTCCGATCGGGTTGTTTGGCGACCAAGCTCGAGAAGCCCGCGTTGTATAAAGCTTGGGGGGCCAGCGGATGTTGCGGGAATTGTTCAACCAATTGGCGATAGAGGGGAACCGATTCGGCGACTTTTTCCGGTAGGACAAAGGCGGCGTCGGCTTGATCCATCAGCAACTGCGCGGCCTCGGGCGACTTGGCATCGATTTGCGACCTCGTCTTCTCGGCGATGCTCCAAGCCTTCGCCGGTTGTTGCGCGGCGAGGTGCGTTCGACAGAGCCAGTGCGCGGCGCTAACTGACTTGGGGTCTTTCTCCAAAGCGGCGCTTAGCTGCTTCTCCGCCGACGCGAGATCATTGGCTCGCAGGTAATTTTGTCCCGCCGCGATCATAGCCAGCGAGGCGGACTCCGCGGTCGGAAAATCGATCGCAAATTGCGCGAACGCAGCCGCCGCCAAGGCAAATTGGTCGGTTCGAGCCAAGGCCACGGCTCGTTGATAGGCCGCAATCGAGCGGTCGGCAAAATCCTTGGCTTGGGCGACTTGGCCGTAGAGCTTTTCCGCCTCGTCGTAGCGGCCGACCGCGGTTTTTTTGTCACCGGCCTTTTCCGCGACTAGGCCGAATTGCAGAAGCGCCTCGGCTTTGCGGAAGCGAACTTCGTCAACCTGCCGGCCTTGCGGTGACTTTTCTATATAGCGGTCGTAATTGACGAGCGCCTTCTCAAAATCGCCTCGTTCTTCGTGGCAGCTGCCAAGCGCGTAGACCGCATCGGGCCAAAACTTGGAATCGGGCATCTCCAAGACCAGTCGGTCAAACGCCGCGATGGCTTTATCCAACTGTTCCGCGGTTACGTTGGCTTCACCTAGAAAATAAACAGCCTGATCGGCGAACTTGCTCTCTGGGAACTTTTCAAGCAGCGACGAAAAAGAACCGGCGGCGGCGGATGCCCGCTCTTTGACCTCGTTTGATTTGTCCGGCGTTGCGGCGAGGCGCTTGGCATGCATCCATTGGCTGTATCCCAGATGCAGCCAGCATTCTTGAACATGCGGGAAGTCCGCGGGAGCCGCGGACAAAACTTTTTCGAACGCATCGATGGCTGCCACGTGGTCGCCAATTTTTTCTTGGCAGATACCCAAATGGTAGCGCCACAAATTGGTCGAACTTGTCGTCGGAAATTGCTCGATCAGCTTGGTCCATTGTTCGACCGCCAACTCGAACTTTTCGTCATTTTGCAAATTGGCTGCGGCGTCCTGCAGCACGCGCGATTCGGGGGGTGCTTCGTCTTGGGCTAGGCCCACATTGACAACAGAGACTGCCATCGCCAGCACGGCGATTAAATGGATCTTCGCAATGAGCTTCATGTCCGATTTTTCCTTTAGTCCTTAAATCTGCGTTTGATGGCGAGCTAACGAGTCTTAAGTAGGACGGCATTTCCAGGCCGTCGATCAACCGAAAAATGACGGCCCGGAAGGGCCGTCCTACACGCAAAATGACAACAAATCACCGGCGCGCTGGCACTCTCAAAAAACGCACCGAGTTGGTTGCCGACGACGAGAGAATCACGCCTCCGAAACGAAGCTACCCAGATAAACGAGGCGCATCGACGGAGGTTTCAGTTTATCCCCCCCAAAAGCCTAAAAAAAGGGACTTTCGATTGCCCGCATCCAAACTGCATTGTGTCCACATCGACAAAGGAAACCGGATACCGAATGGAGTCATAGGGCGAGTCGACGAAAGATTGGAGTGGATTCGTTTGATTGATCAGGTTGGATTTGTTGCCCGGTTTCAGGCCCAAAGCGTCGAAACTCAATAGCCCATTGATCGCCCCTCAAAACGTGAATTCGCCGGCAATTGAAGCCTGACTCGCAAGCGAAGGAACCCCGTCCCAGGCATTCGATTTCACCGTGACTTAACTCTACGATTGCCAAAAGCCCTTAGTTCGCACCCACTCTTTCAGGTGATGCTGGCCTGATGGAATATTTAAGTACACTATTTCACGGCGAACGATAAAATAGAGGTCGCCAGACAGCGCAGTGCGGCCTTTGACTTTTTGTTTAACGCCAAGCCGACGGCGCCGGCGACTTCGGCTTGGCGTTAATCAACCTGAATTCGCTACCCGAACGTTCGACAACTTGGATTATTTGGCCCCTGGGGAGTCTGTAAATGAAGTGCTTTTTTGGGGCGAACTCCCCTGCTCGCCGTCGCGGGCTTTCGATTGTCGAGTTGATGATCGCCATTACGATTTCCTTGATCGTGCTCGTCGTGATGATGCAGGCTTTCCGCCGGGCCAGCGGCGAGATTAAAAAAGGGCGGGCGATGATCGAAATGGCGTCCGAGATGCGCGCCGTTGGGGAAACCTTTCGGCGGGATCTTGCCGGCGTCACTGTCTCTCCGCGGCTTTGGAATTTGAATTCGGAATGCAACGGTTATTTTGAAGTCATCGAAGGTCCGAATAGCGATGCGACCTATGTTGCGAATCCCGCGATGTCCTTTTTTGGCGATACCGACGATATCATCGCGATGACCATTCGCTCGGGCGAGAAGCCCTTTCGGGGGCGTTATGTAGACCCACTTGGAGTCACGCAAATCGTCGAATCACACATCGCGGAAGTGATTTGGTTTGTATTTCACGAGGACGTCGATGAAAACGACTTAGTGGCCGATATGGATGACCGCGTCACGCTCTATCGACGCGTTCTGTTGGTTCGGCCGGATTTGGTGATTACCGAAATACCCGCGAACAGCCGCGACTTTTATTTGAATAATGACATCTCGGTTAGACCTGTGGGCGCGAATTTGGTCGCCAATACGTTGGCTGATCTGACGCTGCGAGAAAACAGATATGCCCACATTACGACTGCCTTCCCGTTCGAACTGCAGCGGAACTTGCTTGCCGACGCAATTCCGGGCAATGACCGTCGACTCCTGACGGGCGAGGATATTATGTTGACCAACGTCGCCGGGTTCGATATTCGCGTTTATTCGCCGAATGGTCCAAATAAGACTCCCAATGACTCGCAATTCCTTGGGCCGAGTGATCCCAACTTCGCAGCAAACACGGCCCCGGCGACGAGCGAAGGATCGTACGTCGATTTAGGCTGGAGCGGCGCGGCCACCGGCACCACTTGGTTTGAAGCTGTATCAGCCATAGGAACGCCCTCCTTCTGGTGTAGTTGGTCCCCCCATTACGAATATAACGGAGTCGATGACGATTTGGACGGCATCGTCGATGAAGGAACGAATGGGCTGGACGATGATGGCGATGGGCTCGTCGACGAAGAGGATGAACGCGATACCCAAGCACCTTACGCGCAACCATTGCGGGCCGTCGAACTGACGATGCGCGGGATCGAAAAATCGACTCGCAATCTCCGGCAAGTCACGATAACTTCAAGTTTCGTTCCGGAATAACTCCCGGTCCGAGAGTACGAAGACCCCTCACCCTGCCCTCTCTCCAGGAACGCTTTGCCGAAAAACAGCACTGGCAGAGCCAGTGGCACACAAGACAGAAGTGATTTTCCGCGTGCCACTGGCTCTGCTAGTGTTTTGAAATCACTTTTTACGCAAAGCCCTCCGTGACGAAGGGAGTGAGGGAACTCAGAGGTCTAACCGGAATCCATTGCCGTGTATCGCATTCGACTCGGATCGGCTTGGCGAGTGCACTTCGCTCATGGTGACGCAGGGCTGCAGCCCCCGGACTCAGATCGCAGCGACATCAAGTTTGATCTTCCGGCGCGGGGCGAAATACTGCAGGGTTTAGCCAAGAGTGGTTCGTTTGCGTTGCGTCGGTCCTTTAATCGTCCAAGCAATCTGAACGACGAGCAGCGCGTTTGGCTGACCTTCACTAGTCTTATGGACGGTGCTCGAATCGTCCTGAATGGTTCGGTTCTCAGTGCGAAGTCGGCGACCGAATCGAACGAAGTCGCTTTGACCTCGTTTGAGGTCCACGATCAACTGCGGCCAAGCAATGAATTGGCCATCGAGTTTGAGTCTTGCAGCTCCCTTCGATCCGATACAATCATTCTTGCGACGGTCTCGCTCGATATCGAATCCGACATTGCGGAAAAAACAAGACGGCCGGGGTAAACCCGGCCGCTCGCTAGCTAAATCTTGCCGGCTACGCAGTTTGTGGCAGCATCGGTCCAGCGGCTGCAGCCTCACAGGCATTATCGCGAAAATAAACCATACGATCATCATATTTTCGCAGTCCCGAGCCGCGCCATGCCCGTGAACTTGAACAACTTCAAGTCCTCGCGCTGGCGCGTTCGGCGGATCGCTATCCCCAAGTTCTTCGTGCCCTTGCTCTGCGCCGCAATTGCTAGTCACCCTAGCGCCGCGATTGGGAATGCTCGATCGACGAATCAAGACTCAGCCGACATTGGTCAGAGGGAGGTCAATTCCACAGATCTGCCGCCAAGCCTCAAGTCGATTGATCTGGATGAATTGTTAGACCGAAATCGGTTCGACGGGAGACTCATGCTTCCAACGGACGCCACGCTTGACCCGATGCCCACCGTCACAGACGGCGATGGTTGCCCATCGATATCTCGCCCCATCGAGGAGCTGTGGCGCGTCCCGATCGACTATCGGCACTTGAGTCCGAGCGGTCGGCACATGGAATTGGGTGCGCTTGCTCGGGCCAATTACTTGCATGACCAACGCTACGAATTCACGGGAACAGAATCTTCGTTTGGCGTCGAGTCGCAATTGTTTGGAACGTTTTGTGAACCGGTTGCGTCGGGCCTATTCCGCTTGACCGGGGAGCTGTATTTGACGCAACCTTTTGATCGAAATTTGCTCGTGGACTATCCCGAGCGAGAATCGTTTCAGCACAATTTTGACGTCGAGACTCTGGAAATTTCGCAATTGTCGCTGGATTGGAACCGCGGCGATTGGACGGTGACCTGCGGCCGATTTGTGACGCCGTTTGGGCGGTATCACTTGCCATTGTTTTCCAATAATCGGAGCGACTCAGCTTTTATCCGCAGTGAGGCGATTTTGTTTCGCGAGACGGGATTGCAACTGGCGTGGGCGCCAAACATCGCGCGGATGGCGGTCGCGATGACCAATGGAAGCGATGGTCGCGATACGAATTCGTCCAAAGCCGTGGTCGCGCGTTGCGGCGTCGATCTCGAGCATTTCGTGGGCGGCGTAAGCGTCAAGTGGCAGGATGGAATCGGGTCGGAGGGCCAAAAACAATTCAACAACCATGCTGGTTTCGATTGGCTTGTCCGCAATGGCCGTTGGGCCGTGGCAGGCGAGTTCATTTACGATCAATACGGAATGCGCCGTCCGGGTTTGAACTTGGACGACATCGCTTGGGGTCGGAGCCTTTACAATCGGCAATTGAACAACGGACTGAATCGACCGATCGCGGGTTTGGGCTATTACGGGAGCGTAATTTATCGCGAGGACTGGCGAATTTGGACCTTGACCTATGGCCAATTTTTTCCGGATCCGATTGGCGACCCGATCCACGATTCGCCGACCCAACGGCTGATGGGTCAATTGCATTGGTCATGGAGCGAGCGGGTCAGCAATTTTACTTCGGCGTTCTGGGAAAACGAAGTTCCAGCAGCCCAAGCTGGACGGACGCGGCATGGGTTTTACCTGCTGACCGGATTGCAATACACGTTTTAAGCCATGCCTCAAAACTCGATTCGAGATTTTTTTCATCAGCCGAAACGCGCTTGGCTCTGTTTCCTAATTGCCAATACCGCTCAATGTGCCGTGCGAGGCCATTGCCAGAACTTTCACGTCTTGGCATCCATGCCGAATGGATTCCGGGTCTCAGCCCGGAATGACGTAGATCCTTCGATTGGAACCAATTAGGAAACACAGCCCAGTGCCCGGCGGCTGATTTTTTGAAGCAAGGCCAATTCCGGACGTGCCACGGAAGCCGGCTATTCGGTTGGGGCAAGCTTGGCGACTGTTAGCGATCGACCCTACTTCAGCGACTGTACTTAGCCGAGCGTTCGCATTGCGCGAGCTTGGGCGGGCAAGTTCAACCTTGGCTCCGAATGATTCGAAAATGAAAGATCGGAGTCTTTCTGGGAAGCCCTTTCATGAACCAATTCGCTCGGTCGACGCCCCCGTTATCGCAGGTCCAGCCCGGGATCACGCCGGGCAGCACGTGGGACTATTGGTTCAAGGTTTTGAGTGCCAACCGGTGGTTGCTGATCGTACCTGCGATTGTTTGTTTTGCCCTATCGGCGGCCTACGCGACGCTGGGTCCCAAGCAATGGCGCGCGACGCAAGTATTTCATCTGCGCGACGAAATGATCGGACGGCAGAATCGTCCGGGGCATTTCAGTTCATTGGATGACATGAAAACGGCCCAGGAAACAATCCTCGAAATCGCCCGCAACCCTCAAGTCGTGCGACGATGCCTGCAAACCCTCAAGGGGACGGTAAGCCCTTCGGATCGCGCCGTGGAAAAAACGCAATCGGCG
This sequence comes from Pirellulaceae bacterium, assembly GCA_041745295.1. Lineage (GTDB taxonomy): Bacteria > Planctomycetota > Planctomycetia > Pirellulales > Pirellulaceae > JANMEB01. The sequence continues at coordinate 81,078 of JBGTJE010000030.1, read as the reverse complement.
ATACAAATCAGTTCGTCCAATGGTGCGGAGCTGGGAAAGACCGAGTTGTTGCGGCTGTCGGTTGTCGATCGAACGCCCGAAGCAGCGCGGGAGTTTTGCCAACAATTGTCCAGCGAAATGGAAACCGCGCTGCGAACGGTGCGATTCAATCGCGCCTGCAGCATGTTGTCCGAATTGGCCAAGGCAACCGACTCGGCGCAGGCCTCGCTGGGCGAAGTGTCGTCGCAAATCAAAGAATTCGAGCACCAGCTTGGGGCGGACTTGGGTGACCTGCGCAACTTGATCGAGCCAAGGTCGGGCGACAATTTACTGAATCGGAATTTGAACCAGATCAATACCGAACTGCGGGCGGCACAGGTTAATTTGGAAACGGTTTCATTGCAACGAAAGCTGTTGCAAGCCTCTTATGACGACGTCAACTCGATTGTGGCGACCCCGAACGAGCTACTGAATCTACAGCCTGCGTTGCGGCGGCTCAAAGAAGGATTGGTCGATGCCCAACTCAAATTGGCGACGCTTCGTGGTGATTACCACGACAATCATCCTAAAGTCGTCAACGCGATGGAGGCGGTCACGGGAATCAAGAGCGCATTGCGCGAAGAATTGGGACTGGCGATCCGTGGGCTCGAGGATCAAATCCAGATCCTCGAGGCCAACGCAACACAGCTAACCAAGCTAGCCTCGGAAGCAAACGCGCGGTTGCAAACGCTGACCGAGCAGCGAGTCGTCTACGATCAACTGAACGAAGAGTATAAGCGCCGTGACTCGGTTTTGCGCGACGCGCAAACGGAAGTGGCCCAAGCCGAATCGATCAAAGTCGCCGCGCAAACGGTCGACTTTCTCACCCGCATCAACGACGTTCAAGTCTCGAGTCGGCCCGAGGGGCCCTCCAAGCGAACGCTTGTCGGCTCAACGACTCTTCTGGGCTTGTTTATTGGCTTGGGCCTGGTCCTGTTGTTCAACGGACCACAGCCGCAGCCGCTACCCATTGTTCCATCGCCAGTAGCGGTGCCCGTGGCGGCTCCTGCCCCAGCCGTGGCTATTTCCGAGCGGCCAGCGCGGTCGGCTGCCCCCAAGGAGGCGCCACGCGAAACGGTCGATCAGATCTTGGATCGCGGTTCGTTTGCGGTCACCGTCATGCCGGCGAACTTCTTGCTTTCCAAGCCTCACGCGGAGTAGGCGGAGTGGTGACTTAATGGCGAACGGCGGGCGTGAGCCCCCGCTCGCCAAGATCGCACTCTCGAGATCAATCAATACGCATTCTGTCTGGAAAAGACGATTTTGAATGTTTGAATCAGAATGCTCACGTCTAACCACAACGACCATTCACGAATGTATTGATGGTCGAAATGGACGCGCTGTTCCATTTTGTCGAGCGTTTCTGTTTCTCCGCGGCAGCCGTTGACTTGAGCAAGGCCGGTGATGCCGGGCTTAATTTTGTGCCGCAGCATGTAGCCTTGGATCTGTGTGCGGTACAGTTCGTTGTGCGCAGTCGCGTGCGGACGCGGTCCGACGAGCGACATTGATCCCGCGAGGACATTGAACAGTTGTGGCAGCTCATCGAGCGATGTTTTCCGCAAGATCGCCCCAACCCGGGTTACTCGTTCATCGTTCTTGGTGGCTTGTTGAATTGCATTCCCGTCTTCACAGACGGTCATCGAACGGAACTTCCATACAAAAAACTCGCGACCATCCAAGCCGTAGCGCCGCTGGCAAAAGAAAACCGGACCGCGCGAAGTGCCTTTGATCAACGCGGCGATCACGAGCATCGGCAACGCCACCAGTCCCAACACGATGGTCGCCATCGCCAGATCAAATGATCGTTTCAGAAATCCATCCACTCCGTAGAGCGGGTTTTCATAGACACTGACGACCGGAATGCCTTGCACGTCGGTCCAGCGCGAATGCAACAACTGAAAGACGAACAAATCCGGCACGACGTAGACGCTAATCGCGGCATCCGCCAACGACTGAATCAACTGACGAATCCGCAGCTCCGCTCGCATTGGCAATGCGACGAACACGGTTTCGATCTCAAGCCGCTTCGCATCGTCGATCAGCTCTTGCACGTCTCCCAACCGTGTCGCGTACTCTGTCGGCAACTCAATCGTCCGCGACGAGGGGCGATCGTCGTAGAACCCGATAAATTTGAGGCCCAAATCGGGAGACGCCGAAATGCTTTGTGCCAAATGCAATCCTAATTCGTTAGCCCCGACGATCGCATACTTGCGGCTATTGATCCCACTATCGATGAACCACTTGGAACCGGTGCGGAGCACGCACCGGCCGGTGATCGACAATAACGGAACATACGAGAACCACGTTACGAGCGCCCATCCGTTCAACTCGGTTGTCGACCGGCTGTAGTAACCCACCGCGATCAGAATGAGCAGCGTGGTGAGAAGCGTGATCAGCATGGACCGCGTTTGACTCAGTACCGAGGTGTTCTGCCAGCTTTGGTAGAGTCCGAAGAACTCGGCCGAGATCGTGAAAATCCCGCATGCCAACAAGCACGTGACAAAGGAACTTTGGCTGTCCGCGGCGGGTTGCCAGGCCAACATGAGCAACATTCCGACCCCCATCGAAACGATATCGATGAGCTTATGAACAAGCTTGATCGTTTTTTCGTGCGGCCGGATGCGGTATTTGTAGGCGCCCATGTCGGATCGCAATGGTTGCTATGAGAAAGCCCAAGACGGAAATAAGGATCACTGCATTGGCTTGACGCTCACCGGAAGGCACTCCGCAACTGCTGCCCCTCACCCTGCCCGCTCCCCCGCGGCGGGGGCGAGGGAACAAGAAGAGGCTTTGTCAATTTTTTGTCAGCTGCGAGGTCGCAAACGCCGTGCCTTATGAACATAGGTTTGGCTTGCGACCCAAGGCGTGCATCGTTTTTAGCGACGTCCTACGCAAGCGTCCTCTCGGTCCGGTTGTAACGACTTGGCCGCCTGAAAGGGCTGAAGAATTTGCGTGGTTCACGCGCGGTCCAAGGGAAATGCGATCACCTCCCTGATGTTCGACCGCCCTTCAATCACCATGAGCAGGCGATCGAATCCGACGGCGACACCGCAGCTGTCGGGCAAGCCGTTTCGCATGGCCTGAAGTAGTCGTTCGGGTTGAGGAATTCGAACGTGCCCGTTTGCTGCGCGCTGCGCCTGGGCGAACGCCATACGGCGAGCCAACTCGTCCGCGTCGGTTAGTTCGTGATATCCATTGGCTAGTTCAACACCGGCGACGAAGAGTTCAAACCGTTCGGCAACGGGAGGAGTTTCCAGGCGGACTTTGGCCAAGGCGGCTTGGGCGCTTGGCCAATCGCAAACGATTGTAGGACCCTCCCTTCCAAGATTTGTTTCGATTCGCTCCGCCAAAATCCAATTCAGCAAATTGTCGCGGTCGAGATCACTTCGTTGGGTGCGGTTGTCCGGTAGCAAAGCAACTAGCTTTGAATCATCGGCCGCGAAGGGATCCGCTCCGGTGTGCCGCAGAAACGCTTCGCGATACGTGATGATTTCAGCAGCGGGGGCTGGCAAAATCGATTGGGCGAAGTCGGAAAGCAGTTGCATCCCGCGCTGGTACGAATCTCCCACCCGATACCATTCGAGCATCGTGAACTCGGGGTTATGCCGCTGGCCCGATTCGCCTGCCCGAAATGCGGTGGTAATCTGATAAATCGCGTCGGCCCCGGCGGCCAACAATCGCTTCATGCCGAACTCGGGTGACGTCTGTAAATAGAATCTGTCAGAGCTCCCGGCCGCTTGGACTTCGACGGCGATCGGATCGATATATCGATCGATGATGGACTCGCGCGACAGAAGCGGGGTTTGGACTTCGAAAAATCCGCGTTGGTCGAAGAATGAGCGAATCTGGGACAGGAGTTCGGCTCGGCGCCGCAGCATGGCGATCGTCGCGGTCGGCTGCCAATCATTTTGCGATTTCATGGGATTGCGCCGGCGGGTGTTGAACGGAAATCTTGTCCTCCAAGAATTCCACGATAGCCAAGACAGCGTCTTGCCAACCGTAGTCCAGCGGAATCAGGTGCCCTGCCTGTACTTGCACATGCAACGTTTTCAGGCTGTTGCCCCACGCGTTGAAATATGCTTCGGCAGCTGGCGTGTCGATGACTTGGTCGGTAGGCGAGACGATCATGAGGAGGGGCACGTTGATCCGCGAGGCCTGACCTCGATTCTGATCGATCATGGCAAAGGTCTGGTCGACGATCGCGCGCGGTGTGAACTGCCTTTGGGGAATCGTTGGGATCACGCTCGGGTCATGAACATCGTAATCGAATGGGGACAGCACAATGCGAGTGAATACGAGGGTCCGCTTGGCGAATTCGTGCCAAAAGCGCGTCGACAAGAATGGGCTCCGCGCGTTGGAGACTTCGATCGCCGGAGCGATCAGCACGACGGCGGCGATTTTGGGCTGGCGTTCCAACAGATACCGAAGCACGACAGCGGCACCCAACGAATGCGCGACAACGACGACGTGTTCGTGTGTCGCCGCCAGGGCTTGCACTTCGCGGTCGACCGCCGCGACCCATTCGGGATACTGAAAATCCGCGTAATCTCGCACGTGTTGCGCGAACCCTGGGAGTCTCATCGCGCGACATTTGAAGCCCCGTTGGGCCAACTCCGGACCGAAATTGCGGTAGGCGATGGGTGAAAAATTGATGCCGTGCACCAGCAACAATGCCGTGCTCCCCGCCCCGGTTTCAAACTCGGCTTCCCCGAGCCGCAAGCCACGGTCGTCCCAGGCGAGCGACCGTTCGTACCGATCGAGCTGCGCCAGCACGATGCGCGAATAGAGGAAGTCCCCTGTCATCCAAAGCACAACCGCGACCAGCGCAATGATTCCGATTGTAAGCATTTTTCTTCGGCACCAACGACGCTTCGGCCGCTCGATGACCGGCGACGCTTCCGGATTTGATTCGACATCGATCATTCGGAGAGCAACCCACGTTCGATCCGTTGCAATCGCGCGGCGTGCAATGTGTTTTCCAATAGCATCGTCACCGTCAACGGGCCGATTCCGCCCGGCACCGGCGTAATATGCGAGGCAATTTGTGCCACGGCGTCGAAGTCCACGTCGCCGACGAGTCCTTGTTCCGTTCGATTGATTCCAACATCAATGACCACCGCGCCAGGCTGCACCATTGCTGCCGTAATGGCTTGGGGGCGTCCGATAGCCGCGACGAGAATTTCGGCACTCCGCGTATGGTCGGCTAACGACTTGGTTCGGCTGTGGCAGAGCGTGACAGTCGCATTGGCCATTTCTGGCCCCAGATGCGAATCCTTCGCGGACAATAGCATGGCCAAAGGCTTTCCGACAATGTCGCTGCGGCCAACGATAACGACGTGCTTGCCGGCGGTCGACAGGCCACTGCGGACGAGAACCTGTAATACGCCGTGGGGAGTGCAGGGCAAGAATCGAGGGCGACCGAGGGCGAGCAACCCGACGTTGTGCGGGTGAAAGGCGTCGACGTCTTTGAGCGGATTGATTAGTTCGAGCGACTTGGGTGCGTCGATTTGCGGCGGCAATGGGAGTTGCACGAGGATTCCGTTGACTTCGTCGTCGCGATTGAGTTGTTCGATTTGCCGTTCGAGCTCGCTGCTGGAGGTTGACTTGGGAAGCAAGAACAACCGGCTCTCGATGCCGACTCGCTTGCAAGCGGTTCGCTTGTTGCGAACGTATACGGCGCTGGCCGCGTCTTCGCCCACCAATACCGCTGCCAGTGTCGGTGCCGTTCGGGTGTGATCGATGAACTGGGAGACGCGGGCGGCGATTTCGGTTTGCAATTGGTTCGCCAAGTCGCGCCCGTTGAGACGTTGAGCCGTCACAATTCAAACTCCAATGCTTTTGTTGGCGCGGGAAATCGGCGAAGTGCTGCGGTAAAGACGGCTCACGGAGTTTGTCGCTGCCGGTATTCGTCCTCAATGACCTGCTTTAGGTTTCGCAAGCCGGAATCCAATTCAGCCTGGAGTTGCTGTCGGGAAAACGGGGCATACAATCGCGACATGCCCAAGGGAGTAACTTGGAACGAATGGTTCAAGAGGGTCGATCCGTCGCTTTCTTCCAATTGAAAATCCGAGCGAGCCGTCATCTGTGTGCTACTGAGCTCGGTGATCAAGCGTTCGTTTAAAAGCGTTTCCAACACTTCGCTTTCAATTTCCAGACGCATCCCGCCGTATACGAGCGAGATATGCGTTTGGGCGCCTTCCTTGTGTCCTTCGTCCGTTAACGGGCGGATTTGGGCTTTACCCCCCGACCATTTCTGGATCTTGGCGGGATCCGTCAAATACTGAAAAACGACTTCCTTGGGTGCCGCGATCTCCACTTGAGTTTTGTACTGTCGCTGCCGACCCCCCAAGAGAAACAGCGTGATTGCGGCAACGACGAACAGGACCATTGAAACGATGATGACGCGCGTCACGCGACTCATGAATGACTGCATGGACTCGCTCCTCAGGGAATTTTCCGGTCCCGCGATCGCTTATCGTACCGATTTGTCAAACGTTTTCAACTAAACGGAACCTTTTCCAAACCCCAGGCGTCGGAAAGGCACGATTGTGGCAGTATCAGCGTGAACCTACGCGAAGCCCACTCGTCTTTTAATAGTGCCCGAGCGGTGCGCTCGGCAAATGAAACCTCCAGCGAACAGCGAACTGAGATTCATGACGAAACGGATAGCGCGGTATTTATCGAAACTCGTTAAATCAGCGAATCATTGTCGTTGTCGCAGCGATCATTCCCTGGAAATGCGCTGCTGAGACCCGGAACTTGCCTTTGCAAAACGCAAGCCCGGCGCACTCTGCAGCCGGGCTTTTTTGTTGCACGTTTGTTTGCAGGAACTGTCCTGGTCCGGTAGCTGAGACGGTATAGCGCTTGGCTGAAGACCAAGACACGAGGATTCGAGCGCCTCCCGGACCACTCGACACGACAAATAGGTTGGAGATTTTTCACGTCGTTCAAGTTGCAACTTGCCCCGGTCGTCTAACGGCAGGATGGCGGGCTTTCAATCCGGCGATAGGGGTTCGATTCCCCTCTGGGGTGTTTTAGTTTTTTCGATAATCGAAGAGAGGTGCAAACGGTGGCACGCGTGTTTCGGGTACACGAAGTCGCGGGTTCGATTCCCGCCTCTTCGACTTTGGACTGCGGTAGTCGAGGGCTGGTTGCCCCAGCTCGGCTGATAACCGAGCCGCGCCAAGTTCGATTCTTGGGGCTACCACTGGGAACAATTTCATGACGCACCAATACAAACGCTCACCCAACAGCGCGATTTGCGGGTTGTGGTGTAACTGGCAGCACAGCGGACTTTTAATCCGCCAGGTAGGGGTTCGACTCCCTTCGGCCCGACTAGGAGGCTTGAGGAATGAGGCGTGCTGCGTGAGGAAGACCGAAAACATGAAAGATGAATTTCACCTTTCCCCCTCAGGCCTCAAGCCTCACACCTCAAGCCTAAGCTGCGGCGCGTAGCTCAGTGGTTAGAGCGGTTGCCTTATAAGCAGCAGGCCAAGGGTTCAATTCCCTTCGCGCCGATCGATGCGACAGGGCTCGCAAGGCGAGCGTGATGCGTCAACGCGCGATGGGGTCGAGTACCCCAGATTTTTGCACTGGTGGTCCAGCGGGAGGATGCTGCTTTCGTAAAGTAGCGACGTGGGTTCGAGTCCCACCCGGTGCTTTGGTAGATCTTTGACAAATCGACGTCAACGGCGCTCATGAGATAGCGGCAATCTACTGCCTTGCCATGGCGGAAGCGCGGGTTCAAATCCCGCTGAGCGCTTTGTACTTCGGTGCGTTAACCCGAAGCAAGACAACGGAAGGGCAAACCGATGGGCGACGGAAACCGTTTCGAAAACGGACGAGCAAGAAAATTGCCTTGGGGGTTCGACTCCCTCCCCTTCCGCTTGCGGGCCGGTAGCTCAGCGGCAGAGCGAGTGCCTGTTAAGCACTAGCGCGTGGGTTCGAGTCCCATTCGGCCCTCTTGCGGGGATCGGCTAACCGGAAGGCCGGCTGCCTTTGAAGCAGCCTGTGGGGGTTCAAATCCCTCTCCCCGAATCGCGTCCCGTCGCTCAATGGCCGGGCGCCTGTTTTACACACAGGTCCAAAGTGGTTCGATTCCACTCGGGACGACTTGGGGCGGCGCCCAGCTATGCAAATTGGTAAAGCAGATTGACTTAAACTCGATCGTGTGCAGGTTCGATTCCTGCGCTGGGCACTTGTTCAGGAACATTTTTTGGTAGTGAGTCCGGTTGCCAAAGGGCTGTAACCCTCTCGCTCCGCGAGAGGAAAGCGTTTTCAGATTACAGTCGACATCACGTGTCGACGCGGCATTCATCACGCGGAGCGTGATGGCTACAAGAGAATATACCCAAGATCGTTTTTCGGCGCGTTATGCAAATGGGTATCGCAGCGGAGCTCAAACCTCCGCGACTGTGGGTTCGAATCCCTCGCGCGCCATTTGTCAGTTGAGTCCTCGGTGGCGTAGTGTCAACGGCCAAGCACGACAGATTGTCGATCTGTTAGCGCGGGTTCGAATCCCGTCGCCATCGCTGTATTTGGGATTGCGTTCCTCATGGCGGTTTGTAATACCGTTGTCGAAAAAACAAGTGAGGTGGCGACGAGAGGTTCGATTCCTTCGCGATCCATTCGCTTTGACCAAGTGGTGAAACTGGAATACACGCGGCGCTCAGACCGTCGTGCCATTGGGCTTGAGAGTTCGAATCTCTCCTTGGTTACTGAGGGTTGGGCTGTGTCTCAAAACACGAATCATGCGTTTTTCATCAGCCGAAACGCCCTAGCGTACGCCGGCTGATGATTTGAGACACAGTCTAGTGCAGGTGGGTTGGAACTCGGCTGGCTTTCATAAGGCCGGAAATCGCGGTTCGATTCCGCGGCCTGCAATTGGACAGGGCCGATCGTCCAACGGCAAGACGCCTGGCTTGCAACCAGGAAATTAGGGTTCAATTCCCTGACGGTCCATTCACGGCGACGCCGCAACTCGAACCGCTTGTTAATGTCCGGGCCGCGCGAGCCGACCGCGTTGCCGGGAAGACAACGTTTCTTGCTTCGATAGTGAAAGGGACAATCACGTCGCGGTTCTAACGCGAAATTCCGGGTTCGAATCCTAGTCGAAGTACTAACGTATACTTGCGAAGACGAAAAACCGCGGCTTGCCCTGGGAACCTCCGGTCCCAAAATAGAATCAATCAATTAAAATAAAATGGTGTCGGTAGTGTAAAGGAATTGCACGCGACTCTGTGAAAGTCGTGGAGCTGGGTTCGATTCCCGCCTGACACCCTCGGTGCGCGCAGGAGAGCTTGATGTATTCGAAAGTACTTAGCCGGCCAACGTTGGTGCTCAATCGCAATTGGCAACCGGTCAATATTGCCTCGGTTGCCCGAGCCTTAACGCTGGTATGGAATCAATCGGCTCGGGTGGTCGATCCGGAAAGTTACCAGCTCTACGATTGGGAGGATTGGGCCCGACTCGCCCCGAAAGACGATCAACCGTTCGTGCGAACTGTTTCGATGCGCCTCCGTGTTCCCGAAATCGTCTCGTTGATAACGTTTGATCGATTGCCGCAGTCGGTGGTCACGTTTAGCCGACGCAATATTTTTAAACGCGACCGCTATACCTGCCAATTCTGCGGCAACCAACCGCAGCCGGACGACTTGACGATCGATCACGTCGTTCCGCGGAGCCAAGGCGGTCAGTCGACGTGGGAGAATTGCGTTTTGGCCTGTGTGGCATGCAACCACAAGAAAGCCAATCGGACGCCAGCCCAAGCCGGTCTGCGATTGCGCAAGGCTCCGGTGCGACCGGATTGGAATCCCGTCTACTCGCAACACGCGGTGCGTGTCGAGAGCTGGGCGAAGTTCATCAGCCATGCCTATTGGGACGTGGAATTGAACAAGTAGGCAGGAGTGAAAAGTGTTCAGATTTCAGGGTTCAGTTTTCAGTGCGGAATTTTTTTCTTGCTGAACACTGAACACTGAACACTCATCTCCCCGCCTCAAGCCTCACGCCTAATTCGCCCTGCGAGTGTGACGGTCGCACGCCGGTCTTCGAAACCGGTAGACGAGGTTCGAATCCTCGGTGGGGTGCTGGAAGAGGCTTGAGGCGTGAGGCTACAGGCTTGAGGTACTTGGTGGAGACTATGTTGGAAATGGAGACATTTACTTCCTCAAGCCTCAGGCCTCACTCCTCAAGCCTATCACGTCCTCGGAGTGTGTCGGATGGCACGCGACCGTGCGAAGGTCGAAGGCTAGGTTCAATTCCTGGCGAGGACGCTGTCCGCTCTTGGCGAGTGGGAGGCGTGAGCCCAATAACGATCGAAACGATATTTCCGCAAATCCCACGGGCTTGCCCCGTGGTTTGTTAGGTTTGTTTCTAATCACGTCGCAGCGCAATTTCTTGAATCCCACAGGCTTGCCCTGTGGATCGTTAGGTTTTGCAGGGGCCTACCCGTTCAATAAACGTGAGCCTCCACGGGGCAAGCCCGTGGCACCTTCGCGACCTTCGTGCCGAACGTCATGGGGCTTACGCTCCCCTTTCGCCAAAACTTGTGAACCATGCGACGCAAGGTGCGTCTCTCTTATCGCAAGTTGACGTCGTTGGTCCAAAGGCGCACGCGCCGGCGAAGAGTCTGGGTTGCGTGCGTTCCCAAGATGGATTTACACGAGCGGCGGCAATTCGGTTAGCTCAGATGGCAGAGCACCAGATTACGAATCTGGCTGTCACGGGTTCGACTCCCGTACCTCACGCAGGTGGAGGGTGAGTCGCGAGACTTACCACATCGAAGCCGGGCGGAGGCGGACTTTTGCGTCGGTCGGCCATGATGCATCTCGGAATCGAGCTTCGGCCCGACTGGAGAACGCGACTTGGCAGCATCGAGCAGCGCCCTGCAGCGCGCGGATTCCGCCGCGCGACGGGTTCGGCGAAGTCGCGCGGACAAAGCCGCCGCTGAACTCGAAGTCCGCTTCGGTTCCAGCGCGGTCGAATCAGCGCTTCGGGATCGAGCACGTTCGCGGCTCAAGCGTCGCTCCGCGTTGCCAAATGTGATCCGCGATCGTCCCGCCTCCCGAAGGCGTGAGGTTTCAGGCTTGAGGAGTGAGGCCCGAGGCCCGAGGAAAGCAAAACAGAATCCCCCCTCCCTAGCCCTCCCCGCGGCGGGGGAGGGAATTTTTTTTTGCTTTGCACTGAAAACTGAACACTGAACTTTCAACTCTAAACTTTCAACACTAAACACTCCCATGTTTTTCTTCAACCGAATCAAAATCCGAACCTTCGAACAAGGCCTGTTGTTCCGCGACGGCGAATTCGCCGGATTGCTCGGCACGGGCGCGCACTGGTTCTTCGACCCGCTGGGCAAAATCCGAGTCGACGTCGCATCGCGGCGCGAGCCGTGGTTAGCCCATGAAAAACTGGACTTGATCATCAAGTCCGGAAAACTTCAGGACCGGGCCATGATCGTGGACTTGAAAGACCACGAGCGGGCTTTGGTTTGGATCGAAAACCGGTTCAGCCACATTCTGCCGCCGGGCCAATTCGCATATTGGATCGGCCAGAAAGAGGTCCGCGTCGAGCTGATCGATACGCGCGGCGTTCGGTTCGAACACGAGCAGTTCAAGTTCATCGTCCGCTCGCCGATGGCGGCGAGACAGCTCGACGTTTCCGCGATCGCACGCGATCACGTCGGCGTATTGTTCATCGACGGTCGCTATGTTGAGACGTTGGGTCCGGGTGAATACGCCTTTTGGAAAGGTTCTGTCGATGCGCGGATCGTCGAAGTCGACTTGCGTGAAACGATGGTCGACATCGGTGGCCAAGACATCATGACGGCGGACAAAGTCACGCTGCGATTGAATGCAAGCGTGACCTACCAAGTCATCGATGCCCGCAAAGCCGTCTCGCAAACCGACGACGTGCGGCAAGCGTTGTACCGCGAAGCCCAATTGGTGTTGCGTGCGGTGGTTGGTGTACGCGAGCTGGACGCATTCTTGACGGAAAAGGACGCGGTGGCCACGGACATCGAAAAATCGCTCGGCCTGCGCGCGGCAACGCTCGGCCTGCAAATTGCGTCGGTCGGCATTCGCGACGTGATCCTGCCCGGCGAAATGAAGGATTTGATGAACAAGGTCACGGAGGCCAAGAAAGCGGCCGAAGCGAACTTGATCGCGCGGCGCGAAGAAACGGCCGCGATCCGTAGCCAAGCCAACACGGCGAAGCTGTTGCAAGATAACCCGACGTTGATGCGCATGCGCGAGTTGGAAATCTTGGAGAAGATCGCCATGGCCAACAAGCTCAACATCGTGCTCGGCGAGAAGGGTTTGGCCGACCGCGTGGTGAACTTGTTGTGATCCCCTCTTTCCCTCCCCCGAGTCTTCGGCATGGCGAGGGCCAGGGAGGAGGCTGATGTGGCTTTGCACAATAATGCCCAATCAAGCACTGGCAGAGCCAGTGGCACACGGAAAACGGACCATGTTCTTGTGTGCCACTGGCTCTGCCAGTGTCTTTCTGTGCAAAGCTGGCGACGCCCCCGCTTCGCCAAGAACCGTGCTATCGCGCTTTGGCGACCCAGGCGCGGGCGATGTGGTCGAGATCGGGCTCGGGATGTCCGTTGCGCTGGCCAAAATAAAATTCTTCCAAATCGACAATCGATTGCTGAAGTGCGGCGGCGTCGCGTGTTGGAATTCCGTTATGGCATTGAATGTATTTGAGCAACGCCAGAACGGTGAACGGATTGATCTCGTCGGGGACTTGCAACGAGCGCGTAACCGTTTTGGGCCGCCGCGCGGACCAAATAATCAATCCGACCAAGCCCAACAGACCGGCACCGGCCAACGGGATCGACCACCAAAGAAACGACCAATCGCGGGCGGCGTACGATTTTTCTAAGTCGACCGTCTGTTCGACTTTGACGAGGTCGGCGTCTTTGTATCGCTGAAAAACCGGCGTTACGTTCGCGTCGCGAACGGAGGCGAATTGAAATTGTTTTGGAACTTCGCTGCCCGGAATTGCCGCGAGCTCGATCGACCAACTTCGGTCGGTCAGCATCCGAATCTCTTCGGACTCGGGATCGAATTCGGACGGCAGAACGGGTTGTCCGTCAGTCGATTTAATTTCAAAGCCAGGGACTTTAACGTCGAGGATCTGATCGAGTTCCGGAACCAAGCCCTTCGCGGTCGCTTTGACTTCAAGAATCAGCTTGCCATCAGCCGCTTGGCGTTCATCCAAAGTCTGCACAACACTCAAATTGGTGTACGGGCGGGGTTGCTGCGGGCTGGTTGCATCGATCGGCACGATCGGGGTCGCGATCGGCATAACGACATAGCCCGACGTGTCCAAGAAATCCAAATTCAGTTTAATTGTCGGCAACTTGTCGACTTGAGGACCAAGCGGTTTGAGCAGCAGATAGGCAAAGGGCGTCACGCGCAATCTTGATTGCAGTGCCGGTCGCGAGCGGATGTTTTTCGGATTTTCAAAGGTCACGGTGAGGACTTCGAAATGTTCGGCCAAGTCCTCGCGAACAGCTTTTTCAAATTTGTCGCGATAGTCTTCGTTGGGCCGACCGTAGTTGTAGGCGTACATCATGTTGTTTTGGTTTTGCACGTATTTGGCAAAGCCAGCTGACTCGCGCTCGATTTCGTGCGTGTGATAGATATTGATGAAAACGCCGAATGGCTGATCGCATCCTACGACATCGCTGCCATCGATCTCAGCGACCAGTTTGATTTCGGAGAGCAAGTCCTGATAATATTCGAACAACTTTTTGGCTTCTGAGGCGCGGGGATGTTCGCCGACGATTTCAAAACCGCCGCTGAGGTAGCGAAACTTCATTTCGGGTTTGATCGGGCTCATTCGCGTGAACATATTGTTGGCGAAATCGGCCATGTGTTTTTCGGCAACTTCGCCCGGCAAATTCAACAGGGCTTGGCGAATGAGTGGAAACTGGGCATGCGCTGCAACGGTTTCGTCGGTGACGCGGCCCAGATCGACCGCGCCGAGTGCGGAATAAAACCAGTAGTCGAATACTTCGGTAGAATGCTTCTCTTTTTCCAACGTGACCACGTTCGCCGCGTATCGCTTCGCGGCAAGCGCAAACGTGTCGAACGCTGCCAGGCGCTGTGCGCTATATTCGGATGATTTCTTGACGCTTTGAGCATAATCGTTCTGATCGTGGGTCAAGCAGGCCAAAACCAACGTCAATTGCCAATTCTCTGGGGCGGCGGCCAAGGCGCGGGTGGCAAATTCGGTGGCGACGTCGTAACCCCTCAGGACTTCTTGTTGAACTTCGGGCTCCTTGCGCTTGGTCTGCTTTTCTTCCTGATTGCGGACGGCTCGCCAAACCGTTGCGAGGTTATTGCGCATGGTTTGACAGATGGAAGCAACCGTTTCTGGTTTGAGCGAATCCACCGCGCCGAAGACAGTTTCGATCGCTTCGAGTTTAAAAACCTCGGCGCTGCTATGGCAAGTTGTGAACGCGGCCGCGAGTTTGCTCTCGTCGACTTTGTCGATCGGCAATTGGCGAATCCGTAGGACCCATTGGCTCAGTTCGGCGAGATTGCGTTCCTGCTTGGATCGGGTGAGTGGAATCGTTTCAGCTTTCTGTTCAAAGCCGTAGAAATAAATGTATCGATTGCGCTGGCGTTGATTGTTGTTCGGATCGTGATTGGCCGTCCAAGTCGTGAGGAACTCGTCGACTAACAATTGCGCGGTTTTGGGGTCGCGCGCGGCAATGTTTTCGATGTATGGGAATGCCTCATCTTCGTCCGCCGACTTCAAGTACAAATTGGCCAACATTTTGGGAATCGCTAATTGCAACGATGCATCCACAGCCGCAGTCCACTGATCGTTGGGCCGGATATCAATCAAATCGCGAAACGAAATTGGAATCAGTCCGCCGTTGGCTTGTTGATTCATGCGCTGCATCTCATTCGGATCCATCCAATAGTAATTTCCATACATGTCGAGTTGCATGTAAGCTTGGCCGCCGGCGGCCGGAGCGTTGTTGATGCTGGCCTGTGATTCTTTGAGCCAATTCATCGCCAGCAAAGTCACGACCGGTTGCAGTGCGGTTGCCTCGTCGGGATTTTTGGTCAACAGTGCCTCGAGAGCTTTGGTTTGCAGTCGCAGCCATTCCGTCCGGCTCGTGGGATCGCTGGCCAATTCAGCCAATCCGCTGGCGGTCTTGGTACCGAGCAAACTGAGAATGGACCGGCCCAGTTCGGCGCGGTCGGTGAAACTCGCATCGAGCCATGCTTGACCAATTTCTTTTTTTATTTTTGGCGCCAGCAACACAAGTTGTTCGAGCGCAGCGTACTTGTCTTTCGCGCTTGCCGATGCATGTCCGGCGATCGTTTGAAAACTTTCCCAAGCTTGTTGAAGCCAAGCGGGCTTGCCATCTTTGGTGTACATGCTCATGGCTCGCAGGGCGACGACCTTAAGCAAATTCACGTTGGTCCGATCGATACTCTCGTAAGCCGGCAAGAACTCACCAGCCAACTCCGGATGATTGGCACGCAGGAATAACTTGGCAGCCGCGATTTGTTTCGAGACGTCGCTACCTCCCAGCCATCGCGAGCCAGCTTTCAGTTGTTCGACAAGCGGATGCAAATCGAAACCGTTGAGAATCGGCACACCCAGGACTTGGGCCAAGAGCGACAATTGGGCATCGGATAATTCGGTTGGCGCGGCATCGGCGATTCCTAAGACGTCGGAAGGAGTGAGGTAGCTTGGCGGACCCGCGGTCCCTTCGCCGGAAGCATTGGTCATGACCGTTCGAGTCATTCCGTTGGACATCCTGACAACGCGCTGTTGCACCTGACCGGATGGCTGTCCGTTGGGGGGGACGAGCATTGAACTCAGAAGGTGCTCGTAGACTTGTTTGGCGTTTTCGCGCGACATCGTCGCGAGCGCATCTTGGACCGCCGACCATTTTCCCAAAATGACGTTGCGGCGAAACGCGGTGACCTCGGCTTGCATTTTTTCTTGTGCGGCGTTGGGGGAAGGTGCAACGACAATGGGCTCGCCGGGCACACTCAATTTTGAGGGAGGCAGCATGTCTTCAGCGGAAAGAGGTTTGAGTTCGATTTCGGCGGCGGCAAGTGCGAAAGCGACATCTTGGCCGAGCAACCAAACCTGCAACAACTGCGCGGAGTCGCGAATGAATGGTTCCGAAACCAGCAACTGGGTTATTTGTTGAGCTTGTACTTTGGGATCGATTGCGGCGTTCGGTTGTTCTGGGCCCGGCGGCATTGCCACCTGGCCCTCGACAATAACAACAGCCGCTTCTTCCTGGGCCGCGGTGAACGAAACACCTGGCACGACCGTTGTTTGCTGAGCCATAGCCGTCGCCTGAACACCAGCAAATAAAATCGCCTGGAGGGCCAAGAATCGTTTTGCAGTATGCATCGAGCACTCGTGTAAGAACGTGGAATGCCTCTATTGTAAACTCCCGCGACGCTGAGACCATTCTATCAAGGGGCCAAAAGCAGAAGCTCAGCGCGGCAAAACTGTGCAGCCTACACATCTCGTACCATCGTCGTAACTGCACACGACGGAGAGGGCCGACACATCGCCTTTGCATCGGCCCTCCGGGCTTTTGACCATTGCGACAATAGCTAACCGGCGGTTCACACTGCCGGGAAAGGTTGTGTCGGCCCTTCGGGCCAAAGTATGCGCAACATCAAAAGTCTAGGCGGGAACGCAGCCCGATAGGCTTGCGGTCAAACCATGAAAGGTCGAGTGCATTACTACGACCCGCTGCCTTCGGGAATTTCTTCCATTCCGGCGCCAGGGTTAGGTTTTTGTTGTTTAACGCGACCGCGTTTTTGGCCTTTGCCACTTCACGTTCCCTGTCACTGGCTGGGGAGCGGGAGGCCTTGCAACTCGTTGAGGTCCATTCGGGCCAGACGCACGGACGCTTCGACGTCTTCTTGGCCACGGCGAACGAGTTCGATGTCACCCAGGTCTTTTCCGATTTGGGCAACTTGAGTGTAGTGCTGACGAGCTGATTCGATTTCCGGCAGCCATGCTTCTTTGGCGAGACCTTCCAGCCGCATGAGCCACGTCATGTAGTACTGCGAACTTGCAAGGGTGGATTCGATTTCGGCGACGAAGGCAGGCTCACTCGTGGGATCCTTGCGCGCGTCCGACAAGACTTGTTCCAGCGTTTGCCGCGCCAGGGGCAGATTTTTCGACATCATTTGGGCTTTGGCTTTTTCCAAAATGACCTGCCGAGCTTGTTGCGCTTTGTCGGAAGGAATCTCAGCGAGCGCCAAGTCAAATTTCTCGACGGCGGTGGCCCATTGGTGTGTGTCGACCGAATGTTGCGCCTCACGCAGGATTAGGTCCAAGCGATCGAGCTTGGCCTGGTCGCGCCCTGGGCCAAGATGAAAGATGACGCCTGCTAAGCCGACGAATAACCACGCAATAACAAGGATAATTCGCATTTCACCGATCTCCTGCACAAAGTGAAATCGCAACCGCACGGATGTGCCGTTTGGACTTGCAATCGGCGGCTTCAGATTCCTATGCAAGTGCTCTTGATTATAAGCGTCACACCCGGGCAATTGCAATTCTCAAATCCGGGTATTTGGAGTGCATTTCCCTGCCGTTCTACGCGGCGTCCAAGACCACGCGATGCGGGACGCCGGCGTGCCAGCGGCTGCCGAAATAGCAAAGTAAAATCGGCAATAGCGAGTAGATACTCGCCCCACAAATGATGGCCGCAAGCGACCATTCGCGTCGGGTCCATTTGGTTGGCTCGTCGTCTTTGTTCGTTTGCGTGAGCCGGCTGACGATTTGCGACGACAAGTGAAGTTGATTGCCGTTGTGATACACGCCGCGCAAGCGATTGGCGACTTGGCGCAGCGTCGCAATGTCTTGACGCGACTGATGCCCGTCGATGTATTGCCCTGCGACGGGATCGCCCACGCCCACGATCAATACGTTGGCGATGGCGTCCGGCAAGTCAGGCATTCCCGTGGCCGGAACCGTGTCGCCGTCGGTGACGACAATCATCGTCGCGCTGCGCGGATTCCAACCGACAGCCATTTTCGCCGCAAGGTTAATCCCGTCGAGGAGCTTGGTTTTTTCGGGCTTGAACGCGTGCGACAGAGGCATGTCTTCGACGATATGGCGGACGACTTCGATGTCGGTGGATTCTTTCAAAAGTGGCTTGGCGTCACTAAACACGCCGATCACGGTGATTTTGAATTCGCGCATGGGAACGCGGTTAAATAGCGATTCAAGAATTTTGGATGCCCGCATTCGGCGTGTCTCTTTCAACTCCGGCCCGGCATCTTTCAAATTCATGCTGGGCGAGACATCCATCACCAATATCAAGTGCTTGTAGTCTTGTTCCTCGATCTTCGATTGATTGTGAACGCGGGCTTCGACCACGAGCCAGAGCGACAAAAATCCCCAGCATAAGGCTGTCAGCGCGGCGACGCGCAACGGCGGTGCCGCATACGACCACGCACGAGGTCGTCCGTGAGGCCCAAAAGCCAATTGGGCGACTCGCCGTACGCGGAGAAAATGTAAACCCTCCGCCGCCAACGCGATCGCCAAAACACCTAAAGTGATCATCTCTACTACCATGGCGTGTAGCGAAGCCCCAGCAAAGCGGAAAGTGCCAATCCCACGAGACTTGTACCGGCAATACAAAACGGCATGAACCAATCCAGCAATTCGGCATACGTGCGGGCCAGCTTCGTCTGACGCATGTTGTCGATACGCAAGAACACATTGTTCAGTCCAGATTGGTCCTCCGGAGCAAACGTCGCGCCCCCCGTAATATTCGCCACCGTCGAAACTTCCGGCGGAGTCACGCCGCCGCCGATGTGAATGCCGAACATCGCAATATTATCTTCTTGCAAGCTATGGCCGATTTTTTCTTCTTCGCCATTGCCCAGGTCCGCACTGGCTCCGTCCGAGACCAAGACAATCATTCGATCACCAGTCTCTTGTTCCAACAAAATGTCTTGACATTTACGAAGCGCCAAACCGATCATCGTCCCGCCACCATAACCGGGAGGCAAGCCCTTCGTTGGATCGAGGAATGGCGTAGCGCACTGGAACGCGGATGCATCGGTCGTGAGCGGAATCCACTGATTCGCGACACTGCCAAAGACGACCAAGCCATACGCGTCTCCTTTGCGCTCTGCAACAAAGTGATTGATCGCCTCCATCGCCGCGTCGTAGCGATTTCCCGCACCGAACGGAGCCCCCATGCTGCCGCTCAAGTCCAGGCAGAACAAAATGTTGGTCAGCTCGCGTTCGGCTCTGGGAACGCTCAAATGGCGCGGCTGCGCAAGCAACAGAATGGCGACCGCCAACAACAACGGCGGCACGGATTCAAGGAGTTTTAGTACTCCCGCAGAAAACCAACCCGATCGCTGCTGGCCATGATCTTGCGGCAATACAACTCGCCCCGACGAACGTCGCCAAACCCAAACCAGCATTGCAGCCGGAACAAACAATCCCAGCAAGGCGTACCAATTTCCAAAACTCATTCGACCCGCCCCTCCCCGCCCGACTCAGCGACAGCGCGAGTCGCCACCGAAACTGTCGGTAACTGAAAATCCTTGGCCGGCATTCGGCTCAAGGGCTCAAGCAGTTTCGTCAAGTCAACTGAATCGTCGCGCGACGGATCGTGCATCCATCGCTCAAGTTGCCGCATTAATGGCCCGGATTCTGAATGTTGTCGAATTTGACTAACGACGGCGCTCGGATCGACCGCCGACAATTTCAATTTGCCCTGCCACATCGCGATCAGCATTCGCTCGAGTTCCGCATATTGCCGCGCGTCCAACTTGTTGTCCATCGCGGCTTGGATCCGAGGTCGCAACAAATCAGCGAGCGAAACTTGCGCCGCAAGCTCCGTCGCAGTTTTTTTCTTCCGCCAACCCACAAGCAACAGCGCCGCCAAAACCCATCCCCAAAAAATAACGGCGACAATCATCCACCAGCGATAACCGCCCAATCGAGGCAGCCCCTTTTCGGGAAGTGCATTCGGCTCGACTTGACCTGGAGGAAGCAACGATCTGATCCTCACCGGAATCGCGGGTAAGTCCGCAACCGGACTCCCATCGACCCGCTGCAAAAAATCTCGCAAGTCAAACGTCCCCGCTTCGTAGCCGGAGTACACTAAATCATAACGATATCCTAAGGTCCCCTGCGGAAAAGCGTTGACGATGCGCACCATGATGGGCCACCGATCATCCGTCAATGGACGCGCCTGCAATTGGCTCCCCGAAAGAAATAGCGATTCGATGGTTCGCGACTCCCCAACGATTGGAGGTTCGGGCTGTTGGGACGAGTCGCTTTGGGGTGCTGCGGCAGCGCCGGCGGCCAACATCCAAATAAGAAAAACGGTTCGACCCAAAATCTTCCACGGATGCGACGGGTCAAAAGCCCCCTCCCCCTGCCCTCTTCCCCGAAGCTGGGTGCAAGGGAACGATTCTGGATTTTGTGGTTTCATACCTATCGCGCGCCGCGCCCCAATAAGCCACGCGATTTGAAAAAATGTCGCAGTCGATGCGCGACCGGCTGATCCGTCTGCAATAACAAGTGATCGACTCGGCCCCGGTTCAGTTCTTGCTTGATCCACTCGTGATCGATTCCTAATCGCCGCCCGCGCGTCGTGAACATTCGTCCCGTTTCGGCTTCGCGTGCGCTGAGAAACCCCACACCGCGCAACCCTTGTTCCGCCGGATCCTGCAAATGGACCGCGACTACGTCGTGCCGTTGCCCAAGCCGCTTGAGGGGCTGAATTGCGCCCGGTTCGTTTAAGTCGGACAACACAACGATCAAGGCGCGATTGGTTAGCAGCGGTGCAAGTTCCTTGATACGCTGCGCGAGCATCGTTCGCTCAGTCGTTTCATATTGTCGAAGCTTGAGAAGCCATTGCAACACTCGGTCGCGCGACAAGCTCGGAGAATATCGCAGCTCACGCTCGCCGATACCGACCACCGCGACGGGACTGATTCGATCGAGGCAAGCAAACGCGAGCCCACCCGCCAAATGGACCGCCAAACCGTACTTACTGTGACGAGTCGAACTGGCGACCATCGACGCCGAAGTATCGACCAGCAAATAGCACGGCATCCGTTTGGGTGTTTCGTATTCTTTAACGTGGTACTTGCGCGTGCGGGCGGTGATCCGCCAATCGATCGAGCGTACCGAATCGCCCGGCTGGTATAGCCGCGACTGAACGTAATCGGTGCCCGAGCCCAAAAACGGCGATGTGTCGCTGCCGTAGCTAAGACTGTCCGCCAAGTGACGCACGGCAATCACGAACTGCCTCGTGTTGAGGTGGTCGATCGTATCGAGTTCCATTCGCATGGCGCACGTCGTCTAAGTAATCGCCGGGGTCAGCCCCATCGCGTTCATGATGTCCGTCAGCACGGCCTCGCCGCTCAAGCCGTCCGCGAGGGCTTCGTAATTCAACCGAATCCGGTGCAAAATTACGTCCGGGGCCAAGGCGTACATGTCTTCCGGAATCACGTAATGCCGGCCTTGAATCAAAGCGCGCGCGCGCGACGATTTGATCAGCGCGATCCCGGCTCGCGGACTCGCTCCGACTTCTAGCGCGGGATGGCTGCGCGTCCGAGTGACCAGTTCCACAACATGGTTAAGAAAAACGTCGCTGACATGAACCTCTTGCACCGCTTGCATCGCGGCGATCAAGTCTTCACTCTCGCCGACCGGCTCTTTTTCCAACACGTCAAACTCGGTATTGACGACCGCCCCCTGACCTTCCCGACGAACTCCCAATGCTGCGTTGCGTCGCAATACTTCTTTTTCCTCCTCGACGGTCGGATAGTTTAGCCGGTGGCATAAAAGAAACCGGTCGAGCTGTGCCTCGGGCAGTTCGAACGTGCCGCTCTGCTCGATCGGGTTTTGCGTGGCGATCACCAGAAAGGGCGCGGGCAGCTTAAAGGTCTCCTTGCCAATCGTGACTTTGCGTTCTTGCATCGCTTCGAGCAGCGCGCCTTGAACTTTGGGAGCTGCTCTGTTGATTTCGTCGGCCAGCAGCAAGTTGGTAAAGATCGGGCCCTTAAGAATCCGGAATTCATTGTTCCGCTGATCGAGGATTTCTGAACCGAGAATGTCCGACGGCAACAAATCGATCGTGAACTGGATCCGGGCGAATTGCAAATCGATCGTTTTGGAGAGGACCGAGACGAGCAAAGTCTTGGCCAAACCTGGAACCCCTTGCAGCAGCAAGTGCCCGCCGGTGAACAGCGCGATCAGCATCCGTTCGACGACGACGTCTTGTCCGACGACGACCGTCGCGACCCGCTCGCGAATGCGCTGGATGAATTCGGAAACCTCTTCGACCGAAGCCAAAGACTCAGTGCGTGGCGCCGTAGCCATAAACATCCTCGGGAATGATGCGACCTGCCAACAAGCCGCCGCCCCTCTGCGCCCGCTTGTTCTCAGGATGCATTATAAGCACACCCCCGCACCCCTCGGCAAAAGCCGAGAAAACCGCGTTCCGCGCCGTGCCACTCCCATTCACGTGCATCACTGGCTCCGCGGGTGTTTTTTGGCCAGTCGTAAGGTGCTCGTACCGTTGATTCAACAGCTTGTAGGAACCATAAGTTTTGAATCGTCACCCACGAAAATTCATTGGACTAGAATACCTTCGCGGGGCGTGTCACTAGCATTCAAGAGGAAATAGCCATGCGTCAATTGAGATTGATTCTACTTTCAACGATTTCCTTGTTGAGTTTGTCCGCTGTCGCCCCAGCGATGGCTCAAATGGCTGCCAATTCCATCGGAGCAAACGAAGAATCGTCGGCGCGCTCCAATGACTTCTCGGCACCCAGTTTGACCGTCAACGAAGCCCAGAATCTGATTACCGTCGACGGCTCAGCCGAGATTCGCGTCAAGCCCACCCAAATCCGGCTCGTGATGGCCGCGGTCAGCGAAGCGGAAACGGCCAACGAATGTCAAACGAAAGCCGCCGAATTGGTTCAACGCATCTCCTCGGGGTGGCAAGCGATGGGGATCGCGAAGGAATCGATCTTCGAAGACTTCATTTCGATTTTGCCCCTACATGAATTTGAGGAAACGACTTGGAAAGAGCTTACGGTCCTGCGGGAAATCCTGAAACGTTATCGCTTCCAGACAAACCTACACGTCCAGCTAACCGACAATGAACAAGCTCGGCGGGCCCTCAAAGTCGCCTTCGAGAATGGCGTTATGGATATCGTCTCGCTCGACTATTGGAGTCCCGATTTGGAATCCGCCAAAAGCAAAGCGTTGCAACAAGCAATTGCGGTCGCGCGCAACAAGTCAACACTCCTTTTTGACTCCGAGTTATTTCCGAAGAAACCCAATCTGATTAATATCACCGAATCCGGCCAAGTGATTCTGCCTAGAGAAATGTACACGTCGTATACGAACACAATCGAACAATCCGCTTCTATTCCCTACAATTGGCGCGAGAATATTCCGCGCATCATGGCGGCTCGTCCCAAGACAACTTATTATCGCGGACCGGTGTTGACCGGGGACTCCCTTTCGACGCAGCTACCGATGGAACCTGAAATCTCCGTCGTGTCGAAAGTCAAACTGTACTTCGAGTCTCCGTCGGAGGACCGCGGAAAGGAAAAGGAAACTGCGCCAGCGGATACGAGAGACAAATAAGCGTGACCACGGAACCGCTTTGACAAATGGAATTGGCTAACCGACAGGATTCGTTGAGGCAATCTGATTAACTCCTGCGCCCCCTCACCCTGCCCTCTCCCCCGCGACGGGGGCGAGGGAACTTGAAAAAAAACCAACGCTCAAGCTAATTTCCCATGGTCAAAGACACATTGAAAACGAGCCCACGTAAGGGTGCGATCGTTGAGGTAAAATCAATCCGGTCCAAAACAAGCAAATTGCAGATCGTACGCAAGGAGTCGTCGTATGAATAAGAAACTGAATCGTCGACATTTTGTCCAATCGGCAGCGGTGGGGGCTGCGGCGGTCGCTTGCCCGATGGTGCTGACGCCGCGGAAGACAGAGGGGGCGACGATCTGGGGAAATGAAGAGTACAAATACGAGTTCATCCATAACTGGGCTCAGCTGCCGGACAAATACACTTGGCAGACGACGCACAACGTCGCGGTCGATGGCGAAGGATTGGTCTACGTGATCCACGAGGGACATGCGGACAAGAAGGACCATCCGTCGATCTTTGTATTCGACCCGAACGGAAAATTCATCCGCGCTTTCGGCCAACAGTTTCAAGGGGGCGGGCACGGGATCGAAGTCCGCCGAGAAGGAAGTCAAGACTTTCTGTACGTCGCGGCTTACCAACAAGTCAAATCGATCGCCAAGCTCGATCTCAAGGGCGCAGTCGTCTGGGAAAAGTTCGCGCCGATGGCCGCCGGCGTCTATGCCAAAGGCGAGGACACCGATCGCAAAGCCGACTGGGGCCGTGACCGGTTCATGCCGACCAATTTCGCGTTTCTCCCAGACGGCGATTTTTTCCTCGCCGACGGATACGGCTCATTCTACATCCACCGCTACGACAACGACGGCAATTGGAAGAGTTGCTTCGGCGGACCGGGCGAAGGCGAAGGAAAATTCGACACGCCCCACGGCTTGTGGATCGATGACCGCGACCCGAAGCAATCGGTCTTGGTGGTCACCGACCGGGCCCATCACACCGTTCAGTTTTTCACGCTCGACGGAAAATACCTGCGCACTCAAACCGGTTTTGGCTTGCCGGCAAACGTCGACCGCCAAGGGGATTTGCTACTCGTCCCCGAGTTGCTCAGCCGCGTCACGTTGCTGGGAAAAGACAATCAAGTCGTCGCTCAGCTTGGCGACGACAGCGCGCGCATCAAAGCCGACGAAAAATTCTCGATTCGGGGAGATGCCCGCAAATGGAATCAGGACAAGTTCGTGCATCCGCACGATGCTTGTTTTGATCGAGACGGCAACATCTACGTCGCCGAATGGGTCGCCACCGGCCGAATCAGTAAACTGAAGCGGCTGGATGCTTGAGCCTATGAATCGCCAACGATTGCTCGAGCACTTTTTGCAATACGTGCGGATCGACACGACGGCGTCGGATAAGGTCTCGACGTACCCCAGCAGCCCTGGACAGCTGGAGTTAGGGCGCTTAATCGTCGCACAGTTGCGCGCATTGAACATCGCCGATGTCGCCCAGGACGAACATGGAATCGTGTTGGCGACGATCCCGGCAAATAACCAGCAGGCGAAGGCGGTGCTGGCCTTCAATGCACATTTTGATACTTCGCCCGAGACGACTGGGAAAGATGTTCGCCCGCAGGTCATTGAAAAGTACGCCGGCGGCGATATTCCGCTACAGAACAATTCGAATTTGGCCATCACAGTCGATAAATGTGCCGAACTGAAAAACCTCGTCGGCAAAACGCTCATCACGACCGACGGCAACACGCTGCTGGGTGGCGACGACAAGGCGGGCATTGCGATCATGATGGAGTTGGCGCAGCACTTGATTGAGAATCCAACGATTCCGCACGGACCGATTCGGTTGCTATTTACTTGCGACGAAGAAATCGGACGAGGCGTGCAGCATGTCGATATCAAACGTGTTGCCGCCGACGTCTGCTATACGTTTGATGGGGGTGGTCAAAACGAAGTCGATATGGAGACTTTTTCGGCCGACCTGGCGGTGATTGTGCTCAACGGTGTCAACATCCATCCCTCGATCGCCAAAGGCAAGATGATCAACGCGGTCCGCATGGCCGGTGCGTTTTTGGAACGGATGCCGCGCGCGGTTTCCCCCGAGCAAACTGACGGCCGTGTCGGCTTTCTGCATCCGTACACGCTGGAGGGAGGCGTCGCCAAAGCGGAAATTAAGGTTTTGCTTCGCTCGTTTGAAACCCCGGACTTGGAGCCATTCGCCCAACAGCTGCGCGATATCGCGCGGACGCTGGAAGCCGAATTTCCGGGCGGGAAAGTTGAGGTCCAAGTCAAAAAACAATATCGCAACATGCGCGAAGGCTTGGCGCGCGAGCCGCGGGCGGTTGAATTTGCGGTCCAAGCCCATCGGCGTTTGGGGCGTGAACCCAAACTCTCAATCATTCGCGGCGGTACCGATGGCTCGCAATTGACCGAACGGGGGTTGCCGACGCCCAACCTTTCCTCGGGGCAACACAACATTCACTCACCGTTGGAATTTGCGTGCCTTGACGAAATGCTGGCAGCATGTGAGGTCGGCCTCGAACTCGTCAAACTCTGGGGCGAAGCGTGAATTCTAAGAGTAATTTGACCACGGATTTCACGGATAGGAATTGGGGAAAAAACGACAGCAGTAATTCCGTGAAGTGATTAATTTGGTATCTAAAGTTGGAAAACGTGTGATTCCGTTTAGGATATTGCACTTCTATTCTTCACTATTATCCGTGCTATCCGTGGTTAAATCCCTCTCCGGTTTTGGACTTCGGATGGCGCGGCTCAGAAATCCGCTGGGCATGACTGCCAGCATGGAGTCCAGGTCGGTATCGTGCCGATCACTAACTTAAGCGGCGTAGACTTTTCCGATTCTGTCGCCGCTAGCTTTGTCGATTCGAATGTTCGATCGGCGGCCCGCGTTTTAAAATTTCGCGTTCCACGTTTCAGGTAGAAATAATGCGCAAGAAACACCGAGACGACGATTTCGAACAAGATGAAGAAATCCTCAAACCGCGACGCCGGAAGCGCCGTCCGACGGTGCGGCAATTCGGCATACGGCGCACGCTCGTGTTGATGCTGATTGTGCTCATCGCGTTGGTCGCGCTGTTACCGCGGATCGCGTCGCTCACCGTCTTCCGACCTCTCGTGTTGGGTTATGTCGCAAAGGAGATCGACGGAAAAGTCGAGATCGGCGAACTCTCGATGGGCTGGTTCTCGCCGATTCGCGTCGGCAATCTGCGACTCTACGACGCCCAAGGAAACTTGGTCGCGAGCGTGGCCAGTCTTCGCACGGAGAAATCATTGAGCGCATTGGCGTTTGGCGGCAGCGAACTAGGGCAATTCGAAATCGAAAAGCCTACCGCGAACTTAGTGATTCGATTGGGTGGAAGCAATCTCGAGGATGTCTTGGCCAAAATGATGTCGAGCGAGTCATCGAGCGACATTGGATTGCCCAAGGCCACGATCAAATTGCTCGATGGAAGCATTCAAATCTCGGGTCCGAACAACTCTCCCCCGTCGCAGCTCGTGTCGATCAACGGCGAATTGCAAACGGGAGGCAGCGAAGCCCTAATCACTTTTGCCGCCCGCGCCACCATTCAAGGGCGTGGCGGTATCGCAGGCCCGATTCAACTTGACGGAAAAATCGGACCTCCCGGCACGGCAACCGATTTCAGTAGCGGTCAAGTTGCGATCCATGCCGAAAACGCGCCGACGGATATCGTCGCCTTGGCTCTGTCCCGTTTGGGGCAGACGGTCGAGTGCCAAGGCCAGCTTGCCGGCGACGCCACGCTAACTTGGACGCAAGGTGGCCAGTCGGCCGTCGTCGACTTGGCCAATGTCCGCCTAAACCAATTCGCCTTGGCTGCCCCCCAATGGTTGAACGCGGATCGTTTGGTGGTCCAGGAAATGCTTGCTTCGGGTCAAATCAAACTTGCCGATTCCAAACTATCGGCGGATCAATTCAAGTGCCAAACGGAGTTCGCGTCCGTCGAAGCCACCGGCGCGATCGATTTGCAGACCATTGTGCAGTCTTTGACCGGCGGACCCTTGCCGGAAACTGATTTTCAAGCCGGTGGAAGGGTCGACTTGGCGCGGTTGACACAAATGCTTCCGACCACTTTGCGGTTGCGGCCGGGCGTACAAATTCAGAAAGCCAATCTGGTGTTTCAGTCCTTCAGTCGAATGGAAGGAGGCCGGCGGCGTTTTCTCGTCGACGGCGAAGCGACAGATTTTGCAGGCGTTCACGATGGACAGGTCATTCGTTGGACCAAGCCGATCCGCGTGTCGGCGGCCTTGGTTCAAAATGGTCCACGGACGATGCTCGAATCGATGCAAGTCGACACGAATTCCATTTCGATCAACGGCCAAAGCGATATTCAAACGGGACTCGTTCGGGCGGCGGGGGACCTCGGCAAGCTACAGACCGAGCTGGAGCAGTTTTTCTCGTTAGGCGAGACCGAATTGGCCGGCCGATTCGATGGAAACGTAAAGTGGAATATGCCCCAAGCGGCCTTGGCGGAGGCGACTTGGCCGATCACGCTCGAAGGCACGTGCAAATTCGAATCACTGGTCATCGCCTTGCCCGGCTTCGACCGCTTTGCGGAACCTTTAGCCGACGTTCAATTTACGGCCAGTGGCGAGGCTTCGCGTGCGGGAGGGGTCCGAATCGATTCCGGTAAATTGGATTTTGTCGCCGGTAATGATCGGCTTGAAGCACGACTGACGCAACCGATCGAGAATCCGAACTGGAACACGACACTTCTCGCCGATTGCAGTGCCAGCGGTGGATTGGATTCGTGGTTGCAGCGACTCGGGCCCGTGTTACCGAAATTAGATTTCCGCGCCGCCGGAACGTTGATCTTGAGCGGAGACGCGACGCTCAACGTCTCGTCACTTCGATTACAGAACGCCCGGTATGAACTCGGCGAATTCACGTTCAATGGCTTCGGCTCGCAGATTCGCGAGCCGAAGGTCACCGGCCAAGGCGACGTGTCGCTGGATTGGCAAGCGCTGCGGGTGCAATTCGCGGAGATTACGCTCACGAGTTCGTCGTTCGCCGGACGCGGCGCCAATGTGGATTTGATTTTCGACGCCAATGGGTTCCAACTCACCGGAGATGTCGCGTATCGGGCTGACGTCAACAAAGTTTCCCAATGGTTTGGCATCGGCCAAGGACCCGAATCGGTCCACTGGTTCGGTTCGGCCGAGGGAACGGTACAACTGACGCCGATTCCCGGCGCCGTCGCGGGTTCGGTCCAAAGCAAGATCGTGGACTTGACCGCCGCCAAGTTGAAGCCCGGACAGTCCGCCAACGCGAATCCGTGGGAAGTCTTGTGGCAAGAACCAACGGCCCAATTGCAATCGCAGTTGGAGATCAACTCGACCTGGGACACGATTCATCTCCCACGCGTCAACCTCCAATCCAAAGCCCTGCAGTTGGATGGTCAAGGATCCGTTAGCGATGTCGGACGTTCGTTTACGCTCGATTTGACGGGTCAATGGGTTCCCAATTGGGAAGCCATTTCGGCGATCGCTCAAGGTTTTACCGGCCGGCAAATCGAATTGCGCGGCCAGCCGCGTGCGGAATCATTCCGCGTCCAGGGGCCGCTGTTTTCCACCGATCCTAACAACACAGCGCTCATCAGTCGGCAACTCGTCGCAGAAACTTCGGCCAGTTGGGAAAGCGGCCAAATGCTCGGCATGGCGATTGGCCCCGCAACGCTTAAGGCAAATTTGAACGACGCGGTATTGGGTTTCGATAATCCGCAAATTCAAATCGGCCCTGGCAAAGTGCATTTCAATCCCTTGCTCGACTTGCGCGGCGACCCGCAATTGGTCTTTCCCCGCGGAACGATGTTGGAATCCGTCGAACTGACGCCCGAGATGTGCCAGAGCTGGCTCAAGTACGTCGCGCCGCTTTTAGCTGAAGCAACGCGTGCCCGCGGCCGCTTCTCCCTGGTCGCCGACGGAGTGCAAATCCCGCTCAGCCAGCCTTTGGCGGGACGGGGCTCGGGACAATTGATCATCGACCAAGCCACCATCGAGCCAGGTCCGCTGGGACAACAGCTGGTGCAGCTGGTCAACACCGTCAAGCAAATGGCCGACGGCAACCCACTGGAGACGTTGCTGAAGTCAGCCGCATTGCCCGGTGCGGCTTCAACCGAATCGGCCGCTTGGCTGCAACTGCCACCGCAACAAATTGGTTTCAAATTGGACCAGCAACAGATCGTCCATGAACACATGACGATGAACATCGGCGGAGTCCCAGTGACGACGCGCGGCGCGATCGGCGCAGACAGCTCGTTAAATTTGGTCGCCGAGATTCCGATCTTGGAAGGCTGGATTCAAAAGCAGCCCGCGCTCGCGAGTTTGAAGGGTTCGTCGATTCAAGTTCCGATCAGCGGAACATTGGCACAACCGCGGATCGATCAACGTGCCCTGGCAAGGTTATCGACGCAGATGTTTCAAAAGGCAGCCGGTGGCCAAATCGAGTCCCGGCTCAACGGAATTTTGAACGACGCATTGCAAAAGAATTTACCGCAGACGCAGGCGGGAGCGGCGGGCGTCCCGGCCCAGCCGGCTTCGTCGACCCAACTGCCGCCGATTGGGGATTCGCTGCAAAAGTCCGTCGAAGGCAGTTTGATCAAAGGCCTCGATCGTTTGCTGGTGCCAAGGAAATAGGGGTCGAAGTTCGCGGCGCGCGAAATCGGTTATCATCATGGTCGGCAGGGCCACGCGGACTCGTTGCGATTTCAATGCGACTTCATTTTCTCGGCACAACCGGTTACCACCCGAACGATCGCAGGCAGACTGCTTGTTTGATGTTGCCTGAAATTGGAGTTTTGCTCGACGCGGGCACGGGCACGTTTCGAGCACGGGACTTGATACAGACGCAATCGCTTGCGATTTTCGTGACGCACGCCCATTTGGACCACTCGATCGGCTTGACGTTTCTTTTCGATGTCTTGTACGAGAAGGCAATCCAGAGCGTAAGTGTGTATGCCGAACCCGCTAAGATAAATGCTCTACGCGATCATTTGTTTCACGAGCAGCTATTTCCGCTTCTGCCGCCCATCGACTTTCGACCACTGTTGAGCGATTGCCCTGTGGAACTGCCGCGCGGCGGCCGATTGACGTCGATCCCATTGAATCATCCTTGCGGAAGCGTGGGATTCCGTTTGGACTGGCCGGGGCAGTCCTTGGCGTACATCACCGATACTACTGCCGCTTTAGATGCCGATTATGTGTCCAAGATCCGTCAAGTCGATTTGCTGGTTCACGAATGTTATTTTCCCGATGGCGAGGAAGAACGGGCGTGCATCACCGGACATAGTTGTTTGACGCCAGTCGTCGAAGTGGCGCGACACGCCCAGGTGAAACGACTGGCGTTGGTGCACACCAATCCGCTTGATTTGGATCTGACGATGTTAAATATGGCGGCGGCGCGAAAAATTTTCGCCAACATCGTGATCCCCAACGACGGGGATACACTGGAGTTCTGAGCTGCGTGGGCGCGATCTTCATCAGCCGAAACGCGCTGGCGTCCAGTTATGGAATCGACGGTCAGGGCAAAAACCGGGGGCTAGCGCCCGGCGGCTGATGTTGTGAGGCTCGGCCCAACACTATTTGATGGCGCGATGGGCGGCGGGCTGCGAAGTTTTTGCTTGTTGGCCGTCGCTCGTGGGTGGAGCATCGTCCGGTCGGGATTCCGCGAGCGCCGTCTCGATCGCCTTGACGAATTCTTTATCGTCGGGAGTCGTCTTGGGCGAATAGCGAGCGATCACATTCCCCTGCCGATCAATCAGGAATTTCTCAAAATTCCAAGATATGTTTCCCGAACCCTCGGGCTTAGTTTCCGTATTCGCCAGCAGCTTATACAACCCGTTACGATTGTCGCCATTGACATCGATTTTGGAGAACATGTCGAACGAAACGTCGTACTTCGTGCTACAAAATGCCTTGATCTCCTGCTCTGTTCCCGGTTCTTGATTTTTGAACTGGTTGCAGGGAAAACCTAGGATCGAGAGTCCCTTCTCCGCGTACTTGTCGTGGAGTTCTTCGAGGCCTTTGTATTGCGGCGTGAGTCCGCACTTACTGGCCACGTTGACGACCAGGACTACGTTGCCGTAGTACTTGGCCAACTCGACGTCCTCGCCGTCGATGTTCTTGACGGTGAACTTCAGGGCGGCCGGCGTCGATTTCTTGTCACTTTCGTCGTCTTGAGCCAAACCGCAAACGGCACTTGCGGTCGACATTGCCCAAGCCAAAACCATACCGAGTCGAGTCATATTCGTTCCCCTGTTTTTAGTTATCGATTGGGATCGTGAAAAAGCACGGTCAACGCTGATGGACAATCATTATCAGTTTGGTGCTGGCGTTCGTCCAGAACCAACTTCCGTAGCGTCCCGAATCGGGAGTCTTGATGCTGTGCATTTGTGCCACCCTACGTGGATTCTGTGGCAATTGAATCTAGTTCTTGAAACGACTTCTACCGAATCGCTTGACGTTGCTAACGCCAAATGCGAGATTCGTTACCGATCGAATGCACGGAATCAGGGCGCTGCGTTGAGGAATGCCGATTGACCAACCTAGAACCAAAATTTCTGATTTTCGACGTGGAAAGCGTGGCGGACGGCCACTTGGTTTCGCGGATTCGTTATCCCGATAAGAACTACGACGCCGATTCTGCCGTCGATCGTTATCGCCAAGAGTTGTTCGACAAGTATGAAACGGATTTTATTCCGTATACGTTTCAAATTCCGGTTGCCGTTGCGATTGCGAAAGTCAGCGCGGAGTACGAATTGTTAGACGTCGTGACGCTCGACGAACCGAAGTACCGCCCCCACGTGATTACCGAGAATTTCTGGCGCGGTTGGTTCAAGTACGACATGCCGACGTTGGTTAGCTTCAACGGTCGCTCGTTCGATATACCGCTGCTCGAATTGGCTGCGTTCCGCTACGGTGTGAGCATCCCCGCTTGGTTTAATCTCAACGATCGCACGTATGACCAAAAGCGAAATCGCTATAACCAATCCGCACACTTTGATTTGCATGATTTGTTGACCAATTTTGGTGCCACGCGATTCAGCGGTGGCTTGAATTTGGTCGCCAATCTTTTGGGCAAGCCTGGGAAAATGGACATCGCCGGCCACATGGTTCAGGATCTATTCGCCGTGGGCGAATTGGCGAAGATCAACGATTATTGCCGCTGTGACGTTCTGGACACGTACTTCATCTTCTTGCGATTCAACGTCGTGACTGGCCACCTCAGCTTGGAACGCGAACAGCAACTGGTCGAAGAGGCCAGACAATGGCTCCAGGCGCGAGCCGATCAACATCCCGTCTTCGATAGTTACCTCCAGCAGTGGGGAAGCTGGCAAAATCCGTGGCTCAAATCGGCCGATGAGCCGAGTGCGGAATAATTCGGAGGATTCGGCGATGGCGAAATAGTGTCCGGGAATATGCATCGACCTCGTTTAACGCCAAGCCGAAGGCGCCGGACAGCGAAGAAGAAAATGCAGGCGCCTACGGCTTGGCGTTAAACGATCAGTCCCAGCGCCGTCGTTGACTATTGTTTTGGGCTCATCCGGACGAGCTGCTGCTCGTCGCGCACGAGCAGATCGCCGCCGAGCAGCACGGGCATCGACCAAGTTTGTTTGGCCGTCAATTGGTACTTTTTGAATTCGTGAAATTCTTTGTTGCCACGATCTGCGACGACGAGTTTTGCATCGTTGGTCAGCAACACGACGTGTTGCGGCGTCAATAACACCGAGGCATGATCGCCGTCGCGGCCGGGACTCGACCATCGCGTTTCACCGGTCGCGGCATCCAGTGCGACGAATTGTCCCTTCGAGCGAGCCGAATGACCGTAGATCAATCCATCACCCAACACGGGCGAACTCATGTACATCGCGACTTTGCGATTTTCCCATGCCTGAGTAGCCTTCCAAGCATCACCCTCGCGTTCCAGTTTGTAGGCATGCGTTCCTTGCCGCGTCCCGGAAATTACCAAGAGCGATCCCGTCCACAGCGGGGTCACGATGTTCTCTTGCCATTCGTCGGGAAACGGGATCGACCAGAGTTCTTGACCCGACGCCGCCTCCAGCCCGACGATTGAATTGTCGGTCATCGTCACGATCTGTTTCGAATCGCCTGCCGCAATTTCAATCGCCGATGAGTATCCGGGGCCCGTGCCAGTCCACTTCCAGACTTCGTTGCCGGTGGCTGGTTCGAGGGCCAAGATTTGACCGCCGTGAACGTCGCTTCCGACTTGGACGATCAGTCGGCCGTCGACCATCAGCGGCGAAGCCGAGGTACCGCAAAACAGCTTCGTCGTGTCGACGGTTTTGGAATAGTCATTCCGCCAAAGCTGCTTTCCATCGTCGGTATTCCAAGCGATCAACACACCCGTAACACCCATGGTAAAGAGCCGGCCCTCGGCTATCAGCGGCGTCGAGTTCGGCCCTTTGGCCATTTGCATCGCGTATTGGTTCTTGTTGAAGCTGGCGGGATAGGATTGCTTCCATTTCACATCACCGGTCGTCAAATCCACGGCCAGGACGACTTCGTTGGGATCGACCCGCGAGTGGATATACGCCCTGTTATCATCAACGACCGGGGAAGAGTACCCTTCGCCCACTTCGGTTTGCCAAGCCACGCCAAACGATTCGGGCCAGGTCTGAGGCGTGGACGCTTGATCGACGGTTCCATCGCGGCTCGGCCCGCGCCATTGGTTCCAGGTCTGGCCAAAGGTAGTTTCAGCGAAGGCAAACAAGAGTAAGACGGCGGTCAGATTGCGGGAAAAAATAATCATCGCTGACTCCGATCCAGAAAATCGAGGTTAGTGTATCGCAGATTCACATATGAAGTCTGCAGAGTATTATCGCCGACATGGGGGCGCGTGTTCAATGCGCACGAAATCGAGCCAATCCGAAAACTCAAACAGCCCCTCACCCAGACCTCTCCCCCGAAGCGAGGGCGAGGGAACGAATGAAGTCGCTTACACTGTGGCGACTGGGGCGCGACCCAAGCGGCGTCGATCGGCTTCGCGCAAAACGAATTTACGCAAGCGAATCGTCGTTGGCGTGATTTCCACCAATTCGTCGTCTTGAATGTACTCCAACGCCGCTTCGAGCGTGAATTGTTTGGGGGGTTTGAGCAGAATATTTTCGTCGCTGCCCGACGCCCGAACGTTGGTGAGCTTCTTCTCTTTGGTCGGATTGACCGGTAAGTCATTGTCGCGACTATTCTCGCCAACGATCATGCCTTCGTAGACTTCGTCGCCGGGGGAGACGAACATTTCTGCGCGTTCTTGCAAATTAAAAAGCGCGAAACCCACCGCCCGACCGTGCGCCATCGAGACCATGACGCCGTTGGTGCGCCCGGTGATTATTCCTTCCGCCGGCCGATACTCGAGAAATCGATGGTGCATGACGGCCGTACCTTGGGTTGCATTAAGCATGCGCGTTCTCATTCCGATGAGTCCGCGCGCCGGCATCGAAAACAGGGCATGGGTGTACAAATCGCGGGTGTGCATTTGGATTAATTCGCCGCGCCGCTGGCCAATCATTTCCATCACCGCGCCGAGTTTTTCGGTAGGGACTTCGACGACGAGCGACTCAAACGGTTCGCAGCGAACGCCATTGATCGTCTTGTAAACCACTTGCGGTTTGCCGACGGACAGTTCAAAGCCTTCGCGGCGCATCGTCTCGATCAAGATCGCCAAGTGCAACACGCCGCGGCCGGCGACCATGAACGCATCCGAGCCGTCCACCGTACGCACGCGCAGCGCGACGTTGCGCTCCAATTCACGCAGTAAGCGTTCGCGGACCTGGCGTCCTGTGACATACTTGCCGTCGCGCCCGGACAGCGGCGAACTATTGATCGTAAAGATCATTTCGAGAGTCGGTTCATCGACTTTGATCCGAGGCATGGCTTGCAAGTGATCGACGTCGACGATCGTATCGCCGATCTCCACCCCTTCCAAGCCAACAATCGCGACGATATCGCCCGCGGATGCCGATTCAACTTCCGCCCGTCCCAATTTGTCGAACACATGCAGCGACGCGATCTTGGCGGGGGTTTGCTTGTCGTCGGCCTGCATCATGACGATATTTTGACCGCGTTGCACTTGGCCGGAAAAAATTCGCCCGATCGCGATGCGGCCAACGAACTCGGACCAGTCGATATTCGCAACTTGCATTTGGAACTTGTCGACGTTGCCGATGCGCGGTCCCGAGACGTATTGCACGATCGAGTCCAACAGCGGGCGCATGTCGTCGTTCGGATCGGCAAGCTCGCGCTTGGCGAACCCTAGTCGACCTGACATGAATAGGTAATGAAAGTCTTCAATGAACGATTCGCCGCCGAGTTCGACGATCAGCTCGTGGGCCTCGTTCAGGACTTGAATCGGTCGTCCGTCGGGTCGATCGATCTTATTGACGACGATTATGGGCTTCAACCCGGATGCGAGGGCTTTGCTGAGTACGAATCTCGTTTGAGGCATCGGCCCTTCGGCGGCGTCGATCAGCAGCAATGCACCGTCGGCCATCTTGAGCACCCGTTCGACTTCGCCGCCGAAATCAGCGTGCCCGGGCGTGTCAATGATGTTGATCTTGATTCCGCGATATTCGAGCGCGATGTTTTTGGCCAAAATCGTGATCCCGCGCTCGCGCTCCAAGTCATTGGTGTCGAGGATTTGGTCGCCGCGCAATTGCGCTTCGCGAAACTGGCCGCTTTGCCGAAGAAGGCAATCGACCAGCGTCGTCTTGCCATGGTCGACGTGGGCAATGATGACAATATTGCGGATTTCGTTGCGAGTTAGTTCGGACATGAAATACCCGCGACGAGCGCGGAGTCTTACGGGACCGCAAAAAATGCTGCCGACTTGAGATGGCGCCGGCGCGAACGTGCCGAATTAGGCGACCGAAGTCAGTCCGCGGGCGATTGCCCGCGTATTACATTTATTACATTATGGAGCCCAGATTATAGCCCAATCGGCCGTTGTTGGGCAGTCGTACTTTTCGCTGAAAACAGCCTCCAGGAGTCAATTGAAGTAAGTGTGGTGCGACGCTCCGCGTCGCAAGGATCGATAGGGGGACAGTTTGCCAATGGATAGTAGCCCTCTCGCTCCGCGAGAGGAAATCGATTTCGAATTACGCTGGAAATCGCCCGCCGGGGCTGCTCTCATCACGCGGAGCGATGATGGCTACAAAGAAACTGACCCACTACCCAAGGATCGATAGGTTTCCCAATAATCACGTTTCGCGAGACACGACGCGGAGCGTCGTACCACATTAATCAACGAGCTGCTAGACAGCCGCCAAACCATCTTGGAAGTCAGGCCCAGACATGCAAGTCACTTGGAAAGGCGTGTTCCCTGCCGCGACGACTCAATTCCATAGGGATCAGTCGCTGAATATTGACGGCACGCTCAAGCACATCGATGCGATGATCGACGCGGGAATTCACGGGCTGATCATGCTCGGCACAGTCGGCGAAAACTGCTCGCTGGATTACAGCGAAAAATTGGATTTATTGCGGGCGACGGTCGATCACGTGTCGGGGCGGATGCCGGTCCTCTCGGGTGTCGCCGAATACACTTCCCGCCTGGCTTGCCGATTTGCGGCAGATGCTCAAGCCGCTGGCGCTGACGGATTGATGGTCCTGCCGGCGATGGTCTACAAGTCAGACCCGCGCGAAACCATCGCGCATTTTCGGACCGTCGCCCAAGCCAGCGATCTACCGATCATGATCTACAACAACCCGATTTCGTACACAGTCGATATCGTGCCCGAACAGTTTCTGGAGCTCGCCGACGAAGCCAAGTTTGTCGCCATCAAAGAATCGTCCGAAGACGTCCGTCGAATCACCGATATCAAAAACGTGTGCGGCGATCGATTCTTGCTATTTTGCGGCGTCGATGATTTGGTGCTTGAAAGCATTGTGTTGGGGGCCGTCGGTTGGATTTCCGGATTGGTGAATGCTTTTCCAGCCGAGAACCGCCTGCTCTGGGACTTGGCCGCTGCGGGCCGTTTCGAGGAAGCCCGCACTGTGTACCGCTGGTATATGCCCCTGCTGCACTTAGACACACACGTCAAGCTTGTGCAGTACATCAAGCTCGCCGTCCAAGAATGCGGTTACGGAACCGAAACCGTTCGCGCCCCGCGTTTACCCCTTGTCGGTCAAGAGCGCGAGCGGATCCTGGCGATCATTCGACAAGGGATACGAACTCGGCCAGCGGCATCGGTTCGGGCGTAACCACCACAATCTTGCTGCCGTCTCCATGCTTTCCAAAAGGGTGTGACGTCGTTGAGTTTTTTGGGTTGGCACGCCTTTAAGTGTTTTGGGTGGCACGTCCCTGAGTCTTCGAAGGGCGTGGAAATATTCACACGCTTCGATTTGCTCAAACGTTTGGCACGTCTGTTCTGCGAATCCCGTGGTTTGCTAGGTTTGCTTCTACTTCTCGCCGAGGAACATTATTTCCTGAATCCCACAGGCTTGCCCTGTGGATGGTTAGGTTTTGCGAAGACGCACCCGTCCAATAAATGTGAGCCTCCACGGGGCAAGCCCGTGGCATCCAGGGAAGGACTAGTTCGAGCTGATAGTAGAAACGAACGTGAAACTCCACGGGGCAATCCCGTGGCATCTTGGCAACCGTCATGCCGAACGTTTCTGCGCTCCGGCTAAATTGAACAAGCTCTTTGCCCGCTTCACGAGGCGAACGTACCAAAATAGGTATCCGCCAATTGGAATCATGACGAGGCCGAGGACCGTAATGACATTCATTGGTCCGCGTTGTATCGTGAACAATCCGGCAATCAAAAAAGCGATTCCCGCGAGCACAAAGCAGAACCCATCGCAGTAGAAGGGCCGGTAGCGCTTGGATATGTTCGGCGGTTTCGATCAATGAGCGCAGACAACGAGTTGACCGTTTCCTCGCAGCGGCTTCGGCAAGCGAGGCCATCCGTAACCTCGACCGCGCATTCCGCACAAAGGCCGCGGCAGCAGCTCTTGCACGTTCCGACCGCGTCAGCGTCTCGATGATAAAAGCATTTCATTCGAGCGGCCCTTGTTCAAGGAATCGCGGGTTCTTCAGTCATGAAGAATAGTCTATTGACAACCCCTGCCAATTACCAACTTATTTGCCGGCAGCCAGGAGACTCATTCGGCGGCGCGACAGGAGACCTTCGGTCGGGAGAGTGCGGGGTCGGGAGACCCGCGCACAGCGCGCGCGGGTGGAGGGTCCGGAGACCCAACGACAACGTCTGCTCGATCGGTGATTACCACACCCGTCGAGGACTCAGGGACGTTCCACCCCTTTTTTGCTTTGGCGGCGAATGCTTTCGCTTGGGTTCGCAGCTGCAGCGCTGCGCGACCGGCACCGAGCAATATTCGACCGGTTGCGCCCGTGGCGGTGATCAAGCGTTGCATCGGATAGCTGCGCGTGGTCCATTTTTCGGTCGCTTCGGATAGTGGTCCCGCAAAATCAACGGCGTCGTGAGTCCGTTCCGCGAAGAGCTTCTCCAACCATAAAAGCCGCAGGACTTGGCCCGGGCTCAAATGACTGAAGCGATCATCGAACCCGACTTTGGGCGAATAATAAATCCGCCGACAAGTCCAGCCGTATTCAAATGCGATGGATTGTCCGCCATGCCGCAAGAACAGCAAAGTTAATTTGGCTTGGTCGGCGAGCAATTGGGCCTGTCGAATAAAGAACTCCAACATTCCGGGAGATCGCATGACCGACGTGCCATTACGCCCTTTCCAACTTTGGTCTTCGATGGCAAAGCCTTCTCGAATTAGTTCATCCACTCCCCTGCTGTTGGCTGGCTGATGGACCACGAGCTCGACGCCGCCGAGCTCTTCCGCGCGGCGCATCATCTTGCGCATTTGGCGACGAAAGTTCCCCGACCAAGCGGCCTGATAGGCTTCCCAATTCGATGGGGCATTCGGGCCGCACACGTCAATCATGCCGACTTTATACCGAGCCGCGATATCGAATGCCAATCCCGCCCGAGCGATGGCTTGCTCAAACCCAAGATTGGCGGTCGTCCCCTTTGCCAATAGCGCAACTCGCACGAGCGGATAGCGCAGCTTGCGCAATGCGGCGACCAGTTGATCGTACACCGTGGGATCATCGGCCACGTTCTCCGCAACGATCCATTCCGGCGAGTCGGTCCAGTCATCGTATGGGACATCTCCTATCGAGAGCATTCCCAGCAATCGATTCGTGACGAGGGGTAGTGCTGCGATCCAATGATTGTCGCGCTCGATAATCAACCCTTGCATTGATTGGTTCGGGGCAAAGGTTTCGCGCCACAATTCGATATGTTCCCAGCGCGAAAGTGGAAACCGCGAAGTACTAGTTTCCCAGAGTGCATTCCAGCGTTTGCAGCGTTCGTTGCGCGCCGTAGAATCGGAGAAATTGACGAACGACGTTTGATGGTTCATGAGAAATCTTGCCGCTGAGTTTGGCGAGTAGGTTCGCCCCGTTGGTAGTGTCGCCTTTTGCTCGGCAAACGCACGTTCTCTCGCGGCGCGAACGGCGACAATCAAAGCGAATGACTTCATTACGCGCCGAGTGGATGGTTCTTCAAGATTACGTCCGGACTGCTTGGCTGACGTTTCGAACGGTCCGGTTCATACTGCTTCCGACTGCGATCGTCTAGCACAATCGCTACAGGCGGCAGTAGCCAACGCGTAATTAGCCGGCGCGGCGGCTGTCGATGCTCAACGAGGCTGCGTCTCGTTTCGCCGCGCAGCTTTGCCGGAACTCCACCATGGGTATCGCGAAGAAAACGGTTGTTTCGTATGCTGAGGATCGCGACCTCAGTAATCGATGGACGGGGGAATGATGCAACTGATTTTGGCAGACGGGGTTTGGCGCTCAGCCGCCGCGACGGGCACGTTTTCGGCGTTCGATCCGACCAACGGCCAGTCGCTGGTGGAGCAATTTCCGATCAGCGACTGGTCCGATTGCGATGCGATGCTCGAAGCCGCCAGTGCCGCGGCCGTTGAACTGCGCAGCATGCCGGTGGATCGGATTGCCAATTTTTTGGAGACGTACGCGGCGGCGATCGAGACCAGCGGCGATGAAATCTGTGCAATTGCCAACCGCGAGACGGGGTTGCCAATTTCGCCACGACTCAAGGACGTCGAACTCAAGCGAACGACCCATCAACTTTTGCAGGCAGCGAGCGCGGCTCGCGATGGTTCTTGGTCGATGCCGACGATCGACAAGGCGAACGAATTGCGATCGTACTTTGCGCCGATCGGCCCGGTCATCGCGATTGGCCCGAACAATTTTCCGTTTGCTTTCAATGGGATGGCCGGCGGAGACTTTGCAGCAGCCATCGCCGCCGGAAACCCGGTGATCGCCAAAGGCCATCCCAGCCACCCCGGGACGACTCGCAAATTTGCGGAAATCGCCGCCGAGGTACTTGCTCAATCGACGTTGCCTGCGGCCACCTGCCAATTGCTTTATCACGTTCCTCCCGAAGTCGGATTGCGTTGGGTATCAGATCGGCGCGTCGGCGCTGTTAGCTTTACCGGAAGCAAGGCAGCCGGACTGGCTCTCAAGTCGGCGTGCGACGCGGCAGGGATTCCCATCTACTTGGAAATGTCGAGCTTGAATCCGGTCGTGATTCTGCCCGGCGCGTTGCGCGAGCGACCGAACGAAGTCGCCGACCAACTGTTCGCAAGTTGCACGGCCGCCGCGGGCCAAATGTGTACAAATCCGGGGCTGGTTTTCGTTGTCGATGATTCGGCCGGCCAACAATTTGGAGACAACGTGGCACAGCGATTTCGCGAATCGGTTCCCGGGACGCTGCTCTCGCCGGGTGTACTGAAGTCGCTGGGCGAAAATGTGAACCGCATTATCGCGGCCGGGGCAGTACTCGCCACCGGAGGCAAGCCTCTCGAAGGAAAGCGACTGGCCTTTGAAAACACTTTATTGCGAATCACGGGCCAGCAATTCTTGGACAGTTCCGAATTGTTTCAAACCGAGATGTTTGGCGCGGCAACACTGCTCGTGATGGCGACAAACTCTTCGGCAATCGCCGGGCTGATCGCGCGCATGCATGGCAACTTGACCGGGGCAATTTATTCGGCAACTGATGGAACCGAGGAAAACGACTACCTGCGGTTGGCGCAGCTACTCCGCTCCAAAGTCGGGCGACTCATGAACGACAAAATGCCCACAGGGGTTGTCGTCTCACCGGCGATGCAGCATGGCGGACCGTATCCTGCGACGGGGCATCCCGGATTCACGGCGGTTGGAATCCCAGCCTCGCTGCGGCGGTTTGCCGTATTGCAATGCTTCGACCACGTCCGCGAAGATCGCTTGCCGCCGGCGCTGCGAAACAAGAACCCCAACGGTCAAATGGCCCGCTTCATCGACGGTCACTGGACGACGGAGAGCATTTAGACGCCTCGAAAGAGAATTCACCGCAACGAACGCAAAGATCGCAAAGAAAAAAAGGAGGCCTAGAAACCTCTAAATTAGGAATCGGTCAAAACGGCTGCGTGGAGCCCATTGTCAGCATCCCGGTCAATACATAATCGGATTCAGTTCAATCGAAATCGCGCAGAAGTTCATGGCCTGCCGCTCGAATCAGGAATTCTCCTCTGGTTTTCTTTGTGATCTTTGCGTTCGTTGCGGTTAATTTTCTTTTCATTTATTCAAACCAGCATGTCCAACGCCAGCTTTTCCGCTGAGATTGAAGTCATCGATTCGCACACCGAGGGC
The DNA here is from genome assembly GCA_041745295.1 of Pirellulaceae bacterium. GTDB lineage: Bacteria > Planctomycetota > Planctomycetia > Pirellulales > Pirellulaceae > JANMEB01. The sequence goes on along the minus strand of JBGTJE010000030.1, from coordinate 38,660 downwards.
GAGCCGACGCGGATCGTCCTGGCGGGGGGGCCAGATTTGGGCTCGGGTAGCCTCGCCGAACGGCGGGAGATTTTTCGCCAACGATTCGATACGATTCGATCGGCAATTGTCAATGAACCACGCGGCTCGGATGTGCTTGTCGGGGGACTGCTGGTTGAGCCACACGACCCACATTGCGAGGCCGCGGTCATCTTTTTCAATAATGTTGGTTATTTGGGAATGTGTGGCCACGGCATGATTGGCTTGCTGGTCACGCTCGGCCACATCGGACGGATCATACCTGGCAAGTATCGGATTGAAACGCCCGTGGGAATCGTCGCGGCGACCCTCCACGACCACTCGCGCGTGACGATCGTCAACGTTCCGGCCTTTCGTTACCGCGCCAGCGTAGCAGTTGACGTCCCCGACTACGGCAGGGTCGAAGGGGATATCGCTTGGGGCGGGAATTGGTTCTTCTTGGTCAAGAATTCTTCGGAGCGAATCTCGCTCGACAATGCACCGCGGTTGACGACCGTCACATTGATGATTGATTCGGCGCTTGCCGATCAGGGGATCACGGGGGAAGGTGGCGCTCGCATTGATCATGTCGAACTGTTCGGATCGGGCGCGGCCGTCGGCGCCGACAGTCAGAACTTTGTGATGTGCCCGGGCGGCGCGTACGATCGCTCTCCCTGTGGCACGGGAACCAGCGCCAAGCTGGCGTGTTTGGCGGCGGACGGTATGCTGGCACCGGGCCAAGTCTGGCGGCAAGCGGGAATCTTGGGAAGCGTTTTTGAAACGTATTACGAGCGCGATGCGGGCAGAGCGATCGTTCCACATATCTCAGGCCGCGCGTTTATTTGTGCCCACAGTCGGATTCTAATCCAAGCCGATGACCCGTTTCGCTTCGGAATTCGCAAATGACTCAAGACTCGGATCAGATCGTCGTGATCGGCGGGGGTGTGATTGGGGGAATGTGCGCCTGGTATCTGGCCAAGAGCGGCCGGCAGATCACGCTCGTGGATCGTGGCCGGTTTGGCGGTGGATGCTCACATGGAAACTGCGGCTATATTTCCCCAAGCCACGTGTTGCCCCTCACGACGCCGGGGGGCATGCAAAAGGCGCTGCGGTCCATGCTGAGAGGCGACTCTCCGTTCTACATCAAGCCACGCTGGTCTCCGGCGCTATGGCGCTGGTTATGGAACTTTGCCCGGCGTTGCAATCAGCGCGATATGTTGGCTGCCGCAGCGGGCCTTCATCATTTGCTGCAATCTTCCAAGGAGCTTTATCGGGAACTCATCACGGGAGAGAAATTAAACTGCGAATGGCAGCAAGTGGGATTGTTGTTTGTTTACCAAGACGAACACGAATTTCACGAATTCGAAAAAACCAATGCGTTGACCGAAAAGCAATTCGGAGTCTTCGGTCGACCCGTCGATGGCCGCGCACTGGAAGCGATGGAACCGGCGCTGGTTTCTGGGCTCGGAGGAGCGTGGTACTATCCGGACGACAGCCATCTGCGCCCCGATCTCTTGATGAGTGAGCTCAAGCGAATCTTACTCGGCCGCGGGGTGCGGATTGTTGAGAACTGCCATTGCGATCAATTCATAGTAGAAGGCGGCGTCGCAAAAACCGCGAAGACTTCGCAGGGCGAGATTTCGGGCGATTGCTTCGTCGCCGCGACCGGGGCGTGGACGCCGCAATGGAATCAATTGCTGGGTTGCCGCGTGCCGATCCAGCCGGGCAAGGGATACTCGATTACGATGCCGCGTCCGAGCATCTGCCCGACCTATCCGCTGATTTTTGAGCAGCACCGGGTCGCCATTACGCCCCTCCCGTCGTGTTACCGGATTGGTTCGACCATGGAATTCGCCGGCTACGATAGCTCGCTCAACGAACGTCGGCTCAAGCTGTTGACGTCGGCGGCTCGTCTCTATCTGCGCGAGCCCTTTTGCGAACCGGTGTTGGAAAAATGGTATGGCTGGCGTCCGATGACATGGGACAGCCTGCCGTTCATCGATCGCGCACCGATTGCAAATAACGTGTGGATTGCGGCCGGCCACAATATGCTCGGCCTGTCGACGGCGACCGGAACCGGAAAGCTGATTGCCGAGCTGATTGGTGGCGAACCGCCCCATATCGATGCTCGGCAATACAGCTTGTCACGAATTAACAGAGGAGGACGCTAGGCTCGAATCTGCTGATTTCCATCGTCGTCGTCTTCGGAATCATCGTCGTCGCCTTCGTCCTCGTCGCCTTCGTCCTCGTCCCCTTCATCATCATCGCCTTCTTCATCATCGCCCTCTTCATCGGCGTCGTCATCTCCTTCTTCATCATCGTCGCCTTCTTCGTCGGCGTCGTCGCCTTCATCACTCTCGTCGTCGCCTTCTTCATCATCGCCTTCATCGTCGTCGCCCTCGCTGGCGTCGTCGTCTCCTTCTTCTTCATCATCACCTTCTTGGTCATCACCTTCTTGGTCATCGCCCTCGTCGTCCGCTTCCTCTTCGTCGTCCCCTTGGTCGTCGTCATTGCCTTGGGATTGTTGTTGGCGGGTTCGTTCCAATTCGCGGCGCAATGCGCGAACTTCGGCGCGCAATGCTTCGACTTCATCCTCTTGTGAAGCAATCCGGACTCGTTCGTTGCGAACTTTTTCCAATAAGGCTCGACCTGCATCCTGCTCACCTCGCGCCATTTTCATTTTGGCGGCGTCTTTGGCTTTCCCACCCATCTTTTCGGCCAGCGCTTGACGAGCCTGCTCGAAGGTTTCTAACTCGGCGTGCATTTCTTCTGCTAGTTTGCGTTGACTCGCGTCGAGTTTGCCCGACTGCATTTTCTCGCCCAAATGGCGCAGTTTTTCGGCTTGGTGCTGGCCTTGTTCTCCCAGCTCGCGGCGCTTGACGTCCAATCCTTGTTGGAGCTGTTCGATCGATTCGGCGAGCTGATGCATGCCATGTTCCAATTGGCCACCGGTTTCGCCGGCCATGTGCTCCATATGCTCCAGATGTTTCGACAAATTCTCTTCAACCATCTTCTGCAGTTGATTAATCCCTTTCAGCTTGGCTTCATCCAATCCGTGCATGCCTTCTTGGACTGCGCCTTCGATCATCTCCTTGAGCGGGAGTTCCTTGAGCATTTCCAAGTTTTTGTTGACCAGCTCTTCGATTTCCTTGGACGAAAGGTCGCCCTTGGCTACGCGATCGCCCCAATTCTCCCATTGCTTTTCGAATTGCTCGCCCCATTTTTTCATTTCGTGTTCGTGTGATTTGGCCCATTGCTCAAACCGTTTTTCGTATTCCTGAGCCCATTTTTCCCAATCTTCACCATGCTCCTCGGCCCAAGCCTCTAAGGCCTTCGCATGATCTTCGGCTGCATAACCCAATTCCTGGCCCAACTTTTCCGCCATCTGTTCGATATGCTTTGCGGCTTCCTCGACGGAGGCCTCCGATTGGCGTTCGGCCTTCAACTGTGCTTTGGCTTTTTCCTTCTTCTCCTGTTGATCTTGCGCTGTCAGCTGTCCGACCAGCAACAAGCCGATGGAGGTGAGGGCAATACTTCGAATGATCCACGTGGTCATGGTTTTTCTCCTTGGTAAAGTACTTGGGTTGATGCGTCCAATTGACGCGTTTTTGATAACAATGATTCGAGTCGCGTCTCCATCTGTTCGCGCACAGCGGGATCCATCTTGCTCTGTTTCATTTCCAGCTTCATCATACGCAACTCCATTTGGACCGCCCTCAAGGTGGCCAGCTGATCCTGTTCGGTCTGTAGATTGATCGCGTGCATCGCGGCCAATGGCTCGAAGTTCTCGCTGGCGACCGCCGTATTGCGCCGGGAAAAGACCCCGAATGACACGCCAATCGCTACCAACAGCAGCGCCGCGATTCCCAAAAACCAACGACCCGAACCGTTGGGCTTGGCGTGCGACTTTGCCTCCGGCTTGCGGACGTTGAAATCACTTGTCGCGACGTCCGTTTCAAATGCGTGATGGCATGTGCCATTGACCCACGGGTCGCTCGCGACGGACCCTACCAAATCCGCTTCGATTTGCGACGTTGCGACGGCGGTTAAATCAACCCCCAGCTGTTGACAGGTTGACTGCCAACTGCGGCAGGATGGGCAAACCGTCAGATGTTGCTTCAACTCGATGAGCTCGCGTTCATCCAATTCGCCATCGAAATCCGCGCTAATCAAGATTTGAAATTCGTTGCAACCTTCGACGTTCATGGCCGGTCCTTGAGTTTAAGTTCGCAACTGAGCTGTTGCCGAGCGCGAAAAATCCAAGTTCGAATCTGGGCCTTGGTGCTGCTCATGATTTGGCTGATTTCCTCGTAATTCAATTCGAGTGCCGCCCGCAACATCAGCGCCTGTCGCCAATGATCGGGCAGCCGGGTCAGCCCCGTTTCGATCTGTTGGCGAGTTTCCTTGGCAATCGCATGACCTTCCGCTGTTGGAACGGATTCGATCCATTCCTCGGCAGACATATTCGAACGAGCCTTGCAGCGCCGAAGTTTATCCACGCACAAATTGCGAACAATCGTAAAAAAAAACGCCGCTAATTCGGGCCGGGGAAGTCGCCCAATTTCCGGCGAATCGCGGTCGACTTGGGATTGTCTGGCAACCAAACGATAGAGGGCTTCTTGCACCACATCTTCGCTATCCGCTTCGTTGGTAAGCATCCGGCGCGCATAGCGACAGCCCCATCCCCAGAATTCGGCAAAATCTGCCGAATCAATGGGAGCGATCGAATGATCGGTCGCATCGGTTTGGTCTGATCCCAATCAATGACCTTTCGTTTCCGCCTTGTTCTGTCGTCAACTCGCAGCGCTCTCGAGTCGTCGGCAAAGCCCAAGTCCGAATGCCATGATAACGAACGAACCGAGCCAAAATCGCAAAAAAAATGCCACCTTCTCGGACCTCGTGTCGGGTGGGCGAAAAACGGCGTTTTCGTGGGCCTAGCCCCAAAATCGCCACCTCGCTTCGCATCGGCCAAAGCCTGGCAATTGCATCTGGCGTATCATTGGGTTTCCGAATCCCAGGGTGCTAGGAATCCGAGAACGCTTAACCTAATCAAGCATCATTCCGGGCTGAGCCCCGGAATCCATATTCCATGGGCGGAGAATTCACATTTCCCGGCACATCCAAAACTGGATTCCCGCTTTCGCGGGAATGACTATCATGTGCTTCGCACCTTTTCATTGCTCCTTCTAAGGATTTCGACGTACGATGGCGCGTGTTGTGTTGGCAATGTCCGGTGGCGTCGATTCCAGCGTCGCAGCGCATTTGCTGATCGCGCAAGGGCACGACGTGATCGGCGTCTTTATGCGCCACGGCGAACAAGCGGTCGAAGCCTGTTCTGTCGACGGCAGCCGTGAATCGTCTCCCCTTTTGCCCGTGGTCAGCGGCCGAGCGGGACACAAACAAGGCTGTTGCACCGCCAGCGATGCCGAAGACGGGCGGCGCGTAGCCGAGCGGTTGGGAATCCCGTTTTATGCACTCAATTTGCAAGCCGAATTTCGCGAGATCATCGACTATTTTGTCGACGAGTACAGCCGCGGACGCACTCCCAACCCATGCATTCGCTGCAACAACTGGATCAAGTTCGGAAAGCTCTTTGATTATGCCGACAGCGTCGATGCCGAGTTTGTGGCAACCGGCCACTATGCGCGGCTGCAGGCTTCCGCGAATGGCGTCCCGGCTCTGTTGGCCGGCTTGGACAATCACAAAGATCAATCGTACGTCCTGTTCGGCATCCGCCGCGAAGACCTTGCGCGCATGCTGCTGCCCGTGGGCCATTACGACAAACCCACGATTCGCTCGATCGCGGGCGAATTGGGCTTGAACGTCGCGCAAAAAAAGGACAGCCAGGAAATCTGCTTTGTGACCCAAGGCCATCACGACGAATTTGTTCGATCGAGGCGCAAGGGAGCCGATACTTCTGGCGAAATTATTACGATCGATGGCCGAGTGGTCGGGCATCATCCGGGAATCGAAGGTTTTACGATCGGTCAGCGCAAAGGTCTTGGTGTAGCGCTGGGCGAGCCGTACTTTGTGGTGGCGATCGAGCCCGATTCACATCGGGTGGTATTGGGGAGCCGCGAATCGCTGTCTCGCCGCACGCTGACGGCCAGCGACACCAACTGGCTCATCGAGCGGCCCGAGGGAGCGTTTTCCTGCCGCGTCAAGATCCGCTACAACAGTCCGTCTCAGCCGGCGGTTGCCGAGGTATTGCCCGGCGATCGCCTGCGCGTCGAGTTCGACGACCCGCAGTTCGGCGTTGCCCCCGGCCAAGCCGTCGTCTGCTACGACGGCCCGCAAGTTCTCGGCGGCGGCTGGATCGACTCGTGAAACCGGTATCCCGGAAGTGATTTCTCAATCGCTTCCGAACCGAATTTTCTTCCCTCACGCCTCAGGCCTCACACCTCAAGCCTTCCGCCTCTATCTACACGCGGCTGGCAACGTCAACTATGATGACGCTTGTCGAATTGTGTTCGAGCGGACATTGTCGGAGAAAATCAACATGCCGATTCCATACCAAACGATCGGGATCGTTGTCGCGATCATCTTTCTGGGCATTTTCGCGCTGGTCATGTTGGCGGTCGTACTGACCTATGGAAAGCTTTGGTTTCAAGCGTACATGTCGAGTGCGGACGTCGGGCTCTTGAGTCTGGTCGGAATGGGATTTCGCCAAGTTCGCCCGACGGTCATCGTCACGGCCAAAATCATGGCAACCCAAGCCGGATTGAACATCAACCGGCGGACGGGAATTAGCACGCAGAGGCTCGAAGCACATTATTTGGCGGCCGGCGACGTGATGAAAGTGATCACCGCGATCATTGCCGCCCAGCGGGCCGGCATTGACCTGGACTTTGACCGGGCCGCTGCGATCGACTTGGCCGGCCGTGACGTATTGGACGCGGTTAAGACGAGCGTGTATCCCAAAGTGATCGATTGTCCCGATCCGCGCAGCGGCAAGAATTTTTTGAGCGCGATCGCCAAAGACGGCGTCGAATTGCGGATTAGCGCCCGCGTGACCGTGCGCACGAATCTGGAGCAATTGATCGGTGGGGCGACCGAGGAGACGGTGATCGCACGCGTCGGTGAGAGCATCATTTCTTCGATCGGCGCCTCCGAGCACCACCAAGACATCTTGGAGAACCCCGACCGCATTTCCAAAGCCGTTTTGGCGCGCGGGCTCGACGCGCACACCGCGTTTGAAATTGTGTCGATCGATATCGCCGATATCGATGTGGGCGAGAACATCGGGGCACGCTTGCAAGCCGACCAGGCCGAAGCCGACACGCGCGTCGCGCGTGCCAATGCCGAGCGGCGGCGGGCCGAAGCGATCGCCCTCGAGCAGGAAAATCGGGCTCTGGTCGTCGCGAATCGCGCCCTCGTCGTCTTGGCCGAAGCGGACGTCCCCAAAGCCATGTCGCACGCCTTCCGCCAAGGCAATCTGCACTCCAACGCCAAGCCGTAGATCTCCCGAGCAGGTCTCTCAAGTAGGTCTCGCGAGCCGAGCGAGACCTTGCCCTTCCCGTGATTTCGCGAGTCCCAATCGCGTAATCTGTCAATCGCCGTTCAAACAGTATTCGGCTGACGTTGGTGACGTACGACGCCAATTGAAGTGGTGGAACAGTGATGGCACAAGGTCTCGCTCGGCTCGCGAGACCTACTGGGCATAGACTTATTCTTTTTTCAGGTTGACGCAGACGATCTCTTTGTCGTTGCGGACGAACATGCAGCCGTTGGCAAAGGCGGGATACGTCCAGACGACGGCACGACCGCGGGCAGCGCCCGAGGGCTCGAGGATTTTCGCGCGAGCGAACTCGTGATAGCCTTCCGGCAAGAGCTGCGCGATGATCAGTTCGCCTTGGTCGTTAAACAAAAAGAATCGCTCGCCGTTCTTGATGATAAAGCACGTGGCAAACTCGGCGGCCTTTTCACCAAGCGGTTTTGTGTCCGACCATTGCAGGGCGTTGGTCTCCAGTTCAAAACAGCGCATCTCGCCTTCGCCCGTGACCCCGTACACGTAACCATTCTCGACAAACGGCGTGGTCATCAATGCGTTCAACGATTTTTCGTGCTTGGGATCGTCTTTGATCGAGCGCCATAGCTCGCGAACGCCGGGCGGATCCGATTGGACTTCTAACAGTAGAGACCCGGCGTAATACTCGCTTACAAAAAGTCGCTGGCCGACGATTTGAGGAGTCATAATCGAAGTAGCCGCCGCTTGGGCTTTGGTTTCCGGGAAAACCAGCTGCCAAAACGACTTGCCCGTATTGGGGTCGAGCGACTCGACGCCGTCGCCGCTCCAAAAAATCAATTGCGCGGGGCCTTGGTTCTCGTACCAAACAAGCGGGGCGTATCCGATGTCGCTGGCGTTGGCGGCGCGCCAGATTTCGGTACCGGTGTGCTTGTCAAAGCAAACGACGGCGGAATCCTTGCCGCCAACCGTCACGAACAGTCGATCGCCCACGATCAGCGGATGGGCCGCATAACCCCAGAGCGGCGGCCGAGCTCCGTACTCGTCCCGAATCTGTTTTTCCCAAGCGACTTTGCCGTCGCTGGCTTGAAAGCAAATCAAATCGCCCATTGCGCCAAGCGTATAAACCCGTTCACCATCGACGAACGGTGTGCAGCGCGGGCCTGTCGGATACGCGATTTTGTAGGACCGCTCGTAAGTGTGCGACCAAATTGCTTTACCGGTCGCCGCGTCCAAGCAAAGTACTCGTTCGGACCCGGGAACCTCGCCATGCTTGCGCAATTCGTTTTCGACTTCGCGACCCTTGCCCGAGTCCTTGAGCCGATCCATGACGAAAACGCGACCGGCGGCTACCGCGGGCCCCGTGTAACCGCCGCCGATTTTGCAACGCCAAACGACAGGTGGACCGTTCTCAGGAAAGCTCTCGATGATTCCAGTTTCGCGCCAGATGCCGTCCATCTTTTCGCCCATCCAGCGCGGCCAGTCGTCGGCGCAAACCAATTGGCCTGACAGCAACGAAAACACAAACGGGACGATTGCTTTGAAACAAGGCTGCATATTGATGCCTTTTTAGAATTGAGAAAAATGCATGACACTTGGTCGTCATTCCGGGCTGAGACCCAGAAACCATTTTCCATGGTTGGGGAAAATACGGTGTTGAAAACCTCCAAACCTGCATTCACGCGTCCGCCGAGGCGGAGCCCCGAACACAGTGCGTTCTCATTCAGGAGCCTGGGAGTGAATAATTTTAGGCGATTCCTCCCTCCTTGGAACTTGGATTCCGGGTCTCAGCCCGGAATGACATCGAGCTATGTTAGGCGTTCGCAGAATTCTTCCGATGGGACAGGATCGAAAAAAGGGTTGCCGCAACTCGGATCGACTTGCGTTATTAAACCCCGAATCCGGCCGCGACTTCCGCGGGAGCTGGGGCATATTCCAATGGTTCCATCGAACTGCTGGCCCGACCTTGGCTCATGCTGCGCATCGCGCTGGAATAACCAAAGAGTTCAGCGAGCGGAGCGTGGGCTTCGAGGACCGTCAGTCCTCCGTGTTGGTCGGTATTGACGATTCGGGCTCGACGTTGGGCCAAATCGCCTGAGAAGTCGCCGTAGAACTCGTCGGGGGTGTTGATCGTCAGTTTCATGATCGGTTCCAGCAGCGTCGGACCGGCTTGGCGAAGTGCCTTCTCAAAAGCGTCACCGCCCGCAATGCTCACCGCCATTTCATTCGAGTTCTCGTTCAATTCGGCGGATAACAGGCTGACTTTGAGTTTTGCTAACGGAAAGCTGCCGATGACGCCGCCCCCTTGTCCTCGAGCTTTCAGCTCTTCGATTACGGCGTCGGCCAATTGAGGCGGCATGGTTCCGGCCGCCAGATTCGTTACGCGCACAACCGTCGCCGATTCCTCGTCGGGTTCCATGCGAATCGTCACCTTGGCATAAAGCTGTTGGCCGGCGACGAGTCGATGGCATTCGCCGGTCGTCGTGACCGAATGGCTAATCGTTTCGCGATAACTGACCCGTGGCTTGTGGACCTTGACGTTGAGATTAAAGTCTCGCAGCAATCGATTCTTGATAATTTCCAAATGAAGTTCGCCCATCCCCGAGATCAAGGTCTGCCCCGTGTCTTCATTGTCCTTGGCTTTGAAGGTCGGGTCTTGTCGCTTGAGCATTTCCAGCGTTTCGTTGAGTTTTTTCCGTTCGGCGGTCGTCTCAGGTTCGATTGCCATTTCGATCACGGTTTGCGGAAATTCGATCGCTTCGAGCGAGATGGGCGATTTGGCGTCACAAAGCGTGTCGCCGGTGACGGCGTCGCGCGGGCCGATCACGCCCACGATATCGCCGGCGGAAACTTTAGGTATTTGGCCGTCGCGATCGCGGCGACTGGCGACGATCTGCCACAGCTGGGCGACATTTTCTTTTTTGTTTTTCCCGGGACACAAGACGCGGGAATTTTCCTTGAGCTCGCCGGAATAGACACGGACCCAATAGAAGTCGCCCGTCTTGGCCGGCAAAATCTTGAACACCAACCCACAAAACGGTTCGGCGGGATCGGGCTTGCGCTTGAGTTGTTTTGTCAGTTGTTCGGGATCGAAGCCGGCGACGGGGGGCCGATCCAATGGCGAGGGCAAATAGTGTTTCACACAATCCAAGACGCTTTGCACGTTGATGCCGTGCAGGGCCGAACCGCAAAGAACTGGCTGAATTTTTTCGGCCAGCGTGGCTCGGCGAATGACTTGGCGAATGAGATCGCTCGAGATCTCGCCGTCGGAATAGGCCAATTCCATCAACTCGTCGCTGTCATTGTAGAGCTGTTCGAGCATTTCGTCGCGGGCGATTTGGGCCGCTTCCAAGTGGGATTCGGGGATCGCCGCGGTTTCCATTTTGCGGTCTGCTCCGGTGAACTGAAGCAGGACCATATCGACTAGATCGATCACGCCGCGAAACGGATCGGCGACGTGGGCCGGGCCTTGGCCGACGGGAATTTGGATTGCCACCGGGTTTGCCCGCAGCCGCGTGCGAATATCGCGAAACACGCGCTCGAAATCCGCCCCTTCGCGATCGAGTTTATTGATGAAGGCGATCCGCGGGACGTGGTATTTGTTGGCTTGCCGCCAGACGGTCTCGCTTTGGGCCTCGACTCCTTCGCGGGCGCTGAACACGACCACGGCGCCGTCCAGCACGCGCAGGCTCCGCTCGACTTCAGCGGTGAAATCCACGTGGCCGGGAGTATCCAGCAAGTTGATATGCACGTCCTTCCAATCGAACGTGACGCAGGCGGCGTAGATCGTGATCCCGCGGTTCTGTTCCTCGACGTCGTCGTCGGTGGTCGTAGTACCGCTGTCGACGCTGCCAACCCGGTGTTTGGCGCCGCTGAGAAACAGCATCTGCTCGGTGACCGTCGTCTTGCCGGCGTCGATATGGGCGATGATGCCGATATTGCGAATTTGTTCAAGCTTGCGTGTCATGGGATCAGATTGCGAGGGAAGCCCGGCAGTGAAATAGCAACGGAGTGCGAACTGATGCCACCATTGCATTAGGGTAGGCGCACCGCGTCTCCCTGGCCAGCGCGAGTTGCGATTGTAACATCGCGCTGTAACGTGGGCAGCGGCGTTCGCTTTACTTGGGCTCGAGAGCACAAGCGAGGCAGAGCCTCGAGGACAGTGCGGTCCCAGGCAGGAGCCTGGGACCGAGTATGTTGCCAGGCAGAGCCGGGGTTCGAGGATTAGGTTCGCGCGAACCGATCACCAAGCGAAGTGGGCGAAGGCTTTGTTCGCGTCGGCCATCTTGTGGGTGTTTTCGCGGCGGGTCATCGCGACGCCTTCGCGGTTGAACGCAGCAACCAGTTCCTCGGCCAATTTCAAATGAGTTGGACGCCCCTTTTTCTCGCGGATGGCCAGGAGAATCCAGCGGATGGCTAACGACTGTTGGCGTTGCCGATTGACTTGCATGGGGACCTGGTACGAAGCGCCGCCGACCCGTTTGGATCGCACTTCGACGTGCGGTTTGACATTTTCGACGGCTTGGGTGAAGACGTCGATCGGCTCTTGGCCGGGGACTTTCTTCCGGATCTCTTCCATCGCCCGGTAAAACGAGCCTTGTGCGGCGGCCTTCTTGCCGCTCCACATCATGCAATTGATGAACTTGCCGGCCAAGGGAGAGTTGTACTTGGGATCCGGTTTTAAATGCGTGCGGCTAGCGGTGATGCGACCCATAATGTCTCAGCGGTTGTCAGGTGTTTGGTTTGCTCGTAATGACAGGGATTATGGTTTCTTCGCGCCGTAACGACTGCGCGATTTGCGACGCTTTTCCACTCCCAGCGCGTCTTGCGCGCCGCGGACGACTTGGTATCGCACCCCAGGCAAATCGCGGACGCGACCGCCGCGGACTAGCACGATCGAGTGCTCTTGCAGGTTGTGCCCTTCACCCGGAATGTAGACCGTTACCTCTTTGCCATTCGACAAACGCACGCGCGTGATTTTGCGCAATGCCGAGTTTGGCTTCTTGGGCGTCATCGTGCGAACGAGCAAGCAGACGCCGCGCTTGAACGGACACTTCTCCAAAACGGGAGATTTGGAAAACTTCCGTTTCTGTCGCCGGCCTTTACGAATCAACTGATTGATAGTGGGCATTGCGATCCAAAAGTTAGGCAGTCATGCGGGCGGAGTATCGGTAAAAAAGGACGGACACAAATGGGTTGTCCGTCCTGACTTCGGCGACTCAGTTTTGGGAATTGTTAAGGTACCCATTTCCGGGGAAGTGTCAACCGCAGATGGCAATTCGTGGGGATTTTGCGGCCTAGTTCAATGAATGATCACTCGGCACAATGATATTATTTTCTTGTTCCCTCGCCCCGGCTTTGCGGGGAGAGGGAACAAATGGAGTCCTCGAAGGCGATTAACCTCCGACATTTTCGTCTTGATGTTCGTCCTGGGGCTCGTCTGGCGTTCCCAGAATATCGTCCAGCGTTGGTCCCCCCTTGGCGAAGCCGAGGTCGGGAGGCGCGAGACTGGTTTGCGAGGCTTCGTGTTCGGCGGCGGACTCGAGCAAACGGAAGCTCGTCTGCAACTCGTTCCCGGTGATCCGTGCGACTTCGTGCATGGCCTCCAAGTTGTAATTGACTTGCGCGTCTTGAAATGTTCGGAAACCGGTGCCGGCGGGAATCAAGTGGCCGAGAATCACGTTTTCCTTGAGACCGACCAGCCGGTCGACTTTGCCAGCCAGGGCAGCTTCCGTCAAAACCTTGGTGGTTTCTTGGAAGCTGGCGGCCGAAATAAAGCTGGTGCTTTGGACCGAAGCTTTGGTGATCCCCAACAGTTGAACACTGAACGTCGCCGGCTTGGGCTTGGTGCCCTTGGCTGTCTTGCCGCCCGCCGACTCCATTTGCGCGTTATTTTGTTCCAAACGATCGCGGGAAATGACTTCCCCGTCTTCGAACGACTGGCTGTCGCCCTTGTCGGTGATCTTAATCCTTTCGCTCTGATCTTTGTTCAAGCGTTTCAAGTCGAAGCGATCGCAAACCAAGCCTGGCAACAGATTGGTATCGCCCGCGTTTTCAATTTTCACCTTGCGCAGCATCCGCGCGACGATGATCTCGATGTGCTTGTCGTTGATTTCGACGCGCTGACTTCGATACACATTTTGAATTTCGTGCAACAAGTATTGTTGTACGGCTTCTTCGCCGGAGACGCGCAAAATGTCGTGGGGCACGAGCGGACCATCGACCAAGGCCTGCCCGGCTTTGACGATGTCGCCGGAGTGGACCAAGAAGCGTTTTCCTGGCGGGACCAAGTGCTCCCGTTCCACGCCGCTTTCGCTCTTGACGGTAATCGTGCGCTTGCCGCGCCGCTTCTCGCCTTTGATCTCGACCGTGCCGTCGATTTCGGCAATGACCGCCGGATCCTTCGGCTTGCGCGCTTCGAAAATTTCCGTGACGCGGGGCAAACCACCGGTGATATCGGTGACTCCCGACGCTTCGCGCGGAGTTTCCGCAAGCGATTGGCCGGCGCTGACCTGATCTCCTTCGTTGACGATGATGTGAGCCCGTTCGGGCAAATAGTACACGTCGAGCGGTTTGCCTTCGGCGTCCTCGATGACGATCTGCGGATGCAACTCACCCTTGTGATCGATGATCGAACGCCGCACCGTACCGGCGGCGTCTCGTTCTTCGGCCATCGTTTCGCCATCGACGATGTCTTCCAGTCGCGCCCGTCCATCGACTTCGGCGAGAATGGGAATGGCGTGTGGATTCCATTGGCAAAGCAGCGCATTGGGCTCGACTTCTTGGTCGTCGCGGACGTTGAGCGTCGCGCCAGCCGGGACGGGATGAGTCTCAAGTTCGCGGCCTTTCGCATCCAATATGGCGACGACACCGTTGCGGGTGAGAACGACCGTATCGCCGTTTTTATTGGTGACATAGCGCATCCGAGTCAGCTTGACCAAGCCGCCGCGTTTGCAGCGCCTTTCGTGTTCTTCCGTTTGCGTGGTCACCACGCCGCCGATGTGGAACGTCCGCATCGTCAATTGCGTTCCCGGTTCGCCGATGCTTTGGGCGCCAATAATGCCGACGGCCATTCCCTCTTCCACCATGGCACCGGTGGACATGTCCATGCCGTAGCACAACCGGCAAACACCTAACGTCGCATCGCAAGTCATCGGGCTGCGGACCTGAATTTTCTCCAGGCCCATCAACTCGATTTTGCGAGCGATTTCCAAAGTGATCATTTGACTTTCGGCGACGACGATTTCGTCGGTGACCGGGTTGACGATGTTTTGCCGGCTTACGCGACCGTTAATCGCCGCCGTCAGTCGGACTTCGACCTGTTCACCGCGGTAGATTACGCCTTTGGTGATTCCGTGCGTCGTTCCGCAGTCGTGCAGCGTTACGACCACGTTTTGGGCGACGTCGGCCAACTTGCGCGTTAAGTACCCCGAGTCGGCCGTTTTGAGTGCAGTGTCGGCCAAGCCTTTGCGGGCACCGTGGGTCGAACTGAAATATTCGAGCACCGTTAGACCTTCGCGGAAATTGGCTTTGATGGGCGTTTCGATAATGTCGCCCGTCGGTTTGGCCATCAATCCGCGCATCCCGGCTAATTGCTGAATCTGGCCGACGCCGCCGCGGGCGCCGGAATGGGCCATTAAGAACACCGGGTTCACGTAGCCCGTGCCACCGCGATCGTCGGCTTCCATCGCCGCCATCATGTCCTTGGTGATCTTTTCTCGGGCGTGGGTCCACGTGTCGAGGACCTTGTGGTAGCGCTCCTGTTCGGTAATGACGCCACGCTCGTAGTGTTTGCGGAACTTGAGCACTTCTTTCTCGGCTTCGGCCACGATCCGGGCTTTGCTTTCGGGCAACACCAAGTCATCGGTGGCAAACGACAGACCGCTGCGCGTGCTTTCGCGGAACCCCAACTGGTTCAAATCGTCCAGCAGATTAATCGTCGCGCGGCGACCCAACGTTTGATAGCAATCTGAAATAACCGCGGCCAAGTCACCGCTCTTCATCAGGTAGTTATAAAAATCCATCCCCGGGGGCAGAATGGAATTGAACAAGACCCGTCCGTAGGTCGTGTCGATAATCAAGCCCGGCCCGGTGCGTTCTTCTTCGTTGCGACGAACGTACTGATCCTTGCGCAAGCGGACTTTGACCATCGCGTGCTTATCGATAACGCCGTGGACGTAGGCGATGTCGGCTTCATCGACCGAAGAGAAAATCATCCCTTCGCCTTTGCGATTCGGCAGCGGGAGCGTGATATAAAAGCAACCCATCACCGTATCCTGCGACGGGCTCATAATCGGTTTACCGTTGGAGGGCGCGAAGATGTTGTTGGTCGACATCATCAACGTATGCGCTTCGACTTGGGCTTCGATCGACAGCGGCAAGTGAACCGCCATTTGATCGCCGTCGAAGTCGGCGTTGAACCCTTTGCACACCAGCGGATGTAAGTGGATCGCGTTGCCTTCGACCAGCACCGGCTCGAAGGCTTGGATGCCCATGCGATGCAAGGTCGGCGCACGATTGAGCAATACGGGGTGATTTTGGATCACGTTCTCCAAAATATCCCAAACTTCCTCGTCTTTGCGCTCCAGCATTTTCTTGGCGCTCTTGATCGTGTCGGCGTGCCCCAGCTCCTTGAGTTTGCGAATGATGAACGGCTGATACAACTCGAGCGCGATCTTCTTGGGTAATCCGCATTGATGCAAACGCAGGCGCGGTCCGACGACGATCACGCTGCGGGCCGAGTAATCGACGCGCTTGCCCAGTAAGTTTTCGCGGAACCGCCCCTGTTTTCCCTTGATCATGTCGGTGAGCGACTTGAGCGGGCGATTGCTGCTGCCGAGCACGGGTCGCTTGCAGCGGTTGTTGTCAAACAGCGCGTCGACCGATTGTTGCAACATCCGCTTTTCGTTGCGGATGATGACTTCCGGTGCATTCAAGTCGACGAGTTTACGGAGGCGGTTGTTGCGGTTGATGATTCGGCGATAGAGGTCGTTGAGGTCGCTGGTCGCGAAATTGCCCGAATCCAATAGTACCAGCGGGCGCAAATCCGGCGGAATGACCGGAATGCAATCCAGGACCATCCATTCCGGTTTGTTCTCGCTATCGCGAATCGATTCGACGATCTTCAAACGATTGATCAGGTCCTTTCGTTTTTGCTTGGAACCGGTTTTGATCATCTCCTCGCGCAAGACTTCGGAGAGCTGGACCAAATCGAGATTCATGAGCAGTTTGCGGACGGCATCGGCGCCCATATCGGCATCGAAAGCGTTCTCGCCGTACTTGGCTTTTTCGGCGCGATATTCTTCCTCGGTGAGCAATTGCCGCTCTTCGAGTTCCGTTGTTCCCGGCCTGGTCACGACGTAGTCCTGGAAGTAAATGACTTTTTCCAGGCTCGTCGTTTTCATATCGAGCAGATTCCCCAAGCGGCTCGGCATCGCCTTGAAAAACCAAATGTGCACGACCGGGGCAGCCAGTTCGATGTGACCCATGCGTTTGCGCCGCACCCGCGAGTGCGTCACCTTGACGCCGCAGCGATCGCAGATCATGCCCTTGTATTTCATCCCGCGGTATTTGCCGCAGGCGCATTCCCAGTCCTTTTCCGGGCCAAAAATCCGTTCGCAGAACAGCCCGTCTTTCTCGGGTCGGTAGGTGCGGTAGTTGATGGTCTCCGGCTTTTTGACTTCGCCCATCGACCAACTACGAATATCGTGTGGACGGGCCAAGCTAATTTTGACGGACGCGTAATCGTTGATGAGATCAAAAGAGCTGTCGGCAATCGCCATGAGAACTGCTCCAGGGAACCAAGTGAATTAAGTTGTTCGCTACGTTTCGGCCACCCCCTCCTGGCTGATCCTTGCCGGGAGAGACGCCGCGCCAATCAAGTCGTCGCGGTCTTAGCTGCGACGTTTTTCCAATTGCATGTTGAGGGCCAGCCCTCGAATTTCGTTGGTCAACACGTCGAAGCTGGCCGGTGTACCGGCTTCGAGCGAGTTTTCCCCTTTCACCATCGACTCGTAAATCTTGGTTCGACCTTCCACGTCGTCGCTCTTAACCGTGAGCAACTCTTGGAGGATGTACGCCGCACCATAGGCTTCGAGTGCCCAGACTTCCATTTCGCCGAAACGCTGTCCGCCGAATCGGGCTTTGCCACCAAGCGGCTGCTGGGTGATCAGCGAATAAGGTCCGGTGCTGCGAGCGTGGACCTTGTCATCCACCAAATGGTGCAGCTTGAGCATGTAGATATACCCCACGGTCGTTTCTTGCTCGAGCGCTTCGCCGGTGCGTCCGTCGAACAATCGAGTCTTGCCATGGGACGGCAAACCCGCTTCGGCGAGACAGCCGTTGATGATTTTTTCGCTGGCCCCATCGAAGACCGGGGTGATAGCGCGGAAACCGAGTTTGGCGCCAGCCCACCCTAAATGCGTCTCCAGAATCTGTCCGACATTCATGCGGCTGGGCACGCCCAAAGGGTTGAGGAGGATTTGCAGCGGCGTCCCGTCCTCCAGGAAGGGCATGTCCTCCACGGGCAAGATCTTGGCGATCACGCCCTTGTTGCCGTGTCGACCGGCCATTTTGTCGCCGACCGAAATGACGCGCTTGGTCGCGATGTAGACTTTGACCATTTGCAGCACGCCGCTGCGCAATTCGTCGCCTCGCTTCATGCTGTTGATTTTTCGGTCGCGACCGTCGATTGCGGTCTCAACGACCGGCCATTGCTCGTCGTAGAGCTGTTGCAGTTGGTCGATTCGTTCTTGGCTGCGCATGCCGGCGATGATTGCCGAGAGGCGAAAGCTGGTGGCTTTTTCCGCGATGAATTTGGGGTCTTGATCGCGGGTTAGCGGAGTATTGTCCTCATCCGAGAGGGTCCGGCCAACGACTTTTTCCATCGCGGTTATCAACTCTGCGAACGAGTTTGCGATCGCCTGATTCCCCTCGACTTCGGCCGCTTTGAGGTCCTTTTCAAAGACTTTGCGTTCTTCTTCCGACAAGCTCATGCGCCGCGAGAAGCGTTGCGTTTCGATCACGATCCCTTCGATGCCCGAGGGAACTTCGAGCGAGTCGTTCTTTACGTCCTCGCCAGCGCGGCCGAAAATCGCGTGCAATAGTTTTTCTTCCGGGGTCAACTCGGTCTTCGATTTGGGCGAGACTTTCCCGACCAAAATTTCGCCGGGTCGAACATAGGTTCCAATTTGAATGACGCCGTTGGCGTCCAAGTGCCGCAGGGCCTTTTCGCTCACGTTGGGAATGTCGCGTGTGAACTCCTCGCGCCCCAGCTTCGTTTCGCGAATTTCCACGTCGAACTCCTCGATGTGGATCGAGGTGTAAGTGTCGTTCTTGACCAAATCTTCGCTGATGATGATCGCGTCTTCGAAGTTGTAACCGTCAAAGGACATGAATCCCACGAGCACATTGCGTCCGAGCGCAAGCTCTCCCTTATACGTGGCCGCACCATCGGCGATCACGTCTCCTTTGGCGACCTTTTCGCCCATGGATACGATCGGCGTTTGATTGAGGCAGGTCCGTTCGTTCAAGCCCACGTACTTGCTGAGCGGATAGACGTCGGATCCGATTTCGATCCGCGTTCCGTCGACGTAGGTAACTTTCCCGGCGCGCCGGGCGCGCACAAGCATGCTCGAGTTCTCGGCGACGGGTCGCTCCAAACCAGTGCCGACGATCGGCGGCTCGGGCACCATTAGCGGAACGGCTTGTCGCTGCATGTTTGAACCCATCAACGCGCGGTTGGCGTCGTCGTGTTCCAAGAACGGAATCAAACCCGCCGAAACACCGACCATTTGGCTGGGCGCGATGTCCATGTACTGGATTTGCTCGGGAGCGACGAAATCAAAGTCGCCGCGGTAGCGGGCGATGATATTCCCCGCCATTTGCTTCGAGCCGACGATCTTGCCCTCCTCGATCGTCGCGTCCGCCGGAGCCACGTAGGCCTCCGACTCTTCAAGCGCCCGCAGAAATTTAAACTCGTCGGTAATCTTGCCCTTGCGGATCACCCGGTACGGGGTCACCAGGAATCCATAATCGTCAACTCCCGAATAGATCGCCAAGCTGGAGATCAAACCGATGTTGGTCCCTTCCGGCGTTTCGATCGGGCAGATCCGGCCGTAGTGAGAAATGTGAACGTCGCGCACTTCAAATCCCGCACGCTTGCGGTTCAAGCCGCCTGGACCGAGGGCCGACAGACGGCGCTCGTGCGTCAACTGGGAGAGCGGATTGGTCTGGTCGACGACCTGCGAAAGTTCACCGCGTCCAAAGAAATATTCGATCGCCGCCGAGATGCTTTTGGGATTGATCAAGCTCCGTGGCGTCATATCCTGCAAGTCCTTCATGCTCATCCGCTCTTGCACGGTCCGGCGCAGCTTGAGAAAGCCCTTGCGCAATTCGTCGCACGCCAATTCGTCGATCGTCCGCAAGCGACGATTTCCCAAATGGTCGATGTCGTCGATTTGAGAGTTTCCGCCTCCCGACATCAGGTCCAGCATGTATTTGATCGAGGCCAAAATGTCGTCGGCGGCCAACGTCATTTCCTTTTCGGGGACTCCCAGATTCAGCTTGCGATTGATCCGGAAGCGACCTACTTTTCCCAATCGGTATCGATTGGCATCGAAAAACTTTTCATGAAACAGCGTTTGTGCGTTCTTGAGCTGCGGCGGGTTGCCCGGACGGAGGCGCTGATAAATTCGGAGCAAAGCCTCTTCGTGGCTATGCGTGTTGTCTTCTTTGAGCGAGTTGAAGATCAAGTTGGTCTTGGGGGCGGTCATGATCTCCACGCCCTTGACGCCGGCAGTGCAAATAATCTCCGCCGCGGCTTTGCTGATCTTGCGTGCGGCCGCGACGATGATCTCGCCGGCCCGCTCGGTGCCGACCGGATAGACGATGTCGTCCACTGCAATCCGGCCTTCGATCTTCGAGGCACTCCGTCCGTCGACGACTTTGAGCTTGATCGTCTCATAAAACGCGCGCAGAATATCGGAATCTTCGCTGAATCTGGGATCCATTGCGCGGAGCAGCGTCATCGCCGAGAACTTGCCGCTTTGATCGATCCGAACCGCGAGCGTGTCCTTCTTCGTGACGTTGACCTCGATCCAACTCCCGCGTTCGGGAATGACGCGGCAACTAGGCAGCTTGCGGTCGGTTCCCGTTTCACTTTCCATTACGAAATCGATTCCGGGGCTGCGATGGAGCTGGCTTACGACGACGCGTTCAGCACCATTGATAATGAATTCACCGCCGCCGAGCATGATCGGAATATCGCCCAAGTAGACTTCTTCCTCGATCGGCTGATCTTTGACGAGCCGCATCCAAACTCGAAACGGCTGTCCATAGGTCAAGCGGAGTTGGCGGCATTCGTCCGGCGTATATCGCGGCTTCCCCAATTCGTAGCGGCTGAATTCGAGCTTGAGCTGCTTGTCGTAGCTCTCGATCGGAAAGATCTCTTCCAAGACGCTCTCGATACCCTGGTCCTTTTTCCGCTTATCGGCCGGCACATCGCGCTGCAAAAACGCGTCGTAGCTTCGCGTTTGAATGACGGTCAAGTCAGGCGGCAAGAGATACTCGCGCTGACTGCCGAAGCGGCGGATTTGGGGCGTGATCAAGCGTCGTTGAGCGGGAGTAGCCATCGAGACAATCTCCGAAACGAAGGGACAAACAATCGAGCCTATCGCGAACCGGCCACGGTCCAACGAGCCAACGGAAATCGATCGCTGCGGGGGGGTGCAAGCGCGCAGTGCGAGCGGGTGGGAACGGAACTACCGCAAAAACTAAAAGCAACGGATTGACACGCGTTCAATACGATCTCAATCTCAAGCGGGCTGGCCATTTCGCGATCGCGAGCATCCCGGGACGACTCGCGATCCAAACAAGTCACGGTCTTTACTTCAGTTCGATGGTGCCGCCAACGGCTTCGACATCGGCCTTGATCTTCTGAGCGTCTTCTTTGGAAATGCCCTGTTTTAAAGTCGCGGGAACTCCCTCGACCATCTTTTTGGCGTCCATCAAGGATGCGCCAGTGATATTCTTGACGACCTTGACGACGTCCAGTTTCTTGTCGCCAAAGCTTGTCAAAATGACATCGAACTCCGTTTGTTCCACAGCGGCGGCCGGCGCAGCGCCTCCCCCACCTGCCATTACGACGGCTCCGCCGGCGGCCGGCTCGATTTTGTAAACATGCTTCAGGTAGTCGCTGACTTCCTTGGCTTCCTTCAAATTCAATTCTGCGATTTCATCGCCCAGCTTCTTTGCCTTGGCAGAAAATTCCATGGTTGCGGTATCGGACATAACAACTCAAACCTTTCTTTAAACTATTGCGGTGCCAAGTTGCGGGGACAAACTGGCGACCGCAGGGACGACATGCGATAAAAAAATTGCGGATCCGCCCGCTACGGATCGTGTACGTTAGGACGATTCCTCCTCGCCCTTCTTTTTGATTTGACTAGCCAGCATTCCGCCAGGTCCGGTCAATTGCGACTGCAGCAAGCGCCACGGGGCGGTTAACTGTCCAGCCAAAATGCTCAGTTGCTCCGCACGGCTCGGCCACGTGCTGATCTCTTTCAATCGAGCCGCAGTCAACGACTCGCCGTCCATGACTCCGCCCAGTGCTTGAAAAGCCTTGAGCTTGTCGTCCTTATCCAGTTCGACCACTTCCTTGACCAGAGACACAAAATCCTCGGCGCCCCAGACGACCGCCGACGAGCCGCTCAGACCCTCAAAGCCTGACGCCAAGGCCGATCCTTCGGTCGCGCGGAGGGCCATGCTGTTTTTGACGACCAGCACATGGATGTCCTTGCCCCGCAACTGCCTGCGCAGATTGACGGTTTGCAACGAATCCATCCCGATGAGGTTGGCAATGACGCAGTTTTCCACGCCATCGAGGCGTCGCTTCAAGTCGTTGACGATTAAGTTTTTAACGTATTTGCTCATGACGATGATCGATTAAGGTTTAAGTTTGACGAACCAAGGGTCATTAGGCGGCGATGTGAATCCCAGGACTCATCGTGGCCGACACCGTAATGCCCTTGATATAAGTTCCTTTGATCGCTGCGGGTCGAATCGATTCGATATAGTGCAGCAGGGTCTGGAGGTTTTCCAACAATGCCTGCGCCGAAAAACTCACTTTGCCGGCGACGGCGTGAATGTTTCCCCCCGCATCGTTGCGGAATTCGACTTTGCCTGCCTTATATTCTTTGACGGTTTTCGAGATCTCCGGCGTCACAGTTCCCGCGCGCGGCGACGGCATCAAGCCCCGGGGGCCCAATACGCGACCCAGCGGGCCGACGATTCCCATCATGTCGGGAGACGCGATACAAACATCGAAATCCATCCAGCCTTCGGTGATCTTTTTGGCCAAGTCTTCTTGCCCGACCAGGTCGGCTCCCGCCTCCTTGGCATCCTCGGCTTTATCCCCCTTGGCGAAGACGACAACGCGCTGAGTTTTTCCAATCCCGTGCGGCAGCACGAGCGATCCGCGAATCAACTGATCGGCTTGCTTGGCGTCCAACCCGAGCCGCATGTGCAACTCGACCGTTTGATCGAACTTTGTTCCGCCAAAACCTTTGAGAATCTCAACGGCCTTGGCAAGCGGAACTGGATCCGCGGGAACTTTCGCCGCCAATGCCCGCATTCGTTTGGATGGTTTGACCATGATTGTCTCCGCGCTACCGCTTTTCCATTGAATAATTTTGCCGAGTCTATTTGCCGGCGCGACTGCTTGAGGCACTTCGCGTGCTGCGATTTAACCTACGACTTCGATCCCCATGCTGCGGGCCGTCCCCTCGATCATCCGGCGGGCGTTGTCCAAGTTCGCTGCGTTGAGATCCTGCATCTTCTTGCGGCAAATGTCTTCGACCTGGGCCCGTGTAACTTTGGCGACCTTTTCCTTGTTGGGAACGCCCGACCCCTTGGCGATCCCGGCGGCAATCTTCAGCAAGGCAGAAGCCGGCGGACTCTTGAGTACGAACTCGAACGAGCGGTCACTATACACGCTGACGATGACGGGAATCGGCGTTCCGTTATATTCCCGCGTCTTCTCGTTGAATTGCTGGACAAATTGGCCCAGGTTGATGCCGAATTTGCCCAACGAAGTGCCGACCGGTGGGGCCGGGGTTGCTTGGCCGCCTGGGCACTGCAGCTTGGCCTGACCGACAAGTTGTTTCGCCTTTGCCATGTTGCTCCATCGATCTCAAAAGGGTTTGAATGGGTTGCGCGATCTGGTTGCCCGTCGAGGGACATCGCCTACATTTGTTCGATTTGCCAATGATCCAGTTGCACCGGATTGGGCCGTCCCAAAAAGCTAATCATTACGGTGACGCGGCCATTGCGTTCATCGATCGCACTGACCTCGCCTTCGCAGTTTTGAAAATAGCCTTCCTTGACTCGAACGTGATCCCCGGATTTAAAACGGATGGCCGTCTTCACGACTTCCTCCGCGGCGGCTTGCGGATCGGGCCGAGTGGTGGCAATGATCCGCTTAATTTCTTCTTCGGAAAGAGCCACCGGTTTGCCGGCCGCACCCGTGAAGTCGCCGATGCCCGGGGTGTCGCGGACCAAGAACCAGGATTCGTCGTTGATATGCATCTTCACGACGATGTAGCCCGGAAATAACTTTCGTTTGACGATCCGTTGCTTGCCGGACTTGGAATATTCGCGCACATCTTCGGTGGGGACCAAGATGTCGCTGAAAAACCGCTCCATGCCCGCGACCTTAATTCGCCGCTCGAGGGCCTCGCAGATCGAAGTTTCGCGGTTGACTTGGACTTTCAGGATGTACCAGCGCATGTCGAGGTCGGCGCCTGCCTCCAATTCATCCGCCAGTTCTTCCAGCGGCCGGGCGTTCTCGTCGGCGTCTTGGTCGTCAGCAAAATCCTGCCGCATCAATTCGTCTAGTTCATCGTCGGCGGCGCTGCTTTGGTCGGGCGAATCAGGCGCGCGCTCCGGCTGGCTCGCCGACGAATCGCCGACGGGTCGGTTCGCTTCGTCCGACGATGCAACGTCGTTTTCGACTTCGCGCTTTCCAGCCATCATGAAAAACTTACCTACTTCGAATACCCAAAAATTGAAACAGCGCGGTCCAAATGAGGTCGAAGGCGTAGAGCATGACGGCCATCGCCAAGATCACAAAAATCACGACCAATGAGGCCCGCCAAATCTGATGCTTGTCCGGCCAGGAAACCTTGTTCATTTCCGCTTCCACCGAAATCAGGAAGTCGGCGAATTTGGGGTAGTTGACCAGTCGATAGGCAAACCAGACGCCGACCGCGCCCAGCAGCACAAACAGCATGTAATGCCCGCCGGTCATTCCGCGCTTGAACAGGCTGACGACCCAGCCGGCATTGCTTACTTCGAACGCCAGGAGGACCATCAAGAGGGCCACGCAGGCCCAGGTGATTTGGCGAATAATTCGTCCCTGCGTCGGCTTGAACAAGCCCGCTTGAAACAGCCCCTTGAGGAAGCTGCTCTCGCTCGGTTTGTCGTGCTTGGCAATCGAACTCATGGATTCAACCTTTGGCACGCGCCAGGGCTCGTTGGCCCGGCGACGCTTGATGAAAAATGGCAGGGGCGGCGGGAGTCGAACTCGCAACCCCCGGTTTTGGAAACCGGTGCTCTGCCAATTGAGCTACGCCCCTAGATCCAGCTTGACCAAAACAATTCGCGGCGTGGTCCGATCGTCCGCGCCGCGAGTTGCGATACAACTATTCGATAATCTTTGTAACCACGCCGGAACCCACCGTGCGGCCACCTTCGCGAATTGCGAACCGAACACCATCCTCCATCGCAATCTGCTTGTGAAGCTCAACCGAAATCTTAACATTGTCACCCGGCATGCACATTTCAGCTCCGACCAAATTGGCTGATCCCGTCACGTCGGTCGTGCGGAAGTAGAACTGGGGACGGTAGCCGCTGAAAAACGGTGTGTGTCGCCCCCCTTCGTCTTTCGACAGACAATAGATCTCGGCTTCGAATTTTGTGTGCGGAGTGATGCTTCCGGGCTTGGCCAGAACTTGGCCACGCTCGATGTCATGGCGTTCGACGCCCCGCAACAAACAACCGACGTTATCGCCCGCTTTGCCTTCGTTGAGCAATTTGCGGAACATTTCGACGCCGGTACAGGTCGTCTTGGCTGTGGTCTTCAAGCCGATGATTTCGACTTGTTCGCCCACTTTGATGACCCCGCGTTCGATGCGGCCCGTCGCCACGGTTCCGCGACCCTCGATCGAGAACACGTCTTCCACCGCCATCAAGAATGGTTTGTCTTCTTGGCGAGTCGGTTGCGGAATTGAGGTGTCGATCGCATTCATCAGGTCGGTGATACACTTGCTCGCCACAGGATCCTTAGGATTCTGATAGGCCGGCAATGCGCTGCCGCGAATGATCGGCACATTGTCCCCATCGAATTCATACTTGTTAAGCAAGTCGCGAATTTCCATCTCGACCAAGTCCAGCAATTCTTCGTCGTCGACCAAGTCTACTTTGTTCAGGAACACCACCAGCGCCGGCACGTCGACCTGACGAGCCAACAACACGTGCTCCTTCGTTTGCGGCATCGGGCCCTCCGCGGCCGAAACGACGACGATGGCGCCATCCATTTGGGCGGCGCCCGTGATCATGTTCTTAATAAAGTCGGCGTGGCCCGGGCAATCGATGTGGGCGTAATGCCGTTTTTCGCTTTCGTACTCCACGTGCGCGACCGCGATGGTCACGGTCTTGGTGGAGTCGCGGACGGTTCCGCCTTTGGCGATGTCCGCATAGGCCTTGGGCGTTGCCAAGCCCTTCGCGGCCTGGACTGCCAAGATTGCCCCTGTCAGAGTTGTCTTGCCGTGGTCGATGTGTCCGATCGTACCCACGTTCACGTGCGGTTTAGTCCGCTTGAATTCCTCCTTGGCCATAATTCTTCTTTCACCTATAACAATGAACCAAGCTATAAAACCAATTGTCGGCCAACGCGGCCAAACAAACTATCGATAAGCTGTTGACGGGAATTGAACCCGTGACCTCGTCCTTACCAAGGACGCGCTCTACCAGCTGAGCTACAACAGCACGCTTCCAATTCACAACCACCTCGACAAAGCGGGCGAAGGGAATCGAACCCTCACCACCAGCTTGGAAGGCTGGAGCTCTGCCATTGAGCTACGCCCGCAAACCATTCAAGCCCAGCCTTCACCACCATTCTCAACGGGACCATCGCACTCGTTCTCATTCACTGCGGCGCGCCCATTGTCCGAGTCGTTACCCGTTCGCAAATGGGGGGAGCAGGATTCGAACCTGCGAAGGAATAATCCAACAGATTTACAGTCTGTCCCGTTTGGCCGCTTCGGTATCCCCCCGCGTCTTATCCTCTCCGACAGCCTTTGGTCGCCAGAGCCAGCGGAGGGAATCGAACCCACGACCAACTGATTACAAATCAGTTGCTCTACCAACTGAGCTACGCTGGCGGAGAAGTGAAAACCGGTAAGTATAGCGAACTTCGGCCCCCTCACAATACCAAATGACACACCACACTGGCCAGGGGTTCGAGCGCAATCCGCTACGAAACATCGACTTTGGAAGGCGTCCGGTCGCTGCCTCGTTCCGGAATAGGCAACGCTGTGAAGCATTTTTTTGCTTCGTTTAAAGGCAAGCCGAAGGCGACTGCGCCACCGTCTCCTTCGGCTTGCCGTTAAACGACAAGAGAATCAGGAACACAAGCAGAATATCTGTCGCTCTGTCACAAGAGAGCGAATCCTTCGCGTCGTGAAGGGTTACGAATACACGAGAAAGTCAAAGAAGGGCGAGAAGGCCATCAAGGTTGCTCCGCTCAAGGCCGACTTCAGCTACGTGCACCTCGGCGATCCCCTTTTTGGCGAATACCGTGGGGGGACGTTCTCTCGGACATGTATAAGTGCGGGGCAATAGCGGTTACACAACACGTCAAATGTTGTGAAGGTTGATAAAAGGTGTGCGATCTCAGCATCGGGTCAAAGATCCACCGTGACCGGTAACCGTCCAAAGTGTCATGGGGAAATGAATCCAAAAGATTCCATGACACGCACGCGCAAATGGCTAAATCGTGCAGTTTTATCATAATTCCGCCGCTTCTGCGGCGGGAATCGGTATGAAACTTGCACTGTAGGCTAACGCGTAAGCGTAAGGTGAGCCCAGCTCGCGCGACTCGACAGAGCCTCGGGTTACACGACCGACAGTTCGGCGAGGAATAATAAGTATAGCTTTTTGACTTAAATCAATCTGGAGCTAAAGTGCCATGAGATTCGTTGCCTACATCATTGGGTTCCTCCTTCTAATAGGAGGTCTTGCGTGGGCGGCTATCGAAGCCGGGGCTCCGCCGCTCTATGTGCAGATAGGTGCCGTTATTTTGCTCGGAATCGGTATCATTGGTGCGGCAACCAACGCTCGTGGCATTCGTGCGGGAAAAGATGTCACCGTCATCCGAGATGACGATCGGATCTGAACCCTGCCGCAATGCTATCGGCTACCGTCTCCACTCCGTTGACGTAGTTTGTCCAACCGGTTCCTTTGAGCAAAGTCCATCCCGCATCGATTGCTTAGCGCTCGTATTCAGGAATTCCCAACAATGCGGGGTCAGTGGCATTAGCGCCTTCGATCTCGGGCAGAGGCCGGAAGTCAAACCACTCGTTTAAGACCATCCGGTCGGCGGGCGGTATGAGCATGCCGGCTGGTACCGAGAGCGATCCCATCCAGATCTCTGAGTCCTCGGAAATCCGCTCATCAGCAATTTGAATGCGATACGAAATGCCATAATGAAATTTCGCCTCCACGACGCCTTTTTCCTCGCGGCCCTTGTACACGTAGATCATCCCCGAAAAATCTTCGTTTTCGCTCGATTCACCAACCCGATAGTGAGAAACCCAGCTTTCCCGCGGCACAACAACCTCAAAATACGATGGCTCGTCCGCCGACTCCGGCCGATTCAGCAGCGCCACCTGCCGACTCATGAAGATTGTTTTCAAGATCGCGTCGGTGAACAAGGCGGGCGTCGCCTGCTTGGCCCGCTCGATCTCGAGCGTCACGAACAGCGGACCATTCTGAATTTCATCGCCCCATTGCAATGGCCGTTTGTCATTCCCGGTGAGATGAACGCGCATCGTCGCTGTGCGATAAAAGCCGCCATTAAAAAGCTTCGAATCACGCTCGTCGTTGCCGCGATAATATGTTCCTCCGAGTTGCTTTACATGCTTGGGACGCGGCGGAACTGGGCCACCGTTGGGGCCGTGCTGCACCGGCACTTCGTCCTTGGCGTTCAGTTCGGCAATTGTTGCCGCCAATCGCCGTAGCGACTTCTGTTGGGCAGTCGTCTGCCGCTGGTAGTAGCTCCACAATCCGACCAAGCCCAGGGCCAACCCGCACACGAGATACCATTCGCGGCGAATCCGCGCCGCGAACGAGGGTGATCTTTGGCTCAATGTTCGCGTTGCTTCTCCCGTCGAAGGCTCGGCCTTTGCCGCGGCTTGCTTGCGCTTAAACCTGCGTTTCGCCCGCTCGACCCAAATGACTCCCACCAATAGTACCAACAGCGGAATCGCAATCGGCCGAACGTAATCAAATGCCTTTTCAAAAGCCACCAGATAGGGTTCTGCCCAAACAATCCAACCGTAATGCGGCGGGGCTTCTGGAAAACCATCGGAAACGTCGGTCCAAGCCGCACCCTCGGCGATCCATTGTCGAATAAGCTCTATTTGGTCTTGGGAAAGCGGCGGACCAGTGGCCGGCATGCGGTACTTCGGATCCTCGGAAGTCACCCGCAAATACAGTTCGCTCGTTTCCGGTCGATCGGCCAAGATCGCGTTGCCAGTATGACCGCCGGCTTGAACAAACGATCTGTCATCGAGCCGCAGCTCCCCTTTTTGCTTTTCCGGTCCGTGGCACTTGAGGCAATGCGCTTGCAAAATCGGCCATATCTGCGTTTTGAAATCAACCGCGGTCGTCCCCTGCTCCTGGGATACTTGACGCGAAGGGCTCGAATCGGATTCGCGCTTGTCCTGCGCTCTTGCGGCAACGCCTATGAGAATAATCAACGCAATAATAATCGCGTCCATTGCTATTTTGGCGGTTGCGCTACCACGCGGCCGCACGCAACTTCGTCGGCAATTGAAGCTCGAATCGCATGGGTTGATATTGTGCCTGTCGCGGAATATTTGCTGAAATTGGGCCATAGACAATCTGCGTTTCGGATTTGAACAGGCGCAAGCTGAGGAAACGGAGAATTCAGAAATTATCCCTGCCATCTCTGCTACCTCCCCTACCTCCTGTTCATATTTCCTCAAATTACTCGCGAATTTGCCCAATGCCATTGGACCGACTCAGCCCGCCCCAAATTGATTGTATCAACTCGAGTCCGGGAAAATCGGTTCTTCCTTGACCCCGCGCATCGTTACAATAAATGGGCTAAGGCGATTGTTCGACAGCTCCCTTCGGTTGAAGGGTGTTTTGCCTCATGACCTCAATACTCAACCGACGACGATGCTTGATTCTCGGCTCGGCGGCGGCAATCGGCAGCACATTGCCCTGGCCGACTCTGGAGTCTCTAACACGATTTCGAGCCGGCCAAAGCGATGGCGTCCACTCGGGCATTGGAAAACACCCCACGCATTCCATCATTCCGGTCGTCGGCGATGGCAAGTGGATTTGGCGTGAGCCGCCCAAGGACGCCACCGGATACTTGGAACCGCGGCTGTTCGAAGTTCGCGTCGGCGTTCAAGCCTCGGGAAAACTGGAGGCCACCGACTTCCTCGCCGCGACCGTCGCGCCAAGCAGTTGGCCAGAACAAGAAATCTTGGATCACCGATTCGAAACCGACGGCTGCGAGGCTACACTGCAAGTCCTGAGCGATACGGCGAGCCAAGTTGTCGTTTCGGCAAAGCGGATCGCGGCCGGACAAACGATCTTGGGCCAAGCCATCTTCAAAATCCGCGCCACAAAATCTTATTTTGGCTACCAACGCGAACGATTTCCGATCGAGCAAAGAGTTTCACGCAACGTCGCAAAAGATTGGCTGGGAGATAGCCCGGGAATCGAGACGAAGCTCGCAGCGCTTCGAAAAATCATCGCCGCCACGACCGCAGAATCCACGCATCCGTGGGACAAAGCCCGCGCGTTTCATGCGTGGGTTTTCGAACACATTCGCGGCGTTCCCGGTGATTACACCAGCGTCAAACGGGCGCTCGAATCCCGCCGTGGCGACTGCGAAGAGCGCGCGGGAGTGTTCGTTGCGTTATGCCGCGCTTGCGGAATTCCGGCTCGACTCGTATGGGTTCCCAATCACGCCTGGGCCGAGTTCATGCTGCTCGACGAAGCCGATCAGCCGCATTGGATTCCAGCGCATACCGCTGCCTATTCCTGGTTCGGCTGGACCGGTGCGCACGAGATTGTCTTGCAGAAGGGGGATCGGATTCACCAAAACGGACCCGACAAGAAAGTGCGCCTGATCTTGGATTGGTGGCGCTGCGGCGGCATCAAGCCCAAAATCGAGTTCATCGCCTCCGTCACTCCGCTGGCCGACAACGGCGCCGACCCCGGACCCGGCGGTCGGATCAAACAACCCGACGGCAAATGGGCGCTTTCCGGTTCCCATCCCGACAACAAGCACTTGCGCTCTTGATCCAAGTTTTGCCCGGGCGATGTACGTCGACCTACGATTTTTTGTGAGTGAGCAATTTATCGAAAGCTTCGACCTCGCTCAGCAAATCGTCGCCATCGATGAAGATCAGGTCGACCGTGCCATCGGACGCGAAGATCTCGTCAAGGCCGGCGCCACCGTCGAAGTGGTCCACTCCGGATCCGCCGTCGAGGTTGTCGTTCCCCGCGTTTCCTTCGAGCCGATCATGGCCGGCTCCGCCGTAAAGGTGGTCATTGCCCTCGTCTCCTTGCAACCAATCATTTCCGGCATCGCCAAAGAGCTGATCCGCCCCGTCACCGCCGTATAGCTGATCTTTGCCGTCGCCACCATGCAATTCGTCAGCTTGCGTGCTCCCGATAAGGACATCGTTGCCCCCTTCGCCGTGGAATAGTGCTTTCCAAGTTTGGCCAGCGCTGTTGTCTAGCGTGATGACGTCATTGCCGTCGTCGCCAAATACGGTCACCGTTTCGCCGTTTAGATAGTCGTGAATTATCGTTTGGCCGTTGACTTCAACGATGGCTTGGGCGCCGTTGGGCCCGATCTGTCGCCCAACTCGGATGACGTCTTTCTTCTTCGTGCCGACGATCAAGATGCCATCCTCGCCAGTCCCGAGATCTACGAAATCTCCCGCATCGACTTGGCTGGCAGTATCATCCCCACCGCCGCCGAGCAGCGTGTCGATACCGGAGCCAGCACTCAGCAAGTCATTGCCGTTGTTCCCGGTCAACGTGTCATTACCCGCTCCGCCAATGAGTGCGTCGTCGCCCGAGCCGCCTGTGAGATTGTCGATACCGGTGTTGCCAAACAAGGTCACCTTAACGGTCGCCGCACCGGCGTTCAATGTATTGGCGCCCGTCCCGCCGTTGAACTGTTGACGCTCGATCGAGCTTAACGTGATAGGTGGTCGCGTCGTCCCGGGTCGAGTGATACTGGTATCCGTGAACACCACGTTTGTCGCAGTGGTCCGGGCCGAATCTAGAATGAATACGTTGTCGATATCCACACCGCCATTCAAAGTGAACAAGCCCGTGATGAGATCGAAGTTACGAGCATCGTGTGTGATATTGAAAGCGTCGTTCCCGGCGCCTGCGTTGATAACGGTCGGCAAGGTCGCGCCGCCACCCCCCTCGACATTGAAAATGTCATTGCCCGTTCCGGCGTTGAAAACAACGCTTTCCGTCGTGTCCCAGCGAACCTGAGGATTGGCCGTGCTTGCGCCGACGAAGATGCCGGTCCCAAACCCCGTGTAGGTGCTCCCACCGACGCGTGCCTGGTCGTGAACGAGCAACGAATCGGAACCTGCGCCGCCGCGGAAGAGCACGTTGCCACTGCTATTCTCCGGGAAGAGTTGACTGAAAAGCTGCGTCGTTGGCGTGACCAAAAACGTATCGACTCCTCCATTGCCAATGAGTTCGTAGGTTCCCGTGGCGTCGGTCGTCTCGACTCGAATCGTGGTTGGAGTATTCGGTGCTTGCAGCGTGATCGAGCCGATGTCGTAGAAAATGGCCGGACCATTGCTCCGTTCGATTCGGTTGTCGAAGACGGTGTAATCGTTCGCGGTGGCCGCGGCCTGATCGTTGAGGCGGAAACTATCGACGCCGGATTGGCCGAACAACGTCAGAGTCGATAGGACGCCATTCATATTGTTATTCAGGCCCACGTTGTAACTGTCGTTTCCATTGCGGCCGTTGATCACGAGAGGCGTTGTGGCCGCCGTGGTCTGAATATTGAAGATGTCGGCGGCTTGGCCCGCGTTGAGCGTCAAAGACTCTATCGTTCCATAGTCGACCAATTGAACGCCGGCTCGCGTGACGCGATTGTTCGTGAACACAAACGTGCGAGCGACCGTTTCATTGACGTCGTCAAGTATGAGCACGTCGCTGTCGGCTTCGCCGTTGACAGATATCAATCCGGGAATCGCGTTGGTCAGGTTGTGAGTGGTGGGCGCGACGTTGAAGACGTCATTTCCCGTTCCCCCAATCATGCTCAGACTGTTTGCCAAAGTGGAATTGAAGTTAAAAGTGTCGGCTCCGCCAAGTCCGCGAACGCCAATGGCGCTGATATCGGTGTAAGCGACCGTCGTGATCGTAAGCGGCAGTCCAGTCGTGACGACCGAAAGTGAATTGCCATTCACCGTAAAGGTTTCGTTCGTACCATTTCCTTCCAAGGTAAGCGAATTGAAATTTGTTGGGCCTCCAACGACCGTGATCGGAACGGAAACCCCGTGGACGATGGTGATGTTGTCTGCGTCGGTGCCGATCACCTTAATGCTGCTGACGCTGCCGGCTGGGTAACTGGTCACAAATGCATCGATGGGCGACCCATTCGGAAATGAGTCGGCCGTGTTGTCCACGCTGGTGGTAATGACTCCGCCGCTTTGAGAAATGCGAATCTGATCGGGAAAAAAGTTTCCGAACTGGCCGCGGACCGTAAGTTCTCCAGTGGTCGAATTCAGCACCGAGTGAAATGTGCCCAGGGTCTCGGGATCAACGGTCGTGTAGCCATAAGCGTCGCGGAGAAGCAGGCTGTCGATGAGTGAAGGCAGTTTTCGAAAGGATGTCGGGCCGCCATTGATCCCCAATCCGCCGCCGCCACGCAAGCCGTTGGGAAATTGGGCGTTGGGCGCAAGAGTGTTGGCAGTGTTACCCACGTGGAGGGGCCGCGGAGCGCTGCCCGTGCCGTTCGCGGAGGTTAGCAGCATTTGTACGCTCGGCCCATTAAATGTCCAAAGGGTGCCGGCACCGTCAGGTATGCCGGTGTCGACCACAAGACCGGGCGTTTTCTGTAGTTGCAGAGAAGTACTGTTAAACAGTCCTAGTAAATGGAACAGTTCATGCGTCGCAACAAAAAAGAGGTCAAATTTGCCGGCGGCCGGACTGCCAAGCAGAGCCCGTCCGGCAAAGGGATCATTGCCGCTGGTCGCGTCGGTTTGCAGAAATT
The DNA here is from genome assembly GCA_041745295.1 of Pirellulaceae bacterium. Lineage (GTDB taxonomy): Bacteria > Planctomycetota > Planctomycetia > Pirellulales > Pirellulaceae > JANMEB01. The sequence goes on along the minus strand of JBGTJE010000030.1, from coordinate 4,620 downwards.
CCGCGTGATCGGTTGGCGTGGGGTCGACAAACCAATCGAAGGCACCGGGGGCATTATTGGACGAACCGTTGAAGTCCAGAATAATGTCCCCTTTCCGCGGCCGCCCCGTATTATCGACTAGTGTCATCACCGTAGAACCAACCGCCTGTCCAGGTAATTGTTCCATCTTAAACGTGACATTGATTGTGTCGGCAGGCACGCCACCGAACGCCGCCGTATTGAAACTTGGAATGACAGATTCCCAATGATCGAGTGCCGCATCAATCACATTTCGCGCCGCGGATGCCTGCGAACCAAACGCCGCATTAAATAGGTCCGTATCGTTCCCCGGACCTCCGCGATTGGTCCAGACGATGCTTGAAAGCATGGCGCGGGTTTCCAACGCTTCAATCGCCAGCGCGGTCTCTGGCTTTCGGCAAATGTCACCTGGGGAGAATTTATTGGCCAATCGGCGGAAAAGCGACATGGATAGCTCCCTAGTGTGAAGGTATAAAGACATAGATGTGACGGAATTCTTCGGCAGCAGATTCGAATGTTGGGTGCGCTTGTTTTGGGATAATGCAAACTTCTCCCGCTCGTTACCGGGCTCCCGCCGGGTAACGCACTGTCTGCGAGGCTCCGCCTCGGAATCCGCCGGCAGAGCCGGCAAGACAGTGGGTTCCTAGGCGGAGCCTTGGAACCAGGCAAAAGAAGGCTTCGCAATTTTTGGCAGCACCGACAATGCGCCATTCGGTCAAGAATAGGCCCAGAGAATTTTGACAATTTTGGGAAATATTCCCAAGTAGGTCTGGCGAGCCGAGCGAGACCTGCAAGATCACCGACACAGCCCACGCAAAACCGCAAAAAACTTGGGCAGATTCAGCCGAACGATCCAACGCGTGCTGATTCTGCAGGTCGCATTGGTGTAATGAAAGCGATCCCTGGTTTCAGGTCTCGCTCGGCTCGCGAGACCTACTTAATCGGCTCGAACACGAGCCCGTCGGCGTTCCACGCCAATTTCCAGAGCGTCGCGGCCTCGAGAGGGACCGATTCCACGGTCTCTGCGGCGGCCGTTGGTTGCCCGATCGGAAAAAAGCCGACGTAGCGCCAACCCACCAACGACTTGCAGCCTCGATCGTCGCGATCGACCACCGCTTCGTAAAAGCCGATCGGAACTTTGAGGTCCGCTTTCGGTGGCTTGGCTGACAGCTTCATATTGGGAACGACACCGGCAACGGACTTGACCAGGTCGTCGATATTTTGATCGGTCTCTGATTCAAATCCGGTCAAATTCCAACCGTCGCTGAGCGTCGGTTTGAACGACGTCGTGGCGTTCAATCCGGGAGTCATCCGAATTGAATACTCCTCGGAATAATCGGGCAAGTATTTCACGTCGATCGAGATACCGTCGTCCTCTCCCGGGGCAACCAGCAAGTACAACTTGGGCCGATAGTATCGCAGCCCCTCGTCACACGGTCCTGGATTTTTCGTAACGACGACTCGCGCGCACCCGGCCGCGAAAGCGAGCGACAAGACGCACAGCGCGAATGTCATTCTCGACATCGTTATTCCCTCTATCATTAGTCCGTTCGCTTCGACGCCAACCTTGCCGTCGATTTGGATTATCGGAATTGCAACGATAATCGCGGCATGGAAATGCGTGACGTTTAACACAAGGCGTCGTTCGGCAATCCGTAACTCGGTAAACTGTACCGCTTATGACGGTCGCAACGCTGGCATCCGATCTGGGTGATAGATATGGCCGCAATTTTGAATGGCGCGTTAGCAGGGCCGAAAATGTTTGATTCGGCGGCCCCGGTTTCGCTGCGCTTCGAGCTCACCAATGTCGGGAAAACGGACTGTTATGTGCTCACTTGGTTTACACCGCTGGAAGGCATCAATAGTGACTGCTTGTCGATCAAGCGAAATGGAAAAACCAAAGTCTCATACGACGGACCGATTCTTAAACGGGGGACTCCCGAGGCGAGGGATTTTCTAATCATCCGCGCCGGACAAACGATTGCCGCCGATGTCGACGTCAGCGAATCGTACGACGTCTCTCGGCCGGCGGATTACCAAGTCGCGTTGAATATCAAGGGCTTGGAGCATTGTCCGGTTGCCGCGCCAAAGGGAAAAATCGCCACTCAGATCGGAACAAGCCCAACCGTTGAACATCGATTGGTCGGGAAGAGCATCGTATTCAAAGTCTCGAAGGGAGCGGGTCGGCATCTAACTCGCGGCCAATTGGCGCGGCAAGTTTCCAAACCTGAAGCGACATCGGAATCTCCCTTCGGCGGCGCATTTCCCGCCACCGCTCCTCCGCTTACTCCCCGAATCCTCGGTGGGACCGCCGCCCAACGAGCTCAATTAAGTAAGGCGCATCGGGATGGCTTCAACTTGTGCGCCATGGCCCTTAACGAACTCGCCGAAACCGAACGTTATCGCGAGTGGTTTGGGACTTTTTCCAGCAGGCGGTTTTCCAAGGTCAAAAATACGTACTCGCGAATTGTCCAGCAAATGCAATCACATCGCTACGTCTACGATCTGCGCGGCGCTCGTTGTCCAAGGGGCGCGTTCGGATACACCTTTAAGAACAGCAAGACGATTTGGCTCTGCGGCGGGTTTTGGAACGCCACAGCGATGGGAGCGGATTCCAAGGCGGGAACCATTATCCATGAGCACAGCCATTGCGATGCGCGTACGGAGGATCTCACATTCGGCCAAGCCCGCGCCCGCGCGCTTGCCGCTAAATCGCCGAACAAGGCCGTGACAAACGCCGACAATTACGAGTACTACGCAACGGGATGATTTCGAATTATCCGCAGCAAGGTGCGGATTGGTTTTCAGTGTTCAGTGTTGAAATCTCAAGTCTCGAATCTGAAATCGTAAATTTGCGACTTCGTGCCGCGCGACGTATTCCCACGCGTAGTCGGCAACCTCTTATTCCTTCCCCCTTCGTGGGGAGGGTGAGGGAGCGGGGTTCGTTCTCCCATGCAACGTAGAGACATTCAATTGCTTTTCGACGAGGTTCCGTCGTAAAGCGGAACAAATTCCGTTCTACATCATTGGGCTATAGTGTTTCAATATTTCAAAACCGCAACTGCAGGGAGACTTCCGACATGACGCATCAATCAAATCAATGGAATCGTCGCCGATTCCTCGAAGCATCCGGCGCATCGCTCTCGGGCATCTGGGTGGCCGGTAATTCAACCATCTTCGGCAGCCCAGCAAACTCTCGCGACAAGATCCGTTTGGCGGTGGTCGGCGGCGGTTTCGGCGCCGCCCACCATTGGCACGAACACCCGCAATGCCAAATCACGGCCGTGACCGACTTGGTTGAAGAACGCCGACAAGCGTTGTCAAAAAATTACCTGTGCCAAAATGTGTTTCCCTCGTTGGAAGACATGCTCGAAAAAGCCGCCGATCAATTCGACGCGGTCGCGGTTTTCACCGACGCCCCCAGCCACGTCAAACACGCCATTATGTGTATGGAACGTGGAAAGCACGTCGTCAGTGCTTGTCCGGTCGGATTGACGATCGAGGAATTGAAGAACCTGCTTGCCGTCAAGCAGCGAACCGGCCTCGTCTACATGATGCACGAATCGAGCTTTTATCGCCAACCGTGCATCGCCGCACGCGAAGCCTACCAAAAGGGCGAATTTGGCAAGCTCTGTTTTACCGAAATCGAATACTACCATCCGGGCATCGGCGCGCGACACAATTCGCTTTCGCGCTGGCAAGGGCTCGATTCGTGGCGATTCGGTTTCCCGCCGATGCTTTATCCAACCCACTCGCTGGGGTTTCTCGTCGGCGTGTCCGGCGAGCGGATCACAAAAGTTTCATGCATTGGTCAACGCGTCGGCGACGATTTCCCCGAAGCCGCCGACAACCAATATCGCAATCCGTTCAACAACGAATTTGCTCTGGGCGTCACAAACCTTGGAAACACGTGCCGTTTTGCCGTTTGTTGGCAAATTGCCGCCGATGGCGAACGCGCTCAGTGGCTCGGCGAAAAACTATCTTTGTGGATGGACGGATCCGCCGGCCAGCCCCAGGCCAAACGAAAAATCGACGGCGGCTGGGAGCGCTGGGATGTTCCAAATTATTGGTCCACCGATCGGCTCCCCGAACCGATGCGGCACGACAGCGGCCACGGCGGCAGTTCGGCGTTTTTATGTGCCGAGTTCATCAACGCGATCCTCGAACAGCGCGAACCCGCGATCGATATATACGAATCGATTGCCATGACAGCACCTGGCATCATCGCCCACCAATCCGCACTCGCCGGCGGGACCCAACTCGACGTCCCGCAATTCAAACCATAGAAGCCGTTTTCCAACGTCCAATCGTGGCAGGACACGGAAGAGTCAACTGACCTCATGTCGTCTTGCGCAGTCGGACTCAGGCGTTGAAAGCGTTTGAGACTTCGGAGGAGCGGCAAATTGCCGGGCCGTTGGCCCTTTGGAATTTTTCTTGCAATTGAACCCAGGCCTGCGAAGATGTTCGTTGAAGAGACATGGGTGGCGCGCGTTGAAGACACATAGGTAACAGATTTAGGGCAGACTAGCTCCTCTAAAGGGAGGTGCTTTATGCCCTGGGAAGTTACCCACATGAACGAACTACGTATGGCTTTTGCGAGTC